>DASYLH010000052.1:0-22302 GCA_036009645.1 Conexibacter sp.
CTTGCCCTCGACCGCTGCGGTCATCGCGACCGTCAGCCCCGGGTGGGGGCTGACCTCAATCAGCGCACTGGCACCACTGTCGATCAGCGCCTCGACGACGGTGTTGAACCTGACCGGCAGGCGCAGGTTGCGATACCAGTACTCGGCGTCGAGCTTCGCGGTGTCGAGCGGCTCGCCCAAGACGGTCGAGTAGAACGGGATCGTCCCCGACCTCGGCTCGATCCCGGCGAGATCGTGCAGCAGACGCTCGCGCAGGTCCTCGACGCGGACGGTGTGCGACGGGTAGTCCACCGGGATCCTGCGCGCCCACACGTCCTCGGCCTCGCATCTCTGGAGCAGCTCCTCCAGCGCATCCATCTCCCCGGAGACCACGACGGACGTCGGACCGTTCACGGCCGCGAGTGCCAGCCGCTCACCGAACGGCTCGGTCAGCTCCGCTGCCGCTCTGGGCGCGAGCGCGACCGACACCATGCCACCGTGCCCCGCCAGCAGATCGGCGATCGCCCGACTACGCAGACACACCACCCGCGCCGCGTCCTCCAGCGAGAGCCCGCCCGCGACATGCGCCGCCGCGATCTCACCCTGCGAATGCCCCACCACCGCCGAGGGCTCCACACCATAGGAACGCCACAACGCCGCCAGCGAGACCATCACCGCGAACAACGCCGGCTGCACCACATCGACACGCTCCAGCGACGGAGCACCGTCTGCCCCGCGCAACACGTCCTGCAACGACCAGTCGACGTGCTGCGCCAGCGCCTCGCCGCATACGCGCAACGACTCCGCGAACACCGGGGCGGAGCCGAGCAACTCCAACGCCATCCCCTCCCACTGCGAGCCCTGACCGGGGAACACGAACGCCGCGCCGGCGCCGGCGCCCTCACGCGTCCGCCCCGCCACCACGCCATCCGCCGCCTCACCGCACGCAACCGCCTCCAGCCCCGCCACCAGCTCCCCGGCGTCCGAGGCGACCACGACCGCGCGGTGCTCCAGCCGCGCACGCCCCGCAACCAACGAGAAGCCCACGTCCACAGGCTCGAGCTGCGGCCGCTCGACAAGCCAGCTGCGCAACCGCTCCGCCTGCGCCCACAACGCAGCCTCACTGCGCCCCGACAGCACGAACGGCACATCCGACGTCTGCACATCGCGCGCCGGGGCCTCGACCGCCGGCGCCTCCTCCAAGATCACGTGCGCGTTCGTGCCGCTCATGCCGAACGACGAGATGGCCGCCCGCCGCGGGCGCTCCCCGGCCGGCCACTCGACCGGCTCGCGCAACAGCTCGATCGTGCCCTCCGACCAGTCCACGTGCGGCGAGGGCTCCTCGCAATGCAGCGAGCGCGGCAACCGCTCGTGCCGCAACGCCTGCACCATCTTGATCACCCCGGCCACGCCGGCCGCCGTGGAGGTATGGCCGATGTTCGACTTGATCGACCCCAGCAGGAGGGGCGCGTTCGCGCGCTCCTGCCCGTAGGTCTCCAGCAGCGCCTGGATCTCGATCGGATCGCCCAGGGCGGTCCCCGTCCCGTGGCCCTCGACCACGTCGATGTCCGCCGGCGACAAGCCCGCGCTCGCCAGCGCGTCCCGGATCACGCGCTCCTGCGCCGGGCCGTTCGGCGCTATCAGGCCGTTCGACGCGCCGTCCTGGTTGAGGGCCGAGCCGCGGATCAGCGCCAGCACGTCGTGCCCCTTCGCGCGGGCGTCGGACAGCCGCTCCAGCACGAGCACGCCCACGCCGTCCGAGAAGCCGGCCCCGTCGGCGGACGCCCCGAACGCCTTGCAGCGGCCGTCCGGCGACAGCACCCGCTGGCGTGAGAAGTCGATTATCAGCCCGGGCGAGGCGAACACCGTCGTCCCGGCCACGAGCGCCTGCTCGCACTCGCCGCGCCGCAGCGCGTGGCATGCAAGGTGCATCGCCACGAGCGACGACGAGCACGCCGTGTCGATCGACAGCGCCGGCCCCTCCAGCCCGAACGTGTAGGCCACCCGCCCCGAGGCGAGGCTGACGAGCGTGCCGCTCACGCGGAAGCCCTCCAGCTCCGGCGCGCGCAAGACGGACATTCCGTAGTCGGTGCCGCCGATGCCGACGTAGGTGCCGACGTTGTCGCCCTTCACGCTCGTCGGGTCGATCCCGGCGTGCTCGAACGCCTCCCAGGTCGCCTCCAGCAGCAGCCGCTGCTGGGGGTCCATCGCCAGCGCCTCGCGCGGCCCGATCGAGAACAGCTCGGCGTCGAACAGGCCCGCGTCGTGAAGGAACCCGCCGCTGCGGGTGTAGCACGACGTCGGGCTGGACGGGTCGGGATCGAAGATCTGATCGAGGTCCCAGCCGCGATTGGCGGGGAACTCGCAGATCGCATCCCGGCCCTCGGCCACGAGCTCCCACAGCGCCTCCGGCGAGTCCGCGCCGCCGGGGAAGCGGCACGCCATCCCGACGATCGCGATCGGCTCGCGATCGCGCGACTCCAGGTCGTCCAGCTGCCTCCGCGTGTCGCGCAGCTCCAGCAGCACGCGCTTCAGCTGCGGCAGCAGCTTGTCGTCGCTCGATGCTGCGCTCATGACTTCTCCAGCTCCTCGTTGATCAGCTCGAGCAGCTCGTCCGCGGACGCCGATTCGATCGCCCGCTCGGTGGCCTCATCCTGCTCGCGCGCGGCGTCCTCACCCAGCCCGGCCAGCATCGAGCGCAGCCGCCGCTTCACGCGCTCGGTCGCGTCGTCCGGCAGCGAGCGCAGCAGCCCGTCGAGCTGGTCGAGCTGGTCGTCGATCGCGGGCCGTTGCGAGGCTCCCGGTGCCAGCTTCCCGATCAGGTACACCGCCACGGCGGTCGGCGTCGGGTGGTCGAACACGACCGTGGCCGGCAGCCGCAGGCCGGTCGCCTGGATCAGGCGGTTGCGCATCTCGACCGCGGCGAGCGAGTCGAACCCCATGTCCTTGAAGTTCTTGTCGGGGTCGACGGCCTGCGGCGAGGGATGGCCGAGCACCGTCGCGATGTGCCCGCGCACGAGGTCGAGCGCGATCCGCTGCCGCTCGGGCTCCGGCGCGTCGGCCAGCATCCTTGCGAGCGCCCCCTTGCCGGCGCCGGAGCGGCGCTCGGACACGCGCACCAGTGCGCTGAGGATCGGCGACAGCACGCCAACGTCCGCCGCGCGCCGCAGCGTCGCCATGTCCGGCCGGATCGGCACGAGCTGCGGCTGGGCGGCGCCGAGCGCGGCGTCGAGCAGCGACAGGCCCTCCTCGTCGGAGAACGGGACGACGCCCATGCGCGAGACGCGCGAACGCTCGGCGTCGGCGGCGATGCCGGTGTCGCGCTCCCACGTGCCCCAGTCGAGCGACGTGGCCGCGAGGCCTTGCGCGTGGCGGTGGTGGGCCAGCCCGTCGAGGAATGCGTTGGCGGCGGCGTAGTTGCCCTGGCCGGGGCTGCCGAGCGCCGCCGCGGCGGACGAGAACAGCACGAAGAACGACAGCTCGCAGTCCTCGGTCAGCTCATTCAGGTGCATCACACCGTCGACCTTCGGCGCCATCACGCGGCGCAGCTGCTCCGCGTCGAGCGACGTGATCGTGCCGTCGTCGAGCACGCCCGCGGCGTGCACGACGCCGACGAGCGGATGTCCGTCGTCGACCTCGGCGAGCAGCGCCTCCACCTGCGCGCGATCGGCCACGTCACACGCCGCCACCGCAGCCTCGCAGCCCAGCTCGCCCAACTCGGCCACCAGCTCCGCCGCGCCCTCGGCCTCCAGCCCGCGGCGCGAAGTCAACAGCAGCCGCCTGGCGCCGTGCTCACCCGCCAGGTGCCGTGCGACGAGCGCACCGAGTCCACCCGTGCCGCCCGTGATCAAGACGGTCCCGTCCAGCTCGGGGCGCTGCGGCACCGTCAGCACGAGCTTGCCGACGTGCCTCGCCTCGCGCATGTGCCGGAACGCGTCCGGGCCGTTGCGCACGTCCCACGTCGCGATCGGCGGATGACGGTACGCGTCGGATGCGAACTGCTCGAGCAGCTCGGCGAGCATCGCCTGCAGCCGCTCGGGACCCGCCTCCAGCAGGTCGAACGCGCGGTACCTGACGCCGGGGTGGTCCGCGGCGACTCTGTCCGGCTCGCGCACGTCGGCCTTGCCGATCTCGACGAAGCGCCCGCCCCGCGGCAGCAGCTCCAGCGACGCGTCGACGAACTCGCCCGTCAACGCGTCGAGCACCACATCGACGCCGGCGCCGTCCGTCGCGGCGAGGAACGCGTCCTTGAACGCGAGATCGCGCGAGGACGCGATGTGGTCGTCGTCGAGCCCGAGCCCGCGCAGCGCGTCCCACTTGTCGGGGTGTGCGGTCGAGAACACCTCCGCGCCCAGCCCCCGCGCGATCTGGATCGCCGCCATCCCCACCCCACCGGCGCCCGCGTGCACCAGCACCCGCTCGCCGCGCCTCAGATCGGCGACGTCGACCAGCCCGTAGTACGCCGTCAGGAACACCGTCGGCACCGCCGCCGCCTGCTCGAACGACCACCCGTCCGGGATCCGTGTGACCAACCGCGCGTCGGTCATCGCGTGCGACCCGAAGCACTCCGGCATGAAGCCGAAGACCCGATCGCCGGTCTCGAGCGCGTCGACGCCCGGGCCGACCTCGGCCACCACGCCCGCCGCCTCGCTGCCGAGCGGCGCCTTGCCCGGGTACATCCCGAGCGCGATCAGCACGTCGCGGAAGTTCAGACCCGCGGCCTGCACCGCGATCCGCACCTCGCCCTCGCCCAGCGGCGCCGCGCCCGCCTGCGACGGCAGCAGCGCCAGGTCCTCCAGCGAGCCCGGCCGCTCGGTGCCGAGCCGCCATGCGCCAGCGTCGGCCGGCGGGATCAGCGTTCCGGCCGAGCCGGCGCGCACGAGCCGCGGCGCGTACACGGCGCCGTCGCGCAGCGCGAGCTCGGGCTCGTCGCTCTCGAGCGCCGCGCCCAGAGCCCCGGCGGTCTCACCCGGGCCGAGGTCGACGAGCCCGAAGCGCAGCGGATGCTCGGAGCCCGCGCTGCGCACGAGGCCGGGCACGGCCGCCTGCGCCAAGTCGGGCGACTCGCCGTCGCGGACCGCCAGCGCACCGTCGGTGAGGATCACCAGCCGGGCGCTCTCGAGCGCCTCACTCGCGAGCCACGCCTGCAGCAGCTCGAGCGCCCACGTCGTCACCGCATGCGCGTTCGCGACGACGTCGCCCGACCCGCCCGGCACGTTGACAAGCACGAGCTCCGGCGCCGGCGCGCCGTCGGCGATCGCCCGCTCGAGCGCCGCAACGTCGGCGTACGCGGTGCAGTCGACGCCCGCGGACGCGAGCCGCGCCGCCTCGCCGAGCAGCGTCAGCGTCGCGAGCGTGCTCGCGCCGCCCGCTGCGGGGTCCGACCCGTTCGTGGCCGCGTGCTCCGCCGCGTCCGCCGCGGCATCCTCGGCCGCGCCGGCGAGCTGGATCCAGCTGTGCTCGTAGAGCGGCCGGCTCCCGGCGGTCCTGCCGGCGGTCCTGAGCATGGCAGGGTCGAGCGCGCGCGCTTCGAGGTGGTCGATCGCCAGCACGGCGATGCCGGCCTGGTCGGTCGCGACGAGCTTCATCGTGCGCGTCCCGTCCTGCTCGTCGAGCTCGACCCGCACGCGCAGCGCCGCGGCGCCGGGCGCGTGCAGCCGCACGCCGGCGAACGAGAACGGCACCGCCGGGGCGTCGAGCGCCTGCTGGTCGATCGCCGCCAGCAGCGCGGTGTGCAGCGCCGCGTCGAGCAGCGCGGGATGCGCGAGGAACTCGGCCGCCTGGCCCTGCTGGGCCCCGTCGAGCTCGATCTCGGCGAGCCACGCGTCGCCGTCGCGCCACGCCGCGCGCAGCCCGCGGAAGGCGGGCCCGTAGTCGTAGCCGGCGTCGGCGATCGTCTCGTAGAAGCGTTCGACGTCGACCTCCTGCGCGCCGGCCGGCGGCCATGCGCCGAGGCTCGGCGCGTCGCCGTCCTCGGCGCCGGGCGCCGCCAGCAGCCCGGTCGCATGCAGCGTCCACTGCGGCTCGCCGTCCTCCTCGTCGCCACCCTCATCCCCCGCCCGGCCCGCGGAGTACACGTTGAGCGGCCGCCGGCCGTCCTCGTCCGGCCCGGCGACGCTGACCTGCACGTTGATCCCAGCCGCGGGATCGAGCACGAGCGGGGCGACGAGCGTCAAGTCGTCGAGCCCCGCGGCGCCGACGCGCTGCGCGGCCGCGAGCGCCAGCTCCACGAACGCCGTCGCCGGCAGCAGCACCATCCCGCCGACCGCGTGGTCCGCGAGCCACGGCTGTGAGGCGAGCGACAGCCGCCCCGTCAGCAGCCAGCCCTCGGCGCCCGCGAGCCGCACCGCCGCGCCCAGCAGCGGATGCTCGCCCGCCAGCTGGCCGACCGCCGCCGGGTCGGCGTCGGTCCCCGGATCCGCCCAGTAGCTCCGCCGTTGGAAAGCGTACGTCGGCAGCTCCACGGGCCCCACGCCGCGGTCGTCGAGCAGCGCGCGCCAGTCGAGCGCAAGGCCGCTGCAGTGCGCAGACGCGAGGAAGCCCAGCAGTGCCTCGCGCTCGCCGAGCCTGGGGCCGCGCAGGCTGCTCGCGAACAGCGGCTCGGCCTGTTCGAGCGCCGGCGACTGGGCCGCCAGCGCGGCCAGCACCGTGTTCGGGCCGAGCTCCAGGAAGCGCGTCACGCCCGCTCCGGCGAGCAGCTCCACGCCGTCCGCGAAGCGCACCGGCTGGCGCACGTGCCGCACCCAATACTCCGGCGAGCGCGCCTCCTCGGCCGTCAGCTGCCTGCCGGTGACGTTCGAGACGATCGGGATCTGCGGAGCCGACAGCTCGACCTGCCGCGCGACCGCCTCCAGCTCCTCCAGCATCGGCTCCATCAGGTGCGAGTGGAACGCGTGGCTGACGTCCAGGCGCGTCGTGCGGCGCCCACGCTCTCTCCACAGCGCCTCCAGCTCGTCGATCGCGGCCTCCTCGCCCGACACCGTCACCGCCAGCGGCCCATTCACCGCCGCCAACGACAGACGGCCCTCGAACGCCGCGAGGCTCTCGATGACCTCGTCCTGGGATGCCTCAACGGCCAGCATCGCCCCGCCCGCCGGCAGCGCGCTCATCAGGCGCGCCCGCTCGGCCACGAGACGGCAGCCGTCCCCGAGCGAGAACACCCCCGCCACGTGCGCCGCCGCGAACTCGCCGACCGAGTGGCCGATCAGGAAGTCCGGTCTGACGCCGAACTGCTCGACGAGGCGGTAGAGCGCGACCTCGAGCGCGAACAGCGCCACCTGCGTGTAGCGGGTGTTCGACAACAACGCCGCTGCCTCGGTCTCCGGCTCGGCGAACATCACCTCCTTCAGTGGCCGCTCGAGATGACGATCGAGCTCCCCGCACGCCTCGTCCAACGCCGTCGCGAAGACCGGGAACTGCTCGTACAACCGCGCCCCCATCCCCGCCCACTGCGATCCCTGACCCGAGAACAACAGCGCTGTCGCCCCGCTGCGCGCGTGGCCGTGCACCACGCCGGACGGCTCCTCTCCGTGCGCGAGCGCACGCAAGGCCACGATCAGCTCCTCGCGCCCGGTGGCGATGACGGCAGCGCGCTCGGGCAGGTGTGCGCGCCGCAGCGCGAGACCGCACGCCACGGCGTACGGGTCCGCCTGCGGGCGCGCCTCGAGGAACGCCGCGAGCCGCTCCGCCTGCGGCGCCAGCGCCTCCTCGTTCGCCGCCGAGAGCAGGAACGGCAGCACGCCGTCCCGCGCCGGGGTCTGCGCGTCGGCGACGTCCCCGTCGAGGACCGCAGCAGCGTCCGCCGCGGGCGCCTCTTCGAGGATCAGATGGGCGTTCGTGCCGCTGACCCCGAACGACGACACCCCGGCGCGCCGTGGACGCGCACCGCGCGGCCACGCGACCGCCTCGCTCAGCAGCTCGATCTCGCCCTCCGACCAGTCGACGTGCGGCGAGGGCTCCTCGCAGTGCAGCGAGCGCGGCAGCTGCTCGTGTCGCAGCGCCTGCACGACCTTGATAACGCCCGCGACGCCCGCCGCGGTCGCCGCATGGCCGACGTTCGACTTCACCGAGCCGAGGTAGAGCGGGCCGTTCGAGCGCTCCTGCCCGTAGGTGTCCAGCAGCGCCTGCGCCTCGATCGGATCGCCCAGCGGCGTGCCGGTGCCATGCCCCTCGACGGCGTCCACGTCGCCCGCCGACAGGCCCGCGTTGACGAGCGCGTCGCGGATCACGCGCACCTGCGAGGGCCCGTTCGGCGCCGTCAGGCCGTTCGACGCACCGTCCTGGTTGACCGCGCTGCCGCGGATCACGGCCAGCACCTCACGGCCCGCCGCGCGTGCGCGTGAGAGCCGCTCGAGCAGCACGACGCCGACGCCGTCCGAGAAGCCCGCCCCGTCCGCCGACGCCCCGAACGCCTTGCAGCGACCGTCCGGCGACAGCGCCCGCTGGCGCGAGAAGTCGATCAGCAGCCCCGGAGCGGCCATGACCATCGAGCCCCCCGAGACCGCCAGCTCGCACTCGCCGCGCCGCAGCGCCTGGCAGGCGAGATGCAACGCGACCAGCGACGACGAGCACGCCGTGTCGATCGAGACCGCCGGCCCCTCCAGCCCGAACGTGTACGCCAAGCGCCCGGAGGCGACGCTCGGCGCCGTGCCGGTCACCTGGAAGCCCTCGGTGCTTTCCAGCACACGCGGCCAGATGCCGTAGCTGTTGCTGCTGACGCCGACGAAGACGCCCGCGTCGCTTCCGCGCAGCGAGTCCGGGGCGATGCCGGCGTGCTCGAGCGCCTCCCAGGTGGTCTCGAGCAGCAGCCGCTGCTGCGGGTCCATCGCCACCGCCTCGCGCGGCGCGATCGAGAAGAGGTCTGCGTCGAACTGATCGGCGTCGTGGAGGAACGCGCCGCCGCGGGTGTAGTACGTGCCGCGCTGGTCGGGGTCGGTGCTGAACATGCCCTCCAGATCCCAGCCGCGGCCCTCGGGACACTCGCCGATCGCGTCGCGCCCCTCCGCGATGAGCTCCCACAGCGCCTCCGGCGAGTCCGCGCCTCCGGGGAAGCGGCAGCCCATCCCGACGATCGCGATCGGCTCGCGCTCGCGAGACTCGAGATCGTCCAGCTGCCGCCGCGTGTCGCGCAGCTCCAGCAGCACTCGCTTCAGCTGCGGCAGCAGCTTGTCGTCGCTCGATGCTGCGCTCACGATTCCCCAGCTCCTCTCATGGTTTCTCCAACTCATCACTGACCAGCTCGAGGATCTCGTCGGCGGACGCCGACTCGATCATCTGCTCGGTGACCTCGTCCTGCTCGCGCGCGGCGTCCTCGCCCAGCCCGGCCAACATCGACCGCAAGCGCCGCCTCACCCGCTCCGCGTCATCGCTCGCCAGCGACCGCAGCAACCCGTCGAGCCGATCGAGCTCGCCGTCGAGCGCCGGCCGCCTCGACCCGCTGGGCGCCACCTTGGCGGCGACGTAGGCCGCCACAGCGGCCGGGGTCGGATGGTCGAAGACGACGGTCGCCGGGAGCCGCAGCCCGGTCGCCTGGATCAGGCGGTTGCGCAGCTCGACGGCGGCGAGCGAGTCGAACCCCATGTCGCTGAAGCTGCGCTCCGGATCGACCGCCTGCGGCGACGGGTGTCCGAGCACCGTCGCGATGTGTCCGCACACGAGGTCCAGCACGATCCGCTGCCACTCGGCCTCCGGCGCCGCGGCCAGCTGCCGCGCCAGCGAGCCCTGATCGTCGGGACGGCGCACCGAGACGCGAACCAGGTCGCGCAGGATCGGCGACAGGACGCCCGAGCTGGCCTGCGCGCGCAACGCGGCGCCGTCGAGCCGAATCGCAAGCAGGTGCGCCTGCGCGGCGCCGCGCGCGGCGTCGAACAGCGTCAGGGCCTGCCCGCTCGGCAGCGGCCTCGTGCCGAGGCGCGCCAGGCGGGCAAGATCGGCGTCGGCGACCATCCCGGTCGTCTGCTCCCACGGACCCCACGCCACCGAGATCGCCACCAGTCCCTGCGCGTGCCGGTGGTGCGCCAGCCCGTCGAGGAATGCGTTGGCGGCCGCGTAGTTGCCCTGCCCCGGACTGCCGAACGCAGCCGCGGCCGAGGAGAACAGCACGAAGAACGACAGCTCGCGGTCCCGCGTCAGCTCGTGCAGATGCAACGCCCCGTCGACCTTCGGCGCCATCACGCGACGCAGCTGCTCCGCGTCCAATGACGTGATCGTGCCGTCGTCGAGCACACCCGCGGCGTGCACGACGCCGACGAGCGGATGTCCGTCGTCGACCTCGGCGAGCAGCGCCTCCACCTGCCCTCGATCGGCCACGTCACACGCCGCCACCGCAGCCTCGCAGCCCAGCTCGCCCAACTCGGCCACCAGCTCCGCCGCGCCCTCGGCCTCCAGCCCGCGGCGCGAGGTCAACAACAGCCGCCTAGCGCCGTGCTCGCCCACCAGGTGCCGTGCGACGAGCGCACCGAGCCCACCCGTGCCGCCGGTGATCAGCACCGTCCCCTGCGGGTCCGTCGGCGGGGTCGGCGTCCCAGCCGATCCGGCCCGCACCAGCCGCGGGGCGAGCAGCGCGCCTTCGCGCACGGCCAGCTCGGACTCCGCACTCGTAAGAGCCGCGCGGAGCGCCACGGCGACGTCGCCGGAGCCGAGGTCGACGAGCCCGAAGCGCAGCGGATGCTCGGACGCGGCGCTGCGCACGAGGCCAGCCGCCGCCGCCTGGGCCAAGTCGGGCGACTCGCCGTCGCGGACCGCCAACGCGCCGCGCGTGACGACCACCAAGCGGGCGCTCTCCAGCGCATCGCCCGCGAGCCACGCCTGCAGCAGCTCGAGCACCTGGGCCGTGACCGCGTGCGCGTCCGCGGCGACGTCGCCCAACCCGCCCGGCGCGGCGATGAGCACGACCTCGGGCACCGGTGCGCCATCAGCGACCGCTCGCTCGAGGGCAGCGAGATCGGGATGCCGATCCAGCCGCATCGCCTCCGACGCCTCCGCTCCCAGCGCGGTGTCCTCGCCTTCGATCAGGGCCACGCGCGGCGGCGCGCCGCCACCCGGCGATGGGACGGCCTCGACCCAGTCGAGCGAGAAGATCGTGTCGTCGCGGCTCCGACGCGCCAGCGCGAGCTGCTCCGGCTCGACGCGCCGCGACACGATCTGCTCCACCGACGCGACGGGCGCGCCGAACGGGTCGATCGCGGCCACCTCCCACGTCTCCTCTCCGACCAGCGCGATGCGGACCCGCAGCGCGGTCGCGCCTGCCGCGTGCAGGCGCGCGCCCTCCCAGTGGAACAGCATCCGGCCGCCGGAGTCCTCGCCGTCGTCCATCAGCTCGACGGCACCGTGCAGCGCCGCGTCGAAGAGGGCCGGATGGAGCGCGTGCCTTGCGGCCGCGTCGGCGTGCTCGTCGTCGAGCGCAACCTCGGCGAACAGCTCGTCGCCGCGACGCCACGCCGCGCGCACGCCCGTGAACCACGGGCCGTAGGCGAACCCGTGGCCCGTCAGCCGCTCGTAGATGCGGTCGACGTCGACCTCCTCGGCGCCCGCGGGCGGCCACGACTCGGCGGCGAGCTGCTCGAGCGCCTCCGACGACGCCGCGTCCGCCTCCGCGGCGAGCGTGCCGCTGCCGTGGCGCGTCCACTCGGCGTCGTCGTCGGCGGCGGCGCCTTCACTGCATGAGTGGATCGAGAAGCGGCGGCTCCCTGCCTCGTCCGGGGCCTCCACGCGCAGCTGCAGCTGCGCCGCCTCGCGCTCGGCCAGCACGAGTGGCGCCTCGAACGTGATCTCGGCGAGTACCGCGCAGCCGACGAGCTCGCCGGCAGCGAGAGCGGCGTCGACCCACGCGGTGCCGGGCACGACGACCGTGTCGAGCAGCACGTGGTCGCCGATCCACGGATGCGTCGCGCGGGCCACCCGTCCGGTGAGCAGCCACTCCTCGCTGCCTGCCAGCAGCTGCCGGGCGCTGAGCAGCGGGTGGTCGACGGCGGCGAGGCCGGCGGACGCCAGCTGCCCGGCGCCGGCGAGCGCGTCGAGCCAGTGGCGCCGGCGCTGGAAGGCGTACGTCGGCAGCTCGACCCGACGCGCGCCCGTGCCCGCGAAGAACGCGTGCCAATCCACGGCGACGTCGGCCGTGTGCATCGCCGCAAGGCACGCGACCAGCGTCCGCTCCTGGTCGCGGCCCCTGCGCATGGCGGGGACGAACAGGCCGCGATCGGCGAGCTCGTCAGTGACCGAGCCCCGCGCCAGCGCTGTCAACGCCGCGTCGGGGCCGAGCTCGACGAAGCGGGTGACGCCGAGCCGCTCGAGCTCGGCGATCCCGTCGGCGAAGCGGACAGGCTCCCGCGCATGACGCGCCCAGTACCCCGGGTCGCGCAGGTCCTCCGTCGCGACCGCGCCGGTCACGTTCGAGACGATCGGGATCGACGGCGCCGACACGCTCGACCGCTCCGCGACCGCGCGCAGCTCGTCGAGCATCGGCTCCATCAGCGGCGAGTGGAAGGCGTGGCTGACGCGCAGCTGCGAGGTCCTGCGACCGTGCTCCGTCCACACCCGCTCGAGCGCGTCGACCGCCGTTGTCTCGCCGGAGACGACCACCGCCCGCGGACCGTTGACCGCCGCGATCGCCGCCGCTCCACCCCCCTCGGCGAGCGTCGCGACGAGCTCACGCTCGGACGCCTCGATCGCCACCATCGCGCCGCCGTCGGGCAGCGCGCCCATCAACCGCCCGCGCGCAGCCACCAGCGCACATGCGTCCGCCAGCGACAGCATGCCCGCCACGTGCACGGCGACGAGCTCGCCGACCGAGTGGCCGATCAGCAGGTCGGGTCTGACGCCCCACGACTCGAACAACCGGAACAACGCGACCTCGACCGCGAACAGCGCGGGCTGCGTGAGCTCCGTGCGGTCCAACGACCGCGCGTCGGGCGATCCCTCCACACAGAAGATCGACTCCCGCAACGGGCGCCCCAGCTGCGGGTCCAGCTCCGCGCAGACCGCATCCAACGCCTGCGCGAACACCGGGAAGCGGCCGTACAGCCCCGACCCCATCCCCGCCCACTGCGCACCCTGGCCGCTGAAGAGGAACGCGGTCCTCCCGGCTCGCGCGGAACCGATCGAGCCGTCGGCGCCCAGCTCGCCACGCGCCAGCACGTCGAGATCGGCGATCAGCTCCTCGCGCCCAGACCCCGCCACGAAGGCGCGACGCTCCAAGTGCGCACGCCCGGTCGCGAGCGTGAACGCCACGTCAACCGGCTCGAGCTCGGCGCGCGCCGCCAGCCAGGTGGCCAGCCGCGCGGCCTGCGCGCGCAGCGCCACCTCGGTGTGTGCCGAGAGCACGAGCGGCAAGGCGGGCGACTCGACGGCGCGCTCGGCGTCCGGCTCGGCCGGCGCCTCCTCCAGGATCACGTGGGCGTTCGTGCCGCTGACCCCGAACGACGACACCCCGGCTCGCCGGGGGCATGCGCCGGCCGGCCAATCGACCGGCTCGCGCAGCAGCTCGACGGCGCCCGCCGACCAGTCGACGTGCGGCGAGGGCTCCTCGCAATGCAGCGACGGTGGCAGCAGCTCGTGCCGCAGCGCCTGCACCATCTTGATGACCCCCGCGACCCCGGCCCCGGCGGAGGTGTGGCCAATGTTCGCCTTGATCGACCCGAGCCGCAGCGGCCCGTTCGCACGGCCTTGGCCGTACGTCGCGAGCAGCGCCTGCGCCTCGATCGGATCCCCGAGCGTGGTCCCGGTCCCGTGGGCCTCGACGGCGTCGACATCCGCCGGCGACAGTCCCGCGTCTGCGAGCGCGGCATGGATCACGCGCTCCTGCGACGGCCCGTTCGGCGCCGTCAGGCCGTTCGACGCGCCGTCCTGGTTGATCGCGCTGCCGCGCAGCACGGCCAGCACGCGGTGGCCCCGCTCCCGTGCGTCCGAGAGCCGCTCGAGCACGAGCAGGCCGGCCCCCTCGGCGAATCCGGTGCCGTCGGCGCCGGCGCCGAACGACTTGCAGCGCCCGTCGGGCGCCAAGCCGCGCTGACGCGCGAAGTCGACGATCAGATCGGGCCCGGCCATGACGGTGATCCCGCCCGCAAGCGCGAGCGAGCACTCGCCCTGGCGCAGCGAGCGACACGCCAGGTGGATGGCGACCAGCGAGGACGAGCAGGCCGTGTCGATCGTCACCGCGGGCCCCTCGAGCCCGAAGCGGTGGGCGATGCGGCCGGACAGCACGCTGACCTGGGTGCCGGTCAGCCGGAAGCTCTCGTGCTCAGGGGTGACGTGTCGGGCGTAGCCGGAGTTCGTCGCTCCGGCGAACACCCCGGTCTCGGTCTCGCGCAGCGACGCCGGGGCGATGCCCGCGCTCTCGAGCGCCTCCCACGCGAGCTCCAGCATCAGGCGCTGCTGGGGATCCATCGCCAACGCCTCGCTGCGGCCGATGCCGAAGAAGCCGGCGTCGAAGTCGGCCACGTCGTGCAGCCAGCCGGCCTCGCGCGTGTAGCTCGTGCCGGGCTTGTCCGGGTCCGGGTCGAACAGGCGCTCCAGGTCCCAGCCGCGGTCATCCGGGAACGGCGAGATCGCATCCGTCCCGGAGGCGACGAGCCTCCAGAGCCCGTCGGGCGAGGCCGCCCCGCCCGGATACCGGCAGCCCATCCCGACGATCGCGACCGGCTCGTCGCGGCGCGTGCGCACCGGTCTGCGAACCGCTCCCGACCGCTTGGCGCCTGAGATCTCGGCGCGCAGCAGCTTCGCCACCGCAAGCAGCGTTGGGTGGTCGAAGACCAGCGTCGACGGCAATCGCAGGCCCGTGCTGTCGGCCAGCTCGTTCCGCAGCTCGACAGCAGACAACGAGTCGAAGCCCAGCTCTTTGAACGTGCGTGCGGGGTCGATCGCGTCGGGCGAATCGTGCCCGAGCACCGCGGCCGCCCGGCGCCGGACGAGCTCCAGCAGCGCGCCTTCCCACGCCTCCTCCGGCAGGTCGGCCAGCTGCTGCGCGAGCTGTCCTCCGGCACGGCGCATCGGCCCCGGAGCGAGTCCGCGCAAGATCGCGGGGAGCGTGCCGTCGCGGGCGCGCAGACGCAGCGTGCCGACGTCGAGCCGCGCCGGGACGGGGACGGCCTCCTCGGCTTCGAGCGCCCGGTCGAAAAGCCGCAGGGCCGCGTCCGGCGCGAGCGGCTCGATGCCCATCCGCTCGAGGCGCGCGAGGCCAGGCTCGCCGATCGTGGCAGTCATGCCGCGCTCGAGCCGCCACGGGCCCCACGCGATCGAGGTGCAGGCCCGCCCCGCGGCCCGCGCGCGCTGCGCGAGCGCGTCGAGGAAGGCGTTTGCGGCCGCGTAGTTACCCTGGCCGGGCGCGCCCACGAGCGCGGCCAGCGAGGAGAACAAGACGAACGCCGTGAGGTCGAAGCCCTCGGTGAGCTCGTAGAGGTGCCACGCCGCGTCGGTCTTCGCATGCAGCACGCGCTCGACCTGCTCGGCGGTGAGCGACTCGATCGTCGCGTCGTCGAGCACGCCCGCCGCATGGACCACCGAGCGGATCGGCCGCAACGCGGAGACGTCGGCGACGAGTGCGGCGCAGGCGTCCCGATCCCCGACGTCGCAGGCGAGCAGCTGCGCCTCGCAGCCCCGCTCGGCGAGCTCGCCGAGCAGCTGCTCGGCGGACTCGGCCGCCGCGCCGCGCCGGCTGACGAGCGTCAGGTGCCGCACGCCGCGCTCCGCGAGGTGGCGCGCGAGCAGCCCGCCGATCCCTCCGGTGGCGCCGGTGATCAGCGTCGTCCCGTCCTCGTCGACGGGGAGCCGCAGCGGTGGGCGCTCGACCGTTGCGCGCACGTCCATCGCCGTCAGCCGCGGAGCGCGCAGCTCGCCCCCGCGCAGCGCGAGCTGCGGCTCGCCGGCGGCGAGGATCGCCGCCAGCGGCAGCGTGCCGTCGTCGTCGCGGTCCACCAGCACGAACCGTCCCGGCTGCTCGGACTGGGCGCTGCGGACGAGCCCCCATACCGCCGCCAACGCGGGGTCGGGCACGTCGTCCTCGACGGCCGCGACTGCCCCCCGGGTGACGATCAGCAGCTGCGAGCCGGCGAGCCGCTCCTCGGCAAGCCAGCCCTGGAGCAGTGCGCGGGCGGCGTGGACGGCGGTGTGGGCCCGCAGGGCCGGGTCGCCGTCGCCGGGCGCGATGCCGGCCAGCACCACCGCCGGCACAGGCGTGCCCGCCTCCAGCTCGCCGACCAACGTCGCGAGGTCCGCGCAGCGCCGCTGCGCCTCGCCGGCGGCGAGCTCGCCGACGACGGCAACCGACGGCTCCTCCTGCGCCTCGCTGGGCCGCGCGAGCTCCGACCACTCGACGCGATGCAGCGGCTCGCGGCCGCCTCGCAGCGGCGCCTGGAGGCGCTCAAGCTCGACGGAGCGCGTCGACAGCAGCTCCACGGAGAAGACGGGCCGGCCGTCCTCCGTGCACGCGGCGACGGAGATCGCGTCCGGCCCCGCCGGGACGCTGCGCACGCGCAGCCGCGAGGCGCCGGTCGCGTGGAGGCGCACGTTGGCCCAGCGGAACAGCATCCGCCCCTGTCCGGGCGGGAGCTCCTCCGCGAGCATCTGCTCGCCGAGGCCCGCCTGCAGCGCCAGGTCGAGCAGCGCGGGATAGATGGCGTACCGGGCGGACTCGTCGGCGAACTCCGCCGCGATCTCGACCTCGGAGCAGGTGGCGTCCCCGTCACGCCACGCCGCGCGGACGCCGACGAACGGCGGTCCGTACTCGTAGCCCACCCGCTCGCACAGGCGCGCGACGATCGCATCCGCGTCGAGCTGCTCGGCGGCGAGCGGCGGCCACGCCTCCGCGGCGAGCGGCTCCACCAGCGGGTCCTCCGGCGCAGCCGCGGCGCCGAGCGTCCCGGTCGCATGTGCGGTCCACTCGCCGGCGCCCTCCTCCCGGGAGTGGACGCCGAAGCCACGCCGCCCGGCCTCGTCCGGCGCCTCGACGAACAGCTGGAGCTCGACGCCGCCCGCAGCCGGAGGCAGCAGCGGCGCCTCGAGCGTCAGCTCCTCAACGACGTCGCAGCCGACCGTCGCTCCCGCGGCGAGGACCAGGTCGACGAACGCGGCGCCCGGCAGCACGAGCGTGCCGGCGAGGACGTGACCGCCGATCCAGGCGTGCGTCTGCGTGGACAGGCGGCCCGTGAACAGCCACTCGTCGCCGCGGGCGAGCGGCGTCATCTGCATGAGAACCGGATGCCCGTCAACGCCTTGCTCGCCGGCCGCGACGCCGGGCCGCGGCGCGATCCAGTGACGCTTGCGCTGGAACGGATAGGTCGGCAGGTCGACGCGGCGAGGATCGTGGCCGGCGAGGACCGCCTCCCAGTCGAGCCCGACGCCCGCGACGTGCGCCGCCGCGAGGAACCCGACGAAGGCATCGCGATCGTCGCGCCGCGGGCGCAGCGCCGGCACGAGCAGCGCGCGCTCGCGCGCCTCCGGGCCGAGGCAGTCGGTCGCCATCCCGACCAGCGCGCCGTCCGGGCCCAGCTCGAGGTAGCGCCGGACGCCGGCGGCGTCGAGCGTCGCGACGGCAGCGGCGAAGCGGACGGGCTCGCGCACGTGCCGGACCCAGTGCTCAGGGGTGGCGAGCACGTCCGCAGCGACCTGCTCGCCGCTGAGGCTGGAGACGATCGGGATCCGCGGCTCGGCGAACGTCAGCCCCTCCGCGACCCTGCGGAACGCGTCGAGCATCGGCTCGACGCGCGGCGAGTGGAAGGCGTGGCTCACGCGCAGCCGCTTCGTCTCGCGCCCGCGGCCCTCCCACAGCGGCTGCAGCGCGTCGAGTGCGTCGACGTCTCCGGACACCACGACGGCGCACGGCCCGTTGACCGCGGCGATCGCCAGCTGCCCGTCGAGCCCGGCGAGCGACGCGGCGAGCTCGTCCTCGGTCGCCTTGACCGCGAGCATGCCGCCACCGTCCGGCAGCGCCCCGATCAGCCGGCCGCGCGCTGCCACCAAGGCGCTGGCGTCGACGAGCGAGAGCACCCCCGCGACGTGGGCCGCCGCCAGCTCCCCGATCGAATGGCCCACCAGGTAGTCGGCCCGCATTCCGAGCGACTCGACGAGCCGGAACAGCGCGACCTCGACGGCGAAGAGCGCGGCCTGCGTGAACTCGGTCCGATCGAGCAGCGCAGCCTCCTCGGTCCCCGCGGGCGCAGACAGCAGCTCCTGCAGCGGGCGGTCGAGGTGGCGATCCAGCTGCTCGCAGACCGCGTCCAGCGCCTCGCCGAAGAGCGGGAACGCCGCCGCGAGCCCACACCCCATGCCGGGGCGCTGCGCGCCCTGGCCGGTGAACATGTACGCCGTCTTGCCGGCGCGCGGCATGCCCTCGACCACGCGCGCCGTCCGCTCTCCTTGCTCGACGGCCTCGAGCGCGGCGAGCAGCGCGTCCCGCTCCGCTCCGATCACGGCGGCGCGGCGCCCGAAGTGGCGGCGACCCGTGGCGAGCGAGAGCGCCACGTCCTGGGGCCGCGCCTGTGGCCGGTCCTGCAGGTGGGCGCGCAGCTGCCGCGCCTGCGCGCGCAGCGCCGGCTCGGTCTTGGCCGACAGCAGCCATGCGACCGTCGGCGGCGCCCTCGCGTCCGGCTGGACGACGGCGGGCTCCTCGGCCGCGGGCGCCTCTTCGAGGATCACGTGCGCGTTCGTGCCGCTGATCCCGAACGACGACACGCCGGCGCGCCGCGGAGCCTCGCCGCGCGGCCATGGCCGGCTCTCGGTCAGCAGCTCCACCGCGCCCGCGCTCCAGTCGACCTGCGAGGACGACGTGTCGGCGTGCAGGGTCCGGGGCAGCAGCCCGTGGCGCAGCGCCATCACCATCTTGATGACGCCGCCGACGCCGGCGGCCCCCTGGGCGTGGCCGATGTTCGACTTGAGCGACCCGAGGCGCAGCGGCTCGCCCGCGCGTCCCTGGCCGTAGGTGGCCAACAGCGCGTGCGCCTCGATCGGGTCGCCGAGCGCGGTGCCCGTCCCGTGCGCCTCGACCGTGTCGACGTCGGCCGGCGAGAGATCGCCGTCGGCGAGCGCCGACCGGATGACCCGCTCCTGCGAGGGCCCGTTCGGCGCGGTCAATCCGTTCGACGCGCCGTCATGGTTGATCGCGCTGCCGCGAATCACGGCGAGCACGCGGCGACGGCCGGCAAGCGCGTCGGAGAGCCGCTCGAGCACCAGCACGCCGGCTCCCTCCGCCAAGCCGGTTCCGTCGGCGCCCTCGCCGAAGGCCTTGCAGCGACCGTCGGGCGCCAGGCCGCGCTGCCGACTGAACTCCTGCAGCATCCAGGGCGTGGACATGACCGTGGCGCCGCCGGTGAGGGCGAGCGGCACGTCGCCCCGGCGCAGCGCCTGGCAGGCGAGGTGGATCGCGACCAGCGAGGAGGAGCACGCGGTGTCCACCGAGAGCGTCGGCCCCTCGAGGCCCAGCACGTACGCGATGCGCCCGGAGACGACGCTCGCGTGCGAGCCGGTCAGGCGATGGCCCTCGACCTCGTGGGCATCGCGCCCCGGGTAGTCGGTCGCGCCCCCGCCCGCGAACACGCCGGCAGGCGTTCCGGCGAGCGCCGCTGGGTCGATGCCGGCGTCTTCGAGCGCCGCCCATGCCAGTTCGAGCATCAAGCGCTGCTGCGGGTCCATCGCGAGCGCCTCGCGCGGGCTGAGCTCGAAGAAGTCGGCGTCGAAGTCGGCGACGCCGTCGACGAAGCCGCCGCAGCGCGTCGAGACCGCGCCACGCACGTCGGGATCCGGGTCGTAGAGGCCGTCGAGGTCCCAGCCGCGATCCTCCGGGAAGCTCGCGATCGCGTCGGTCTCGGAGGCGACGAGCTCCCACAGGTCCTGCGGCGAGCGCACGCCGCCCGGGAAGCGGCAGGCCATCCCGACGATCGCGATCGGCTCCTTGTGCCTCGCGAGCTGCTCGCGCAGCTCCTCACGCTCGCGCAGCGTGCTCCGCAGCGCCTCGACGACGTCGGTGTGGGACGTGCTCACGGCGCCCTCGCCTCAGCTGTCGTGTGCGCCAGGCGGACGAGGTCGTCCACGTCGAGGTGCTCCAGGCCGTTCGGCTCGTCCGGCGGCGGCTCGTCCGGCGGCGGCGCGGACGTGGGCGCGAGCCTGCCCAGCAGGTAGTCGGCGGCGGCGACGGGGCTGGGATGGTCGAAGACCAAGGTCGACGGAAGCCGCATGCCGGTGGCCGCGGCGAGCCGGTTGCGGAGCTCGACGGCGCCGAGCGAGTCGAAGCCCAGCTCCTTGAACTTGCGCTCGGGGTCGATGCTCTCGGCCGACTCATAGCCGAGCACCACGGCCGCCTCCTCGCGCACGACCTGGATCACGGCGTCGGCGCGATCGCCGTCGGACAGCCCCGCGAGCCGGTCGGCCAGCGACGCACGGCTCTCGGCAGCCTTCCGGCGCGGGTGCGCGCGCACGATCTCCCGCATGAGCGGCGGGAGCGTCCCGGCGCGCGCGGCCGCGCGCAGCGCCGGCATGTCAAGCGCGGTCGGGACCACGACCGGCTCCGCCGCCGCGCGGCCGGCGTCGAACAGCTCCAGCTCGTTCGACATGGCCGCCGCGCCGAGTCGCGCGAGGCGGGCGATGTCGACGTCGTCCAGGTCCCCTGCCATGCCGGTCGCGTCGCTCCACAGCCCCCAGGCGAGCGAGCTGCCGGGCAGTCCGTGCGCGCGGCGTCGTTGGACGAGCGCGTCGAGGAAGACGTTGGCCGCCGCGTAGTTCGCCTGGCCGGGGATCCCCACCGTGCCCGAGTCCGACGAGAACAGCACGAACTCGGCCAGATCGCCGTCGAGCGTCAGCTCGTGCAGCAGGAGCGCCGCGTCCGCCTTGGGCGCGAGCACGCGGCCGACCTGCTCCGGGGTCAACGACTCGATCAGCCCGTCGTCGAGCACGCCTGCGGTGTGGACGACCGCCGTCAGCGGGTGCTCGGCGTCGATCGCCTCGAGCAGGGCCGTCAGCTCACCGCGGTCCGTGACGTCGCAGGCGGCGACCCGCGGATCCGCTCCGAGCTCGCGCAGCTCCGCGACCAGCGCGGCCGCCCCCGGCGCGTCGTGGCCGCGGCGGCTCACGAGCAGCAGACGGCGGACCCTGTGCTCGCCGGCGAGGTGCCGGGCGACGCGTGCACCCAGATCGCCGGTGCCGCCGGTGATCAGCACAGTGCCCGCGGGATCGAGCGACCGCGGAACCGTGAGCACCACCTTGCCGACGCTGCGACCGTCGCCGAGGTGGCGGAACGCCTCGAACGCGTGGCGGACATCCCACGCGCGGACCGGCAGCGGACGCAGCGCTCCCGCCTCGAACAGCGCGAGCAGCTCGCCGAACAGCGCCGGGATCCGGTCGGGACCGGCGTCGCGCAGCACGTCGTATGCGCAGTAGTCGACGCCTGGGCGCTCGCGCCGGATCCGGTCTGGGTCGCGACGGTCCGCCTTGCCCATCTCGAGGAAGCGACCACCGCGAGGGAGGAGGTCGAGCGAGGCGTCGACGGCTTCTCCCGCGAGGGCATTCAGGACGACGTCGACGCCCTCCCCGCCGGTCGCCGCGAGGAACCGATCGCGGAACTCGAGGTCACGCGAGGAGGCGATGCGATCGTCGTCGACGCCGAGCCGGCGCAGGACATGCCACTTCTCCGGGCTGGCCGTCGCCCAGACCTCCGCGCCCAGGTGCCGCGCGAGCGCGATCGCGGCCATCCCCACGCCGCCGGCGCCGGCGTGCACCAGCAGCCGCTCGCCCTCGCGCAGGCCGGCGCGCTCGACGAGGCCGTAGTACGCGGTCAGGAACGCCACCGGAACGGACGCCGCCTCGGCGAACGACCAACCCGCCGGCACGCGGACGAGGAACCGCCGCTCGGCCACGGCCACCGGCCCGAACGCGTGCGCCATCAATCCCATGACCCGCTCGCCGGCCGCCAGGTCCGTCACCGCCGCACCGACCTCCAGCACGACGCCCGCGCCCTCGGAGCCGATCGGGTCGTCGTCGGGATACTCCCCGAGGGCGATCAGCACGTCACGGAAGTTGAGGCCTCCCGCGCGCACCGCAACCCGCACCTCGTCGGGTCCGAGCGCGTCGCGGGCGCGCGGGCTCGCCACCAGCGAGAGGCCCTCCAGGGTTCCCCGGCGCGGGGCGTCAAGGTGCCACGCGGCCTCGCCCGCGGGCAGCGCCAGCAACGGACCGCCGTCGAGCCGGGCGAGGCGGAGCCCAAGCAGCTTGCCGCCGCGGACGGCCACCTGCGGCTCGCCGCATGCGAGTACCGCCGCCCAATCCACCTCGGGCGAGGCGACGCCCGCCTCCAGGTCGACCAGGACGAAGCGCCCGGGATGCTCGGACTGAGCGCTGCGAACC
>DASYLH010000053.1:0-25123 GCA_036009645.1 Conexibacter sp.
CTGCGGCGGTGGGCGACGCGGCGACCGCATCCGCGCAGGAGCTGGCGCTCGCGGTGTACGGGCTGCTCGGCTGTTACGGGTTCGCCCGCGTCGACCTGATGCTCGACGCCGCGACGGGAGAGCTGACCGTGCTGGAGGCCAACGCGATCCCGGGGCTGACCGGCACGTCGCTGCTGCCGCAGGCGGCCGAGGCGGCGGGGATCTCGTTCGACGCGCTGATCGAGCGCGTGCTGGACCTGGCGCTGGCGCGAACGCCGGCCTAGCCGGCTACTGCTCGCCGGCCTGGAAGTCCTCGGGCGAGACCTGGTCGAGGAACTCCTTGAACTTGTCCACGACCTCCTCGGTGTCCTCGACCTCGTGCTCGAACTCGATCGCGGACTCGGCGATCACGTCCTCGGCGGCGAAGATCGGGGCGCCGGAGCGGACCGCGAGCGCGAGCGCATCGCTCGGCCGCGAGTCGATCTCGACCTCGCGCCCGTTGACGGTCAGCGTGATCGACGCGTAGAAGGTGTTCTCGCGCAGCTCCGTCACCGACACCCGGGTACACGCGACCTCGAGCTCGCCGAGCATGTCGAAGAGCAGGTCGTGCGTCATCGGGCGCGGAGTCGACGCCCCCTGAAGCTTCATCAGGATGGCCGCCGCCTCTGGATGCCCGATCCAGATCGGCAGGAACTTGTTGCTGTCGACGGTCTTCAACAGGACGATCGGCTGCTTGCCGACCATGTCGAAGCTCACGCCGTAGATGACCATCTCCTGCACGTACGACTCCTGGGCTGGCGGGCGAGGTCCAAGTATAGGCGGGGGTAGTGGAGGCCAAGTCCGGCCGAGCGCGGCGGCGCGGGATGTGGAGACGCCCGTCAGCCCCGGGCTTTGTCTACCCACAACAAGGTCGTCTGGCGCGGGTCTTCGGTGTCGAACGCGAAGCCGGCACCGGTCAGCACCACCTGCATCTCCGGCGTGGTGTACGAACGGGTGAGGAAGATCTTCCGGCCGCCCGCGCGCCGCAATGCCGCAATGGTCTCGTCGAACTGTTCGACGGTCGGCATCGAGAGACTGTTGCTGTACAGCGAGACGTTCTCTACGCCAAGCGTCGTGCCGATGCGGTGGCCGAGTAGGCCCAGGATCGCCACCGACTCACCGGGGTCCGTGTGGTCCGCGATGAACCGTTGGCCGAGCGGCGCGGCGAGTATCGGCGGGACCGTGCTGCGCAGGCGGTCGATCTGGCTCCACGGTGTCGGCGTCTGGACAAGCGTGCAGGCCATCGCGAGAAAGACGAACACGCAGGCAACCGCGGCGATCGGCGGCTGGCGCCATGAGCCATGGAGTGCGATCTCACGAACGGCGGGCAGGACGAGCAGTGCAATGGCCAGCGACCACGGGAACAACAGGGCCTCCAGGTTCGCGGGCGTCGAGCGGCCGGTGAAGTACGCCCCGGCTCCCAGGCCGAACACGCCGCTCCACGCCAACATCCCCGTGAGCAGTCGGTCGGTGTCCGGGCGCAGCGCTCGCACCGTCGCGACGCCGATCGCGGCCACGAACGTGGCGTAAAGGACGAGATGCAGCCCGACCGTCGGCATCGGGTACATCGCAAAGCCGGACGAGGCGAACAGGCGCGCGTAGCGCAGCAGCAGCCCGAGGTCCGGAAGCGCCCCGGCACGTGCGAGCGTGAGGACGGATACCAGTGCGAAGGCCGCTGCGAGACCGCCTGCGGCTTCGAGCCCCCACCATCCGCTGCGTCTCCGCGTCAACCGCCCGCCGCCCCACAGCACGGCCGCGACGGTGGCACCCAGGGCTGCAACTCCGACGTCCGCGTTGTTGAGGGCCACCAGACCCGCCACGAGGAAGAGCGGCCAGATGCGCCGCGGCCAGATGTCCCCGAGGTGGCGCGCAACGAGCCACGCGAGGATCGAGGGCCCGGCGTAGCGCAGTGGGAACGTCCCGTAGTAGTTCGCGTACGAATAGCGGTTCTCGAGCGACCCGTCGAGCTTGGAGAAGCTCGACGCCAGTACCGGCAAGAACAGCAACAGCCCGACGAGCGAGCTATGCGCCACACGCCGCAGCACCCCATAGATCGCGAGCATCCCGAGGCCCGTCACCGACACTGCCAGCGCGACCCACACGCCAACGGACGTTCCGAGCAAGGACATCACGCCGGCGAACCCATACGGCCACAGCGAGCCGTACTGCGCCGCGAAGTTCACGAGGGGCGAGCGCCCGTCCAGCACCGCGAAGGTCTCGTCGAGCGGGAACTGGATGTGGTACCCGACGTCGCGGTAGGCAGCGCCGATCGTGCCTTCGGTGTTGATCGCGATCGTCAGCCAGACGGCGATTGCAGCCACTGCCACCGCTCCGACGACGCCCCTGCGGCCTGGCCCCTCGCGGGCGATGCGCACCCACGCGGCTCGCACGGGGCCCCGCCGAAGGGCGACCACGAGCGCGACCGTGCCCACAGCGGCCACGACCAGCGCCGCGGGCGTGAAGAACGTCTTCAGCAGCGGGCTCATCTCAGCCGGCGGGTAGAGCGGACCGAAGAACTCGTTCTGCTGCAGTAGGCAGATCACCGCGAGCCCGACGGCCGCGGCCTGGACCACAGGTATCAGCACGTCGCTGACGCGCGTCGCCGGAAGCCGGCGGCGCGTGCCGGCAATCGTGAGGGCAGTGAGGATCAGCGGCGCTGTGAGCGCCACCAGGAAGCGGCCCTGCTCGACCGGCTCGGGTCGGACTTCGACCTGGAAGAGCGCGAAGAAGCGGGCGGGTGAGGGCGCGAGCAGCGTCCGCCCAAGCGGTGCACCCAGCAGCACGATGCCCAGCAGAACGAGCGCGGCGGTCGGGATCGCCGCGAGCCACGCCGTCTCGGCCGGCGTCAGCGATCGTGCGGTCGACGCAGCGGTGACTGACCGCGACAGCGGTCGGGGGCGCTCAGCTCGTTCAGCAGCTACTAGCCCCCCCTGCAGGACTTCTTCCCCCATTGCGGCATTCTACCGATCGGAGGTGTAATACGCACTGTTTTCCGGGGCGATGTGCCTCCGTCGCTGCACCCGGAGAAGATGGGCGATCCTGGATTCGAACCAGGGACCTCTTCCTTATCAGAGAAGCGCTCTAACCAACTGAGCTAATCGCCCCGCGAGAGGCGATTCTAGCGGGATGGGCGCGAGGCGTCCGCGTCACGGTCGGCGCGTCGGCGCGGACGTGCGCGATGGCCTCGCGAGGCGGGTTAGGCAGGCGTCGCGGCGCCCAGGCGGCGGGCAAGCTCGAGCGCGTCGTCGAGCGAGTCGAAGGCGAGCTGGAGGCGGTAGCCGTCGCCCTGCGGAGCAATCTGGACGTCCGTGCCGAGCGCAGCGCCAAAGGCGTCGGCGAGCTGCTCGACAGCCGCCTCCTGGTCGGGATGCAGGGTGCGGCGACGGGTCGTGTGCGCGACCGGGCGCTCCTCCGCCTGGCGTGCGCGGCGCTCGACCTCGCGCACCGACCAGCCGCCCGCTGCGGCGTCGCGGCCAAGGCGACGGCGGACGTCGTGGTCTCTCGCGAGCAGGATCGCGCGGCCGTGGCCCTCGCTCAGGTCGCCGCGCTCCAGCAACTCCAACACCTCGTCGGGCAGGTCGAGCAGTCGGATCAGGTTCGAGACGGCGACCCGGCTGCGGCCGACGCGGCGGCCGACGTCCTCGCGCGTGAGGGCCAGCTCGTCGACGAGCGCCAGGCAGGCGCGCGCCTCCTCGAGCGGGTTGAGGTCCTCGCGGGCCATGTTCTCGATCACGGCCAGCTCGATCGAGGCGGCATCGTCGTGGTGGCGGACGATCGCGGGGATCTGGTCCAAGCCGGCGATGCGGGCCGCGCGCCAGCGGCGCTCGCCGGCGATCAGCTCGTAGCGGCCGCCGGGCAGCGGGCGCACGAGCACCGGCTGCAGCACGCCACGCTCCTCCAGCGAGCCCGCGAGCGCGGTCAGCGTCTCCTCGTCGAAGTGGCGCCGCGGCTGGTGCGGGTTCGGGCCGATCAGCTCGACCGCGACCTGGCGCAGCTCCTCCGGCTCCTCCTTCGGCGACGCGGCGAGGATCGCCGCGAGGCCCTTGCCCATGCCGCGCGTCTTGGGGTGCGGCTTCGGCAGCTCGTCGTTGCGCAGCCGCGCGCGCTCCGGCGGCGGTTTGCGGGCCTTCTCAGCCACGTGCGGCCACCTCCCGCGCGAGGTCGAAGTAGGCGTCGGAGCCGGCGCAGTGCGGGTCGTGGTGGATCACCGGCTGGCCGAAGCTGGGCGCCTCGCCGATCCGCACGTTGCGCGGGATGACGGTGTCGAAGACGAGCTCCGGGAAGTGCGAGCGCACCTCCTGCTCGACGTCCTGCGCCAGGCGCGTGCGGCCGTCGTGCATCGTCAGGACCATCCCGGCGATCGTCAGGCGCGGGTTCAGCTCGCGCTGGATCAGCGAGAGCGTGTCGAGCAGGCCGGCGAGCCCCTCGAGCGCGAAGTACTCGGCCTGCACCGGCACGATCACGCGATCAGCAGCGACGAGCGCGTTGACGGTCAGTGGCCCGAGCGACGGCGGACAGTCGAGGATCGTGAAGGCATAGCGATCCCGCACGCCGGCGAGCGCGTCGCGCAGCCGGTGCTCGGAGCCCTCGATCCGCGGCAGCTCGACGTTCGCGCCGGCGAGGTCGGGGCTTGCCGGGACGAGCGCGAGGTGGTCGATGGTCGTCCGCTGGATCGCCTCGTCGAGTGGTGCGGTGCCAGAAAGGACGTCGTAGATGCTCGGCGAGGCGTCCTTTGGAACACCCAGGCCGACGGTCGCGTTGGCCTGCGCGTCCATGTCGATCAGCAGCGTCTCGTAGCCGGCCTCAGCGATGCAGGCAGCGAGGTTCACAGCTGTCGTGGTCTTGCCGACGCCACCCTTCTGGTTGGCGATCGCGTAGACGGTGCTCATGCGCGGCGTCCCATGGCACTCACGGTAGCGACGAACACGGTCAGAGGGCCGGCCGGTCGAAGACGCGCCCCGGAAGAGCGTGAGTCGCCGGCGGACGCATCCGTGGATGCCGAGGCACCGGTCGGTCGCGCGGCCAAGGCCGGTGGCCTTGGCAAGCGGCCGGACGGCGGTCCGGCGCCGCGGGGCGGCCGCCTCCGGCCACGGTCTTATCGGGGGCGTGTCCCGGCACCGAGCGGGCGTTTCCGCCCCATTCCCGGGCGACGGGGGAAGCGGTCGGGCGTCGGCGCGACCTTGCGGAGGACGTGCAGGTGGCGATGCTCGGCGGCTGCATACGGACGAACCGCGCGGATCTCCTCAACGGAGAGGCCGAGCTGCTCGGCGGCCGCGGCCGCGTCACGCTCCTCGTCGGCGTCGCGGCGGCCCTTCCATGCCACCAACACACCGCCCTCTCGCAGCAGCGGCGCTGCGTACTCCGCCAGCACCGCCATCGGCGCAAGCGCCCGCGCCGTCACGAGGGCGCGCGTGCCGAGGCCGGCGCTCCACGACTCGGCGCGATCGGCGACGACCTCCACGTTCGTCAGCCCTGCAGCGTCAGCGGCAGCTCGGATGAACACGCACTTGCGCGCAACGCTCTCAACGAGCACGACCTCTGCCGCCGGCAGCGCCGCGGCAAGCGGGAGCCCCGGAAAGCCCGCGCCTGCGCCGAGATCGGCGATCGCCGTCGCGGCGCGCACATCCGGCAGTTCCAAGGCGACGAGCGAGTCGGCGAGGTGCGTGTGCACCGCCTGCGCAGGGTCGCGGACGGTTGTGGGTGCGTGCGGATCGGCGGCGAGCGCACCTAAGAGGGCGCCCAGTTGCGACGCGACGGCAGCCGGCAGGCCATGGCGGCTCACGAGGTCGTCGACCTCGTGAGCGACGGTCGGGTCAGGGGTCACGAAGGTGCTCGCGAGCGCACTCTGGCGATGTAGTCGGCGTACTTCGTGCACATGGCGTCGAAGCGGTCGGCCGAGCGTGCATCGAGGTCGGGCGTGAGCGATGCCTCGAGGATCGGGAGGAGATCCTCGACCAGCGACTGCCCGCGGGCCATCCACTGGTAGTAGGAGCGCCCGTCGTGGTGGTACGGCCCGTAGAGCCTTGTGCGCGGGAAGCGCGCCATCAACCAGTGAAAGAGGGCCTCGTGGCGCGTGTGCATCCGCAGCACGACCTGCGGATGCTTGCCGTCGCCGCCGAACGACCCCTCGCCGATCAGGAGGCCGATCAACAGACCTCTGTCATACGGGCTCAGCTCGACCACGGCGACCTCATGTGTTTCACCGTAAAGAAAAACGTGAAACGGCGCGACTCGGCTACTGCGAGTCGGCGGGTGCGACGACGAGGTGGCGATCGGGTTCGGCGCCCTCGCTGTACGTCTCGATCCCCTCGCGGTCGCGCAAGTACTCGTGCACGACGCGTCGCTCGACTGCATTCATCGCGTCCAGGGCAACCGGCTCGCCGGTCTCCAGGACTTCCTCGACCGCCGTGTCGGCGTCTTGCTGCAGCAGCGCGGCGCGCCGGTCGCGATAGCCCGCGGCGTCGACCGTTACGCGCTTGCGATCGTCCTCGCCGCGGTACGCGACGCGGTAAGCGAGGTGCTGGATCGCGTCGATCGTCTGCCCATGACGGCCGATCAACAGCCCAAGATCCTCACCGTCGAGGTTCGCGTGCACGCCGACTTCATCTTCGGACACCTCGATCGCCGCGTCGATACCCACCGCGTCGACGATCTTCTCCAGCATGCTCCGCACGCGCGCGGCCGCTTCGCTCTCTCTCCGTCGGCTCATCGGCGACGACCCGTCCGCTTCTTCTTTCTGCGTGACGGTGGAGGCCCACTGGCAGATGCGCCGTTGGCGCTCTCCTTGCCGGCGGCGGGCTTCTCTTCGGTCTTGTCGGCGCGGCGCCCGAGCGCGCGCTGGACCGTCCCGATCCCTCCGTCCTTTCCGCCTCCGCGCGCCAGCGCCGCCGCGCCCGCTGGCGCCCCGGCGGTCGCAAGCGCGGGTCTTCTCGGAACACCGACCGTCTTACGCACGATCAGCTGCTGCACGATCGTCCAGACGTTGGTCGTGATCCAGTACACCAGCAGACCAGCGGGGAAGTTGATGATGAACGTCACGAAGACGATCGGCAGGCCCAGCATGATCATCCGCTGGTTTCTGTCCATCGACGACGAGCTCAGCAGGCCGGAGGCCAGCTGGCTCGCGACGTACATCACGATCAGGATGACCAGCACCGCGCCGGTCGCTTTCGCCGTCAGGTCCGGGATGAAGAGGAAGCTCGGGTCCGAGACCGTGATGTGGTGCGCGGCCGCATAGGCCGAGTCGCCGAACTGTGTGCAGGTGACGCTCGAGACACTCTTGTCGATCGAGTTCGCGTACCCCTCGATCCCCGGGCACATGTCGACCTTCAGGTCGCTGCGCAGCATGTAGTACAGCGCGATGAAGAACGGCAGCTGGAACAGCAGCGGCAGGCAGGAGGCCAGAGGGTTGACTCTGTTCTCCTTGTAGAACTTCATCATCTCCTGCTGTTGGCGCTGCTTGTCCTCTCTGTACTTCGCCTGGATCGCTCTCATCTCCGGCGCGAGCACCTGGAGACGCTGCATCGAGGTGACCTGCTTCAGCGTCAGCGGCAGCAAGACGAGCCGGACCGTGACGGTCAGCAGGATGATCGAGAAGCCCCAGCTGACTCCCACGTTGTCGTGGAAGAACAGGAGCACCTGCTCGCAGACGTCGATCAGCGGCTGAAGCGGGTTGGCGAAGGGGATGAACATGGTGTGGGGGCCGGTCCTGACCAGTGTCAGGCGCTCGGCGCTGTCGGTCGACGCGGGCTGAAGAGGTGCTGCTCGTGGACGGGGTCGTAGCCTCCGTGGCTCCACGGATTGCAGCGCAGCAGCCGCCATCCCGCGAGGGTCAGCCCGCGCAGTATGCCGAACTCCTCGACGGCCTGCGCGGCGTAGTGCGAGCAGCTCGGCTCGTACTTGCAGCGCGGCGGCAGCAACGGTGAGATCAGTCGCTGGTAGACACGGATCGGAGCGACGACGACGGTGCGCACCGCGCTCATCTGCCGTCCCCCTCCACGCGCGTACGCAGCTGGTCCATCAGCTCCACGAGCGCGGTGCGGATGCCCTCGAGTCCGTCTCTTTCCGCGACCGCCTTCGCCTCAGGGCGCGCGACGATCACCACGTCGTGACCCTCCGGCAGGCGCACGAGCTCCTGCTCGAAAGCCTCGCGCAGCAGGCGCTTCACATGATTGCGCTCGACGGCGCCGCCGACTCTGCGCGAGACGGACAGGCCCAGCCGAAGCTCGCCCTCGCCAGCACGGGGGAATCCGTAGAGGACCAGGACGCGGTTCGCGTGCGAGCGTCCTTGGCGGAAGACCCGGTCGAACTCGGCGCTGCGGGAGAGCCGCCCGCGCTTGCTTCTCCGAGCTGTGACGCCCGGGCGGCCGCTCATCAGACGGTGAGGCGTCTGCGGCCCTTGTCGCGGCGACGCTTGAGCGTCAGACGGCCTGCGCGCGTCTGCATGCGGGCGCGGAAGCCATGGGTGCGAGCGCGCTTGCGCTTCTTGGGCTGGTAGGTGCGTTTCATGACTACTCCTCGCGGGGCCCCGCCTCCGCCGGCCATATGGCCGGCTCCGGCACCCCTAACGATGCCGTCGGGAACGGCCAGTATACGCGCCGGCGCCTGTGGACTATCGCCGGTGTTCTGCACAGGGTTGCCAACAGCTTCTCAACAGCTGTTCGCAAACTCTCCGCCGAACCTCCGCGACCTTTTTTCCGCGATTTGCGCACTCCCCCGCAGACCTGCATCAGGGGTGCGGAGCTCGGCCACGCGCCGCTGCTATATTCGCCGCCCCGCCGGGGCCCAGAGGCCCCTCCATCCCCCCGCAACGCAACCCGACGAGGAGTCGGTCGACGACCCCTGTGCACACTGCGCTCGAGCACACCTGGTCCCAGATCCAAGCCGAGCTCCGGCGTGCGGTCACCGACTCCACCTACCACCTCTGGCTCGCACCGCTGCGCGCGCGAGCGATCGAGGGCGAGACCCTCCTTGTCGGCGCCCCAGAGGAGATCCGCACCTGGGTCGCCGACCGCTTCGCGCGGGTCCTGCAGACGTGCGCCGCGAGCGTGCTCGGCGAAGCGACGACGGTCGCGATCGTGCCGCTCGACGCGCCGCTCCCCGGCGCGCCACCGGAACCGCCCGCCGGCGCAGCACATCGCTACACGGCCGGGCCGCCGCTCCCATCTGGCCAGCCGAGCGACGTCTTCAACCCGAAGTACACGTTCGACCAGTACGTGATTGGGGACGGGAACCGTCTCGCCCACGCGGCCGCGCTCGCCGTCGCCGAGCTGCCCGGCCAGGCCTATAACCCGCTGTTCCTCTACGGACCGCCCGGGCTCGGCAAGACGCACCTCCTGCACGCGATCGCCAACTACGTCAACGACTACGGCGACGGGATGGCCGTGCGCTACACGACGCTTGAGGCGTTCACCGGCGAGTTCGTCGGCGCGCTCAAGTCGAGCTCGGTTGAGCGCTTCAAGCGCCGCTACCGCGACACAGACATTCTGCTGATCGACGACGTCCAGTTCCTCGAGGGCAAGGCGAAGATCGAGGAGGAGTTCTTCCACACCTTCAACGCGCTGTACGAGACGGGCAGTCAGCTCGTCGTCACGTGCGACCGTATGCCCGGCGACATGAACGCGCTCGCCGACCGCCTCCGCGAGCGCTTCGAGTCCGGCCTCGTCGCCGACCTGCGCCCGCCCGACCTCGCCACGCGCATGACGATCCTGCGCAAGCGCGTGCATCACGACGGTCTGCAGCTGGACGATCCCGACGCGATCGTCCCGATCGCAGAGCGCGTCACCACCAACGTGCGAGCACTCCAGGGCGCGCTGATCCGCGTCGTCGCGTTCCACTCGCTCACGGGCCGCCCGATCGACCGCTCGCTCGTGACCCATGTGCTCGATGGGCTCTACCCCGATGGGATCGCTCCCGGTCCGCGCACCCTGGAGGAAATCCAGGCCGCCACGTGCGAGCGGCTCGGCATCACGCCCGAGGCGCTCAGCTCGCCCGACCGCACTGCGCGCGTCGCCTGGGCCCGGCAGGTCGCGATGTACCTCTCACGCGAGCTGACAGACGCCACGCTGCCGGCCATCGGTCGCGCGTTCGGCGGTCGCAACCACTCGACCGTGCTGCACGCCTGCCGCCGCACGATGGAGCGCATCGCAGCAGACGCCGAGGCGCACGAGCTCGTCCGCAGCCTCACCGCGTCACTTCAACAGCCCAATGTCGACCGCTCCGCCTGAGAAACTTCCTACGCTCGTGTCCACAGTGCCTGTGCGCAGATCCACGCCGTCCCCATCGGCGATCACCGCACTTGTCCACATGTCCACGCCCCCTATGACAACGATCCTCCTCAAGACAGGGTTCTCATCGTGAAGTTGTCCGCCGCGCGCGACGAGCTGCTCACCCAGCTCCAGACCGTCAGCCGCGTCGCCTCCACACGCGGCGCGATCCAGGCCCTCTCCGGTGTCCAGATCCTCGCCGGCTCGAGCGGCGTGGAGCTCCGCGCCACCGACATGGAAGTCGGGCTCCGCGTCCCCCTCCCCGCGCAGGTCGAGCGTGAGGGCTCGATCGTCCTGCCGGCGCGGCTCTTGGTCGACGTCGTCCGCTCCCTCTCCGGCCCCACAGTGACGATCGAGCTGCGTACCGCCGAGCAGGACGTCGAGCTCGTCGCCGGCAATGCGACCTTCCACATCCGCACCCTCCGTGGCGAGGACTTCCCGCCCTTCCCTGAGCCGGAGGAAGGCGGCGCCGTCCGCGTCCCCGCCGGCGCGTTCGTGGAGACCATCCTCAAGGTCGCGAACTCCGCCTCGCGAGACGAGACGCGGCCGGTCCTCACCGGCATCCTCGTCTCGGCGTCCGAGCGCGAGCTGCGGATGGTCGCGACTGACTCGTACCGCCTCAGCGTGAAGGAGACCCAGCTCGAGCAGCCGTTGCAGGAGTCGTTCGAGGCGAACGTGCCGGCGCGAGCGCTGCAGGAGCTCGCGCGGCTGGTGCAGCAGCTCGACGGCGAGGAGCTCACCGTCGCCGTGCGCCAGAACCAGATCGTCTTCGCGATTGCCGGGGTCGTGCTGTCCTCGCGCTTGATCGAAGGCCAGTTCCCCAACTACCGCCAGCTGCTGCCCGAGACGTACGAGCACGAGCTGACGCTCTCCGGCGGCGAGATAACTGACGTCGTGCGTCGCATCAGCCTGCTGGCGCAGAAGAACGCGCCGCTGCGGCTGTCCTTCCAGCCCGGCGAATTGACGGTGTCGTCACAGACGCCGGACATCGGCGAAGCGCGCGAGTCGCTGCCGGTCGCTTTCCAGGGCGAGCCGTTCGAGATCGGCTTCAACCCGGAGTTCCTGCGCGACGGGCTCGAGGGCATCGAGTCGGGCAACATCGTCCTGAAGCTGATCAGCCCGCTGCGGCCAGGGTTGATCCAGGCTGGCGACGACGCCGGCTTCCTCTACCTCATCATGCCGATCCGGCTGAACGTCTAGACGTCGCGATGCGGATCGTGCGCCTGGCGATGCGCAACTTCCGCAGCTACGCCTCCGCCGATGTCGAGCTCGGACCTGGCGTGACGGTCGTTACCGGGCGCAACGGCGCCGGCAAGACGAACCTGTTGGACGCGCTCTACTTCGGCTGCACCGGCCGCTCCTCGCGCACGACGAACGAGCGCGAGCTGGTGCGCTTCGGGGAGCAGGTCGTGCGCGTCGAGGTGACGACCGAGGCGCCGGACGGCCTGCACGAGCTGAGCGTCGGCTTCACGCCTGGGGAGCCGAAGAAGATGATGGCCGACGGCGTGCACGTCGAGCGGCTGCTCGACGTCCCCGGTCGTCCGCTTGTGAGCGTCTTCCTGCCCGACCGGCTGGAGCTGATCAAGGGGACGCCCTCGCTGCGCCGGGCGCACATGGACCAACTCGTCACCGCGCTTTGGCCGGCGCGCGTCGCCACTCGCCGCGCGTACGCGCAGGCGCTCGCCCAGCGCAACGCGCTCGTCGCACGCATCCGCAGCGGGGGCGCCGCGACCGCTTCCTTGACTGCCTGGGATCGTGAGCTGGCGCGGCACGGGATTGCGCTGATGGCCGACCGCTCGGCCGCGATCGACGCTGTGGCGGAGCATTTCGCCGTGCGCGCCGAGGAGCTCGGGCTCGACGGCGATCCGACGGTCCGCTACCGCCCGCGCTCGAGAGCCGCCGATGCCGACGGGCTGGTGGCGGAGCTGGCCGAGCGCCATGCCCAGGACGTCGAGCGTGGCTTTACCGGGCACGGGCCCCACCGCGACGACCTGCTGCTGGGCCGCGAGGGCCGCGAACTGCGCGCCTACGGCTCGCAGGGCCAGCAGCGACTCGGCCTGCTGGCCCTCCTGCTGGCGGAGCGCGAGGCGATCGCAGCCACGCGCGAGGCCACACCGGTGATGCTGCTCGACGACGTCATGAGTGAGCTCGACAGGGACCGCCGCGCCCGCCTCGTCGGCCTGCTGCGCGGCCACGGCCAGAGCGTCATCACGACGACGGACTTGGAGCACGTACCGGGTGCGGAGGAAGCGGACGTGACGCGACTCTCGGTCGCAAACGGCGTCATCGCTGCTGCCGCTGAGGCCGCATGAGTCGCCGCGCCCCACGGCCGCTGGCGAATGCGCTCGCGCCGCTGCAGGCATCACTCGCGCCCAAGACGCTGCTTGCTGAGGTGCAGCGTGCGTGGCCGGAGGCCGCGGGCGCCGCGATCGCCCGCGAGGCGGCGCCTGTGAGCGAGCGCGGCGGGGTCGTCACCGTCGCCTGTGCGGCGTCCGTCTGGGCGCAGGAGCTGGACTTGATGGCGCCCCTGCTGATCGAGAAGCTGAACGCCGCGATCGCGGTCGGCGAGGTCAAGCGGCTGCGCTGCGTGACCGGTGCTCGAGGGCCAGCGTGAGACCCGCGCGAAGCAGACGCCGGACGTGCCCGCGACAGACCGTCTCGCGAGGCCGGTTTTCCCTGGATTTTGCAGGACATTTTATGGCCAGCGGGACCGGGTTCGACGGGCCCCTTGTGCTATCCTTGTGCACATCAGTCTTCGACGCCCCGGCGCGCCTCTCCCCGAGGTGCGGCTCCGGGGCGTTGCAACGTCATCGGAGGACCGTTGGCCAGCGATAGACCCTCGGCTGACAAGCCGAACCGTTCGTACGACGCCCAGGACATCACCGTCCTCGAGGGCCTCGAGGCGGTCCGCAAGCGGCCGGGCATGTACATCGGCTCGACCGGCGCGCGCGGCCTGCACCACCTCGTCTACGAGGTGGTCGACAACTCCGTCGACGAGGCGCTCGCCGGGCACTGCAGATCCGTCGCGGTGACGATCCACCCGGACAACTCGATCACCGAGGCCGACGACGGCCGCGGGATCCCCGTCGCGATCATGGAGAAGGAGCAGAAGCCGGCCGTCGAGGTCGTGCTGACTGTCCTCCACGCCGGCGGCAAGTTCGGCGACGGCGGCGGCTACAAGGTCTCCGGCGGCCTCCACGGCGTCGGCGTCTCGGTCGTCAACGCGCTCTCCGAGCGACTGCAGATCGAGGTCAAGCGCGACGGCTTCGCGTGGACGCAGGAGTACGAGCGCGGCAAGCCGCAGGGCTCGCTGGAGAAGGGCGCGGCCACGAACGAGACGGGCACCTTGATCACGTTCCTCGCGGATGACGAGATCATGGAGACGCTCGACTACGACTTCACGACGCTCGAGGAGCGCCTGCGCGAGACGGCCTTCCTGACGCGCGGCCTCAAGATCTCGCTGACCGACGAGCGCGGCGAGGGCAAGAGAGTCGAGTTCCAGTACGAAGGCGGCATCGAGGACTTCGTCAGATATCTGAACGAGAACAAGGACCCCGTTCAGAGAAAGATCGTCTTCTTCTCCGGCGAGAGCGACGAGGGTGCGGTCGAGGTCGCGATGCAGTGGAACGGCTCCTATCAGGAGTCCGTCTTCTCGTTCGCGAACAACATCAACACGCACGAGGGTGGCTCCCATCTGTCGGGCTTCCGCTCGGCGCTCACGCGCACGCTCAACAAGTACGCCCGCGAGAAGGGCCTGTTGAAGGAGAAGGACGACAACCTCGCCGGCGAGGACGTGCGGGAGGGCCTCACCGCCGTCATCTCGGTCAAGCTCGCCGACCCCCAGTTCGAGGGGCAGACGAAGACGAAGCTCGGCAATCCCGGCATGCAGGGGTTCGTCGAGTCGGTCGTCAACCGCGGCCTCGACGAGTTCCTCGAGGAGAACCCGCAGGACGCGCGATCGGTGATCACAAAGGCCGTCTCCGCAGCGCAGGCGCGCAACGCCGCGCGCAAGGCGCGCGACCTCACGCGCCGCAAGTCCGCGCTGGAGAACTCGCGCCTGCCGGGCAAGCTCGCCGACTGCTCCGTCAAGGACCCGGCGCTGTCGGAGATCTTCATCGTCGAGGGCGACTCCGCCGGCGGCTCGGCGAAGCAGGGCCGCGACCGCTCGACGCAGGCGGTGCTGCCGCTGCGCGGCAAGATCCTCAACGTCGAGCGCGCCCGCATCGACAAGGTGCTCGCCAACAACGAGATCCAGGCGCTGATCACGGCGATCGGCACTGGCATCCGCGATGAGTTCGACATCGAGAAGGCGCGCTACCACAAGATCATCCTGATGACGGACGCCGACGTCGACGGCGCCCACATCCGCACGCTCGCGCTGACGCTGATCTTCCGCGAGATGCAGGAGCTGATCGAGGCCGGCTACATCTACATCGCGAAGCCGCCGCTCTACCGCATGAAGGCCGGCAAGACGGAGCGCTACATCGAGAGAGAGTCAGAGCTGGAGGAGATCCTGCTCGCCGACAAGCTCGAGAAGTTCGAGATCCGCGACCGCTCCGGCAACGTCCAGCCGAAGCTGACCGAGACACGCTGGAAGACGTATACGCGCCTGCTGAAGCAGTACGCCGGCTGGGCCTCCGCGCTGCGCGCGATGTCGCGCCACGACTTCGTCGACTTCCTCGAGGAGGCGGGCATCCTGGAGGAGGCCGTCACCGACGAGTCGAAGCTGGTCGAGCTGCTGCGCCGGCCGACTGCGAACGGTGCTCCCTACTCGATGGAGCTGGCCTCGGAGGACCCGATCGAGCTGGTCGTGCGCTCGATCGAGGCGAGAACCGGCCACGCGCGTGTGCGCCACGTGCGCCGCGCGCTGCTGCAGGCGAACGAGTACCGCCAGCTGATCCGCGTCTACGAGCAGCTCGTGAGAACGGTCGGGACACCGCCGTTCGACATACGCCTCGGCGAGCACGGTGGCGAGGCACTGTCGTTCGAACAGCTCCGCACGGTCGTGATGGACCTCGCCGCGCGCGGCGTGAGAATCAACCGCTTCAAAGGCCTCGGCGAGATGAATCCCGAGCAGCTGCGCGAGACGACGATGGACCCCGCGTCGCGCACGCTCGCGAAGGTGACGATGGAGGACGCGACCGCTGCCGACCGTGTCTTCTCGATGTTGATGGGCGACCAGGTGGAGCCGCGACGCGACTTCATCGAGGAAAACGCCCGCCTCGTGACCAACCTCGACGTCTGATCGGATTGAACTGAGATGAGCGCGACCGATCAATTAAGCGGCGGCAACTTCGAGCTGCGTGCGCTCGAGGAGGAGATGCGCTCGGCGTATCTCGATTACGCGATGTCCGTCATCGTCGGGCGTGCGCTGCCCGATGTGCGCGACGGCCTGAAGCCCGTCCACCGCCGCGTCCTGTTCGCGATGAACGAGGCCGGCCTGCAGCCGAACCGCCCGCGCGCGAAGTCCTCGCGCATCGTCGGCGACACGATGGGCAAGTATCACCCGCATGGCGACGCGTCGATCTACGACACGCTCGTGCGCATGGCGCAGGACTTCTCGATGCGCCACCCGCTCGTCGACGGGCAGGGCAACTTCGGCTCCGTCGACGACGACCCGCCGGCCGCCATGCGCTACACGGAGGCCCGGCTCGCGCGCATCGCGACGGAGATGCTGCGCGACATCGACGCCGACACCGTCGACTTCGGCCCCAACTACGACGGGCAGAACCAGGAGCCTCTCGTCCTCCCGGCGCGCTTCCCGAACCTGCTCGTCAACGGGTCGGCCGGCATCGCCGTCGGCATGGCGACGAACATCCCGCCGCATCGCCTGAGCGAGGCCGTCGCGGCGACGATCGCCTACATCGACGACCCGGAGATCACGGTGGAGGGCCTGATGAAGCACATGCCGGGCCCGGACTTCCCGACCGGCGGCGTGATCCTCGGCACAAGTGGCATTCATGCCGCCTACGAGACCGGCCGCGGCAAGATCCGCGTGCAGGCGAGAGCGCACATCGAGCCGCTGTCGCAGGGCAAGGAGGCGATCATCGTCACCGAGCTGCCCTACCAGGTGAAGAAGGGCGGCGAGGGCGGGTTGATCCAGAAGATCGCCGACCTCGTCCACGACAAGAAGATCCCCGAGATCAGCGACCTGCGCGACGAGTCGGACCGTCGCGGCATGCGGCTCGTGATCGAGCTCAAGCGCGACGCGCTCCCAAAGGTCGTGCTGAACAAGCTCTACAAGCACACGTCGATGCAGACGACGTTCGGCGTCAACATGGTCGCGCTCGTCGACAACGTTCCGAAGACGCTCTCGCTGCGCGAGGTCATCGGCCGCTACGTCGACCACCAGCGCGAAGTGATCGTGCGCCGCACGAAGTACGAGCTGCGCATCGCCGAGGACCGCGCGCACATCCTTGAGGGCCTGCTGATCGCGCTCGCGAACCTCGACGAGGTCATCGCGACGATCCGCAGCTCGCCCGATCGCGAGACGGCGCGCGTCAACCTCGTCAACAAGTTCGAGCTGTCAGAGCGCCAGGCCGAGGCGATCCTGCAGATGACGCTCGGCCGCCTCACGGCGCTCGAGGTCGACAAGATCAAGCAGGAGCACGCCGACATCCTCGAGCGGATCGCCGAGCTGCGCGCGATCCTCGGCGACGAGGCCCGCGTGATGGCGATCGTGCGCGACGAGTTGCAGGAGATCTCCGACGCGTACGGCGACGAGCGCCGCACGCAGATCTCCTTCGCCGAGGGCGAGATCGACATCGAGGACCTGATCGCCGATCAGCAGATGGTCATCACGATCACGAACAGCGGCTACATCAAGTCGCTGCCGCTCGCGACCTACCGCCAGCAGCGCCGCGGCGGGGTCGGCGTGACCGGGATGGACATGAAGGACGGCGACTACATCGAGCATCTGTTCGTGACGTCGACGCACGACTTCCTGCTGTTCTTCACGAACCGCGGCAAGGTCTACCGCCTGAAGGTCTACGAGCTGCCGGAGGCGCAGCGCACGGCGAAGGGCCGCGCGCTCGTGAACCTGCTGCCGCTGCGCGAGGGCGAGCGGGTGCAGTCGGTTTTGTCGACGCGCGACTTCTCCGAGGCGCCGTACCTGCTGTTCGCGACGCGCAACGGCACGGTCAAGAAGACCGAGCTGCAGAGATACAACACGCCGATCAGAGCCGACGGCATCATCGCGATCTCGATCAGAGACGAGGACGAGCTCGTCGCGGTGCGCCGGGTCGACGAGGGCGATGAGGTGATCATCGTCTCGCGCGCCGGCCTCACTGTCCGCTTCAGCGAGGAGGACGCTCGCGCGATGGGCCGCGACACGAGCGGCGTGCGCGGCATGAACGTCGGCAGAGGCGAGGTCATCGCGATGGACATCGCGCGTGACGACCAGGACCTGCTCGTCGTGACCGAGAACGGCTACGGCAAGCGCACGAGAATCGACCAGTACCGCAAGACCTCCCGCGGTGCGATGGGCGTCAGAACGATCAAGCTGACCGAGGCGAAGGGCGGCCTCGCCGGCGCCCTCGTCGTCCGCGAGCACCAGGAGCTCGTCTTCATCTCGCAGTCCGGGATGGTCCAGCGCACCGGCGTCCGCGGCATCTCGCAGCAAGGCCGCTCCGCGACCGGCGTGCGCGTGATGAACGTGCGCGAGGACGACCTCGTCCGCGCGATCGCGCTGGTGGTCGAGTCGGAGGCGGACAACGGCGCCGACGAGCTGCCGCTGGACGGCGCCGATCTGGGGCCCGAGGGCAACGGCGCGACACACGAGCCCGAGGCGCTTGCCGAGGACGCGAGTGTCGAGCTGGAGGTCCCCACGGAGGACGGCAACGGCGATACGGCGAGCGCGGCAGACGAGGGCGACGAAGAAGCCTGAGAGGATTCTCCACTCGCCGTCAGTCGCGTTCGCTACATTTGGATCACCAGAGAAAGGAGGTGGTCCGTACGTTGACTGACAGTCCTTGCGGGACCCTGGAGGTGTCCGGCCCCTAGGTCGGAAAGGCTGGCCCCGCCTAGCGGAGTCCACACCGAGACACCGCCTCGACCAGTGCTGGTAGTGGTCCCTCCGGCACCGGCGCTTTGGGCGCCGTCCCTCTGGTTGAGGTCTTGTCCAGCCGTTAGTCGTTCGCGAAGGGCGCCTTTGTCGAAGGCGCCCTTCGCGCGTTTCGCTGCCGTGGCAGGGGCGAGAGGCGCCGAGCTTTGGCCTGCGGGGCCCTAACAGAGACCCCGCAGACCAAACTCGCGCCTCGCCCCACCAACAGCGTTCCGCGCCCCGGCGCGCGCCTCGTTGGCGCCCGGCTCACTCCAGTTGCTCTGCGCTCCGCTCGGGCGAGCTGCTGCGACGCCGGCGGCTGTTAGCTGCCACGCGGGCGGGGCTGCCACGGCAAACGCGGGGAGCCCGATAAGCCCGCTAGACCACGAGGTAGGTGCGCCAGGCGACCGGGATGCGGGGGCTGGCGACCTGGATGAAGACGTGGGGGCCTGGCGTGCGCGGTGTGCGCTTGGGGATCATGCCGGCTTGGTGGGGGAGGGCGTCGCCCTTGCGGCGGTTGCAGGGTGCGCAGGAGGCGACGATGTTCTCCCAGCTGGAATCCCCGCCCTTTGAGCGTGGGATGACGTGGTCGACGGTCAGCTGGCCGCGCGAGCCGCAGTACTGGCAGGTCCAGTTGTCGCGGGCGAAGACCGCGCGGCGAGTGATCTTGCGGCGGTGCGTGTCGCGGGGGACGCGCACGTAGCTGACGAGGCGGATCACGACGGGCCGCGGGACGGTGCTGCTGCTCGAATGGAGCATGAACTCGCTGTGCTCGAGTACCTCGGCCTTCTCCTTGAGGAGCAGCACGATCGCCCGGCGGACGGTGCAGACGTTGATCGGCTCAAACGTCGCGTTCAATACGAGCACCCGGCCAGACTCACGCCCGCGCCGCTGGTGCTCCAGAGGCGGCGCGGACGACCGTTGCGCTGGTGGTACTGACGCAGTGGCAGCCATAACCGTGGGCGAAGTGTAGCGGCCCGTTATGTCCCGTTCGACCGCTCTGCCGGCGCTCTGCGTGCGGCCCTGTGGGTCCGAGAGCCGGTGCGACGACGGCTTCGGACGGCCTGGAAGCGGTCCCGAAGCGGCACCGCGCCGCTCAGGCGGCGGGGAACGAGCCCAGCACGCGCAGGTGCTCGACGTGCGTGCGCAGTCCCGTCAGCGCTTCTGCGACGGGGCCCTCGGTGTCGCGCCCTTCGAGGTCGCAGAAGAACATGTAGCGACCGAGGCCCTGCTTGCGCGGCCGCGACTCGATGCGCGTCAGATTCACGTCCCGGGAGCTGAGCTCGGACAGGCAGCGCACGAGCCAGCCGGGCGCTTCTGCGCCGACGCCCCAGAAGACGATGGCGGTCTTCCACGGGCCGTGCTCGGCGGCGCTCGCCTGGCCGGAGTCGCGCCTCCCAAGCCACACGAAGCGCGTCTCGTTGCCGGCCGCGTCGTCGACGTCGGCGCACAGGATCTCGCAGCCGTAGAGCTCCGCCGCCGTGCGACTGCCGAGTGCGGCGCTCGTGTCGTTGTCCTCCTCGGCGACGGTCCGCACCGCCTCCGCGGTCGAGCTGGCCGCGAGCACGTGCGCCTGCGGCAGCCGCGTGCGCAGGAAGTGCGCGCACTGCGCGTTCGCCTGGGGGTGGGAGTGGACCGTCTCGATCGCGCTCAGCTCCCGCAGGCGCTTGGCGATCAGGCAGGTGTGGATCGCGTGGACGTGCTCGCCGACGACCGCGACGCCCTCCGTCTCGACCGCGAGCGCGTCGAGCGTGGCGTTGACGGAACCCTCGAGGGCGTTCTCGATCGGCACGAAGGCGCGCTCGGCCTTGCCCTGCTCCACGGCCATAACGCAGTCGTAGATCGTCGGCAGCGAGACGAGCTCGGGCTCGTCGGTCGTGCCGGCGGTGGCGGCGAGCAGCGCCTCGTGCGAGTTCGTGCCCTCGGGGCCGAGGTAGGCGATTCGCATCAGGCGGCGTCCTCAGGCACCCGCGCTTCGTCTGGTGCGGGAGTCCGGGGCCGGTCGCGTGGGGGCGCCGGCGCGCCCTCCAGCGCCAGACGCACCGCCTCTTGCTCCTCCGGCGACAGCTCCAGCTCTCCGATGCCTGCATCCACGCGCTTTGCGTACAGCCGCGCCTGCTCGCGGTGGATGATCGAGGACAGCACGACGCCGTCGCGACGGGCGTCGAGCAGCGCGATCGAGGTCGACTGGTGGCCGGACATCTCGCCGTAGGCGTCGTAGCGCACGAGCGCGCGGTAGGCGATGGCGCCGTCGAGCCGTCCCTCTGCTGCCGCCATTCGCTCGTGCAGGCGGCTGGCGGCGTCCTCGACGTACTCATGCAGCACACGGAACTCACGCTCGAGCCCGGCCGCGTGGGCGACGAGGTCGCTGGTGCCCGCATCGCCCAGCACGACGCGCTGTTCGCGCCGCAAACGCCGCAGCGCGAACGCCAGCCAGGTCGCCGTGACGAGCGCGATGAACGCGAGCGCGCCAGCCGCAAGTGCGACGATTCCGGTGGTGCTCGTCAGCTCGTCCACGGCTGGAGAGGATAAGGACCCCGCCCGCCGTGCTCACGGCCGGCGGCGCCTCCGGTCACTCGAACAGCGCGTTGTACGTCGCCACGTTGTTGTCGAGCGTCTCCTCGCCGGGCACCTGCTCGACCGTCACTCTGATCGTCGACGTGCCGCTCGTCGAGGGCGACTGTCTGAGCGTCACGTTGGCGGTCGCGGCTTCGCCGGCGGTCGTGTTCGGGACGATCGTCTGCGCTCTGATCGGCGCGCCGCTGCCGGTGATCTCAACCGTGACTCTGACGTTCGTCTCGTCGTTTTCGCCGCCGTTGGTGAAGTTGACGACGAACGTCGGCGGCGGGCTGGCGGGGATGCGGTTCGAGCCGTCGGTCGTGAGGTCGACACCGCTGACGCTGACGGAGTCGATCTGGTGGCCGTGCAGGCCGGGCGCGGGCGTGCCGGTCGTTCTGCCGCTCGCAGACGAGGCGCCGAGCTGCTGGGCGACGTAGTCGGGGCTCATCCAGCTGATATCCGGCAGGAAGTCGGCGTAGGGGAGCACCTGCTCGCCGGCCGTGCCGTCGTAGCTGGCGGCGATCCCGTTGTCCTTGAGGCCTTTGAGGATCAACGGCGCGACGCGCTGCGAGTAGATCACGTCGGAGGCGTTGAACGCTTGCATCTGGCCAGCGATCGCGTCGACCGCAGTCCCCGCGCCGGCGGTACCGCCGAGCGCCGTCTGGATCTCGTCGGCGATGTTGGCGACGCCGTCGCGGCGCAGCGACAGCAGCAGCTCCAGATCGGACTGTGCGCCCTTCATCGCATCGGGCGTGTCGATGCGCCCGGCCTGGGAGAGATCCTCGTCGGCGACGACGCGCAGCTGGTTGATCGTCTCCTGCACCTGCGTCGGCTCCGCGCTGGCCGCGCCGCTGAGCGCGTCGAACAGCTGCTTGGAGACGGCGCTTCTGGAGTGCTCGACAAGCGTGCGGGCGCTGCGGTTGTAGTCCTTCAGCGCGGCCTCGCGACGATTGTCGACGCAGCCTTTGACGAGCACCACGAGCAGCACGACAACGAGCACCACGCCACCTGCGGCCACGAGCCGACGCACGAGAAGTGTTTGGTGATCCATGGGGGGGTGCTGTCCGCCGCCGCCGCGGGATTGGGGGATACGGCGCGGGCGGGGGGTTCTGCGGGTTTCGTCAGACTCGTCGAAGAACGACAGAATCGTGCTCCTTGCGAGAACGTGAAAGGCGCAGTATGACCGGGCCGGCGGCTGGACAACCATCGAGACGCGCGGCAGGGAGCCCTGTGGCGATGTGGAACAGAGCAGGGTGAGTCGCACCGACGCCCCGAGCGATCCCGGGAGCGAGGCCCCGACCGACCGGATCCCGCCGTCCAGCGAGGCGGTGACCCGCGTGGCCGGGGCGCAGAGCGGCGCGGGCGATGGGACGCGCGGCGGCGGTTCCTCCGCGCTCGTGCTCGAGCGCTACCGGCTGTACGAGCGGCTCGGATCCGGCGCGTTCGGCGTCGTCTGGCGGGCGCGCGACGAGCGCTTGGAGCGCGACGTGGCCGTGAAGGCGATCTCCGGCGAGCAGGTGGCATCGGGCCGCGCGACGCGCGAGGCGAGAGCGGCGGCGCGGCTGGCGCACCCGGCGATCGTCACGCTCTACGAAGCGGGCGCCGAGGACGACACGACGTATCTGGTGTCGGAGCTCGTGCGCGGCGGCACGCTCGCGCAGCTGCTGCACGAGGGCGCCTTGAGCGATCGCGACGTCGCGGAGATCGGCATCGCGCTGTGCGCCGGGCTGGCCCACGCGCACGCGCAGGGCGTCGTGCACCGCGACGTGAAGCCCTCGAACGTGCTCGTCCCCGATGCCCGTCCGGCCGGCTCGCCGGCGGCGAAGCTGACCGACTTCGGCGTGGCCCGGGTCGTTGGAGCGGGCAGCGACGCGCTCACGCGCACCGGCGACGTCGTCGGCACGCTCGCCTACATGGCACCCGAGCAGGCAGAGGGCAAGGAGGCCGGCGCGCCGGCCGACCTCTACGCGACCGCGCTCGTCCTCTACGAGGCGCTCAGCGGCGTCAACCCCGTGCGCGGTGGCAGCGCTGTCGCAACCGCACGCAAGCTCGGCGCAACACTGCCACCGCTCTCCCGCCAGCGACGCGACCTTCCACCGGCCCTCTGCGACGCGATCGACACAGCGCTCCTGCCGCACCCCAGAGACCGCGGCACGGTCGCCCACCTCAGCCGAGCGCTGAGAAGCTCCCTGCGGGACCTGGGCGACGAGCCGGGCACGATCGAGGCGCCGGCGTTCGACCGCGCGGCGACTGCCGTTACGCGGGTCGCGGCCCTGCGCCCGCTGCGCCGCCGCAGCCGGGAGCGCGAGCTGGCGGATGTCGCGGCCGAGCTGGGCGCGCTCGACGGATGGACGGTGGAGGATCGGCGCGCGGATCGGGCGGGTGGCGCGGGGGAGGACGATTTCGCGACTCGCTCGCGAAATCGCCTCGCGCCGCGACAGGACCCGCCCGCCACGGCGCCGATACCCCTGCTCACAGGCCACATCCTGCCCGGCCTCGCCGCCGGTGGGCTCACCGCCCTGGCGCTCCAAACTCTCGGCGACGGCCCACCCCCGGCACGGCCACTGCTCGCCGGCGCCCTCGCGGCCGCGGTCGTCGGGCTGCTGCCCCGGCTGGGCTGGATCGCCACGGCCGCCGTGCTGCTTGGCTGGGTCGCCGGCGACGCCGTCACCGGAGGCGGCGCCGGTCTCGCGCTCGTACTCGCGTGCGCGCTCGTCGCGCCGCCGTTGCTGCTCCTGTTGCGCGGCCGCGCATGGTCGGTTCCCTTCGCGGCCCCGCTGATGGGCGTCGTGCTGCTCGCCGGGGCCTTTCCCGCGGTAGCCGGTCAGGCGCGCACGCTGTGGCGCCGGGCGGCGCTCGGCGCGCTCGGCTTCTGGATGGTCGCGCTGGCGGAGCCGGTCGTGCACGAGACGCTCTACTACGGCCGCGTCAGAGGGACTCCTCACGGGACGGCCTGGGAGGGCTCGCTCCACGACGCCGCAACGCACGTGATCGCTCCGCTGCTGAACAGCGGCGTGCTCGCCTGCGCGGCGCTGTGGGCAGGCGCCGCGGCGATCCTGCCGTGGCTCGTGCGCGGGCGCTCGGCGGCGCTCGACCTGGTGGCCGCGACGCTGTGGGCGGCGGGCCTGGCCGCCGCCGCGGGCGCGATCGGGCGGGCGCTCGGCCCCGGCGTCGTGCCGCAGCCGGACTCGCGCGGCACCGCGCTCGCGGCCGCCGCCGGGGTGCTGATCGCCGTCGCGGCACGGGCGGTGCGCGGTGCGGACGCGGGTGGGCGGCGCGTCGCGCGCGAATCGGATCCGCCGGTGCTCCCGTAGCATGAGGTGCGATCGGCGCCGTGGATCGGCGCCACTCGGCCCGGGCGCCGCACGCACCCGGCACCCCCGCGCAGCGTATGAGCGTATTCCGCAGCCTCGAGAGCAAGATCGCGGGCCTCGTCGAGGGGACCTTCAGCCGCGCCTTCCGCTCGGAGGTGCGCCCGGTCGAGATCGCGCGCAAGCTGGCGCGGGAGATGGAGGAGCACCAGTCGCACTCCGTCTCGCGCGTGTACGTGCCGAACGAGTACGCCGTGTACCTGTCGCCGGAGGACCGCGAGCGCTTGGGTGGCTTCGAGCGCGAGCTGCGCGACGAGCTGGCCGGCTACCTGCTGGAGCATGCCCGCCGCGAGCGCTTCGCGCTGATGTCGAAGCCGTCGATCGAGTTCCGCACCGACGAGCGGCTGCGGCTGGGCGAGTTCGGCATCCAGGCGCGCTTGGTGGAGCCGTCCGAGGATCCGGCGGCCGGACCATCGCAGGGGGATGCCGGCCACACGATGATCTACAGCGCTGCCGAACGGCTGCAGGAGCCGCTGGAGCAGCGCGCGAAGGCGCGCGACGCACGCGCGCTGCTGGTGATGAGAGGCAAGCGGCTCGTCGTCGGCGCGAGCGGGGCGACGCTGGGCCGCAGCCGCTCGTGCGACGTCGTGCTCGACGACGCGAACGTCTCGCGCCAGCACGCGGAGGTGCGCCCGCGCGGCGGCGGCTGGTTCGTCGCGGACCTCGGCTCGACGAACGGCGTCTCGGTCAACGGCACGCGGATCGAGCAGGCGCATGCCCTTCGACCGGGCGACCGCATCGAGCTCGGCACCTCCGTCCTGACGTTCGAGCTGGAGTAGCGCGATGACGACGCTGGAGCCGGCATCCGTGGCGCTGAAGCTCGCCTTCCTGGCGGTCCTCTACCTGTTCCTGCTGTGGGTCGTGCGCAG
>DASYLH010000054.1:0-31589 GCA_036009645.1 Conexibacter sp.
GTCGAGGCAATCGAGGAGCCGGGCTCGTCGCCGACGAGAGTCGGAGCGAAGGCCGAGGGTGTGTCCAAGGTGTATGGGTCCGGTGACGCCCGAGTGGTGGCGCTCGACGCGGTCGACGTCACCTTCGCTGCTGGTCAGTTCACCGCCATCATGGGCCCGTCCGGGTCGGGCAAGTCGACGTTGATGCACACCATGGCCGGTCTGGACACACCCTCCGCCGGCCGGGCGTTCATCGGCGACACTGAAATCACCGGTCTGAAGGACAAGGCGCTGACCCGGCTGCGCCGCGATCGGGTCGGGTTCATCTTCCAGTCGTTCAACCTGCTGCCCGTCCTCACCGCCGGGGAGAACATCGACCTGCCGCTGCGGATCGCCGGCCGCAAGATCGACGACGGCTGGCGCCAGCAGCTGATCGGAACGGTCGGCTTGGGCGACCGCCTCACGCACCACCCGTCCGAGCTGTCCGGCGGCCAGCAGCAGCGCGTCGCGGTCGCTCGTGCGCTCATCTCCAAGCCTGCCGTCGTGTTCGCCGATGAGCCGACCGGCAACCTCGACTCGGTCGCGAGCGCCGAGGTGCTGAAGCTGTTGCGCCAGTCCGTCGACGAGCTCGGCCAGACGGTCGTGATGGTCACGCACGAGGCAAGCGCGGCGGCTGTCGCCGACCGCGTCGTCGTGCTCGCCGACGGCAAGATCGTCCACGACGGCGCCGCCGGCACCCCGGACGAGGTCCACGACCTGCTGCGCACGGTCGCCTGATGCTCGCTCTTACGCTGCGCGGTATCGCGGCACGCAAGCTGCGCACCGCGCTGACCGCCTTCGCGATCGTGCTCGGGATCGCGCTCGTCTCGGGCACGTACCTGCTGACCGACACGATCGACAGCACGTTCGACACTATCTTCCAGACGGCCAACCAAGGCGTCGACGTCGTCGTCACGCCGAAGAGACTGTTCGGCACCGACGAAAACTCGGCGCCCGCGCCGCTCAAGCAGTCGGTCGTCGACGAGATCCGGCAGGTGCCCGGGGTCGCGCTGGCGGCCGGATCGATCTTCGACGCGGGCCTCATCTACGACAAGGACGACGACCCGTTGATCACGACGGGCGCGCCGATGTTCATCGCGGACGTGTCCCCGGAGCGCTTCAGCCCGTTCAACTATGCCGAGGGCCACGCCCCGCGGACGGCGCGCGAGGTCGCGCTCGACCAGACGCACGTCGACAAGGCCGGCTTCGAGCTCGGCGACACGGTGCGGCTGTCCGGCAAGGGGCCGCAGGAGTCCTTCCGGCTCGTCGGCGTCACGCAGTTCGGCGACCAGGCCTCGCTCGGCGGCGCGGCGATCGCGCTCGTGACGACGCCCGTCGCGCAGAGACTGCTCGACCTCCCGGACCAGTTCAACACGATCCAGGTGGCGGCGCAGGCGGGCACCGCGCCGAGAAATCTGTCCGCGGACATTCGCGAGGCGCTTCCGGCGGATGCCTACACCGTCCGCACGGGATCTGAGCAGGCGAGATCCGACGCGAGAGACATCCAGGACCAGCTCGGCTTCCTGCGCACGTTCCTGTTCGTGTTCGCCGGCATCTCGCTGTTCGTCGGCGCGTTCCTGATCGTCAACACGTTCTCGATCACCGTCGCTCAACGTGTGCGCGAGTTCGCGCTGCTGCGGATGATCGGCGCCAATCGCCGTCAGATCCTGCGTGCGGTGATCGGGGAGGCGTTCCTGCTGGGGCTCGTCGCCTCGGCTGTCGGCTTCCTGCTCGGCTTCGGGCTCGCTCCGGGGCTCAAGGCGCTCTTCAAGGCGTTCGGCGCGGACCTGCCGGCGAGCGGGATCGTGTTCGAGCCGCGCACGCTGATCGTCTCGATCCTCCTCGGTACCGTCATCACGCTGGTCGCCGCGATCGGTCCGGCTGTGCGTGCTACGCGCGTGCCGCCGATCGCCGCCCTGCAGGACGCGTCGAGCCTGCCGCGCGGCCGCGCGGCGCGCTGGCGCACGCCGATCGCGGGCGTGATCGCGGGGATCGGCGTCGCGCTGCTGTGCCTCGGCCTGTTCGGCAGCTCCAGCGGCGGCAGCGCCGCGGCGCTCGTCGGCGCGGGCGCGGGCGTCGTCTTCATCGGCGTCGGGTTGCTCGCGTTCCTCATCGTCAGACCGTTGGCGGCGGCCGTCGGCCTGCCGCTCGAGCGTCTGCGCGGCGTAAGCGGCCGCCTGGCTCGCGAGAACGCGACGCGCAACCCGCGTCGCACGGCCTCCACCTCGGCCGCGCTGATGATCGGCGTTGCGCTCGTCGCGTTCGTGACGATCTTCGCCGCCGGCCTGAAGGCCTCGATCGACGGCCAGGTGGAGTCAGGCCTGAAGGGCCAGATGATCGTCGAGAGCAAGATCTTCGGGCTCGCGCTGCCGGCCTCGGCGACGAGAGCGGTCGCGGACCAGCCCGGCGTCCAGACGGTCTCCGGCATCCGCTTCAGCAACTCCCGCGTGGCGGGCGTCGGCAAGACGCCGGTCACCGGCGTCGACCCGCAGACGATCGACCGCGTCTTCAACCTGGACTGGACCGACGGCTCGCCCGCGACGATCCGCGCGCTCGGCCCGCGCGAGGTGCTGCTCGCGAAGGACTGGGCGAAGGATCACGACAAGCAGGTCGGCGACACGATCGCACTGACGACGCCGACCGGCGCGCAGCTCCAGCTGAGAGCCACCGGCATCTACGACGACAAGGCCAACCTGTTCGCCGATTTGACCGTCACGAACCTGCTGATGGCCCCGGCCTTCAACGTCACCGGCAACGCCTTCCTGATGGTCGGCACTACGCCGGGCGCTGACGTCGATGCCGTCAAGGACGCGACCGCCAGATCGGTCAAGGCGCAGTACCCGAGCCTCAAGGTGCTCACGAAGCAGGGCTTCATCGACGAGCAGAACGGTCAGGTCACGCAGCTGCTGATCTTCTTCTACGTGCTGCTGGCACTCACGATCGTCATCTCGCTGTTCGGGATCGTCAACACGCTCGTGCTCGCGATCCACGAGCGCACGCGCGAGCTGGGGATGCTGCGCGCGATCGGCACCTCGCGCAGGCAGGTCAAGCAGCTCGTGCGCTACGAGTCGGTCATCACGGCGATGATCGGCTCCGTGCTCGGCGTCGTGCTCGGCGGGATCTTCGCCGTACTCGTGACGATCCCGCTCAAGAGCGAAGGCTTCACTATCTCGATTCCGATCCTGCAGCTCGTGATCCTGCTCGTCGTCGCCGCGATCTTCGGTGTGATCGCTGCGATCTGGCCGGCCCGGCGGGCGGCCAGGCTCGATGTGCTGAGCGCGCTCGCCTACGAGTAGATCCGCTGCGTTCCGGCGGCCCGCTCAGGCGGGTCGCCGGTACAGCCCGAACAGCAAACAGCTGAGCAGGAACGCCGCGCCGAAGTAGCCCGTCTCGACGCGCAGCACCTCGTCGTTGACGACGGGGGAGACCATCCAGGCGACGAACAGCACGGCGCTCACCAGCCACGCCGCGGCCGCGAGCCCGGCGCGCCGGCGCGCCAACGCAGCCTGATTCAACGTGCCCGCGATCAGGTGGAAGCCCATCCCGACCGCGACCAGCGCGAGCCCGCCGCGCTCGTACGTAAAGCCCTTGTCGCCGAGGAAGGTGCTCATCACCCACGGCCCGATCGCCAGCAGGCCGAGCGCGCAGGCGCTCGCGAAGGCGGCGATCGCGAGGACCGTGACGCGGATCGCCTTCGCGAACTCCTCGCCGCTCTCGCGCACCTCGAGCCCGGCGAGGTGGGGGAGGATCGACGTCTGGATCGCCTGGAACAGCTGCAGCGGCGCGCGCACGATCAGCAGCACGTTGAAGACGAAGCCGGCGAGCGCCTCGCCCGAGGACGCGTTGACTATCAGCACCGCCGCGTTCATCAGCGTCTGCTCGGCGAGCATGATCGCGAAGACCGAGATCGCAAAGCGCGTGCCGTGGTGGATCGTCAGGTCGGCGACGGCCTCCTCGATCTCGGCGTGCGCCGGGCCCTCCATGCCGGCGTCGAGCACGGGCGCGTCGTGCAGCGCCTCCGTGCGGGCGCTCGCGGCGGCGGCGTCGCCCTCGCCACCGCTGGGCAGCACCCTGGCCAGCGCGAACGGCACGACCATCAGCGAGACGAACGGAGCGACCGCCATGCCGATTGCGATCGCCGACTGGCCATGTGTGATCCCGATCGCCGCCGCCAGCGCGAACACGAAGCGCGAGGTCGACTCCAGCAGCACGAGCCCGCCGTAGAGGCCGAAGCGCTGGTGCCCGGCCAGCCAGCCGCGCGCGAAGTAGCTGCCGGCGTACGCGAGCACGCCGACCACCGTCATCCAGTAGAGCGCGCTCGAGCCGTCGTAGAGGTGGTCGGTGATCTGCGGCCGCAGCGCGAGCGCGATCACCAGGAACAGCAGCGCGAAGCTCGCCTGGATCGTCGCCGGCACGCGCAGCGGATGGCCCTCCAGCCCGCGTGCCCGGCGCTCGGCGATCGTGCGCGAGAGCAGCTGCTCGATCGGCCGGTAGATCACCGACAGGATCACGAACATCACCGACCACATCAGCGAGACGCGGCCGTACGCGTCGCTGCCGAGCGAGCGGCTCGCGAGTGCCAGGTAGAGGAACGAGAAGATGCCGGTCGACGCGATCCCGATCGTCAGGATCCGCGCGCCCGAGCCGTAGGAGCGTGGGCCCCCCTTGTCGGCCGGCGCCTGCGCTCCGGCGCTGTCGGCGGCCTCCGAGCTAGGTGCCGAGCCGGACAAGCAGCATCGTCCAGGGGAACGGCGACCGCTTCTCGACAACCTCGCCGTGCTGCGAGAGCAGCCGCACGAACGAACGCTTCGACCAGTGGTTGACGTGCCCCGGCGTGTTGCCAAGGTCCGACAGGTACGCCCCCCGGGCCATGTTCAGCATCCGCCACAGCGGCTCACGCGGCACCGACACGAGCAGATGCCGTCTCGCGACGCGTGCCATCTCCGCGACCGTGTGCGCCGGGTCAGGCACGTGCTCCAGCACCTCGATCGCGCACGCCACGTCGAATTCGTTCTCGGCGAACGGCATGTTCTCGGCCAGCATCGTGCGGTACTCGAGGTTCGGCCGCTGGCGCGTCTTCCACTCCGCCTTCAGCTTCTCGTCGTCGAGGTCGATCCCGACGATCCGTCGCTCGCCCAGCTGCTGCGCCCACTGGTGCGTCAGCACGCCCTCCCCGCAGCCGACGTCGAGCACCGACTCGGGTGAGGCTTGTGCGAACAGCTCGGCCAGCGTGCTCTCAAAGCCGTGCATCAGCCGCCGCACGACGGGGTTCGTCGAGCCGTACTTGTCGTACGTGTTGCCGGTGGGGACTTCTTCCACCGACGGCGTCGTCGCGCTCATACCTCGATCGTCTCCCGCTGCTTGTCGGTGCCAGGTTCGTAATGGGACGGCGGGATCCCGAGCGCCAGCTCGATCCGTCGCACGCGCTCGAACGTCCGTTGCGAGAGCGTGCGCTGCGCCGCGAGCAAGTCCCCGATCACGCCGAGCGCGCCGAGCAGCATCGCAGCAATGAACAGCACCGCGCCGAGGATCAGCGACTGCACGTGGCCGGCGCCCTCGCCGCCAACGAACGCGACGGCAAAGCGGATCCACACCGCGGCGGCCAGCACGCCGATCACGACGGCGGCGCCCCAGAAGACCTTCAGCGGCTCGTACTGCGCGTAGATGCGGAAGATCGAGATCCCGTTGCGGCGCACGTACGCGCCCATCGACGGGAACAGGCGTGACTCGCGCGTCTTCTCATTCGTGCGGATCGGGACGTGGTCGACCGCGACCAGCAGCTTCCCGGCCTGGATGATCGTCTCGAGCGTGTAGGTGAATCTCGAGACCACCTGCATCTGCAGCGCGGCCTCGCGGTTGTAGGCGCGGAAGCCGGAGGTCGTGTCGGGAACCGTCGTCGAGGAGGCCTGGCGCACGACCCACGAGCCGAGCTTCTGCAGCAGCTTCTTCAGCGGCGAGAAGTGTTCGATCGTCTCGACCTGGCGGTCGCCGACGACCATGTCGGCGTCGCCGGCGACGATCGGCGCGACGAGCTTCGGGATGTCGCGCCCGTCGTACTGGTTGTCGGCGTCGGTGTTGACGACTACGTCGGCGCCGAGCTTGAGCGCCGCGTCGAGCCCCGCCTGGAAGCCGGCCGCGAGTCCCTTGTTGTTGGTCAGCTTGACGATGTGGTCGACGCCGTTCTCACGCGCGACCTCGATCGTGCGATCGCTCGAGCCGTCATCGATCACGAGCCACTCGACCGTGTCGAAGCCGGGGACCTCGCGCGGCAGGTCGGCGAGCGTCAGCGGGAGCGTCTGCTCCTCGTTGAAGCAGGGGATTTGGATGATGAGCTTCATAGGCAGGGAGCGGTCGACCTTGTGGTCTAGACTCGCGCCGCAGTATTCCATGCGCCGCCCCGACCGCACGACCCTCGCGCTCGCCGGCGTGCTGCTCGGAGCGCTTGTCCTCCGCCTGTGGGGGATCCGCCATGGACTGCCCTTCTCGTACAACATCGACGAGGAGGGCCATTTCGTCCCGGTCGCGATCGGCTTCTTCGGCCACGACCTCGACCCCGGCTACTTCCTCAACCCGCCGGGCTACACCGAGCTGCTGTACGCGATCTATGCGGTCTGGTTCGGCGGCCGGGACGCTGTAGCCCACGCCTACGCGACCAACCCGTCCGAGGTCTTCCTGATCGCGCGCGTGACGGTCGTGCTGCTCGGCACGGTCGCCGTCTGGCTGCTGCACATGGCGGGCGCGCGCTTCTTCGACCGCCGCGTCGGGCTGCTCGCGGCGGCAGTTGGCGCGGTCGCGTTCCTGCCCGTCTTCTACAGCCACCTCGCGCTCAACGACGTGCCCGCGACGGCGCCGGCGACGCTCGCGCTGCTCGGCGCAGCGCTGGTGTTGCGCGGCGGCGGCACGCGTGCGGCGCTGTTGGGCGGCCTCGGTGCTGGCCTCGCCGCCGGCACGAAGTACACGGCCGGGATCGTGCTGCTGCCGCTGCTGACGGCGATCCTCGTGACCGCCCGCGATCGGCGCGAGCCGCTGCTGCGCACGCTCGCCATCCCGGCGGCCGCCGCCTGCGCGGCCGCACTCGGCGGCTTCCTGATCGCCAATCCGTATGCGCTGCTCGACTTCGACACCTTCCACGCCGGCGTCGCCAGACAGCGCAGACTCGCGAGTGGGGAGGAACTGGCCAAGCTCGGTCTCACACAGCGCAACGGCGTCGTCTACTACCTGTGGTCGTTGACGTGGGGGCTCGGCTGGATCCCCGCGCTCGCCGCGCTCGGCGGGGCGATTCGCCTGCTGCTGCGCGACCGCCGCCTCGCGCTCGTGCTGCTGCCAACGCCGCTGCTCTACGTCGTCTTCATGGGTTTGCAGGAGCGCTACTTCGGGCGCTGGCTGCTGCCCGTGCTGCCGATCGCGATTCTGTTGGCGGCATACGGGGGGATGGTGCTCGCGCGCGCCGCTGCCGAGCGCGCCCCCCGGCTTGCGCTGCCGGCGGCCGCGCTCGTTGCCGCCGCGCTACTCGCACAGGGCCTCGTCACGACGATCCATGTCGACCGCGTGCTCGCGCGTCCCGACACGCGCGGGGAGGCGCGCACATGGCTGCTCGCGAACGTGCCCGCGGGCGCAAGAGTCGTGATCGAGCCGTTCGTGCCCGCGCGCTGGCTCGAGGACCCCGACCGCGCCCATCCCGCCACCCCAAGCGGCGGCCGCTGGCGCCTGTGGGACACGGCCCGTGCTGACGTCGATGACACCGGCAGACCGTTGCCGGCCGGGCGCACGCGCTTCGTCAAGGTCGACAAGTACGAGCGCACGCTGCGCCCCGCGCTGCTCGACGAGTACGTCGCCGCCGGCTACTGCTGGGTCGTCACCGGCTCGACGCAGTTCGCGCGCGCTTTCGCACAGCCCGACCAGGTTCCGCAGGCGATCGCCTACTACGCCGCGTTGGACCGGCGCGGCGAGGTCGCAGCGCGCTTCAGCCCCTACCGCGACGGCGCGAAACCACCGCGCTTCAACTTCGATTGGTCGTTCGACTACTACCCGCTCGCATACGCGCGCCCGGGGCCGCAGATCGTCGTCCACCGCCTGCGTGGCGGTCGCTGCGGATGAGCCGCCGCGTATCCTCCCTATGAGAATGCCTCTCCGCACCGACACCGACCGGCTCCACCTCGCGCGCACGCTGGAGCTTGCGCTGCAGGGGCAGGGACGCGTCAGCCCGAACCCGCTGGTCGGCGCCGTGATCGCCCGTGACGGCGAGGTGCTGGGGGAGGGCTGGCACACCGCCTACGGCGAACCGCACGCCGAGGTCGAGGCGCTCCACGCCGCCGCGGGCGCGGATCTTGCCGACACGACGCTGTACGTCTCGCTCGAGCCGTGCTGCCACACCGGCAAGCAGCCGCCCTGCACCGACGCGATCGTCGCCTCCGGCATCCGCCGCGTCGTCGTTGCCTCCGACGACCCGACCGAGAAGGCCTCTGGACGGGGGCTGGGGATCCTGCGCGACGAGGGGATAGAGGTCGTGCTCGCCGACGGCGAGCTCGCCGCGCGCGCACGCTTGCTCAACCAGCCCTTCCGCAAGCACGCCCGCACCGGACGTCCGTGGGTCCTGTTCAAGTCGGCGATGACGCTCGACGGCAAGGTCGCCACCCGCGCCGGCGACTCGAAGTGGATCTCCAACGAGGAGAGCCGTCGCCGCGCGCACCGCTGGCGGGCCGAGTGCGACGCGGTCGCGGTCGGGATCGGCACCGCGCTCGCCGACGATCCGCAGCTGACGGCCCGCATCCCCGACGTCGCGCACCAGCCCCGCCGCGTCGTCTTCGATGCGACCGCGCGCCTGCCGCTCGACTCGCAGCTCGTCACCGCGGCGCTGGAGATCCCGCTGACGGTCGTCGTCTCGCGCGCCGCCCCGCGCAGCGCCACCGACGCGCTCGAGACGCACGGCGCGGAGGTGATCGTCGCCACCGGCGAGCACGAGCAGGCGCGCGTCTGCTCGGCGCTCGACCAGCTCGGGGCGGCCGGCGTCGGCTCGATCCTGCTGGAGGGAGGCCCGAGACTGGCCGGCGCGTTCTTCGATGCCGGCGAGATCGACGAGCTGCGGCTGTTCCTCGCGCCGCTCGTGCTCGGCGGGCGCACCGCACGCGATCCGCTCGAGGGCGAGGGCGTCGAGACAATCTCGGATGCGCTGCGCGCGCTGACGCTCGAGTGCGAGTCCGTCGCGGGCGACCTGCTCATCTCCGCCCGGCTGCGGGAGTGGTGATGTTCACCGGGCTCGTGCAGGCACTTGGGACGGTGACAGCGGTCGAGCCGAGCGCCGACGGTGTGCGTCTCACGGTCGCCGCGCCGCTGGCCGCGGAGCTCCAGCCGGGCGACTCCGTCGCCGTCAACGGCGTCTGCCTGACCGCGGTCGACGCGAGCGCTGAGCGCTTTGCCGCGGACGTGATGAACGAGACGCTGCGCCGCTCCTCGCTCGCCGAGGCGATCGAAGGCGCACAGGTCAACCTCGAGCTGCCCCTGCGCGCGCACGACCGCCTCGGCGGCCACGTCGTACAGGGCCACGTCGACGGCCTCGGCACCGTCGCCGCCGTCGAGCCGGACGGCTTTGCGCGCCGCATCCGCATCGCGGCGACGCCGGATCTGCTGCGATATGTGGTTGAGAAGGGGTCGATCGCGATCGACGGCGTCAGCCTCACCGTTGCCGCAGTCGACGACGAGTCCCTGACCGTCTCCCTGATCCCCGAGACCCTGGAGCGCACGAGCCTCGGAGCGGCTGCGCCCGGACGAACCGTCAACCTGGAGGTAGACGTGCTCGCGAAATACGTCGAGAAGCTGGTGGCGCGATGAGCGCGGAGACGCAGACGCACTTCGCGACCGTCGAGGAGGCGATCGAGGACATTCGCCAGGGCAAGATGGTCGTCGTCTGCGACGACGAGGACCGCGAGAACGAGGGCGACCTCACGCTCGCCGCCCAGTTTGCGACGCCCGAGGCGATCAATTTCATGGCGAAGGAGGGGCGTGGCCTGATCTGCCTCGCGCTCACGCCCGACCGCTGCGACGAGCTCGGGCTCGACCTGATGGCGGCGAAGAACGAGTCGCCGTTCGAGACCGCCTTCACCGTCTCGATCGAGGCGCGCGAGGGCGTCACGACCGGCATCTCCGCGCACGATCGCGCGCACACGATCCAGGTCGCGATCGACCCCGGCTCACGCCCGCGCGACGTTGTGCAGCCGGGCCACGTGTTCCCGCTTAAGGCGAAGCCAGGTGGCGTCCTGGAGCGCGTCGGTCAGACGGAGGCGGCTGTCGATCTGGCCCGTCTCGCCGGTCTCAATCCGTCCGGCGTGATCTGCGAGATCATGAACGACGACGGGACGATGGCGCGCGTCGACGACCTCGTCGGCTACTGCGCTCGGCACGACCTGAAGATGATCACGGTCGCCGATCTCGTTGCCTACCGCCGCCGCCACGACAAGCTCGTCGAGCGCGTCGTCTCGACCGGTCTGCCGACCGCCTTCGGCGATTTTGAGGTCGTCGGCTACCGCTCCCTCGTCGACGACAAGCACCACGTCGCGATGGTCAAGGGCGACGTCGCCAACGCGGACGACGTGCTCGTGCGCGTGCACTCGGAGTGCCTCACTGGCGACGTCTTCCATTCGCTCCGCTGCGACTGCGGCGAGCAGCTGGAGTCGGCGCTGGCGATGATCGAGGAGGCCGGCCGCGGCGTGCTCCTCTACCTCGCGCAGGAGGGCCGTGGGATCGGCCTGCTGAACAAGCTGCGCGCGTACAAGCTGCAGGAGGAGGGGCTCGACACGGTCGACGCGAACCTCAAGCTCGGCCTGCCGGCCGACCTGCGCGACTACGGCATCGGCGCCCAGATCCTCACCGACCTGGGCCTGTCATCGATCCGCATCCTCACGAACAACCCGAAGAAGATCATCGGCCTGGAGGGCTACGGGCTGTCGGTCACCGGCCAGGTGCCGATCCAGCCGACGCCGAACCCGCACAACGAGGCCTACCTGCGCGCCAAGCGCGACCGCATGGGCCACACGCTCCATCACCAGGGTCTGCCGCTTGACGAGGAGATGCTGCTCGACGAGCAGCGCGGCGACCGCGAGGCCGAAGGCGGGGCCGATGCCTGAGCAGCGCTTCGCGCTCATCGTCGGGCGCTTCTACACCGAGCTGGCGGAGCGGCTTGTCGCGGGTGCGACGGAGGCGCTCCAGCCGCACGGCGAGATCGACGTCTACGACGTGCCGGGCGCCTTCGAGCTCCCGCTTGCGGCCAAATACGCCGCCGAGTCCGGTCGCTACGCCGCGGTGGTGGCGCTCGGCGCCGTGATCCGCGGCGAGACGGACCACTACGACTACGTCTGTGGCGAGGCCGCGCGCGGCATCCAGCAGGTACAGCTGCTCACCGGCGTGCCGGTCGGCTTCGGCGTCCTGACGGTCGACTCGATGGAGCAGGCGCTCGCCCGCGTGCAAGGCGGTCCCAAGCGCGACTCCGGCGCCCACGCCGCCGAGGCCGTGCTCGCCTCGCTCGCCATCAAGGACGAGCTGAGCAGACGTCCCCGCGCCGCTGGATTCTCCGTCTCCTGAATCTCAGTCGATGCTGCCGCGTGGAGCTACCCACACGCTCGCGAACCGCAGCGACGTGTGCTCGGCGATCGTGTCGTAGTCACCGTCGTAGTGCAGCACCCCGAGCCCTTCGCTCGCGGCGATCGCGGCGATCAGCAGGTCGACCGGCTTGACGCGGTGCGAGACCCTGGGCGCGACCGCGAGCGCTTCCTGTGCGTGGACGGCGGCGTCGGCCGCGGCTGACGTCAGTGGGGCGTGAGGGAGGGCGGCGAGCTCCCGCCCGCTGCCGAGGAAGCCGTCGCGGTTGCGCGCGCTGAAGCGCATCTCCAGCAGCGCGGGCGGACAGCTCCAAAGCTCGCCGCTCGCGAGCGCCTGGTCGAAGTGCTTGCGCCGCTGCCCGGTGACGCGGCCGTCGAGCGCGCGCGCCCAGGCCGAGTTGTCGAGCAGGACGGCGCCGCCGTAGGGCCTCAATGGGTCCAGCCCGTCTCGCGCACCTCGTACGCAGCGGCAACGTCGAGTCCCTCGCCGGTGTGCAGCCGCCTGACGAGATCTTCTCGCAGCTCGCGTCTGCGCTCCTCCTCGACCTGCTCCGCCTCCATCTGACGCAGGCGCTGCTCGGCCCCGAGCACGACGAGGTCGCCGAGGTCGACCTTCAGTCCCTGGCGGCGCAACGGCTCGAGCGCCTCGCGGACACGGGGGGTCTCGGTGATCGAATGGCGGCGGTGTCTGGTGGGCATGCGCTGAGTGAAGCAGGGGCCGTACCGCGGTGCAACACCATAGATATGGGATCTCGCCGAATGGCACCGCTCCGCGCCCGCACGCGGACCTTGCGTATACTGCCCGAGCCATGCCAAAGGTCTGCCACGTCTGCAACAAGGGTCCCGCGTTCGGTCAGAGCCGCAGCCACTCGATGGTTGCCACGAAGCGGCGCTTCGACCCCAATCTTCAGCGCGTCCGCGTCGACCTCGGCGGAACCGCCAAGCGCGTTTACGTCTGCACGCGCTGCCTGAAGGCCGGCAAGGTCACGAAGGCGTAGGCAGGTTCGGGCTGTCAGGCCCGCCCGCCCATCGTCCAGCCTGTCGTTCGTCGCGCTGAGGCGCTACGGTCTCCGGCGCCCCGTGTCCGATCCCAGCCTTCTCCGCTTCCGTGCCGCCGTCGAGGGTGCGCTCGCCCAGCTTGAGGCGCGCCGCGACGAGGTCAATGAGCTGAACGTCTTCCCGGTCGCCGACGGCGACACGGGCGACAACATGGCGCTCACACTGCGCGCCGTCCTGCAGGAGCTCGATCGCCTCGCGGCCGCCGCCCAGGAGCGCACGATCGACGAGATCGGCCGCGACGAGATCGTCAGATCGGTCGCACGCGCGGCGCTGCTTGGGGCACGCGGTAACTCCGGCGTGATCCTGTCGCAGCTGATCCGCGGCGCCGCCGAGGAGCTCGCGAGCCGTCCCGGCGAGCTGGTCGACCCGGTCCTGATCGGCGCCGCGATGGCGCGCGCGGCCGAGCAGGCGTACGGCTCCGTGCGCGAGCCGGCGGAGGGCACGATCCTCACGGTCGTGCGCGAGATGGCGAGCCGAATCGCGACCGAGCTCGCGCACATGCGCGAAACCCGCCTCGACGCCGACACCTCCGACGAGCACCAGGACGAGCTGATCGCCGACGTGCTCGAGCGCGCGCTGGAGACCGGGCTGCAGTCGGTCGAGCGCGGCCCCGAGCTGCTGCCGGTGCTGCGCGAGGCAGGCGTCGTCGATGCGGGTGGCTACGGCCTCACGGTCCTGTTCGCCGGCGTAATCGCCGCGCTGCGCGGCAGCGAGCCGCCGGAGATCGCACACCATCGCGCTGCGCGCGTGACGCATCCGCAGCACGAGTCCTCGACCTACCGCTACTGCACGAACTTCGCCGTCACCGGCAGCGGCCTGAGAGCCCGTGGCTTCATCGAGGCGCTCGAGCAGATCGGCGACTCGGTGCTCGTCGTCGGCGACGAGACGACCCTGAAGGTGCACGTCCACACCAATGATCCCGACGCCGCGACCGCGTTGTTCGACGGCGCCGGCACGCTCTCGCACCTCGACGTCGCCGACATGGACGCACAGGTCGAGGAGCGCTCCGAGCGGCTCGCTGCGAGCGCTTCGGCGACCAACGGCTCAACCGTCACGGCCGCATCCGGCGCGCTCGCCGTCGTCTCTGGCGACGGCATCCGCGGGCTCTACGAGAGCTTCGGCTTCCACACGCTCGACGGCGGCGCCACGCTCAACCCGTCCACGTACGACCTGCTCGCCGGCATCCACGCCGTGCCCGCCGAGGAGGTGATCGTGCTGCCCAACAGCTCGAACGTCTTCATGGCCGCCGAGCGCGCCGCCGAGCTGTCGGAGAAGCAGGTCCACGTCGTGCGCTCCCGCTCGCAGCAGGCCGGGCTGGCGGCGGCGATCACGTTCGACGCCAACCGGGACGGTGCCGCCAACGCCTCCGCGCTGACCGACGCGTTGGAGCGGGTGAGAACCGGCGCCGTCGCCCCAGCCGCACGCGACGACGCCGGCGGCCGCTTCCGCGCCGGCGAGGCCGTCGGCTTCGTCGGCGACGAACTCGTCGCCTGGGGCGCGCCGGAGGAGACCCTGCGCTCCGTCCTCGCCACGCTCGCCGACGAAGCCGAGCTCGTCACCTGCCTCAGCGGCGATGGCGCTCCCCTGGACGCCGAGGCGATCACCGCCCTCCACGACGGCAGCCCCGCCGAGCTGGAGCTCACCACCGGCGGGCAGCCCGCCTACTGGTACCTCCTCTCCGCCGAGTAGCCCGAGCACTGTCCCTTAGCGACCGCATAGCGGTCGCAGATGCACACTGCTCAGCGTGACCGCCCCGCCGGGCATAGTTGAGGCGCCGATGGCCGCCTCCTCGATGCCCATGCAGTTCGCCAGCGCTGAGCCCTTCGACGACGCCACGCTTTCCCAGGCGCCTGTCCGTCTCCCACGCCCGAGCCAGCTGCAACAACCGCTCCCCACGACCGACCTCGGCCCCAGAGCCGCCAGAGCGCTCGACACGCTCGGCCTTCACACGGTCGGGGACCTCCTGGAGCACTTGCCCCGCGCACGCGGCGAGGCCCGCACCGTCGCGACCCTCCAACGCGGCGAGACCGCGACCGTGCTCGTCGAAGTGCGCAAGATCGACACGCGCTCCGTCCATCGCCGCGGCATGAAGCCGCGCGTCGCGGCGACCGTCGCTGACGCGACCGGTTCGATGGAGGTCTCGTTCTTCAACCAGCCATGGCTCGCCCAGCGCTACCCGCCCGGCACACGGCTGCTGCTGACTGTGCGCACCGATCTGAGAGGGCGAACGTCCGTCACCGCCCACGCCCCGACTGATCTGCAGGTCACAGGCGAAGCACAGGTCGCCCAGTACCCGGCCAGCGAGGGGATCGACTCGACGCGCATCCTCGCGCTGATGCGCGAGCACCGCGAGGCGATCGCCGACACGCTCGAGCCGCTCCCTGCCCGGCTGCGGGCACAGGAGCGCCTGCCCGACCGCCCCGCGGCACTCACCGCGCTCCACTTCCCACAAGCGGATCAAGACCCGCTCGGTGGCCGCCGACGCCTCGCCTTCGACGAGCTGCTGCTCGTGCAGCTCGCGCTGCTGCGCCGCCGCGCCCGGCGCGAGCACACGGCGGCCGCGCCCCCGCTCGACGGCCCGCGCGAGCTGACTGCGCGCTGGCTCAGAGAAGGCCTGCCGTTTCCGCTCACCGGCGACCAGGCCAACGCCTTCGAAGACATCGACCACGACCTCGCCCAAGCCCATCCGATGCAGCGCCTGCTGATGGGCGAGGTCGGCTCCGGCAAGACCGTCGTCGCCCTCTTCGCCCTCCTGCGCGCCGTCGAGCAGGGCTGGCAAGGCGCCCTCATGGCGCCCACCGAGACGCTCGCCGAACAGCACTTCGCGACGATCCAGGCGCTGATGCCGGGGGAGGCGGTCCCGGCTGCGCTGCTGACCGGCTCCACCACAGCGACCCGCCGCGCCGACGTTCTCGGCAAGCTGGCTACCGGCGAGCTGAGCCTCGTCGTCGGCACCCACGCGCTGATCGAGCCGGACGTCCAGTTCGCGCGCCTCGCCGTCGCGGTCGTCGACGAGCAGCACCGCTTCGGCGTTCGCCAGCGTGCCGCGCTCGATGAGAAGGGCCCGTCCACCCCGGACAAGCTCACCCCGCACGTCCTGCACATGACAGCCACACCCATCCCGCGCACGCTCGCGCTCGTCGAGCACGGCGACCTCGACCACACGAGCCTCAAAGAGCTGCCCCGCGGCCGCCGCCCGATCGAGACGCACGTCGCCAGCGGCGAGCGCGAGCGGGAGCGCGCCTACGAGCGGATCCGCGAGGAGCTGCGCGCCAGGCGTCAGGCGTTCGTGGTCTGCCCACTCGTGGAGGAGTCGGAGACACTGCAAGCAAAGGCAGCCCGCGCTGAGTTCGAGCGCCTGCGCGACAGCGAGTTCAGAGACTTCCGCGTCGTGCTGATGCACGGCCAGCTGCGTCCGCGCGAGAAGCAGGAGGCGATGGCCGCGTTCGCCGCTGGCGGCGCCGATGTGCTCGTCGCTACGTCTGTGATCGAGGTCGGGATTGACGTGCCAAACGCGACGGTGATGCTCGTCGAGGACGCCGAGCGCTACGGCATCAGCCAGCTCCACCAGCTGCGCGGTCGGATCGGCCGCGGCCAACATGCGTCCCTGTGCCTGCTGTTCGGCCCGAAGGACTCCGCCCGCCTGAAGGCGCTCGCCGCACACCGCGACGGCTTTCGCCTCGCACAGATCGACCTCGAGCTGCGCCGCGAGGGCGAGCTGATCGGCGTGCGTCAGCACGGCGAGGCCCGCTTTCGCGTCGCAACGCTGCCCGAGGATGCGGACCTGCTGGAGCGCGCACACGTCCACGCCGCCGCGCTCGTTCGCGAAGACCCCGACCTTGAAGACCCCGAGCACGCGCTGCTGGCCGAGGCGCTCGCGGCCGCCTACGGTCCCGAGGCGCTCGCCCCGATCCCCGCATGAGGATCGTCGCCGGACGCTATGGCGGGCGCCGCCTGACGGCACCGCCGGGTGACGCGACCCGCCCCACGAGCGACCGCGTGCGCGAGGCGCTCTTCCAGCGCCTCGGTCCGCTCGACGGCCAGCGCGTGCTCGACCTGTTCGCCGGCTCCGGTGCGCTCGCGTTGGAGGCGCTCTCACGCGGAGCGACGCACGCCACGCTCGTCGACTCCGCACCCACTGCGATCAAGGCGATTCGCACCAATGTCGCCGCGCTCGGCCTGACCGCCGAACAGGCTGTAGTCCGCCGCCAGGACGTGCGCGCCTTCCTGCGCAGCGCACGTGCGGCCCGTCACGAATACGATCTCGTGCTGCTCGACCCTCCATACCGTCTCGCGGCCGAGCTGGGACGCGAGCTGTCGCCTCTGATCGCGCAGGTGCTCGCCACCGGCGGGCGCGTCGTGAGCGAGAGCGACCGGCGCACCCCGCTCGACCTCGACCCGGACCTTCCGCTGACCGACGAACGACGCTACGGCGACACCCTGATCCGAACCCATGAGCGAACTCAGTAACCGCATCGCCGTCTGCCCGGGCTCCTATGACCCGATCACGAACGGCCACCTCGATGTCATCGGCCGCACCTCGAAGCTGTTCGAGGAGGTCGTCGTCGCGGTCGTGAATCTGCCCGTCCGCAAGGCCAGAACGCTGTTCACGACCGAGGAGCGCATCAGCTTCGTGGAGCGCGCCACCGCGCACATGGGCAACGTCCGCGCTGAGCCGTTCAGCAACCTCGTCGTCGAGTTCGCGCAAAGCGTGAACGCCCGCGCAATCGTGAAGGGCCTGCGCGCCATCTCCGACTTCGAGTACGAGCTGGAGATGCATCAGCTCAACCGCCGCGAGGCCCCCGAGATCGAGTCGATCTACCTGATGGCCAGCTCGCAGTACAGTTTCTTGCGTTCCAGCGGCGTCAAGGAGCTTGCGACGTTTGGCGGGAACATCGACGATCTCGTCCCCGACTACGTGGCAGCCCGCTTGAAGGAAGAGCTCGGCCGCTGACGAAACAGAGGTTCCGATGGACGTCCTGGTTCTGATCGACAAGCTGGACGACACAGTCCACAACGCCAAGCCCGTTCCGCTGACGGATCAGGTGCGTGTCGACAAAGAGGAGATCTACGACATCCTCGACCAGATGCGCGCCACGATCCCTGAGGAGATCAAGCAGGCGCGCTGGATCGTCAAGGAGCGCCAGGAGATGCTCGCCGAGGCCAAGCGCGAGGCCGAGCGGATCGTCAGAGAGGCGCGCGAGCGCCAAGAGCGGCTGATCTCCGAGGAGGAGGTCACCAAGCAGGCCGAACGCGCCGCCGAGGACATCATCGAGGATGCCCGCGCCCGCGAGCGCGAGATCCGGCTTGGCGCGGAGGACTACGCCGACGAGATCCTCAACACGCTCGAGGTCAATCTTTCGAAGTTCATCGCGGCCGTGCAGCGCGGTCGTGAACGCCTGCAGGGCAAGGACGAGCCCGCCGAAGTCGGCTAGCAGCGGCGCCTCGGCGCCGCTGCCTGTGTCCTCGGGGTTCGGAGTACCTCCGGTACACCTTCACCGCTGCGTCCTTGGCAGTACACCGATGCATCCCGCTGCAAGCCGACTTGCATGGTGTCCGAGGGTGACGCAACCCTCGCTGAGTGACCCTCGTTGCCCTTCTGATCGGTCTCGCGCTGGGTGGTGCGATCGCGCTGCTCGCCTCGCGCCGGCGACCGGCCACGCCTCAGCACGACCCGATCCACGACGCGCTCGCGCGCATGGACACCCAGCTCGAGCGCCTCGAGCGCGACCGCCAGCGGGCGCGCGGCGCGCTCGACGAGCAGTTGCGCGCGCTCGCCGCCGGCCAGGATCGCCTCCGCAGCGAGACCGGCGCGCTCGTCTCCGCGCTGCGCCAGCCGCAGACGCGCGGGCGCTGGGGCGAGCTGCAACTCAGACGCGTCGTCGAGCTTGCGGGCATGACCGCGCATTGCGACTTCGTCGAGCAGCCCTCGCACCAGACCGACGACGGCCTGCTGCGCCCCGATCTGATCGTCCAGCTGCCCGGCGGCAAGCAGGTGATCGTCGACGCGAAGGCGCCGCTGAACGCGTTCCTCGACGCGTACGAGGCGGGCGATGAGACGGCTCGCACGGCCGCGCTTGCAGCGCATGCGCGCCTGCTGCGCGAGCACGTCCGTCGCCTGTCCGCCAAGGCGTACTGGGATCAGTTCGACACGGCCCCGGACTTCGTCTTCCTGTTCCTGCCGGGCGAGCACTTCTACAGCGCGGCGCTGGAGGCGGATCCGTCATTGCTGGAGGAGGGGGCGCGGCAGAGCGTGCTGATCGCGACGCCGACGACGCTGATCGCGCTGCTGCGGGCGGTCGCGTACGGCTGGCAGCAGGAGCGCGTCGCGGAGGACGCACGCGCCGTCGCGCAGCTCGGACGCGAGCTGCACCGACGGTTGGAGACGTTCGCCGAGCACCTCCAGCGGGTCGGGACGCGGTTGCGCGGCGTCGTCGGCGCCTACAACGACGCCGTCGGCTCGTTCGAACTCCGCGTGTTGCCGGGTGCACGGCGGCTCGCGGAGCACGGCGTGGTGTCGGCCGAGCGTGAGCTGGCGGCGCTCGAACGCGTCGAGCCCACGGTTCGCGAGCTCGTCGAACGTTCGTCCGGCAACGACGCACCAGACCCTGGTCACGCGCGCACGCCAATCTCGTAGGGTTCGAGCGCCCGTTCCGAGCGCTCCCAGACATCGCCATCCACGCCTCCAACGATCTCCCGACGACCCGTCTCGGCAGCGTGCTGGCCGACGCCGGCGGCCTGCGCGCCCCGCGCGATCGCGCGGCACAGATCCGTGCCGAGCTGCTCGACGGCCTGACAGCCGGCGCACACGAGCTGGAACAGACCCGCTCGGGCTACGAAACGCCAGTGCCCGTCGCGCTAGCTGCCTTTGGTGAGGTCCTGCTGGCGATAGCGCCCGTTGACCCTGCGCTGCGGGCCGACCCGAACGCCGCGAACGATCGTGCCTGGACGCTCGTCGCTGTGCTCGTGGGCGCACTTGTCGAAGGTGCCGCTGCGATGGCGGCCGGCGCCGCGCAGGACCTGCAGTTGCACGCCGGCGAGTGGGAAGGCTGGCTCACGCTTGCGTTTCCCGCCGCCGCCGAAGACGTGCTCGTCGCAGTTGAGCTCGCCGTCGAGTCGTTCGAGGAGGCGGTCGCCGACGTTGACCGCCTCAAGGCCCGTGCCTATGCGGTCCCGACGCTTGCGCTGGGGGACGTCGGCGAGCTGCGGCACCCGATCGGGGAGCTGCATCCGCTGCGGATCGCCGAGGCCGTCGCTCGCTTCGGCGGCCGGCCGGCCGACGCCAGCTCGATCGAGGAGCACGAGGAGGCGGTCCTCACGGTGCTCGATCCGACGCCGGAGGTCGCCCGCCCGCACGAGGAGGTCGACCCCTCGCTGCGCGTCGCTCGCCGCATGCTGCAGCGCCTCATGGGGATGGGGAAGTGGGGCGGCTACCACACAGAGGTAGCGCACCTCGCGCGCGGCTTCGCCGGCCACGACCGCGCGCTCGCGCTCGCGATCGGCGAGCGGCTCGTGAACGTCGGCTTGCTCGTCGAGAAGCAGAGCGTCCACCAGCGGCATGTGCGCCTCAATCCGCGTCGCGTCGCCGAGATCCACGCGCTCGTCGACCGCGGCGAGTTGCCGCGGGGCCTCGAGCTGCCCTGAGGCGCTGCGCAACGCCACCCGTGGGGGCCGGCCGTGCGCTCCCACCGCCCGTGTGTCACCGTGACTGGCACGTCACCGTTCTCGTTCATGCTTGGATACCGCCCCGTGCCTGGACCTACCGACCGCATCCTCCACCACGCCCGCGTCGTCAGGACACTCGTCGACGCCGGCCTCATCGCTCCGATCCGTCCCGACCGCCTCGCGCACGCTGGTCGCTCGCTGGTGCGCTGGGGGACGACATCCGCCGGCGCGGTCGCCGTCGCTGCCGCTCGAGCGCCGCAGCAGCCCGCTGTGATCGACGAACTCGGCACGCTCAGCTACGGCGAGCTGAGCCGTCGCGCGAACGCGCTCGCTAGCTCGCTCGCCGCGCACGGCATTCGCCCCGGCGACGGAGTCGCGCTGATGTGCCGCAACCACCGCGGCTTCATGGACGCCACGGTCGCCTGTTCCCGGCTCGGCGCTCACGCGCTCTACCTCAACACGATGTTCGCCGCGCCGCAGCTCGCCGACGTCGTCGAGCGCGAGGGTGCAAAGGCGATCATCTACGACGAGGAGTTTGCCGCGCTTGTCGATCACGCCAGAAGCGTCAGAACTCGCTTCGTCGCCTGGCATGACGGCGAAAGCGCCGCCGGGGACCCGCTGCTCGAGGATCTGATCGCCGCCGGTGACTCTGCCGGCGTGCCGGCGCCGGACGAGCCCGGCCGCGTCGTGATCCTCACCTCCGGCACGACCGGCACGCCGAAGGGTGCCCGCCGCAGCAGCGCGGGCCTCAGTTCGGCGGCCGCCTTGCTGTCGAAGATTCCGCTGAGAGCGCGCGGGACGACGATGATCGCCGCGCCGCTGTTCCACTCCTGGGGCCTCGCGCACTACACGCTCGGCGTGCCGCTGTCCTCGACATTCGTGCTGCGCCGCCGCTTCGACCCGGAGGGCACGCTGCGTGCCGTCGCCCGCCACCGCGCGACCGCGCTCGTCGTCGTGCCGGTGATGCTGCAGCGGATCCTCGAGCTGCCGCAGGAGACGCTCGACCGTTACGACACGTCATCGCTCAGAGTGATCGCCGTCAGCGGCTCAGCACTCCCGGGACCGCTCGCGACACGCGTGATGGACCAGTTTGGCGACGTGCTCTACAACCTCTACGGCTCGACCGAGGTCGCGTGGGCGACGATCGCCACGCCCGAGGACCTGCGCGCCGCGCCTGGCTGTGCCGGCAAACCGCCGCTCGGCACGATCGTGAAGCTCTACGACAAGGAGGACCGCGAGGTCCCCGCCGGCGAGACCGGCCGCATCTTCGTTGCCAGCGGCTTCCCGTTCGAGGGTTACACCGGCGGCGACACGAAGGCCACGATCGGCGACCTGATGTCGTCCGGCGACGTTGGCCACTTCGACCCCGCCGGGCGCCTCTTCATCGACGGCCGCGACGACGACATGATCATCTCCGGCGGCGAGAACCTCTTCCCGTCGGAGGTCGAGGACCTGCTGGCTGGCCATCCCGCCGTCCGCGAGGTCGCCGTCGTTGGCGTCGACGACGAGGCTTGGGGCCAGCGCCTCAAAGCCGTCGTCGTCCTGCAAGAGGGCGAGAGCGCCACTGAGGACGAGCTCAAGGACTACGTCAAGAAGAACCTCGCCGCCTTCAAGGTGCCGCGCGAGATCGTCTTCGTGGACGCCCTGCCGCGCAACGCGACAGGCAAAGTCCTCAAGCGCGACCTCGTCTGACGAGCGTCTCGACGCCGCTGGCGGCGTCCTCGGTCGCTCGCCTGCGTGCGCAGGCCACGCTCCCTGTGTTCTTGCCAGCGACGCCGATACGCTCGTCAGCCAACGTCCCGCCGCTCTCTCGCTACCCTGCGGGGAAATGCCGCCCCGCGCCGACACGTTCGACCTTGCCGCGCTGAGGCTCACCGCCGGCGAGGGCCGCTCGATCGAGTTCGAAGTGGCGCTCCAGCCGTTCGAGCTCGGCGGTGAGCGCTACGAGGTGACGCCGGCGTCGATCCCGTTGCGGCTCGACCTCTCGCGCACCGCGCACTCCGGTTGGGCGCTGCGGCTGCGCTTCGAGGTCGCGCTGGAGGGACCGTGCATGCGCTGCCTGGAGCAGGCTGCGCCGCGCTTCGCGATCGACGCGCGCGAGTTCGACCAGCCCGGGAGTGGGGAGGAGCTGGAAAGCCCCTACGTCGTGGACCAGGAGGTCGACCTCGGCGCCTGGGCGCGCGACGCACTGGCGCTCGCGCTGCCGACGCAGCTGCTGTGCCGCAAGGACTGCGCCGGCCTGTGCGCCGTTTGCGGCGAGAATCTCAACACCGCTGGGCCTGACCACCAGCACGAGACGGAGCCCGATCCGCGCTGGGCGAAGCTGCGAGAGCTGGAGCTGTAGTACGCTCCACGACCCATGGCCGTCCCGAAGCAGAAGCAATCACACGCACGCACGAACAAGCGCCGCTCGCAGCACAAGATCTCGGCGCCGTCGATACACGCGTGCCCGCAGTGCCACAGCCCGCGGATGCCGCATCGGGTCTGCCCGACGTGCGGCACGTACGCCGGGCGTGACGTGGTCGCCGCCTCCGGCGACGACGCCTGATCCCGACGCGCCCGCTCGTGCCGCCGATCACGGTCGCCGTGGACGCGAACGGCGCGGACCTCGGTCCGGCCGAGGTCGCGGCTGGTGCTGCGCTCGCTGCGGAGCAGGGCGTGCGCGTGCTGCTGTTCGGCCCGAAGGGCGCGATCGGCCCGACGCCCGGGGGCGTCGAGGTCGTCGACGCGCCCGTCTCGATCGCGAAGGCGCCCGATCCTGCACTCGCGGTCCGCTCCACGCCTGATGCCTCGATCGTGCTCGCCACAAAGGCTGTCGCCGACGGCCGTGCTGACGCCCTCGTCTCCGGGGGCTCGACCGGTGCTGCGCTCGCGGCCGGCCTCTTCCACGTCAAGCGTGCTCGCGGCATCCACCGCCCGGCGCTTGCGATCGCAATGCCCGTTCCAGGCGCGCGGGTCCTCCTGCTCGACGTCGGTGCGAGCGTCGAGGTGCGCCCCGAGCACCTCGTGCAGTTCGCCTACATGGGCGCGGCCTTCGCGCAGGCGGTGCTCGGCGTCGACCGCCCGCGCGTCGCCCTGCTCTCCAACGGGGAAGAGCCCGAGCGCGGCACGCCCGATGTGATCGCCGCTCACCAGCGGCTCACAGAGGCCGGAGGTCGGCTGAACTTCGTCGGCAACGTCGAGGGCACGCAGATCACCGAGGGCGTCGCCGACGTCGTCGTGATGGACGGCTTCACCGGCAACATCACGATCAAGGTGATGGAGGGCGTCTCCGGCAAGCTGATGCGCACGATCCGCGACGTCGCGATGGCGAGCCCGCGCGGGCGCGTCGGCGGACTGCTGCTGCGCGGCGCGCTGCGCGGCCTGCGCGACGACATCGATCCGGAGCTGGCCGGCGGCGCGTACATGCTCGGACTGCGCCGTACTGGCGTCGTCGCGCACGGCCGTTTCACGCGTACCGGCTTCGCTCGCGCGATCGACGTCGCAGCGCGCGGCGTGCGCGAAGACGTCGTCGGTCGCACGCTCGCCGAGCTCGAGGAGGCGGGGGCGTTGCGGCAGGCCCCGTCGTCCGAGGCGCCGGCTAGCGTGCCGGCGCAATGACCCGCGAACAGGTCCTCGAGCGCGTGCGTGCGCACCTCGCTGACGAGCTGGCAATCGACCGGGCGGGGATCGTCGAGTCGACCCGCTTTCGCGAGGATCTCGAGGCCGACTCGCTTGACCTCTACACGCTCGTGCAGGAGCTGGAGGACCAGTACTCGGTCCAGATCTCCGACGAGCAGGCGGCGAAGATCCTCACGGTCGGCCAGGCGGTCGACTTCGTGCTCCGATCGACCGTCGAGATCGCTGCCGACGACCGCGAGCCGGGGCCCTGACCGCTGAGCGCCCTTGCGGACCTGCTCGACCAGCTGCCGGACGACCTCGCCCGGCAGGTGGTCACGCATTCGTCGTGGACGGAGCGTCGCTCGGACTCGTACGAGCGGCTCGCCTTCCTCGGCGACAGCGTGCTCTCGCTCGCGGTCACGACACATCTGTATCCGCGCCTGGAGGCGGAGCGCTTCGGCGCTGGCCGGCTCACGAAGATCCGCGCGCAGGCGGTCTCCGGCCGCTCCTGTATGACGGTCGCGGAGCGGATTGGGATGCCCGAGCGCCTGCGTGCCGCGGCACCCGACGGCACCGGGCAGAACGCCGATGCGCTCGTGCGTACCGAGCGGGTCTTGGCATCCGTGATCGAGGCCGTGATCGGGGCCTGCTACCTCGCCTTCGGCTACGAGACGACGGCCGCTGCGGTCGTCGAGGCATTCGCACCTCAGATCGAGGAGGCACTCGACCATCCGGTCGACTTCAAGTCGGCGCTGCAGGAGCGGCTCGCGCGCCGCGGCGAGCTGGTCGTGTACACGGTGACCGAGGAAGAGGGTCCGCCGCACGACCGCATCTTCACGGTCGAGGCGCGCGTCGCCGACGTCGCGGTCGGTCAGGGCCAGGGACGTTCGAAGAAGGACGCCGAGCAGGAGGCTGCTCGCATCGCGCTGGAGGCCATGGGAGAGTGACGGTCACGCCATGCATCTGAAGTCCCTCACCCTCAAGGGCTTCAAGTCGTTCCCCGATCGCACGAAGCTCGCCTTCGGCGACGGCGTCAGCGTGATCGTCGGTCCGAACGGCTCGGGCAAGTCCAACGTCACCGACGCGGTCCTCTGGGCGCTCGGCGAGCAGTCGCCGCTGGCGGTGCGCGGCCAGACGATGCAGGACGTCATCTTCGGCGGCGGCCACGGCCGCAAGGCGAGCCAGGAGGCCGAAGTCGAGCTGATCCTCGACAACAGCGACGGCACGCTCGGGCTCGACTTCTCCGAGATCTCGATCCTGCGCCGGCTCGACCGCTCCGGCGACGGCGAGTACCGCCTCAACGGCGCTCGCTGCCGCCTCGTCGACGTGCTCGAGCTGCTGTCCGACACCGGCCTCGGCAAGGAGGCCCACTCGGTCGTCTCCCAGGGCCGCGTCGAGGCGATCGTCACCTCCAAGCCGCGCGATCGCCGCCTGCTGATCGAGGAGGCCGCCGGCCTCGGCAAACACCGCAAGCGCCGCCGTCGCGCGCAGCTCAAGCTCGCGCGTACGCAGGACAACCTCGACCGCGCGCTCGACGTCGAGCGCGCGGCGCGCTCGCGCCTGCGCCCGCTCAAGCGTCAGGCCGAAGCGGCCGAGCTGCACGCGCGGCTGGAGCACCAGTCGCTCGAGGCGCGCTGGGAGCTGGGCCGCGACGCGCTGCGCGCGAGCGGGCTCGAGCTGGAGCAGGCCGAGGCCGCGCGCCTTGCCGCGCGCGCCCGCAGCGCCGAGGCCGAGCAGGCGCTCGCCGCGGTCGCACGACGCCGCGAGGCGGCCGAGGAGGCACTCCAGCAGCGCAGCGAGCAGCGCGAGCAGCTGTCGGAGCGCGCCTATGGTGCGCGCTCCGCCGGCGAGCGCGTCGGCATGCGGCTCGAAGCGGCTCGCACCACGGTCGGCTCACTCGGTGAGCGGATCGTCCGGCACGAGGGCGAGCTCGACGCGCTGCGCGAGCAGGCGGTGGCCGACGTCCCGGACGCTGAGGCGAGCGAGCGCGTCGCCGCGCTTGAGAAGGAGCGGACGGCGCTCGAACAGGACCAGAGAGCCGCGCTGGAGCGCGAGTTGGCCGAGTTGGAGCAGCGCCGCACCGCGGCCGCGGCGGAGGCCGAGCGCCTGCGCGGGGACGTCGAGGCCGCGCGCGCCGAGCTGGCGCAGGCCGAGGAGCAGGCAGAGGCAGCGCGGGGGAGACGCCGCGAGGCGGAGCGCGCCGTCGAGGCCGCCCGCCGCGAGGCCGCCCGCGTCGGCGGCGAGCTGGCCGCTGCGAACCACTTCCTGCGCGCGCACGCCGGCGCACCCGGCGGCGCGCCCGCGCTGGCCGACGCGCTTGACGTCGACGGCGGCTACGAGCTCGCGCTCGCCGCCGCGCTCGACGGACGCCTGCGCGCCGCCGTAGTCGCCGACCGCGCGGCCGGCGCTGAGCTGCTCGAGCGCGCCGGTCGCGACGGCGGCAGCGCGCTCATCACCGGCACCGGCACTTCGCCGGCTGCCGCGTCCAAGCCACCCACACCCGACGCCGAGCGCCTGCTCGACCACGTTCGCGGCCCGGCCGACACGCTCGCACTCGCGACCGCGCTGCTCACCGACACCTGGGTCGTCGGCGATGTCGCCGACGTGCGCGAAGACTTCCACGGCACCGCGGTCACGCAGGCCGGCCGCGTCTGGATCGGCGCCTGGCGCGAGCTGCGCCAAGTCCCGGCCGGCGGTGAGGAGCGCGTGCTGGCCGAGCGCAACCGCCGCGACAAGCTGATCGGCGAGAGCGAGGCAGCCGCGCGCGTCGAGCACCACGCCGCGCAGCATGTCGAGGGACTCGCGGCGGCCGTGACAGCCGCCGACGCCGCCCGCGACGAGGCCGAGACCTCTACGCGCGCTGCCGTCCGCGCGCACGACGAGGCGGCCGAGCAGGAACGCCGCGTCGCCCGCCTGATCGAGCAGCGCCGCAGCGCCGACGACGAGGGCCCCGGCGCCGTCCGCCGCGCCCAGATCGAAGCGGAGCTGACGGCCGAGCGTCGCCTCGCCGAGCGCGCGGAGCGCGACCGCGCCGAGCGCACCGCACGTATCGCCGACGCAGCGGCGCGGCTTGAGCGCGAGCGCGCGCTGGTGCCGGACGCCGAGCGGCTCGTCACGGTCTTGGCCGAGGCCGCAAGCGCGATCGCCGCGCGCGTGGAGGTCTTCGACGCCGAGCTGGCTGCTCACCGCCAGGCCGGCGAGCACGTCGCCGTCGAGCTGCGCTCCTGCGCGCGTGAGGAGGCGGAGTTGCAGGGACGCCTCAAGCGCGACGGCGAGGCCGTCACCGGCGCCGAGGTGCGCGCGCAGCAGGCGCGCGATCGCATGGCGGAGGCCGACACGGAGCTGAGAGCGCTCGCCGAGCCGCTCGGGCTCGAACCGACCCCAGCGGAGCAGCCGCTGCCCGACGAGGAGCGCACCCAGCTCGCCGATCGCATCACGCGCCTCCAGCGCCGGCGCGAGCAGCTCGGCCCGGTCAACCCGCTCGCGCAGGACGAGTACGAGGAGGCGGTCGTCCACGTCGACGAGCTCGAGCGCCAGCGCGCCGACCTCGAAGCGGCGCTGCGCGAGCTCAACACGCTCATCAGAGACACCGACCGCCAGATCCGCGAGACGTTCGAGGAGACGTTCAACGCCGCCGCGAAGAACTTCGAGGAGCTCTCCGAGCAGCTGTTCCCCGGCGGCCGCGGACGCCTCCGGCTCGTGCGCGAGGACAGCGGCCCGCGCCCCGTCATCGGTGGCGAGAGAGTCGAGGACCCCGAGGCAGCCGCCAACGCCGAGGACGCCGACGCCGCCGCCGACGCGGAGGAGCGCGAGGAAGACGACCTGCTCGGCGTCGAGATCGAGATCACGCCGGCGGGCAAGTCGATGAAGCGCCTCTCACTGCTGTCAGGCGGCGAGAAGTCGATGACCGCGCTCGCGTTCCTCTTCTCCGTCTTCCTCGCGCGACCCTGCCCGTTCTACATCCTCGACGAGGTCGAGGCCGCGCTCGACGACCTCAACATCGACCGTTTCCTCACGCTCCTGCGCAAGTACGCCGAGCGCGCCCAGTTCATCGTCGTCACCCACCAGAAGCGCACGATGGAGGCCGCCGACAGCCTCTACGGCGTATCGATGGGCGGCGACGGCATCTCGAAGATCATCAGCCGCAAGCTCCCGCCGGCCCAAGCGGCCGAAGCGGAGACGGCCGAAGTTGCCTGACTCGCCGAACTCTGGTCATCTATGCGTCTCAGGGACGCACAGATGACCACAGTTCAGCTATCGAGCCGCTTCTCGAACCAGTGCGTGGCGGTCGGGGAGCCGTTGTAGTCGGGGATCTCCGCGTAGCCGCACGCCTCGTAGAGCAGCAGCGCCTCGGGCTGCTGGGCGTTCGTGTCCAATCGCACCCGCTTGAGCCCGATCCCCCTCGCAGCCTCCTCCAACGCGCCGAGCAGCCGCCGCGCATGGCCCCGCCGCCGCGCGGCTGGCACCACGTACATGCGCTTGACCTCCCCAAGGTCCGGACCAAGCGTCCGCAACCCACCACACGCCACCGCCGAATCACTCTCCCACAGCAGCAGGAACGCCCCGCCCGGCGGCTCCATCTCATGCACCTCGACCCAGCTCGCTCCGGCCGCGCCTGGAGGCGGGTCGACCGGCGAGTACGGCCGGCCACGCACTACCAGCTCCGCACCATAGTCCGCCAGCAGGCGCACCGCCTCGGGCTCGTCGGCGCGCGCACGGCGGATCGCGATGGAGGGCGACGACACGCTGGTATCGTCGCCGATCGCGATGGCACGTGACTGGACGGATCTCTTCATCACGCACGACGGGGGCGTTGCGACCGCGGAGGCGGACACCCCGGAGCGCCAAGAGCAGCGCCGCGGCTTCTTCAGACGCCTGCGCGAGAACATGCGCAAGACGCGCGAGGCGCTCACGAGCGAGCTGCAGGCGACGCTGTTCGAGAACCTCGACGAGGAGACCTGGGAGCGGCTCGAGGAGGCGCTCATCATGGCCGATGTTGGCGCCCGCACGACCGCCGAGATCGTCGAGCAGCTTGAACAAGAGGCCCAAGCCGGAGACCTGACCGGCGGCGAGCAGCTGAGCGCGCGTCTCGTCGAGCTGCTCGCAGACGCGGCACGCACAGGGGAGGACCGCATCGACCTGACCCCGAGTCCGACCGTCGTGCTGATGGTCGGCGTCAACGGCACCGGCAAGACGACGTCGCTCGGCAAGCTCGCCTGGCACCTGCGCAAGGAGCTCGGCCAGACCGTCGTGCTCGGTGCCGCCGACACGTTCCGCGCCGCCGCGGTCGAGCAGCTGGAGGTGTGGGCTCAACGCGCTGACGTCGCATTCGTGAAGGGCGCGCCCGACTCCGATCCCGGCTCGGTCGCCTACGACGCCGTCCAGCAAGGCGTCCGCGACGGCGCCGACGTCGTGCTCGTCGACACGGCAGGTCGCCTGCACACGCAGGACAACCTGATGGCCGAGCTGACGAAGGTGCGCCGGGTGATCTCCAAGCAGCTGCCCGACGCACCCCACGAGATCCTTCTCACCGTCGACGCCACCACCGGCCAGAACGGCCTGCGCCAGGCGAAGCTGTTCGCCGAGGCCGTCGACGTTTCCGGCATCGTGCTGACGAAGCTTGACGGCACCGCGAAGGGCGGCATCGCGCTCGCGATCGCGCGCGAGCTGGGCATCCCGGTCAAGCTGATCGGCATCGGTGAGCAGCTCGAGGATCTGCGTCCGTTCGACGCCGACGAGTTCGCCCGCGCGCTGCTGGGCTGAGAACCTGTCCATCGCGCCGCTCACCGCCCGCCTGCGGCGGTAAGCTCGCGGACAGATGGACGCCTGGGTTATCTGGATCCTCGTCGCCGTTGCGTTCGGCATCGGGGAGATGCTGACCACGACCTTCGTGCTCGCGCCCTTTAGCGTCGGAGCGCTCGTCGCAGCGTTCATCGCCGCGATCGGCGGCGGGGCGGTCGGCTCATGGGCCGCGTTCATCCTCGTCTCGGTGCTGACGCTGTGGGTCGTGCGCCCGATCGCACGCTCGCACATGAGAACGCCGCCGCAGCTGCGCACCGGCACGGCGGCGCTGGTCGGACGCCGCGCGATCGTGCTCGAGCGGATCGCGAACGACGAGGGCGTCGGCTGCGTGAGAATCGACGGCGAGGTGTGGACGGCGCGCGCCTACGACGACGACAGCATCATTGAGGCCGGCACGCCCGTCCAAGTCATCGAGATCCGGGGCGCCACGGCGCTCGTGAGCGAGTAGGGAGACACCTTCCAATGGCCGCACTGATCGTGCTCGTCGTCGTTGCGTTCTTCGTGCTGATCGTCGCGATCCGCACCGTCCGCATCATCCCGCAGGCGCGCGCGGGCGTCGTGGAGCGGCTCGGCCGCTACAGCCGCACGCTCACGCCCGGTCTGACGATCGTCGTGCCGTTCATCGACCGCGTGCGGCCGCTCGTCGACCTGCGTGAGCAGGTCGTCACCTTCCAGCCGCAGCCGGTCATCACCGAGGACAATCTCGTCGTGCAGATCGACACGGTCCTCTACTTCACGATCACCGAGCCGAAGTCCGTCACGTACGAGGTCGCGAACCCGCTCCAGGCGATCGAGCAGCTCACCGTCACGACACTCCGCAACGTGATCGGCGGCATGACGCTCGAGCAGGCACTGACCAGCCGCGACGACATCAACTCGCAGCTGCGCGTCGTGCTCGACGAGGCGACCGGCCGCTGGGGGATCCGCATCAATCGCGTCGAGCTCAAGTCGATCGACCCGCCCGGCACGATCCAGGAGGCGATGGAGAAGCAGATGCGCGCCGAGCGCGACCGCCGCGCCGCGATCCTCACTGCCGAGGGCTTCAAGCAGTCGCAGATCCTCACCGCCGAGGGCGAACAGCAGGCGGCCGTGCTGCGCGCGACCGGCGAGCGCCAGGCGGCGATCCTCAGAGCGGAGGGCGAGGCGAAGGCGATCGAGACCGTCTTCGGTGCGATCCACGCAGGCCGTCCCGACGCCGAGCTGCTCAGCTACCAGTACCTGCAGGCGCTGCCGAAGCTCGCGCAGGGCGAGGGCGCCACCGTCTACGTGATCCCCGCCGAGCTGACGCGCGCGCTCGACGGGCTCGGGCAGGCGTTCAGCAGAAGAGGCGCGCCAGACGAGTCGCCGCTCCCGCCGGCCCGCTAGCCTCAACCGACGATGTTCGACACGCTCGCCGAGAAGCTGCAGGCCACGCTCGCCGACGTCCGCGGGCGCGGCACGCTGACCGAGGACGACATCAATGCCGCAATGCGCGAGATTCGCCTCGCGCTGCTTGAGGCCGACGTCAACTTCAAGGTCGTCAAGTCGTTCACAAACGCCGTCAAGGAGCGCGCGCTCGGCAGCGACGTGATCGGCCAGCTGAACCCCGGCCAGCAGGTCGTCAAGATCGTCAACGAGGAGCTGTCGGAGCTGATGGGCGGCTCCTCGCGCGAGCTGGCGTTTTCCTCCAGCCCGCCGACCGTGATCCTGATGGCCGGCCTGCAGGGCTCCGGGAAGACGACCGCCACCGGCAAGCTCGCCCGCTACCTGAAGGAGCAGCACGGCTCCTCCGTCGCGGTAGCCGCCTGCGACGTCTACCGTCCCGCCGCCGTCGACCAGCTCATCAAGGTCGCCGGCCAGGTCGGTGCCGACGTC
>DASYLH010000055.1:0-6149 GCA_036009645.1 Conexibacter sp.
TGACCCCGACGACGAGCTGGCTCGCGGCGAGGTCGGCAAGGTGGGCGTGCCGGTCTCCCACCGCGGCGACATGGCGGCGCTGATGCGCGACATCCCGCTCGGCGAGATGAACACCTCGATGACGATCAACGCCACGGCCGCCTGGCTGCTCGCGCTCTACATCGTCACGGCGGAGGACCAGGGCGTCGCCCCTGCGGAGCTTCAGGGCACGACCCAGAACGACATCATCAAGGAGTACCTGTCGCGCGGCACGTACGCCTTCCCGCCCGGCCCCTCGATGCGGCTGATCGCCGACATGGTCGCCTACACGGTCGAGCACGTGCCGAAGTGGAACCCGATCAACGTCTGCTCCTACCACCTGCAGGAGGCGGGAGCGACGCCGGTGCAGGAGATCGCCTACGCGATGTCCACAGCGATCGCGGTGCTCGACGCAGTGAGAGAGCGCGTACCCGCGGACCAGATGGGCAAGGTCTTCTCGCGCATCTCGTTCTTCGTCAACGCCGGCGTGCGCTTCATCGAGGAGCACGCGAAGCTGCGTGCGATGGGGATCCTGTGGGACGAGCTGGGGCGCTCGCGCTACGGCGTCGAGGATCCCAAGCAGCGCCGTTTTCGCTACGGCGTGCAGGTGAACTCCTTGGGGCTCACCGAGGCGCAGCCCGAGAACAACGTCCAGCGGATCGTGCTGGAGGCGCTGGCCGTCACGCTCGGCCGCGACGCGCGCGCCCGAGCGCTCCAGCTGCCGGCGTGGAACGAGGCTTTGGGTCTCCCCCGCCCGTGGGACCAACAGTGGGCGTTGCGCCTGCAGCAGGTGCTCGCCTACGAGACGGACCTGCTCGAGTACCCCGACATCTTCGAGGGCTCGATCGTGATGGACGGCCTCGTGCAGGAGCTGCTCTCGGGGGCCCGCGCCGAGATGGCGATCGTCGCCGAGCACGGCGGTGCGGTCGAGGGCGTCCCCTACATGAAGGCCGCGCTCGTCGAGTCGCACCGCGAGCGGATCCGCCGCATCGAGGCCGGCGAGCTGAAGGTCGTCGGGCAGAACGTCTACACCGAGACGGAGCCCTCGCCGCTGACGGCCGACGGCGACGGCGGGATCCTCGTCGTCGACCCGGAGGTCGAGCAGCACCAGAAGGATGCGGTCGCCGCGTGGCGCGCTTCGCGCGATCAGGCCGCCGTCGACGTCGCGCTCGCCGAGCTCGCGCGCGTCGCGGCCTCGGACGAGAACATCATGGACGCGACGATCGCCGCCGCCCGCGCAGGCGTCACCACCGGGGAGTGGGCGCAGGCGCTGCGCGACGTGTTCGGCTCCTACCGCGGCCCGACCGGCGTCGGCGAGTCGGCCGCGATCGGCAGCGACTCGCTGGAGGAGATCCGCGATGAGGTCGAGCGGGTGAGCGAGGGCCTTGGCCGCCGACTGAAGATCCTCGTCGGCAAGCCGGGCCTCGACGGTCACTCCAACGGCGCTGAGCAGATCGCCGTCGCCGCGCGCGACGCGGGCATGGAGGTCGTCTACGAGGGGATTCGCCTGACGCCGGCGCAGATCGCGGCCAGCGCGCTCCAGGAGGGCGTCCACGTTGTCGGCCTCTCGATCCTGTCCGGGTCCCATCGGCAGCTGATCCCGAGCGTCCTGGATGCCCTGCGCGACGCCGGCGTCGGCGACGTGCCCGTGATCGTCGGCGGGATCATCCCCGTCGGCGACGAGGCGCTGCTGAAGGAGGCCGGCGTCGCCGCCGTCTACACGCCGAAGGACTTCGACATCACGCGCATCATGCGCGACGTCGTCGCGCTCGTCGCCGAGCGCAACGGCATCGCGGCGACGGCGTGAGCGACGTGTGCGGGATGGGGTCCCCACACAGGACCCCATCCCGCACAGCTCCGCGCCGCCTGCCCGACTAGCGTTCTCCTCGATGACTGACGGCTCCGAGCTCGGCCAACGACTGCGGGAGCAAGACCTCTCGGCTGCCCCGCCGGTCCTGAACCTCGTGGAGAGCCGTGCGCCAGCGACGCAGGCGGAGATCGCCGCGCTGCTGGCGGCCGTCGCTCCGGGCGCGCTGGGCGGCGAGGCGCCCGGGCACATCGTCGGCGTGACGGGCCCGCCCGGCGCCGGCAAGTCGACGCTGCTCTCGCAGCTGGTGGCCGGCTGGCGCGAGCGCGGGCGGAGCGTCGCCGTGCTTGCGGTCGATCCCTCCTCCAAGCGCTCCGGCGGCGCGCTGCTCGGCGATCGCGCACGGATCGACTACGACCCCGGCGACACGGCGACCTTCATCCGCTCGATGGCCGCCGGCGACCGCCTCGGCGGCCTCGCCCCCGCCACCCGCGCGGCGGCGCACGCACTGGCTGCGGCATTCGATGTCGTTGTGATCGAGACGGTCGGCGTCGGCCAGTCGGAGACGGAGGTCGCCGAGGTCGCCGACACCGTCGCGGTCGTCGTGCAGCCGGGCTCCGGCGACGTGCTGCAGTTCCTCAAGAGCGGGATCATGGAGATCCCCGACGTGCTCGTCGTGACGAAGGCCGACCTCGGCCAGGTCGCCGTCTCGGCGCGGCGCGACCTTCACGCGGCGCTGCGCTCGCTCGGCGCGCGTGACACGCAGGTCGTCGCAGTCAGCTCGCTTGCGCCCCCGCAGGGGATCGACAAACTGCTCGACGCGATCGACGCGCACCGTGCCGACAGCGAAGTGGCCGCGCGGCGGCTGCGCGCCCGTCGCCTCCACGCGCTCGCCGACTTCACCGCCGAGCACGGCGCACGCGGCCTGCGCGCGCTGGGCGGACGCCGAGCGGCGGAGCGCTGGCTGGAGCAGCAGGACACGGGCCTGGACGTGCCGGCGCTGGAGCGTGCACTCGCCGAGCATGCAGGCGTGGCCTGAGCCCGGCAGAATGCGCGCCGTGCTCGTCGACCTGCTGATCCTCGTCGCGACGTTCGCGGTCGTGAGCGCGCTCGCGGGCCTACTCGGTGCCGCGAACCTCGGCACCGCCCTTACCTTCGGCACGATCGCCTTCGCGGCGGTGCTCGTCGGGCTGATGCTCAAGCGCGACTGAAGAGACCCGGCGCGCCATCCTGGCTGCCTGGCTAGGGTTTGCCCGCATGACTGCCGTGCCGCTGCCGCAAGTCGAAGGGGTCACGCACCGCGACGTCCACGCGCGCGGCCTGCGCTTCCACGTCGCCGAGGCCGGTCCCGGGCCCGGGTCTGGCGGGACCGAGTCTCTGCCCGTCGTCCTGCTGCACGGCTGGCCACAGCATTGGTTCATGTGGCGCGACGTGATCCCCGGCCTCGCGACCGATCGCCGCGTGATCGCGCCCGACCTGCGCGGGCTCGGCTGGAGCGACGCGCCCAAGTCCGGCTACCTGAAACAGGAGCTGGCGGACGACGTGCTTGCCGTGCTGAGCGAGCTGGGCGTGGAGAGATTCGACCTGATCGGCCACGACTGGGGCGCCTTCGCCGGCTTCCTGATGTGCCTGACGGCGCCTGAGCGCGTCGGCCACTACGTCGGCTGCTCGATCCCGCACCTGTGGCCGCCGCAGGAGCGTCCGAGCCTCAGACGGCTGTTCAACCTCTGGTACCAGGTCGCCCTCGGTTCGCCCGGCCTCGGCGCCGGACTGATGCGCAACGGCCGCTTCACGGCGCAGGTGCTGCAGGTCGCCCGCTCGCACGGCGACTACACGCCGGACGAGCTGGCGACGTTCGTCGACGTCCTGCGCGAGCCCGAGCACGCCCACGCGACCTCGATGTACTACCGCACGTTCCTCAAGCACGAGCTCCGTCCGCTGATCTCCGGCGCGATGAAGCAGCAGACGCTCACGACGCCCACGCACCTGCTGTGGGGCAGACGCGACCAGATCCTCCAGGGCGCGAAGAACCAGGGCGACCACGAGCCCTACGCGCCCAACATGAAGATCGAGTGGGTCGACGACACCGGCCACTTCCTGCCCGAGGAGCGGCCGGAGCTGGTCGTGCAGCGGGCGCGCGAGCTGTTCGCGTCCTGAAGCCGTCAGCCGCGCGGGACGAGCCGCAGCGCGAAGTGCGCAGCGCCGCCCTGGCGAAAGCGCACGTCCAGCGTCAGCCGACACGGGCCAGACAGCAGCGGAAGGTGCAGCGTCGCGCCGAGACCGTGCTCGCGCGCTGGGAGTACAGCTCGCTCCCATGCACCGCCGCCGAGCCGCCAGCGGACTGCGCGCGCACCACTGTGGAACTTGAGCGGCAGGTCGGCTCCGGGCCGCACCACCGCACGCGAGACGCCGAACGACAGCGGCTCCAGCTCCACCGCCTCGGCTGCTCGCTCCGGCAGCGAGAAGGTGGCCGAGCGTGCCTGGACACGGCTGCCGTTCGGCAGCTCGACGCCCCAGGCGCGCCTGATTCGCGTGCACACGCCGCGCAGCGAGACGTGCCGGATCTGCCACGGTCCCGCCGTGCCGAGCGGGGTGTTGACGACGAGCGCCTCGGAGATCGGCTCCACCTGCGCGTCCTGTGGGATGCGCCACTCCACGCGCACGCCGCATTCGGACAGAAAGGCCCGCAGCGTTTCGGCCTGCTCATTGCCGGACGGGATCGTCCAGGTCACGATGCTGCCGCCAAGATTGACGTCGTCGAAGCGCGGCGCACCCCGCCCGCGCGCCTGCAGGATCAGCTTGCGCCGGCTGGAGCAGCGCTGGACCGACAGGCTCGTGCCGGGCCCCCACTGCACCACGCGATTGTGGTCGTACCATTGCGGGTTGAAGGTCCGAGTGGAGCCGAAGATCCCGGGCGGCAGGTCGTACGGGACCCGTCGAAGCGGACTGCACAGCGGCTCGCGCAGCTCAGGGCTGTCGAGGTTGACGATGGACGACGCCTCTTCGCGATCGTCCACGCGGGCGCCGGTCCGCAGGTCCAGCACCGTCGAGAAGACGTGCTCCTTGTAGTAGCCCGCCGAGAAGCGGAGCCCGAACCAGCCGACGTCCAAGAACGCACCGGGCCCGGCCTCGAGGCCACCTGACGCCTCGCGGAAGTCGTCGAGGACCGCAGCTGCACCGGCCGGCACGCTCACCTCGCCGGTCTCGACGTTCAGCAACCGCGGCTCGATCCGCGGCTGGGGGTCGTGCGGGACGAGACAGTCGAACAGCACTTGCAGCCCGCCGACTGCCGTCACCGACCGCGGCGGCTCCAGGCACGCGGCGGAGACATCGCGCGTGCGCCGGATGCGGCCGCGCTCGCCCGCTACGTGCACGATGCCGGGGGGCCCGACCCAGGCGATCAGCTGCGCGCTGTCGCTGCGCGCGGGTGCGGGCGCCCGCGCGGCAAGGACGGTGCTGGCAGGCACCGCGTCGATCGGCTCGGCACCAAGTGCCGCCGCCCACGGCGCGGCGAGCACGGCGCCGATTGACACGGCCAGCAGCAACAGGAGTCGACGACGCATTGGTTCGTTCAACGGACCACCGCCGCGATTGTTGCGGACTGCCGGCGCGCGCCGCCGGTGACCGCCGCTAGGGTCCGCCCATGGCCCTCGGCTGCTTCGTCTCCACCGGCCGCTCGATCGAGCAGTCGCTCGCGCGCGTGCAGCGGGCGGAGGAGCTCGGGTACGAGTCGGCGTACGTCACGCACATCTCGGGGCGCGAGTCCCTCACGGTCGTGACGGCGTACGCGACGCGCACGAGCCGCATCCGCGTCGGCACCGGTGTCGTGCCGATCTACACGCGCACGCCGGCGACGATGGCGCAGACGGCCGCCACGATCGACGACCTGAGCGGCGGCCGTCTCAACCTCGGGCTCGGCGTCTCGCACCGTCCGGTCGTCGAGGGCTGGCACGGACAGACGATCGACAGACCGGTCGCGGAGATGCGCGAGTACGTCGCAATCGTGCGAGCGATCCTGCGTGGCGAGGCGCCGCCGTCCGAGGGCGAGAAGTGGCGGACCGGCTTCCAGCTGTCCGGGTTGGGCCCGTTCCCCAAGCTGCCGATCTACGTCGCCGCCCTCTCCCCTGGCATGCTTCGCCTCGCCGGCGAGATCGCCGACGGCGTGATCCTGTGGCTCTGCACGCCGCGTGAGGCGGTCGCGCCGCTCAGCCCCCGTTTGCCTGGCCGAACCCCGCGGTTACGCGCGGCGACAGCTCGTGCGACTCGATCACGCGGTCGATCAAGCCGTACTCCCGCGCTTGCTCGGCGGTGAAGTAGCGGTCGC
>DASYLH010000056.1:0-79869 GCA_036009645.1 Conexibacter sp.
CAGCGGCGCCGGATCGCCCACCAGCGCGCCGCGGACGGCCGCCGGGAGCCCGGCGCGCAGGAAGCGATCGAAGTCGCCGCTCAGCAGCAGTCCGAGCAGGTCAGCCTCCGACAGGCGAATGCGGTGTGGCCGGCCACGTCCGTCGAGTGCCTTGCCGCGCAGCCCTCCATGCGCGAGGCGCCGCGCCAGCGCCGCGAGATCCGCGGCCGGATCGCGCGTGAAGCGGCAGCCGCTGCCGCACACCGCTCGGAGCACGCGCGGAATCGATGCGAGCGTGCTGCGCTGGAAGGGATCGATCCCCTCGGGCAGGACAACCGAGTCGAGCATGAGCCGCTCGACATGCTGCGGGTACGCGGCCGCGTACGCGAGCGCGACCTTCGTCCCATAGGAGGCCGCGTAGAGGATCAACCTGTCGACGCCGAGCGCCGCTCGCACTGCCTCGACGTCCTCCACAGAGGCCGCCGTCGTGTAGGCCGTTCGCCGTGCACCCAGTTCCGTCGCGCAGCGGCCGATGACCGACGCGAGCGAACCGCGGCCGGACGCCAGTGCGGGGCAGCGCAACCGCCCCGACCCGCCGGTTCCCCGCTGATCGAACACGACGAGCTCGCGGGAGCGCAGCAGCGGCCGCAGCACACTCGCGAACGCGTCGAGCAGCGGCACCGCCGCCTGCCCGGGGCCGCCCGCGATCGCCACGACCGGCGCACCCGCCGACCCGCCGGCGGCCGGCGGCAGCGCCTTCACGCGCAGCGCGACCGTCCCCGGCACCGCGCCGCTGCGGTCGAGTGGGACCGTCACGTGCCCGCACAGGGTCCGCTCGCTGGCCTCGGTCGTGCAGCGGGCCAGCGGTGCGGCTGCGGCAGTGGAGACAAGCCCGCCAGTGGCGAGCGCGACGAGGAGAAACAGGCGGATCGGCATCGCCGTCAACTGTGACAGGGCCCGGTGTGGCCCGAAGCGCCGACCGCCCTGGCGAGCCCGGCCCGGCGACCCGGGCTCGTTGTCCGAGCTCGCAACTGCCGCGTCGATAGGCAGATCGCATCTGGATCACCCTGAGACCCCGGCGTTTCTGGTACTTCTGGTCCATGGCAAGTCGCTCCCTCCGGGGGAAGCGGGCGACTGCGTCCAGGACGCGGGACGGGGCATGGTCGCGGATGTCCCGACACCGCCCAGTGCGCGCTCTGACCGCTCATCAGCACCGCACGGCCGCAGCACTGTTCGCGCTGCTTGCACTCGTCTACCTGTGGCCTGTGCTGGTCGAGGGGCGGCTGTTGGTGCCGTCGGCGCTGCTGTCGGCGCTCACGCCGTGGAGAACCGGGGCCGCCGCAGCAGCCGCGAACTACATCAACGGCGAACTCGCCGACGTGCCGAGCACCTACTACCCGTGGAACATGCTCGCACGGGAGCTCCTCCACGCCGGGACCTTCCCCGCGTGGAACCCCTACGCGTACGGTGGCACGCCGCTGTTCGCCAACGCCGAGCTCGCGTGGCTGAGTCCGTTCAGCCTGCCGGTCTGGATCCTGCCGCTCGACTTCGGGCTCGGGCTCTCGGCCGCGTTCAAGCTGCTGGCCGCCGGCTTCGGCACCTACCTGCTCGTGCGCGAGTTGGGCCTGGGCTTCTGGCCGGCGATGCTCGCGGGCGTCAGCTTCATGCTCTGCGCCTTCAACGTCGTGTGGTTGACGTACGGCGTGTTCCTCTCCGTCGCCGCGCTCCTGCCATGGTCGTTCTGGCTCGTCGAGCGGATCGTCCGCCACGGGCGCTCCGTCGACGGACTCGCGCTGGCTGCCGTCGTCGCCTGCCTGCTCGCGGGCGGACATCCCGGAACGCAGGTCCACGTCCTCGCGGCGACGGTGCTCTACGCGCTCGTGCGCGCCGTCGACACGACCGGCCTCGAGCGCCGAGAGCGACTGCGACGGCTCGCGACGGCCGGTGCCGGGATCGCCGTCGGCGGGCTGACGGCAGCGGTCGTCCTGCTGCCGGCACAGCAGGCGGCGCAGGACACGTATGGCGCGCTCCTGCGAAAGCACGGGGGGACGCTGCTGCCGGGGACGCATGCGCCGTGGGACACCATCCGCACGGCGCTGTTCCCGGACTGGTGGGGCCGGCCCAGCGAGGGTTTCCTAACCGCCGACTCCAACTACAAGGAGCGCACCTACTACGCCGGCGCCATCCCGCTGCTGCTCGCCATGCTGGCGCTCCTCACGCCGCACGGTTGGCGGCGCAAGGCGCCGTTCGTGCTGCTCGGCGTGCTCGGGGTGCTGGTTGCGGTTCGCACGCCGCTGCTGTTTCCGGCGCTCATCCACCTGCCGCTGTTCGACAGCATCCAGAACCAGCGGATGCTGCTGTGGTTCCTGTTCGCCGTGGCAGTCCTCTCGGCCTTCGGACTGCAGGCGCTGCTCGACGCCGAACGGACGCGGCGCGCCTGGGCCGTGGTGGCGGTGGCATTGGGCGCCGCGGCGTTGGCGATCGCATCGATCGGCGTCGAGGGCTCCAGCCTCCGAGCGGTGGCGAGATACGTCGGGCAGCGGACCAACGACGCGACCGAAGCGACGATCGCGCTCGCGAGCGTCGCGTGGTGGTCGATTTTCACGATCGCTTTCGCCGTGCTCCTGCTCGTGATCGTGCGGAGGAGGTGGCGCGGCGTCGCCGGCATGCTCGTCGTGCTGGTCGTCGCCTTCGACCTGCTGCATTTCGCCCACGGCTACAACCCGATGGGTCCGCCATCCGTCGTCTATCCGGCCCGTCCGGCCGCGGTCAGCTTCCTGCAGCGTCATGTTGTCGATGGGCGCATCGCCGGCGTTGGAGAGGCGATGTACAGCGACTGGCCGACGGTCTACCGGCTGCGAGATGCGCGCGGCTATGACGCGCCGCAGCCAACGCTCCGCTTCGCACGCCTCTGGCAGCAGCTCGACCCGATCGGAGACGCGACGAGGATCGGCGCCCTGACGGCGCAGAGCCCGAAGGTGCTCGGGCTGCTCGGCACGCGCTACGTCGTCACGGCACCGGAGACCGAGATCAACGCGAGCACAGAAGCGCCCGTCCCCGGGCTTCGACCTGTGTACCGGGGCCGCGATGCGACGATCCTCGAGAACGAACGAGCGCTGCCGCGGGCGTTCGTTGCGACCGGCGTGCGCGTGGCGGGCTACGAGGGCGAAGAGCTTGCCGCGATCGCCGACGAAGGCTTCGATCCCCTGCTCGAAGCGGTCGTGCGTCGCGACGAGCTGGGCGCGGTCCCCGTGCCGCAGGGCGGCGCGGGAACCGCTCGCGTCGTCCGCGAGGAGAACTCGCGCGTGGTGCTGCAGGCGACGCTGTCTGGACGCGGGCTCGTCGTGCTCGACGACCAGTGGATGCCAGGGTGGCGGGTGGAGGTCGACGGCCGACCGGCCCCGATACTGCAGACCGACGTGGTGCTTCGCGGGGTCGTGGTCCCTGCCGGAGCGCACGAGGTCGTCTGGAGCTACCGCGTACCCGGCCTGCGGCTGGGCGCGGCGCTGAGCGTGCTGGGCCTCGCCTGTGCATTGGCATGGGGTGCGGTGCTCGCGGTGCGGGCACGGCGCCGGAGGCCCTCCTTCTAAGCGCCCGTGGATGTCAGCGCGCCACCCACAGCTGCATCCCTTCGCCTTCTGCGCGCAGCGCGAAGCTGGCTGTGAGCACCGGTGCGTAGTCGCCGTATGTGGTTGCGGGTTGGAGGAAGAGCTTGCGGCCGCCTGCGGCGCGCAGTGCGGCGATCGACTCTTCGAGTTGTTCCAGCGTGAAGATCGACTTCGAGCCGGTGAACGGTTCGACGTCCTGGACGCCGCGGTTCTCCGCGATTCGGTGGCCGAGTAGGGCCATCACGAGGACGTGCTCGCCCGCGCGCACGTGCTGCCCCACGAACGCTTCACCAATCGGCTGTGCGAACGCCGGCGGGAGCTGGACGGAGATGCGTTGCAGCTGCAGCCATGGGGCTGGTGTTTGCGCGAGCGAGGTGACGAGCAGGCCGAAGCCGATCAGGCATGCGAGCGCGGCGGGTGCGGGCCACCGCCGCGTGGCGGCGAGCGAGCGGACGGTCACCACCGTGAGCAGCGTGAGCGACAGCGCCCAGCAGGGGAAGGTGTCGATCAGCAGCTCGGACAGCGAGTGCCCGACGTAGTACGAGCCCGCGCCGAGCCCGAAGACGCCGCTCCACGCCAACAGCCCGGTCAGCAGGACGTCCTTGTCGCGACGGATCGCGCGGACGGTGGCCACGCCGATCGCCGCGACATGCGTGAGGAAGATCGCGATGTCGACGCCGAACAGCGGCTGGATCGAGAGCATGCCGAATCCGTCGACCACGAACAGGCGCGCGTAGCGGAGCAGCAGCGAGAAGTCCGGCAACGCTCCGGTGCGCGCCAGCAGCAGGACGCTCACGAGCACCAGCGCGCCGGCGAGTCCGGCGGCTGCTTCCACGCTCGCTCGCCTCAGGTCGAGAGCGCCAGGTGAGCGCGCTCCCGCGCGTGCCCACACGAGTGCGGCGATCGTCGCGCCAAGCGCCGGAATGCCGAAGTCGGTGTTGTTGAGCACGACCAGCCCGGCGGCGAGGAAGAGCGGCCAGATGCGGCGAGGGCGGATGCCGTCGAGATGACGGGCGAGCAGCCAGGCAAGCAGGAACGGGCCCGCGTAGCGCAACGGCATCACACCGAAGTAGTTCACGATCGAGAAGCGGTTGACCGCCGGGCCGTGCAGCCGGACGGCGCACGTCGCCAGCAGAGGCAGGAACAGCAGCAGCGCGAGGACGGAGCTGCGAGTAACGCGGCGCAGCACGTCGTAGAGCGCCATCAGCGTGACGCCCGTCAGCGCAGCCACCATGCCGGTGAACGACCCGACGCCCATGCCAAAGACGCCCATCCCGGCTGCAAGCAGATACGGCCACAGGCTCGAGTACTGGGTGGCGAAGTCGCCGAGCGGCGAGCCGCCGTTGACGACCGCCAGCGTCTCGTCGTACGTGAAGTACAGGTGGTAGTACACCGCCTCGTAGGCTTGGTCGATCGAGCCGTCGGTGTTGATCGCCGGCAGCAGCGTGATCGTGACCGCGACGAGCGCCACGCCCGCGGCCCCGATCCGACGCGCGCGGGACTCCGCGAACCAATCGACCGCGCGGCGTCGCACCACGCCCGAATGAAGCACGGCGGCGAGGCCGACGGCGAGCAGGACGGCGAACGCGATCGACGGCAGCGTGAAATACACGACCGGCCTGGTGTCGCCTCTGGAGCTCTGCGGGACCTGCAGCCGCTGCGCGACGAAGCAGGCGACCAGGACGAGCAGTCCAAGCAGCTCCACGAGCCGCGCCAGCAGGGCCGAACGCGTGGGTGCGACCCGCAGCCGCCGGACGAACAACACGGTGAGCGCGCTCAGCACGATGGGCGCGATCAGCGAGATCAGGAATCGCCCCTGCTCGGTCGGCTCCGGCCGTTCGCCCGCGATGTCCGCCCAGAAGCGCGCATGCCCGCTGGGTATGAGCGCCCCGCCCAGGGGCCGACCCAGCAGGACGATCGCGACGATCGTGATCACCGCCGTCGGCACGACCGCCAGCCACGCGGCAGTTCCCGCAGGGAGCGCAGCCTCGGCGTGCGTGATCCCGGTCTCCCCCATGTCTGCTGACCCGCGCCCAGGGCGTGGCCTGCGCGTCGGCAGGCGCCGCCCACGGACGATCCCCGATGAGAACTCCAGCCCCATATCCCCCTCTTGCCGCGAACCTACTGGCCGGCCGGTTCATCATAAGCCATAGGCCCAGCAGCCGATGCGCCAGCCTTGGGCAGGCGCTGGTCGAAACGTCCACCTGCTCCCCCAGCTTCTGCTTTGCCGCGGGTCCGCCGATGCCGATGACGCGCTTGCCAGCTCCAGCGCACGGCTCCGTTCGAGCGTGTCGGCACCAACTGGACCAGTGGCCTCGCCGCTTGCGGAGCTAGACCGCCGTGGCCTTCACAGGTCGGAACGCATTTGCCCGGCTCGTCAACGACGCGATCATGTCCCCGCGCTCACACCGCTACACGCACAGGAGCCGCTGCCTCATTCTCGGAGGACTTGGCAACGCCCTGCGATGCTCTTCAAATTCGCACTGTTTCCCGGCGTACTTATGTACTTGACTGCTGTGCGTTGACAACCTACTCTTCAGTCGGTCTAGTCGGGCTTCGCGACCTTGGAGGCACGGCTGGCGCGTTCACCATGTTCGGGGCGCAAAGGGGGTGCCGCCCAACCTCATCTGACACAACGCTGCACGCTCATCTACCAATTCTAGTTCCCTTATGAAAGGCTCATTCACATGAAGCTCGGCAAGTTGCTCCTCGCAATCGTGGGAGCCACCGTGCTCCTCGGCGCCCTCGTATCGTCCGCATCCGCGGGCAGGCTCTCGAACTCGTCCCTCACCCTCAACGCCACCTATGCCAGGATGGACTTCAGGGGCGGCCTGGGCACCGTCGAATGCGAAGTCATAACTAACGAAACCCTCCACACAAGAACCATCGCCAAGGTCACACTACTACTAATGGGCTACATCACCGCCGCCAACGTCAACAGGTGCGTGAGGGGCGGCGCGACATTCCTAAGGGACACGCTCCCCTGGCACGTCCGCTACAGCTCGTTCGCAGGCACGCTACCGAACATAACCGGGATCGCGAAAAGGGTCATCGGCTTTTCCCTCAGAGCCACAGAACCGGTCTTTGGCATCTCATGCCTATCGAGAACGACCCCCGAACAACCGCTGATCCAAACCACCAACCTCACCGGCGGCACGATCACAACACTCGTCGTCGGCGGCTCGATATCATGCAATCCTGGCTCCATCCTCTCGTCAATCTCAGGTTCGACCCCCACTGTCGTTGATGCTAGCGGCGCCAGGGTCACTATTACCCTAATATAGACAGAAGCAAGCTCCAAAGCGGCGCTGCGCGACTCGTAGCGTCGCTATCTTGACGCCGTCGCCGGAGCGATTCAATCGAGCGTCGCCACCTTCGAGAGAAACGCCCGGTAACACGTCACCGCATCTCAGAGCGGCAAGGGGGTGCCGCCAACTCATCTCACACAACGCTGCACGCTCATCTACCAATCTTGTTCCTTAAGAAAGGCTCGATCACATGAAGCTCAGCAAGTTGCTCCTCGCGCTCGTGGGAGCCACCGTGCTCCTCGGCGCCCTTGTATCGTCCGCATCCGCGGGCAGGCTCTCCCACTCCGCCAACACCCTCAACGCCACCTACGCCAGGATGGACTTCAGGGGCGGCTTGGGCACCCTTGAATGCGAAGTCATACTCAACAACACCCTCCACACAAGAACCATCACCAAGACGAGACTACTCCTAATGGGCTACATCACCGCCGCCAACGTCAACAGATGCGCGAGGGGCAGCGCGACACTCCTAAGGGAAACGCTCCCTTGGCACGTCCGCTATGACTCGTTCGCGGGCACGCTACCGAACATAACCTCGATTGTGACCAGGGTCATCGGCTTTTCTTTCAGGTTCACAGAACCGGTCTTCAGGATCTCATGCCTACTCAGGACGACCCCCGAACAACCGCTGATCCAGAGCTACAACCTCACAGGCGGCACGATCACATCGGCCACCGTGGGCGGATCGATACCATGCAATCCTGGCGCCATCACCTTCTCATTTTCAGGCTCGACCACCGCCGTCGCCGAAGCTGGCGGCGCCAGGGTCACTGTCACCCTAATATAGTCACAAGCAAGCTCCAAAAGCGGCGCCGCGCGACTCGCAGCGCCGCTAGCTTGTTGCCGTCGCCGGGCATTTCAATCGAGCGTCGCCGCCTTCGAGAACTTGCCGGTGACACACCACCGCATCTCAGACCGCCAAGGGGGTTCCGCCAACTCCTCTCACACAACGCTGCACGCTCGTCTACCAATTCTTGCGTCCATTAAGAGAGGCTCATTAGCATGAAGCTCAGCAAGTTGCTCCTCACGATCGCGGGAGCCACCGTGCTCCTCGGCGCCCTCGTATCGTCCGCATTCGCGGGCAGGCTCTCGCAGTCAGCCAACACCCTCAACGTCACCTTTGCCAGGCTGGACTTCAGGGGCGGCTTGGGTACCGTCGAATGCGAAGTCATACTCAACACCACCTTCCACACAAGAAGCATCAACAAGATACCTCTACTCCTAATAGGCTACATCACCGCCGCCAGCGTCAATGGATGCGCTAGGGGTGGTATGACGGTCCTAAGGGAAACACTCCCTTGGCACGTCCGCTACAGCTCGTTCGCGGGCACGCTACCGAACATAACCTCTATACAAACCAGGACTATCGGCGAATCTTACAGGGTCACCGAACCGGTCTTTGGCATCTCATGCCTATCCAGGACGACCCCCGAACAACCGGGGATCCGCACCTACAACGCCGCAAGCGGCGCGATCACATCGGCCACCGCCGGCGGAACGATATCGTGCAGTCCCGGCGGCATCACCGGCTCACTCTCAGGCTCGACCACCAACGTCGTTGAAGTTGGCGGCGCCAGGCTCAGATTCACCCTAATATAGTCACTAGGTAGCCCACCGAGAAGCGGCGCTGGGATATCGCAGCGCCGCATCTCGTGGTCATCATTGGAGCGCCCATGCGCTGGGGTCGAGCGGCACGTGCCGCTCGACCCTACGCGGCGGGCGGTTCAGGCGCGTGCCAGCAGCTCGCGCAGCACGTACGGCAGGATGCCGCCGTTGCAGTAGTAGCGCTGCTCCTTGGCGGTCGATCGGCGCCCGTGAAGGAGAACTGCTGAAGACCTGGTGACGGGTCAGACCGCGCAAGTTGGCCGAGTCTCAGTTCTGAACTGGAGCAGGAGTGCCCCATCCCGACGAGGTCCTAGCGATGGATACACTCGAAGGCCTCGGCGATCACCGCGCGGACCTCGGCCAGGTTCGTGCCCTTCGGGGCTCATTCTCGCGACAAGTCCGACCCGTACTCCTTGCCGCCGAGAACCACCAAAGATCATCGCAGCGTCGTAGATCGCCATCCGCCAGCCCAGCATCCAAGGCGCCATCTCAGACAAGGCACGGCACCGGGTCCATGTCCCTGCGACCTCCAGATGCTTGGCCACTCTGCATATGCCGCTAAAAGCTCCACCCCAGCGTGTTGACCCAGCGTCGACCGGCCTGCCCGTCCCTCGACCTGCTGGCCGACCGTGGCTTTCACAGGCGGGGAAGGCCCGCGGGTGCGTCAACGAGTTGGCCATGACCTGCCAAGTCCTGCCAGCACATCAAGCCCATGCTCATCTCTTCGGGACTCGGCTGCGGTAATGCGCTAGGAACGAACTGGTTCCTAGCGGACTTATGCACTTGACCCTAGTGCGGCGAGGACCTACCCTTCAGTAGGTTCGGTCGAGCGTCGCACCTTCGATGCACGGTCCGGCGCTTTATTGCATTGGGGCGAAAGGGGGCGCTAGCAGCTCATTGCACACCGCCGCCATGCCCGGCCACCTCTATTAACGCCATTTAAGCGAGGTTCACCGGATGAAGCTCAACAGATTGCTCTTTGCCGCCGTGGGAGCCGCCGTGCTCCTCGGCGCCCTCGTATCGTCCGCATCCGCGGGCAGGCTCTCTCACTCATCCCTCACTCTCGACGCCACCTATGCCAGGATGGACATAAGAGGTGGCTTGGGCACCGTCGAATGCGAAGTCATAACCAACGAAACCCTCCACACAAGAGCCATCACCAAGACGAGACTACTCCTAATGGGCTACATCACCGCCGCCAACGTCAACAGATGCGCGAGGGGCGGCGCCACATTCCTAAGGGAAACACTCCCCTGGCACGTCCGCTACGACTCGTTCACAGGCACGCTACCGAACATAACCGGGCTCGCCAAGAGGGTCATCGGCGTGTCTGAGAGGATCACAGAACCGGTCTTCAGGATCTCATGCCTATTCAGAACGACTCCCGAAACACCGTTCATCCAAACCACCAACCTCACCGGCGGCACGATCACAACACTCGTCGTCGGCGGCTCGATAGCATGCAATCCTGGCTCCATCCTCGTGTCAATGTCAGGTTCGACCAACAATGTCGTTGACGCAGGCGGCGCCAGGGTCACCATCACCCTAATATAGACACAAGCCAGCCTCCAGGAATCGGGTTGCGACGGCTTGAACTACAGGTTCGCGCTAGGGCCGGGCGGCACGTGCCGCTCAGCCCCACGCGATGGCCGTTAGGCGCGGGCGAGCAGCTCGCGCAGCACGTACGGCAGGATGCCGCCGTTGCGGTAGTAGCGCTGCTCCTTGGGCGTGTCAATCCGCACCGTGACGGTGAACTGCTTGTCGTCGGCGTGGACGGTCAGCTCGCGCGGGACCTCGTCGCCGCCGGCGATGCCGGAGATCGAGAAGACCTCGCGGCCGGTGAGACCGAGCGAGGCGGCCGAGTCGCCGCCGTTGAACTGGAGCGGCAGCACCCCCATGCCGACGAGGTTCGAACGGTGGATGCGCTCGAAAGACTCGGCGATCACGGCGCGCACGCCGAGCAGGTTGGTGCCCTTCGCCGCCCAGTCGCGCGAGGAGCCGGAGCCGTATTCCTTGCCGCCGAGCACGACGAGTGGCGTGCCCTCCTCGGCGTACTGCATCGCAGCGTCGTAGATCGCCATCTGCTCGGGCTCGCCCGCGCCGAGGTGCAGGGTCACGCCGCCCTCTGTGCCCGGCGCGAGCAGATTTCTGAGGCGGATGTTCGCGAACGTGCCGCGCATCATCACTTCGTGGTTGCCGCGCCGCGCGCCGTAGGAGTTGAAGTCCTTGCGCTCCACCCCATGCTCCTGCAGGTACCGGCCCGCCGGGCTGTCCGGCTTGATCGCGCCTGCCGGCGAGATGTGGTCAGTTGTGACGGAATCCCCGAGCAGCGCGAGCACGCGCGCGCCCTCGACGTCGGTGACCGGCGTCGGCTGCGCCGGCAGGTCGACGAAGTACGGCGGGTTCTGCACGTACGTCGAGCTGTCGTCCCAGGCGAAGCGGTCGCCGGTGGGGGTCTCGAGCCCGCGCCAGCGCTCGTCGCCGGCGTACACGCCGTCGTAGGACTTCACGAACATGTCGGACTGGACCGCCTGCTCGATCGTCCGCGCGACCTCCTCGGCGCTTGGCCAGATGTCGCGCAGGTAGACCGGGTTGCCGTCGGCGTCGTCGCCGAGCGGGTCGTTCTGCAGGTCGACGTCCATCGAGCCCGCGAGCGCGTACGCCACCACCAGCGGCGGCGAGGCGAGGTAGTTCATCTTCACGTCGGGATTGATGCGGCCCTCGAAGTTGCGGTTGCCTGACAGGACCGAGCAGACCGCGAGGTCGGCGTCGTTGACGACCTTCGAGATCTCCTCCGGCAGCGGACCGGAGTTGCCGATGCACGTCGTGCAGCCGTAGCCGACGAGGTTGAAGCCGAGCGCGTCGAGGTCGCCGGTGAGGCCGGCGCGCTCGTAGTACTCGGTGACGACCTTCGAGCCCGGCGCGAGCGAGGTCTTGACCCATGGCTTCGTTCTGAGCCCCCGCTTGACCGCGTTGCGTGCGAGCAGCCCGGCCCCGAGCATCACGGACGGGTTCGACGTGTTCGTGCAGCTCGTGATCGCGGCGATCACGACGCGCCCGTGGTCGAGCGTCGTCTCGGTCCCATCGGCGAGCGTGACGGGGACCTCGCGGCGCGACCGGGCCGGCGCGGCGACGCCGCCGCCGCCGTGCGAGTGCGGATGAGCGACCGCCGGCGAACCGTTCGACGGGTCCTGCCCCGACGTTGGGTCGCTCGCGGGGAACGTGTCCTCCACCGCGTCGTCGTCGCCGTCGAGGTCGGGCACGTAGCCGGCGAGCGCCTTGCGGAACGCGTCCTGGGCGTCGGTCAGCGCGATGCGGTCCTGCGGGCGCTTCGGCCCAGCGATCGAGGGGACGACCTCGCCGAGGTCGAGCTCCAATGTCTCGCTGTAGGTCGGCTCCTCACTGTGCTCGTCGTGCCACAGCCCCTGCGCCTTCGCGTACGCCTCGACCAAGGCGATCTGCTCGGGCGCACGGCCGGTGAACTCCATATAGCGCAGCGTCTCCGCGTCGATCGGGAAGATCGCGCAGGTCGAGCCGAACTCCGGCGACATGTTTCCGATCGTCGCGCGGTCGGCGAGCGGCAGGCGCGAGACGCCGGCGCCGTAGAACTCGACGAACTTGCCGACGACACCGTGCTTGCGCAGCAGCTCCGTGACGGTGAGGACGAGGTCGGTCGCGGTCGCGCCCTCACGCAGCTCGCCCGTCAGCTTAAAGCCGATCACCTGCGGGATCAGCATCGACATCGGCTGGCCGAGCATCGCTGCCTCGGCCTCGATGCCGCCGACGCCCCAGCCGAGCACGCCGAGGCCGTTGACCATCGTCGTGTGCGAATCCGTGCCGACGAGCGTGTCGGGGTAAGCCTGCCCGAGCGCGTCGTTGATGAAGACCACGCGCGACAGGTACTCGAGGTTCACCTGGTGCACGATCCCGGTATCCGGCGGGACGACCTTGAAGCCCTCGAAGGCGCCCTGGCCCCAGCGCAGGAACGCGTAGCGCTCCTGGTTGCGCTCGAACTCGAGCTTCGCGTTCGCGTCGAACGCGTAGCGCGTGCCGAACTCGTCGACCTGCACGGAGTGGTCGATCACGAGCTCGGCCGGCACGAGCGGGTTGATCTGCGCCGGGTCGCCGCCCATCGCGGCCATCGCGTCGCGCATCGCGGCGAGGTCTACGACGGCGGGCACGCCGGTGAAGTCCTGCATCACGACGCGCGCGGGGGTGAACGCGATCTCCTTGCTGGGCTGGGCCTTCGCGTCCCAGCGCGCGAGCGCCACGACGTCCTCGGCGCGGATCGTCTCGCCGTCCTCGTTGCGCAGCAGGTTCTCGAGCAGGATCTTCAGCGAGAATGGCAGCCGCGCGACGTCATGCTGGGCCTGGAGCGCATCGAGTCGGTAGATCTCGTAATCGCGATCACCGACCGACAGCGTCGCCTTCGCATCGAAGCTGTTGGTGGACATGAGGAATCTCCTGGTTTCACGTCGTGCCCGCCCGGGAGCGGGCGGACACGGTTCAGGTCTGCGGTTGAACCTAGGAGTTTGTCACTCGCCGTGGCGAGGCGGCGGTGAGCACGACCCGCCCGCCCGTCAGCGTGCGCGGCCGCGCTTGCGGCGCCTGCGCTCGTCGGCGCTGAGTCTGCGGCTTCTGCGGCTGGAGCGCGTCGCGCTCCCGCCGCGGCCCTCGCCGAGCGCGCTGTCTGCGGTGCGGACATGACCGGCGGTGGCGCGCTTAGCGTCGCGCGCTATGACGAACCAGATGCCGCCGATCAGCGCGGCGATCCCGACTGCGATCAGGAGCCCGTCGCGCGTGCTGAGCGAGCCGTTGTCGGCTTGGGTCTGCGTGACCGGAGCGGGCGTCGGCGTCGTCTGTTCACCGACCTGGTTCTGACTCTGGGCGGGCGCCTGCTGCTGGAGCGGCGACTGCTGCTGGGTCGGAGCCGCCCCCAGCGCCGCCACCGGCATCGCGGCAAGCGCCACGAGAACGGCGAGAGCGATGATGCGGACCATGCGCCGACATTAGCGCCGGCGCGAGGCCCGCGTGACGGTTACGACGCGGTTGCGGTCTCGCGTTCGTTCTCCGGCGGCGCGTCCTTGTACGGGTAGGGGTTCTTCTCCTCGTTCCCGTGGTCCTCCTCGTGGTACACGCTCTCGGCATTGACCGCCCAGATGTCGTGCCCAGCGCCGTCGCAGAGGTTCTCGACCGCTCGCATCGCCGTCAGCATCGAGTGATCGGAGTTGTTATAGCGGTGCAAGCCGTTGCGCCCGACCTGGATGAAGTTCGGCGTCGTGTCGAGCCACGTGCGGATCGTCTCGATGCGCTCGGCATAGTGCTCGTCGTAGACCGGGTAGGCCTTGTGCACGCGCACCGCGAAGCCGCGCTTGACGCGCGAGGCGTCGCACAGACCGGTCTGCGCGAGCTCCTTCGTCGCGAGCTCGACAAGCTTGTCGTCCTCCATGCTCCAGAGCTCGTCGCCGGCGAAGCAGAAGTACTCCATGCCGATCGAGGCCTCGGTGTCGTTCGGCACCATCCACGGGCTCCACGAGCGGAAGTTCTGGATGCGGCCGACTTCGACGTCCGGCTCGTGGATGTAGATCCAGTTGTCCGGGAACAGGTCGGCGCCCTCGATCACCAGCGAGACGGTGAGGAAGTCGCGGTAGCGCAGGTTGCGCCCAGCGTCGCGCACGTCGACCGGCAGCTCCGGGTCGGCGATTCTCGTCGTGAGCGAGAGCGGCAGCGAGGAGATCACGCCGCGGCACTCGATCGTCTCGCCGCCGGCCACGACCTGCACGGCTCTGCTGCCGTCGAAGACGACCTTGGTGACGGGCGCGTTCATCCGCACCTCGCCGCCTCTGTCCTCGATGTCCACCTTCATTCTCTCCCACATCTGGCCGGGGCCGTATCTGGGGTAGTGGAACTCATCGATCAGCGATCTGATCTTGTTGCCTCTGTTGCCGAGGAAGGCGGCCTTCGCGGCGGAGAAGAACGACAGGCCCTTGATCCGCTGCGCCGCCCAGTCGGCGCGCAGCTCCGAGCACGGCACGCCCCACACCTTCTCGGTGTAGGTCTTGAAGAACTGGTTGAAGAGGTACTTGCCAAAGCGGTTGGAGACCCACTGCTCGAGCGTGTCCTCGCGCTGGTTCGGGCGCAGCTTCATCTTCGTCGCGGCCCACAGGTAGGACGTACCGGCCTTGATCAGGTTGACCGGGCCGAGCTTCTTGACGACATCCATGCCCTCAAGCGGGTACTGGAGGTACTTGCGGTGCCAATAGATGCGCGACTGGCGCGGGCGCAGGAGGAACTCGCCTCTCATGATCTCGTGCCAGAGGTCGTCGACCTCTCTCACCTTCGTGAAGAAGCGGTGGCCGCCGAGGTCGAAGCGGTAGCCGTCGCGCACCTCGGTGCGCGCGATGCCGCCGACCTGATCGGTCGACTCCAGCACGATCACTCGCTCGCCGCGCTTGGCGAGCAGGTAGCCGGCGGTGAGGCCGGCGGGACCGCCGCCGAGCACGACGTAGGGGCGGGAATCCTGCGTTGCGGAAGTCTCGGTCATGTGCGTGGGGGCTCTCAGGGGAGTTGGGGTCTGGCGGTCTTCTCGTACAGCACGGCGCTGTTGCCGACCGTCGACGCGCCACGGTAGAACTGCGGCGCGACCTGGACCTGCCGCAGCGTCATGTCGCCTGCCAGGATCGCACCCCACTGGGCCGATCGGCGCCGTACGAGCTGCGTCCAAGGGGCCTTCCAGTTCTGGACCCCCTCGGTGAGCGGGCGCACGAACAGGACCTTCTGGCCGGGCCGCAGGTTAGCAAGCATCGCCGGCAGCACCTCATCGGGCTGGGCCGCTTCGAGCTTGTCGAGCGCGTCGACCCAGTCCATGTGGCGCGGGTCGCTCGTCGGGCCGATCGTGTCGGCGTATCTCAAGCCACCGGGCATGTAGTACCAGACGAGCGGCGTCTGCTCGGGCTGGCCGACGAGCACGAGATCGCCCGGTCTCATCTGCGCGCCGACCTCCGCGCCGATGTCGCGCACGTCGCTCTTGTAGCCGTCGACGTACTGCGTCGGCTTGATCCACATCACGCACAGGATCGCCAGCGCGACGAGGCCGAGCTTGCCGGCACGCGAGAGACCGAGCGCGAGCAGCAGCAGGAGCGGACCCACGGCGGCGGCGAAGTAGCGCGAGGCCCATGCCGGCGAGATCTGCGAGAGGCCCCAGGCGAGGCCGAAGGTGATGACCGGGATCGCGATCAGCACCCACACCGACAGCCGCTCTCTGTCGCCGCGCGCCTTGTGCGCGCCGAGCAGCGCGGCGATGCCGAAGCCGCCGGCGAGCAGCAGCGTGACGGCCGGGCCGTAGCCGCCGAGCACGTCTCTCGCGATCTGGACCGGCACGCCGAAGCGCGGCTTGTTCGCCCATGGGGCAGCGGTGTGCTGCGCCTGGTAGAGCAGCGTCGGCACCCACGGCAGGTAGAGGATCGCGGCAGCGCCGAAGGCGATCGCGCCGTCCTTCAGCAGGCCGCGGCGGTCCTCGGCCGCAGCTACCCACCACAGGTAGCCGAGCGCGAGGAAGGCGCCGACGCCGTAGAAGATCCCCCAGCTGTGCGTGTAGAGCATCAGTGCCTGGCCGACCGCGAACGCCGCGATGTAGCCGCGGCGCCGGTAGACGAAGGCGTGCAGGAAGAAGGCCGTCGTCAACAGCGCCAGCAGCGCCATCAACGAGTACATCCGCGCCTCCTCGCCGTAGGCGGTGAGGAACGGAACGAGGCTGCAGATGACGGCGCCGACGTAGCCGGCGCGCTTGCCCCAGAGGCTCCAGCCAGCCCACATGGCTGAGGGAATCGCCAGCAGGGCGGCGGTCAGCGAAAGCCAGTGAACAGCCGTCTCGCTGCGACCGAAGGCGTCCATCCAGACGTGCAGCAGCATGTAGTAGAGGGGCGGCGAGCCGTCCTGTCTGAGCACGCCCGGGATGTCCGCGAAGGCGTGTGAGGAGATCCCGACGGACAGGCCCTCGTCCATCCAGAAGGAGCCGCCGATCGCGCGGGTGCGGACGTAGGCGGAGATCGCGATCAGTGCGATCACCGTCAGTCCGGCGAGCAGCGCATCGGACGCGCGCAGCTGCTCGAAACGCTGCCTGGTGCGGGGGACGGCGACCGTGGCCATGCGCGTTTGAAGGCTAGCGAGGCGTCAGGCGCCCGGCGCTGAGCCCGCTCCGGCCGGGCAGGTGGAGAACAGGGTCGTGGTGCGCACCGTCTGGACGGGCGCATAGCCGGGCGGATACGGCTGCTCCGGCTGCGGCTTCAGGCTCTGCTTGTTCGTCGTGCGCGCGGCGGCGATGACGCCCTGCGGGGCAGGCACGAGGCCGACGTCGAGCGTGTGCTCGTCGAGGTACCAGGCGGCGAGCGGCACGCTGAACTTGCCGGCGGTCGCCTTGCCGCAGGCCTTAAACGCGTCGGCACCGCCCGCCTTCGCGAGCGCGTCGCGCAGGTCGAAGCGCAGCTCCGCCTGGTAGCGCAGCGCCTTGTCGAGCTTGCCGAAGTTCTTGAAGCGCGGCGCGGCCCAGTGGACGGTCGCGAGTGACAGGACTGCGAAGGCGACGATGCCGGCGGCGAGCGCGAGCCGCGGGCGGGCCGGCCCGGCGATCCGCGTGACGGCCGCGCCGGCGAACTGCACGACGCGTCCGAAGCCGACGCCGCCACAGACGGCCAGCAGCGAGGTGCCGAGGATGATGTAGCGCGGGTTGCCGGAGAAGCCGGCCTGCGTCATCAGCGCGATCAGCACGATCCACGAGAAACCCAGCAGGCCGACTGCAAGGACCGCGCCTTGGCGGCGATTGCGGATCCAGTCGATCGCCGCGAGCACGAGCGCGAAGGCGGCGGCCGCCTTCACCGGCGTGATCACGAGCGGCCACGTGTCCTTGATGACCTGCACGAACGGGTGCTGGGCGAAGGCCGGGCTGTTCGGGTTCGGCTGCTGCGCACGGTCGGCGGCGCGGTTGAAGTTGCCCGATCCCCAGTACTCGGGCAGGAACCACAGCGCGAGCGTCAGCACGCCGCCGGAGACGACGAGCCACAGTGCTCTGCGGTCGATCAACACGAGCCACAGGCCGTAGACGCCGAGGAACAGCCAGATCTCCGGGCGCAGCAGCGAGGCGAGGAAGACGAGCACGAACGCCTGGCGGTACTTGCCGTCGAGGTGGCGCTCGATCGCCCACAGCGTGAAGGCGACCATCAGCCCCTCGGAGTTGCCGAGCGACATCGTGCGCACGAACTGTGAGCTGATGATGAGCGCGACGGCAGCGATGAAGCCGGCGGTGACGGAGGCGACGCTCCACTCGCGACTCGTGAGCCGCGCGCCGAGCCGGAACGCGAGCATCACCGCGAGGACGGCGCCGCCGCGTGCGACGACGAGCCACAGATCGGGCGCCGCGCTGCCGAACAGCGAGAAGACCATCGTGAAGAGGACCGGCAGCGGCTTCCACGACGGGCCGCCGGTCGTCTGCAGGTCGATGTGGACGATCTCGCGGCCCCAGATGATCCAGGCCCACGGGTCGTACGTCGGCGTGCTCGGGTACAGCAGCGAGAGCGCGCCGAGCGCGAGCGCGGCGGCTGCCAGCAAGGCGTAGACGCGGCCGTCCGTCGCCGCCTCGCGCGCGGTCGCGGCCGGCGTCAGGCGCGCGCGCAGCGTCTCCAGCCAGGAGGGCGAGCCGAGCTCTGCGGTCGAGGTCGCCATCGCGTCAGGCGGTCGCCGCAGCCGTCTCGCCGGTGTCCGCGCGCGCGGACTCGCGCGCCGCGCGGATGCGCGAGAGCCCGCCGTAGCGGAACACGAGCAGGCCGAAGCCGGCGACCGTGATGGGGATGAAGAGGACGAAGCGCAACAGCAGCAGGTAGGAGAGGATCGTCGACTTGGAGGCGGTGCTGACGGCGCCGACCGCGAAGATGACGGCGGCATCGTACGTGCCGATGTAGCCCGGTGCCGCGGGGATCAGCGAGGCCGCGTTCGTGAACGCGACGACGGCGAGCGCATCCTGGAGGCTGAGCGTGATGTCGACCGCGTGGCCGACGGCCATGTACACGCTCGCCTCGACGCCCCAGATCAGCAGCGATACGGCGAGCAGCACGAGCCCGAAGCGGCTCAGCAGCTGCTTGCTCGGCTGCGCCATCGGGGCGAGCGCGCGCAGCAGGAACAGCAGCCGCTCGCGGTAGCGCAGGAAGGCGACCGCGGCGACAAGCGCGAGCACGACGACGAGGCCGCCGCCGATCAGCAGCAGCGTCTCGTTCGGCCTCGGCAGCTTGCGCAGCAGGTCGTAGGCGAGCACGATCAGGATCACGCCGAGCGCGACCGCGTCAAGCACACGCTCGGCGAGGATCGTCCCGAGGATCGTGCGCTTCGTCGCCTCGACTCTGCCGCCGAGCAGGAACGTGCGCAGCAGCTCACCGCCGCGTGCCGGCAGGACGTTGTTGCCCATGTAGCCGACCGGCACGAGCGCGTAAGCGTCGGTGCGCGTCGCGTCCTTCACGTCCGCGCGCCAGAGGATGTGCGCCCAACGCTCGCCGCGCATCAGCGTCGCAACCGCGTAAAGCGCGAGCGCGCCGACGAGCGCCATGATCCCGCCGAAGCTGCTGGGGAAGGTCGGGGCCTGCTGCTTGGTCGCCCACCATACGACGCCCGCGATCGGGACGACCCAGACGACGACCAGCAGCAGGCGCTTGGTGCGGTGTGACACGGCGGGGCCGCTCCGGCTCAATATCTCGAGCCCTGCGCCTGGAGGCAGGTCTCGATCGCCTTGAGCTGGTCGTCGGTCAGGTGGCCGACGGTGAGGAGATGCGGGCCGATCACCTCGGCGCCCGGCGCCTCGTTGCGGATCTGGCGTCCTTGCGCCTCCGCGGGTGTCGCAGCGAACTCGACGTAGGCGCCGCTGGCGGCGGGCATGATGTCGAGTCTGTCCGTCTGTCTCTCGTCCTTGACGGACTCGATGCCTTTGCCATGCAGGCAGCCGAGCGGCGCGTCGCGCGGGTCGAACGCGGCGGGCTGCGAGCCCGCCGGGATCGCGCCGCCACCGGCCGGTTCGTTGCCGCCGCCGACGGTGGTGCCACCGCTGCCGCAGCCGAACGCGAACAGGGCAAGGAGCAGCGGCAATGCTGCCAGGGGGGAACGGCGAGACCGCATCCCGCCACAGGCTAGAGGATCGTGTGGCGGCGGTCGTCTGCGCGGTCGGCGCGAGCACGCGGCCCGCAGAGGCGAGCGCGGGAGGCTCACCATCTACACTCGGCGCGCCGATGTCAGCTCTGACGCCGCTCTTCGCGCTCGCAGGCCCGCTGCCGAAGGCCGGTGCCGTCGTAGCAGTGCTGCTGGCCGCCGGGGCCCTGGTCGCGCGCGAGCCGCGCCAGCGGGCGTTCGCGATGGCCGGCGCACTGCTGCTGGCGCCGGTGCTGCTGCTGGCGGACATCTGGGACTCGCCGCAGCTGGCAGTTGTGCGCGACCACCAGCTGCCGTCGGTCGTGGGCGGCGTGGTCGCGCTCGGCGTGGTGTGCGCGCTCGCGCTGCTGATGTCGCGGCACGCGCTCGTGCTGCCGCTGCTCGTGCTGGCGGCGCTGCCGTTCCGCGTGCCGATCGAGGTTGGCGGGACGACGTCGAACCTGCTCGTCCCCTTGTACCTGGTGATCGCATCGGGGGCACTCGCGGCGATCGTGGGCGGTCTTCGCGAGGGACCTGCGGCGCCGGCAGCCGACAGCGACACCGCCCCCTGGTCGCCCGGCTGGCTCGAACGCCTGCTGGCGCTGTCCGTCGCGCTGTACGGGATCCAGGCGACCTACTCGGCCGACTTCGACAAGGCGCTCCAGCAAATCGCGTTCTTCATCGTTCCGTTCGCGCTGCTGTTCGTGCTGCTTGCGCAGATCGAGTGGACGCCGCGGCTGCTGCGCCTGTGCCTCGGGCTGCTCGTCGGGCTCGCACTGGTGTTCAGCGCGATCGGCTACGTCGAGTACGCGACAAAGCACATCTTCCTCAACCCGAAGCTGCTGGCCTCGAACGACCTGCACACGTACTTCCGCACGAACTCCGTCTTCTTCGACCCAAACATTTACGGCCGTTTCCTCGTGGTGGCGATGCTGGCGGTCGCGGCGACGATGCTGCAGACCGCGCGCGCGAAGGTCGTGTGGATCGGCACCGCAGTGCTCGCGGTGCTGTGGGGCGGCCTCGTGCTGACGCTGTCGCAGTCGTCGCTCGGCGCGCTGCTCGTCGGGCTCGCGACGCTCGCGGTGCTGCGCTGGGGCGCAAAGCGGGTGCTGCTGCCGGCGGCGGTGGTCGTGGCGGTGGCGGCGGCCGCGGTGCTGGCGACGCCAAGCACGTTCGGCGTCAACCTGCATAACCTCGACAGCTCGTCGAGCGGACGCTCACAGCTGGTCAGCGGCGGCGGCAACCTGTTCGCCGCGAGGCCGATCGAGGGCTACGGCAGCGGTGCGTTCGTCGTCGAATACCGCCGCCACGAGGGGCGTCATCTGCCGAGCGACGCGGCGACCGCCTCCCACACGATCCCTGTGACGGTCGCGGCGGAGCAGGGCATGATCGGGCTGATCGCATATCTCGCGCTGCTGGCGGCGGCGTTGGCGCGGCTGCTCGGGCGTGCCGCCGGCCTGTCGGTCGCCCGCTCCGCGGTGGCCGCGGCGTTCCTGGCGCTGATCTTTCACACGCTCGTGTACGCCGCGTTCCTCGAGGACCCGCTGACGTGGGCGCTGCTGGGGATCGGCACGGCGCTCGCGGCCGCTGCGGCGCCGCGCCCGGCATCGGTCGGAGCGCTGGCCCCGGAGCGCCCGTCCACAGCCGCCGAGCGGAGCGCCTCGCGGCGAGCGGGGCAGGTGGGAACCGCTTAGGAGCCGCGGCCGCTCCTCACTCGTCCTCGGGTTCGCGGATCGCGGCTTCCTCCGCGGTGGGCGCCTCGAACATCGAGGCCGGCCCCGGCGTGGTCCATGTACGGCCGGTCAGCCTCAGCTCGACCTCGCGAAGACGACGCTCGTAGTCGGCGATGCGATGTTCCAGCTGGCGCAACTGCTCCCGACGTCGTCGTCGCTCGACCCGAAGGGCACGCCGTTCCCGCCATCGGCCCCGTCCTTGCCGCATCTCTCGCTGCGTCAACTCACCTTGCAAATGGGCGCTCTCGGCGCGCAACTCCACAAGGTGGTGAGCGATGGAAAGCCTCTGCTGCTCGGCAAGCTCGTCCTGTACCTCGGCCGCATGAGCTCTTGCTTGCGCGACCTCAACGGCAAGGGCCATCGTCTCGCCCCAACGCCGCCAATGCCGCAGGCCCTCGGCCGAAGCCGTCGCAGTCTGCTCGGACCGTCCTCGGAAGCGGATGATCCATACCGTCGTCGTCAGCGCTCCGGCGAACGGCACAGCGAAGAGCCAACTGACCGAAATGTCAGCCACCAGCACCAGCACCGACAGAATGACCGCGAGCAGAACGCTCGCGATCGCCACTCCAAGCGCCTGACGCTGTGAGAGCACGTTCATCCGATCAAGCCGGCCAGCTCGAGTATTAGCACCGCGAGGGCGCTGGGGACACCCCATAGCCCGCCGACCGCCACCCCGTTGGCGAGCGCCTCGTCGATCCGCTCGCGTGGCGCGCCGGTCAACAATGCAAGCGCGCCGAAGAGTCCGCTCGCCCCGGCAGTCGTGCCTCCGACGACCGCGAACGCGTCGAGGCCTGCGTGCAACAACGTCGTGTGCGTGCAGGGATCCATGGGAGTCGGCGCTCGGCAGCGGACTCGATCATCACGCAGCAGGCGATCGCCCGCGCCGACAGCGAAAGGCAGAAGCGGCGTGTCCGCTTTGCCGTTCCCCTAGCGTCCGGACCATCGTGAAACGAATCGTGCTCGGAACCCTGCTGGCGCTCGCTGCGCTGGTGGTCATCCTCAACTGGACGTGGGGCCGGCTGCCCGGAGAGCCGGAGCGGACCGGGAGACTCATCCGGCTCGGCGACACGACCGTGCGCGTGATCGAGCACCCGGGCAAGGATCCGGCCGTCGTGCTTATCCATGGCCTGCCGGGCACCGCGCAGGACTTCGATGACGTGACCCCGCTGCTGCCCGGCCGCCACACGATCGCGTTCGACCGCCCGGGCTTCGGCTATTCGGGCGGCGGCTTCCACCCGTTCGACGAGCAGCTCACGATGCTCGACGAGCTGCTCGCCGCGCTGCACGTGCAGCGCCCCGTCCTCGTCGGCCACTCCTATGGCGGCACCCTCGCGCTCGCCTACGCGGAGCGGCGACCACAGAACGTGCGCGGGCTCGTGCTCGTGGACGCGGCCGCCGGCGGCGAGCATACGGGCGGCTTCGAGCGCGCGCAGGCGCGCTTCATCCAGTTCCTCTCGTGGCCAGTCGTGCAGCCGATCGCGGACGTGACCTTCTCGCAGCTGGTGCGCACCGCGTCGGCCAAACAAGGCGATGCCCAGGCGTTCGACCCCGGCGACGTCGACCCCACCCACGAGCAGCGCTTGCTCGCGCTCAACATGCGCCACGAGGACCTCGACGCCTACGCGGGCGAGGAGCAGGAGGCGGACGACGTGTTCAAGCGCGTCGATGCGCGGCTCGCGACGATCGACGCGCCGGCCGTCGTGATCCAGGGCGCTGGTGACAAGCTGATCACGCCTGACCACGGCCGTAAGATCGCTGCAACGCTCCCCCATGCCCGCCTCGTAATGGTGAGCGGCGGGCACATGGCGCCGTATGTGCACCCGGCCGTCGTCGCCGCCGCGACGAGCGAGCTGCTGGTGACGCCTAAGAGACAGCGAGAACTTCGAGCCCGGGAACGCGCTCGAAGTGCCGCACGTTGACGGTCGCCACGCGCATACCGTAAGCAAGCGCCGTCGCCGCGATCCACAGATCGTGTGAGCCGATGAGGGAGCCCGCCTCTTCGAGACGGGCCCAGATCTCCGCGTGAGCGCGTGCCACGGGCATGGAGATCGGGAGCGGCTCGAAACGCCCAAGGACACGCTCGACGCACGCCAGCCGGCGCATGCGGATCGCTGCATCCACGGCTCGATGCACTCCGTGTAGGAGCTCGCTTGCGGTTACGACGCTGATAGCGCGGTCTTCGTCTCCAACCGCCGCCTCGATCTGGCGCCGCGCCGCGCGATCGGCGAGGATGACCGTGGATGCTGCCGCGCTTCGTCGTCACCTGGCTGTTCAACGTCGCCGCCCTGTGGGTCGCGGCGAAACTGCTGTCCGGCGTGCACGTGAGCGGCGACCACGCATGGGTCACGTTCGTCCTGGCGGGCTTCGTCTTCAGCCTCGCGAACATGGTCGTCAAGCCAATCGTCGCGATCCTGGCGATCCCGCTGATCATCCTGACGCTCGGGATCGCCTACTTCCTCGTGAACGTGCTGATGATCTTCCTCACGAGCTGGGTCGTCGGCGACTTCCACGTCGACGGCTTCTGGAGCGGCGTCGGGGTCGCGATCGTCGTGTGGCTTGTGAACGTGCTGCTCGATGCGGTCGAGCGGCGGGTTGCGCCGGCCGACTGAGCGGGCAGAACGGCCGCGACCGCGCTGGGGGGCGCGGTCGCAGGAGGGATCCGTGGGGGGTGGGGCTATGCGGCCTCGCGCAGCGCCGCCAACGAGCTCTCGTGCGCGAGGCGCTTGAGCGCCTGCTCCTCGAGCTCGCGTGCGCGCGTGGAGCTGAGCCCGAGGCGCTTGCCGACCTCGCTGAGCGTCTGCGGCGGCTCGCCGCCGGTGCCGAAGCGCAGGTGGATGACCGTCCGCTCCTTGTCGGGGAGCGTGTCGATCGCCTTCTGCACGGCCTCGTGACGCAGCGTGTCGGCAACCTCCTCGTGGGGGCTTGCCTCCTCGGTGGCGATCAGCGCGCCGAGCGACGTCTCGCCGTCGTCGCCGACCGGCAGGTCGAGGCTCGTCGGCTCGCGGTCAGCCTTGGCCGCCTCGAGCACCAGCTCGAGCTCCAGGCCCGTCTCGTCGGCGATCTCCTCGTCAGTCGGGTCACGGCCCAGCTTCGCCGTCAGCTCGCGCCGTGCGCGCGCGACCTTACGGGCGCGCTGCCCGACGTGGACCGGGAGGCGAATCGTGCGGCCGCTGTTCTCGAGTCCGCGCTGGATCGACTGGCGGATCCAGAGGGTCGCGTACGTCGAGAAGCGGAAGCCCTTGCGCCAGTCGAACTTCTCGACGGCGCGGATCAGGCCGAGCGTGCCCTCCTGGACGAGGTCTCCCATCGAGAGGCCCTGGCCCTGGTAGCGGCGGGCGATCGACATCACGAGTCGCAGGTTGGAGTTGACCATCCGCTCCTTGGCCACGAGGTCGCCGCGCTCGATCTGCTTCGCGAGCTCGATCTCCTCTGCCGGCGTGAGCAGGGGCCAGTTGCGCGCCTCCCGCATCAGCAGCTGGAGGGCGTCGAAGGTGGTCTCCTCAGGGGCAATGGCCTGGGTGTCTATCGTCTTCGTGGTGGTTCCTTTCATGTCAATACCTACTTGCACGCTAGGTATTGTACGCCAAGGTCGTTGCTTCGTCAACAACCCTTTCCCGTATCGTCACAAGACAACCCCGTGGTAACAGTCTTGCCCGCCGTGACGACCGAGAATCACGTCCGATGACGTCCGCCGCCCGACCTCCAGAGGCATCTGGCGAGCTGCCGGCGTTCGCACGCGAATCGGAGCTCGTGGCGGGAGCCTGGACGCTCGCGCTGGAGGCCTACCGCGGCAATGCGAACGGGAATGCCGCCGCAGACGTCGAGCACCCGGCGATCACCGCCCGGCTGCTGCACGACGCTGGCTGCGACGAGACGGTCGTCGCGACCGCCGTCCTGCACGACGTGATCGAGGACACGGGCCTCGACCCCGCAGCGATCGAGCAGCGCTGCGGCGCGGAGATCGCGCGGCGCGTGGTGGCGCTGACGGAGGACTCCGAGATCGCCGCGTACGCCGATCGCAAGCGCGAGCTGCGCACCCGCGGGATCGCCGCCGGCCGCGAGGTCGCGGTCGTGATGGCGGCCGACAAGCTCGCACGCGCCACGCGCGCCGCCGGCGGGCGCCTGCGGCCGGAGAAGCTGCGCCACTTCCAGGCGACGCTCGCCGAGCTGAGGGAGGCCTACCCGGACCTGCCGCTGCTGGAGCCGCTCGCGAACGCGATCGAACGGCTGCGGCCGACGACGAGCGAGGCGACGGCGGCCGTAGGCGACCCGTCGCTCTACGTCAACCGCGAGCTGTCGTGGCTCGACTTCAACGAACGCGTGCTGCAGCTCGCCGAGGACGCCTCCCGGCCGCTGCTGGAGCGCGTGAAGTTCTGCGCGATCTACAGCTCGAACCTCGACGAGTTCTTCATGGTGCGCGTTGCCGGCGTGCACGACCAAGTCGATGCCGGCATCGACGCGACGAGCGCTGACGGGCTCCCGCCCGCCGAGCTGCTCGACCAGATCGGCGACCGCGTGCGCGAGCTGGAGGCACGGCAGGAGAGTTGCTGGGAGCGCGTGCTGCTGCCGGCCCTCGCCGAGCACGGCATCCGTGTCGTCGAGCCAATGGCGCTGAGCGAGAATGAGCGTGCCGCTTTGGACGACCGCTTCCGCCGCGAGGTCTTCCCCGCGCTCACCCCGCTCGCGGTCGGCCCGTCGCAGCCGTTCCCCTACATCTCGAACCTGTCGCTGAGCCTCGGCGTGATCGTGCGCGACCCAGCCACCGACCAGACGCGCTTCGCGCGCGTGAAGGTCCCGAAGGAGGGGCTGCCGCGCTTCATCCCCGTCGCGGACGGGCGGACGCTCGTGCCAATGGAGGCGGCGATCGCCGACCACCTGGAGCGACTCTTCCGTGGGATGGAGATCCTCGCCCACACCGTGTTCCGCGTTACGCGCGACGCTGATTTCACCGTCTCCGACGAGGCCGACGACCTGCTCGAGGCGGTCGAGGCGCAACTGCGGCGGCGGCGCTTCGGCGAGGTCGTGCGGCTCGAGCTGACGGCCGGGACCGACCCGGCGCTGAGAGCCCGGCTCATGGCCGACCTGGAGGTCAGCGAGCGCGACGTCTACGAGGTCGACGGGCTGCTCGACCCGACGGACCTGTGGCAGATCGTGAAGTTGCCCGGGATGCGCGAGCTGCGCGACCCGCCGTGGACGCCGCTCGTGCCTGCGGCGTTCGAGCGCGAGGGCAAGAAGACGGACCTGTTCGCGCTGATGCGCGAGAGATCCCTGCTCGTCCATCACCCGTACGACACGTTCACCACCGTCGAGCAGTTCGTCAACCAGGCGGTCAACGACCCTGCCGTGCTCGCGATCAAGCAGACCGTGTACCGCACGAGCGACGACTCACCGCTCGTGCCGGCGCTGATCCGCGCCTCCGAGCGCGGCAAGCAGGCGGTCTGCCTCGTGGAGCTGACGGCGCGCTTCGACGAGCGCGCGAACATCACGTGGGCGCGCGCGCTGGAGCAGTCCGGTGTGCACGTGACCTACGGCATGCCGGGTCTGAAGACGCACGCCAAGGCGGTCCTTGTCGTGCGCCGTGAGGGCGAGGGCGTACGCCACTACGCGCATGTCGGTACCGGCAACTACCACCGCGGCACGGCCGACCTCTACACCGACTTCGGCCTGTTCACCGCCGACGAACTGCTGACCGGCGAGATCGCCGAGCTGTTCAACCAGCTGACCGGCTACTCGCGGCCCGAGCACTATCGCCGCGTACTCGTCGCTCCTTTGAACCTGCGCGAGCGGATCATCGGCGAGATCGACGCGACGATCGACGCGCACGAGGCGGGCAAGGACGCGCGCATCTCGATGAAGATGAACTCGCTCGTCGACGCCGCCTGCATCCGCGCGCTCTACCGTGCCTCGCAGGCGGGCGTGCCGATCGAGCTGAACGTGCGCAGCGCCTGCTGCCTGCGCCCGGGTGTGTCCGGCGTCTCCGAGAACATCCGAGTCGTGTCGATCGTCGGCCGCTTCCTCGAGCACTCGCGCATCTACGCGTTCCAGCGCGGCGAGCAGACGGCCATCTTCGTCGGCTCCGCGGACCTGATGCCGCGCAACCTCGATTCGCGCGTAGAGCTCGTCGTCCCGGTGGACGACGACGACGCGCGCGCACAGCTGCTCGACACGCTCGAGCGCTGCTTCGCCGATACGGAGAACGCGTGGGACCTGGCCGCCGACGGCACCTGGACCCACCGCCGCGTGCCGTCCGGCGGACAGCCGCGCGACGTGCAAGCCGAGCTGATGCGCGCCCACCTCGCGCGCGCTCAGCTCGCCGAGGCGTGAGCTCCTCCCGCGCCGTCATCGACCTTGGCTCCAACAGCTTCCGGCTCGTCGTCTTCACGACCGGCCAGGGCGGCTGGTGGAAGCGCACGGACGAGCTGAGCGACATGGTGCGGATCGGCGGGGAGCTGACCGACGACGGTTGCCTGTCGGAAACGCGGATGGCGCATGCGTTGGAGACGTTGCGTGTGTTCGCGGCGTTCTGCGCCACAAGCGGGATCGGCCCTGAGGACGTCGAGGCCGTCGCGACGAGCGCGATCCGCGAGGCCCCGAACGGCGCCGCGTTCGTGCATCGGGCGCACGGCGAGACCGGCCTGCCGATCCGCGTCGTCTCAGGCGAGGAGGAGGCGCTGTACTCCTACGTGGCGGCGGCCAACTCGACTGCGCTGTCGGACGGGATCGTGCTCGACCTCGGCGGCGGCTCGCTGGAGCTCGTGCAGGTGCGAGAGCGGCATGCGGGCGCAATCGCGTCGTGGCCGCTGGGTGCGGTGCGGGCGACGGAGCGGTATTTGCCGGGTGACGGTCCAGTCGAGGCAAAGCCGATCGCGAAGCTGCATGCGCGGACGCTTCGCGCCCTGGAGGACGCGCCGTGGGTGGTGGAGGCAGGCGCTTCGGGTGCGTCGCTCATCGGCCTCGGCGGCAGCGTGCGCAACCTGGCGGCGGCGGCGGTGCGGATGGCGGACCTGCCGCTCGACAGCGTGCAGGGGTTCGTACTCGGCCGCGACGCGCTGGACGCGCTGGTCGACGAGCTGGCCGGCCGCGCGCCGGAAGAGCGCGAGCGGCTCCCCGGCATCAAGCGCGGGCGTGGCGAGGTGATCCTCGCGGCCGCCGTCGTGCTGCGTGCTGTCCTGGAGGCGAGCGGTGCAGACGGCATCGAGGTGACGGAGGCCGGTCTGCGCGAGGGGATCTTCCTCACGGGCCTGCTGGCTCCCGCGGATCCACCGCTGGTGCCCTGCGTGCGGATGACGAGCGTGCGAAATCTGGCCCAGCAGCATGGGGTTGATTTGGTGCACGCCGAGCACATCGCCGGGCTCGCACACCAGCTGCTGGAGGCGCTGCCCGGCGCCGGCCTGCCGGAGCCAGGTGAGCCAGAGCTGGTGGAGGCGGCGGCGCTGCTGCACGACGTCGGCATGGCGGTCGACTACGACGACCACCACAAGCACTCGTCGTACCTGATCCTCGGCAGCGGGCTGCCCGGCTTCACGCCGCGCGAGGTGGCGCTGATCGCGCTGATGGCTCGGTACCACCGCAAGGGCACGCCGCAACTCGGCGGCCTGGCGCCGCTGTGCCGCGAGGGCGACGAGCAGCTCGTGCTGCGCGGCGCCGCGCTGCTGCGGATCGCCGAGCAGTTGGAGCGCAACCGCGATCAGGTCGTGCGCGCGGCGCGACTGACGCGACCGGGCGGCAAGAGCGGCGACGTCGAGCTGGAGCTCGACGCGGTCGGAGATGACACCGTGGCGCGCTGGGGCGCGGAGCGTCAGGGCGAGCTGTTCGAGCGCGCGTTTGGGGCGCCGCTGCGAGTCGTGGCGCGCTAGTCGTCCGACGCTTCGGCGTCGCCGCGCGGCGGCTCGCCGTGCCAGTAGTCGACCGCGGTGTCCGCCGGGAAGAAGGCTCGCAGTCCGCCGCCGTGAGGCAGTCGCTCTCCCACCCCGACCTTGTTCGAGTCGGGATAGACGATCACGTCCGGGCGCCCGCTGCTGCTGAGCGCGAGGAAGCGCACGCGTTCGTCGGTGTCGTTGCGCAGCTGATGGGCGCCGTCCTCGCCAAGCGGGAAGTGGACCGCCTCGCCGGGCTCGAGCTCGCGCGTGCCGTCCGCGTCCCGCAGGGTCGGGCGGCCGTCCAGCACGATCACGACCTCCTCGTCGGCGTAGTGGAAGTGGTACGGGTACGCCGCCTGGCCGGGCGGCAGCTCAAACACGCTGATGCCGACCAGCTCGCTGCCGAGCTCGTAGCCGATCCGCGCGCGTCTGGAGCGGAAGCCGTCCGGGCGCTCGCCGTCCTCGAACTGCGGATCGAAGATGTTGGGACCGGGCATCTGGCCGACCCTAGCGTGGGAAGGTCTGCGCCGCGACGGTGTCAAGAGAGATGACGCCGAACCCGAGTCGAAGGAGCCGACACGCGATGCGCCTGACCTCGTCCCCCCACTCCGCTCGCCGTGGAGCGCTTGCGCTGATCGCCGCGGCGCTCGCCTTCGCTGCCCTCTTCATGCTGCTCGGACCCCCTCGCGGCGCCGCGGGCAGCGGAGCGACGCTCAAGGTGGCGACGGCGCAGAACGCGACGCTCGGCAAGCGCATCCTCGTCACGAGCAGCGGCCGCACGCTCTACACGCTGAGCGCGGAGACGAGAGGCCGCTTCATCTGCAAGGACAGCAGCTGCACGTCGACGTGGCCGCCGCTGACACTCGGCAGAGGCGTGCAGCCGACCGGCGTCAGAGGGCTCGGCACGATCAGACGTCCCGACGGTAGACGCCAGGCGACGTACAAGGGCCGCCCGCTCTACCGCTTCGCCACCGACCGCAAGAAGGGCGACGTGGGCGGCGAGGGCTTCAGAGACGTCGGCACGTGGCATGCGGCGGTGGCGCCCAGCGGTGGCGCGTCGCACGGCACGACGCCCGCGCCGACGCCGCCGCCGACGCCCACGCCGGGGTACTGAGCCGGAACCGCCCTGGGTGGGAAAGCGTTCGCTGCTTTCAAACCTTTCATTGATAAGGTTGGGAAGTGGCCGAGACTTCCCAACCTTCCCATGGACGGATCGAACGGCGTGTCTGGAGACCGACGATCGACCATGGCGGACCCCGCCGGCACCGCGTCGCGCAGACGATCGAGTGCTTCGTCCCCGACCCGATCGCCGACTGGGACCCGACGCTGACTGCCTCGACCGCGGCGTTGATCGCCGAGGCCGACGCGGAGGTGCGCGAATTCGACCGACAGGCGCCCGGGGTGCAGGGGCTCGACGCGCTCGCGCGGCAGCTGCTGCGCCAGGAGTCGGTCGGCTCGTCGCGGATCGAGAACCTGATCGTCGGGCAGCGGCGGCTGGCGCGCGCCGCAGCCGGGGGCGCCGGGTACGACGAGACGGCCGACCTGGTCATCGGCAATGTGCGTGCGATGCAGCGGGCGATCGCGCTCGCGAGCGAGCCGCGCCCGCTGACGCTCGACGACATCGTCGCGATCCATCGCACGCTGTTCGAGGGGACGCGCGACGAAGCGCTTGCGGGCGTCGTGCGGCAGGAGCAGAACTGGATCGGGCACTCCGGCTACAGCCCCGTCGGCGCCGACTTCATCCCGCCGCCACACGAGTACGTCGAGGAGCTGCTCGAGGACCTCGCCGCGTTCTTGAACCTGGACGACCTGCCGGTGACGCTGCAGGCCGCGATCGCGCACGCGCAATTCGAGACGATCCACCCGTTCCTCGACGGCAACGGACGCGCCGGGCGCTGCCTGATCCACGTCGTCTACCGGCGCCGGGGGCTGGCGGCGAGCGTGGTGCCGCCGATCAGCCTCGTGCTGGCAACGCACTTCCGCCTCTACATAGGCGGCCTCGAGGCGTACCGCTTCGGGGACCTGAAGGACTGGCTGCTGCTGTTCGCCGCCTCGACGGTGAAGGCCGTCGACCGCGCGCACGACCTGGCAGCGCGCGTCAACGTGCTGCGCGAGGGTTGGCTGGAACGCATCGGGCAGCCGCGCAGCCACGCCAGCTCGCGCGCGCTGCTCGACCAGCTCGCGGCCGAGCCGGTCCTCACGGTCGCACGCGCCGCCGAGCTCGCGGGGGTCAGCGAGACCGCCGCGGCGAGAGCGCTCGGCACGCTCGAGCGCGCCGGAATCCTGATGCGCCCGTCGCAGCAGAAATGGGGCCGCCGCTGGGAGGCGCCCGAGGTGTTCGAGCTGCTCGACGCGTTCGAGCGCGATGTCGCGACGCCCGGGGATGCGACGCGGCCGCGTCGTCCGACGCCGCGCGGCGCCGGCGGCTGAGCTGCATGGCCGCGACCGCCGATCAAGCCGAGCGCCGGGCGTGCCGATCGCAGGTCGCATGCACAGACTTCGTCGTCCTCGGCTCACCTATGCGAACGTCGTCGCCTCGCTCGCGCTGTTCGTCGCGCTCGGCGGCACCGGCTACGCCGCCACGCAGCTCGCGCCCAACAGTGTCGGCACGCCACAGCTGAAGCGCGGCGCCGTCACCGGCGCGAAGATCGCCGCGAGAACACGCAGAGCGCTGCGCGGGAAGACCGGCCCCTCCGGTCAGCGCGGACCCGAAGGCGCGCGCGGACCGGCTGGAGCGAATGGCGCGAACGGAATGAACGGGCAGTCCGGCACCGACGGAGCCGTCAGCGCCAAGATCGGCTACGTGCTCGGCCCGATTCCGGTGCCGTTCAACAAACCGAGCTTCCCGATCATCGCCGTGCCCGTCCCGAGACCGGGCAGCTACGTGGTGCTCGCCAAGCTGACGGTCACGCCGAGCGGCACCGAGGAGATCGTCTGTGCCCTCGGCGCTGACGGCGGCTCGATCGGCGGCTTCGACGTCGCGGCCGTCAGGGGCGACAACATCGAGCAGACGATCGCGCTGACCTATGCCGGGACGTTCGAGGCGCCGCTCGTCAACGGCCACACCTTCCTCGTCACCTGCAGCACAACCGCGGCGACGAGAGTCGGGGTCAAGCAAGCAAAGATCACGCTGATCCAGGCGAGCGACGTGAGCGTCGCTCTCGCCGACGGCACGTAAGCGGCCCGGGAGGACGGCCGCAGCCGCCCTCCCGCGTAGCCCGCTTATGCCGCGACCGGCTCCGGCTCCGTGACGGAGGCGACCGGGGCCTCGCCGACCTCCCCCGCCGCCCGGCTCGCCGCGGCCATCTCGGCCTGGCGAGCACGGCCTGGGACGAACAGGGCGCAGATGGCGCCGGCGGCGAGCACGGCGGCGCCGACCCAGACGGCCTGCGTCATGCCGTCGGTGAACGCCTGCGGGGAAGCGTAGGAGCCGGCGCCGGCGAACACGGTCGAGAGGACGGAGACGCCGAGCGCGCCGCCGATCTCGCGGAACGTGTTGGTCGCGCCGGACGCCTGGCCGGCCTCCTGCGGGCGGACCGAGGAAAGCACGGCGTTGGCGGCGGGCGCGAAGACCAACGCCATCCCGGCACCGGCCATCGCGAACGGACCGATCAATTGGGCGTACGGCACGTCGGGCGCCGACACCAGCGCGAGCAGCGCCATCGCGCTTGCCTGCAGCGTGAGGCCGGCCGTCATCAGCACGCGCGAGCCGACACGGTCCGACAGGATCCCCGCGATCGGGGCGACGAGGATCGTCACGCCCGTCCACGGCAGTGTGCGCAGCCCGGCCTCCAGCGGCGAGTAGCCCTGCACCGTCTGGAAGAACTGCGCGAGCAGGAAGATCGAGCCGAACGTCCCGAAGAACATCGCGACGGTCACGCCGCTCGTGGCGCTGAAGCCGCGTGAGCGGAAGAAGCGCATCGGCAGCATCGGCTCCGGTGCGCGCAGCTCCCAGGCAACGAACGCCGCGATCAGCAGCAGGCCGACCGTCGCCGAGCCGACCACCGTCGTGCTCGTCCAGCCGAGGTCCTGCGCCTTCACGATCCCGAAGACGAGGCCGAACAGACCACCCGCCGCGAGCACGAGGCCGCGCAGGTCGAGCCGGCGGCCGGGACCGTACGACTCGGTCAGCTGCGTCATCACGAGCGGCACGAGCACGATCCCGATCGGCACGTTGAGCCAGAAGATCCAGTGCCACGAGATGCCCTCGACGACCGCGCCGCCGGCGAGCGGACCGAGCGCGACGCCGAGCCCGCTGACGCCCGACCAGATGCCGAGCGCGAGGCCACGGCGGCCGGCAGGGAACGCCTCGCTGAGCAGCGTCAGCGAAAGCGGCGTGACGGCCGCGGCGCTCGCGCCCTGGAACGCACGCGCGGCGATCAGCGCCTCGGCGCTCGGTGCGAGCGCGGCTGCGATCGAGGACAGCGTGAACGCACCCAGACCGAAGGCGAAGACGCGCTTGCGGCCGAGCCGGTCGCCGAGCGCGGCGGCCGGCAGCAGCAGCACGGCGAATGCGAGCGTGTAGGCGTTGACCGTCCAGCCGAGTGAGGCGAGCGTCGCGTCGAAGTCGACGCGGATCGACGGCAACGCCGTCGTCACGACGAGGTTGTCGAGTGTGACCATGAAGAGCGCGACGCTCGTCACGATCGAGGTCCAGATCTGTCGTGAGCGGGTCATCGGGTCGAGCCTCCTGCGGTGTGTGAGTGGTCACTCATCTTCATAATAAAAAAGAGAGGTCAGTCGTCGAATTTGTCGCCGCACAGCTCGCGCGCCCACGGCGCGTCGATCGACGGCGCGTCCATCCCAGCGAGCACGGTCATCAGCATCCCCCGGGCGACGAACTCGCGCAGCTCCTCACCCTCGGCGCCGCTGATGCGCTGGACCAGCTCGATCAGGTCGCCGTAGCCGCGTCGCACCGCGTCGCGGATCGCGAGGTCCTCGCCGGATGCCGCCGCGAACGCCTGCAGCGTCGCGCGCAGCGTCGTCGGGTCCTGCAACAGCGCCGCGTAGGCGTGACCCATGCGCTCGAGCGCGGTCTCGCCGGGCGCGCTCGCGTCCTCCGCAGCCTCGCGTATCGCGTCGCCGAGGCGGCGGTAGCAGCGATCGACGGCGGCCACGTAGAGCTCGGACTTCGTCGGAAAAAGGCGGAACAGGTACGCCTGCGAGATCCCCGCCGCCTTCGCGATCTCGGTCGTCGGCGTGCCGTGGAAGCCGTGCTCCGCGAACGCGGCCACGGCAGCCTCGACGAGGACCTCGCGGCGCTCGGCGGCGGTGGAAAGCTGGCGGGTGGCCGGTGGCGGAATCATCAGGAGTGAGTATGCACTCACTCACAGGCCGCGTCAAGCGGGCGAATGCGAGCAGCGCACCCCGAAGGGTCGCAGACCGCGCAGCCGGACCTGAGGCGCCCCGGGGTGGGAACGCCCCAGGCCGGTTCGGTGTCCGAGGGGAAGGAGGACACCGAGGGGGGTGCGTCCCGCTCCGGCGATTCGCCTGCGCCGGAACGGGACGCTTGGTGGGGACCACTGGCTGCTACGGATCGGTCCCCTGTCTGGATCAATCGGCAAGAAATCCTTCAACGAACGGCTCAGTGCGCCCGCGTAGCCGATCGTTTCTCAGCCCTTGAGCCCCTTCGTCGAGTAGCGCACGAGCGTCAGCGTCTTCGTGACCGTCTGCCCTCTCACGAGCGCGTTTTCGACGACCGCCTTGACCTTCATCGTGCCGCGCTGGCGCAGCAGGCGCTTGCCGAGATCGTTGAGCGTGACGTGGACGAAACCGCCGTCGTTCTGCTTCAGCGAGTACCCACTGCGCACGCCGAGCTCCTTGCCGCTGCGCGAGAGCGCGAGGCTGCCTCTGCAGGCGGCACTGCCGAGGCACGCGACGAACACGCCGCCGACGCCGTTCTGATCCGCGAACGCCGTCTGGCCGAACAGGCCAAGCCGCGTCGTCGCGGCCCCGCTCGTCGTAAACGTTCTGTCCGTACCGATCGCGAACGCACCGTTTGGACCGACCGCGACGAGCCGGTAGTGGTAGGTCGCGCTGGCGCTCAGCCCCGACAGCGCGGCTGACACCGATACCGCCGAGGAGCCTGAGCCGGCGCCCTGCGGCGGCGTCTGCTGGCCGTAGTTCGCGGTCGTGCCGAACTCGAAGTAGTAGGAGCTGGCGACGCCGTTCGGGTTCACGGAGCCGTTGAGCGTCGCGCTCGTGCCGTTCGCGTCCGCGCTGCCGGTCGTCGCTGCCGGCGCCGTGGGCGGCGGGGGTGCGGTACCGGTCGTTCTGAACGTTCTGTCGGCGCCGACCGTCGTGCCGCTCGCGTTCGTCGCGATCACGCGGTAGTGGTAGGTCGTGCCGGACGTGAGGCCGGCGAGGTCTGCCGTCACGGGGACGTCCGCGCTGCCGGAGCCGGCCGAGGACAGCGCGCTCTGCTGGCCGTAGGCGGTCGTCGTGCCGTACTGGAACGCGTAGCTGGTGAGCTCGCCCTGCGGGTTGACCGTCCCCGCGAGCGAGGCCTGTGTGTCGGTCAGCGCGGACGCGTCGCCGGTGGTCGCGGTGGGCGCACCGGCCGCGAGCGCGGGTCCTGTCGTCAGTCCGATGACACTTGCGAGCAGCGCGATCGTCGTGACGCCGAGCGCAGCGAATCGCCGCATGGGGAACCTCCAGGTTCGTTTCGGGGCGTACCGGGTCCCCAACCGGGCGCGACTGCGCGAGTTGCGGAGCCGCGCCACGTGCTGACCTCCGTGCACGCCGCCGTTCACGCCGCGGCGCTCGGATAGGCTCGGCCGGAGATGGCCTCACCGTGCGACATCCGCCCTGCCACGCGCGACGATGTGCCGCTGCTGCTGGAGCTGATCGGCGAGCTGGCCGACTACGAGCGCCTGCGCGACGAGGTCGTGCTCGACGCGGGGCTGTTGGAGCGGCATCTGTTCGGCGAGCGGCCGGCGGCCGAGGCGGTGCTTGCGGAGATCGGCGGTGAGCCCGTCGGCTACGCGCTCTTCTTCCCGACCTTCTCCACCTTCCTCGGACGGCCGGGGATCTGGCTGGAGGATCTGTTCGTGCGGCCGGCGCGGCGCGGAGCTGGCGTCGGGCGGGCGCTGCTCGTGCACCTGGCTGGACTGGCGGTCGCCCGCGACTGCGGACGGCTTGAGTGGTCGGCGCTCGACTGGAACGAGCCAGCGCTTGCGTTCTACCGCGGAATCGGTGCCCGGCGCATGCCGGAGTGGCACTTGCACCGGCTCGACGGTGCCGCGCTCGGGGCGGTCGCAGGGCGCACGGGCGACTGAGTCCTGACCGACCCGGACCGCCCGCGATGCGAGCGCCAACGCGACCGCCTACGCTCCGCCACATGAACGCAGCCATCGAGGCCGAGGGCCTCATCAAGACCTATCCCGGCGACGTGCGCGCGCTGAACGGCGTCAGCTTCAGCGTTCCCGCCGGCACGATCTTCGGCCTGCTCGGACCCAACGGGGCGGGCAAGTCAACGACCGTGAAGATCCTCACGACGCTCGCCGCCGCGGACTCCGGCACGGCGCGCGTCGCTGGCCTGGACGTCGTGCGCGAGCCGGTCGCCGTGCGCCGCGCGATCGGCGTCGTGGGCCAGAAGAACGCCGTCGACGGGGCCGCGACAGGGCGGGAGAACCTGCTGCTGCAGGGCCGTCTGTACGGGCTCTCCGGACGCGACCTGCGCGCGCACGTAGACGACCTGCTCGAGCGCTTCACGCTCGCCGACGCGGCCGACCGCTTCGTGCGCGGCTACTCGGGCGGGATGCAGCGGCGGTTGGACGTCGCGCTCGGCCTCGTCGCGCGGCCGCAGGTGCTGTTCCTCGACGAGCCGACGACCGGCCTGGACCCGGAGGTGCGCGTGGCGATGTGGGGCGAGATCTCCACGCTCGCGCGCGATGAGGGCCTGACGATCCTGCTGACGACGCACTACCTGGAGGAGGCCGACCAGCTTGCCTCACAGCTGGCGATCTTCGACAGAGGCGAGATCGTCGCGGAGGGCTCACCGGAGCAGCTGAAGGCGGAGCTGCGCGGCGACGCGATCAACGTCGAGCTCGATTCGGAGGGCGGCAGCTCCGCGGTGGAGGCAGCGCTGGCGCGCGTCGACGGCGTACGCGAGGTCGTGCTGGAGGGCCGCATGCTGCGCGCCCGCGCCGACCAGGGTGCGCGCGCCGTGCCGGCCGTGCTGGCGGCACTGGAGACCGAGGGCGTGTCGGTCGCGGCGGTGACCGTCGCACGCGCGTCGCTCGACGACGTGTACCTGCGCCACACCGGCCGCACGTTCGCGGCGGCGGATGCGGGACACAACGGGAACGGGGATGGCCATGTCGATGGTGGGTCGCCCGCCAGTGATGCTCCCGAGCCCGAGACCACGAAGACGGGGGGCCGTTGACCATGCCCGCAGTGATCCAACATTCCTGGTTCATGACGCAGCGCCACCTGCGCGCGCTGCTGCGCCAGCCGGCGTGGATCGTCGTGACGCTCGTGCAGCCGGTCATGTGGCTGCTGCTGTTCGGCGCGCTGTTCAAGTCGATCGTGAACCTGCCCGGCTTTGGCTCCGACAACTACGCCGACTTCCTCACCCCCGGCATCGTCGTGATGACGGCGCTGTTCTCGGCGGGCTGGGCCGGGATGGGAATCCTGCAGGACTACGAGCGGGGGATCCTCGACCGTTTCCTCGTGACGCCGTCGAGCCGCGTGTCGCTGCTGGCAGGCCCGCTCGTGCAGCAGTCGATCGTGACAGTCGTGCAGTCGCTGATCATCATCGGCCTGGGCCTCGCGGTGGCGGGCGCCTCGTTCCCCGGCGGCGTGCCGGGGGCCTTGGTGACGATCGTCGCAGCGATCCTGCTGGGGATGGCGATCGGCGCGCTGTCAAACGCGTTGGCGCTCGTGGTGCGCAAAGAGGAGACAGTGATCGCCGTCGTCACATCGTTGACATTGCCGCTGTCGTTCCTGTCAGGGACGTTCATGAACCTCGCGCTCGCGCCGGCATGGATCAGCGACGTGGCGAAGTTCAACCCGCTGCAGTGGGCGGTCGTCGCCAGCCGCGAGGCGCTGACGTCGAACGACGTCGACTGGGGCGTCGTGACGTCCCGCCTCGGCCTGCTCGCGCTGCTGCTCGTGGCGTGCTTCGCCGTGGCGACGCGGGCGTTTCGGGCGTATCAGCGGGCGGCGTAGCGCGGCCTGTCACAGCGCTTGCGTGACTCTGCACCAATCGTCGCGCAAACGGCCGAAACGGCCGGATCCATGGGATAGGAAGGAGGCGTGGTGACGTCTCCTTCCCTCCCACGGACTGCCACGGAGCCGAGCGGCTCCGTGGGTACGGGGACCCCGATCTCCAAGGAAGGGGAGGCGATGGTCCAAGCGATCATCGTCTTGGCAGTGACGCTGCTCGTCGCGCTGCTGGTCATAGACCGGCAGACACGCGAGTAGCGTCACTACCAAGCAACCACACGCCTCGGTCGGGAGTCGGCTCCGAGCCCGACCGGGGCATCCCCAAGGGTAAGCCGCCGTCGCCGGCCGCACAACCCGTTCCGTGTTGTGGCGCTCAGCGTCCGGTGAATCTCGCGGGGCGGCGCTCGACGAAGGAGCGCATGCCCTCGGCGCCGTCCTCGCTGGCGAAGAGGGGGACGGCGTCGGTCTGGAGCTGGGCGACCGCGGCGTCGTGGTCCGCGTACACCGCGCGGTAGGCGGAGCGAAGGGTGGCGGCGACGCCCAGGGGTGCGGCCGCGGTCGCAATCCGCTCGGCCAGCTCGAGCGCGCGGTCGAATTGCGTGCCCGGCTCGACGACCTCCTGCACGAGCCCCATGCGGTGCGCCTCGGCGGCGTCGAACGGGTCGCCGGTGAGCAGGTGCTTCATCGCGTTGCCCCAGCCGGCCTCGCGCGGCATGCGGATCGTCGCCCCGGCGAAGGGGTAGATGCCGCGCTGCACCTCGAGTTGAGCGAAGCGCGTGTCGGAGGCGGCGATCCGCACGTCGGCGGCGAGCAGCAGCTCGATCCCGATCGTGATACACCAGCCCTGCACGGCGATCACGACCGGCGTCGTCCACGGGCCGTCGAGCCGCCACGGCTGGCGACCGCCCTCGGGCACCGGCAGGCCCGCACCGTCGATCACTGCCGGCGCGACCTCGGCGAGGTCCAGACCGCCGGTGAAGTGCTCGCCGTGCGCGAACAGGACGCCGCAGCGCAGCTCCGGGTCGCGCTCAAGCTCGCCGTACGCGAGTGCGAGCTGCTCGAACATCCTGAGCGTGAAGGCGTTGCGTCTGGTGGGACGGTTCAGCCCCATGAGCAGGACGTGCCCGCGCCGCTCGACCGTGACCGTCGTCTCCTCGTCCATCTCGCGCCTCCCGCTCGCTCATGCTGCGTTGCGACGGGCATCATAGGACTAGCCTTCCGGGCCATGAGCAGCACGAGCGAGACAACCGCCGCCGGCACCTTCGAGCAGGCGACATCCGTGACGACGGTCGGCGAGGGCCGTTTCCAGGCGCAGGTCGACCCCGGGTGGTCGACGCCGATCGCCGCAAACGGCGGCTACCTGGCGGCGATTCTCGTCCGTGCGATCGAGGCGCATGGGGCGACCGCCGCCGGGCCGGGTGGTCTCGCTGCGCGCCAGCTGCGCTCGCTCACCTGCCACTACCTGCGGCCAGTGAGCGGCGGGCCGCTCGACGTGTCGGTCGAGGTCCTGCGCGCCGGCCGACGCATCTCGACCGTCGAGGTGACCGCGTCGCAGGACGGGAAGGACACGATCCGCGCGCTGGCGGCGCTCGCGGTGCTCGACCTGCCCGCCGCCGGGCAGTGGGAGCCGGAGCCCCCGGCGGTCGGCCCGCCGCCGGCGCGCGATGCGCCGCTGATCGAGCCGGACGACTATCGCCGCGGCGGCTCAGCCGGCTGGCTCGGCCCGACGCCGACGATGCCGCCGATGTTCAGACGCGTGCGCGTGGCGCCCCGCATCGGCGGGGTGCCCTTCTCCAACCGTCCCTTGCCCACAGGCGAAGCGCCGGAGACAGGCGGCTGGATCGCGCTGCCCGAAGCGCGGCCGATCGACGCCGCGTTCATCGCGCTCTGCACCGACGTCTGGTGGCCTCCCGCCTTCCAGCCGCTCGGGCGTCCGGCGATCGCGCCGACGATCGACCTGACGATCCACGTGCGGGCTGACATCCCGCCCGAGGGTCTGCCGGATCAGCCGGTGCTCGGCTGGTACCGCTCGACGGCAGCGCACGGGGGCCTGATGGAGGAGGACGCCGCGCTCTTCCTGCCTGACGGCACGCTGCTCGCGCATGCTCGCCAGCTGGCGATCTTCATGCCGCTGGAGCACTGATCGCCACACTCGGCGAGACGCACGGTCGTTCAAGCACGTGGCGCGCGAAACCACCTCGCGCGCCACGCCCTTCACCGATCTTTCCTGTTCCTATATTAGGGTTACCGTGACCCTTGTACCGCTTCCGTTGTCCAAGCTGCTCGTGGTCCCCGAGAACGTGCCGGTGAAGCCGCCGCCGCACCTTACGGTTCCACCTACCGAAGCCGAGATCGTCGCCCCGGTGCCCGTTTCACGGTTGAACAAAATGGTGCCTGGTTCTTCCGCGGTCGTTCTGCTTAGGCATTCAATGCCAAAGCTCGGTTCCCTGATCCTGAACGCGACCCCAACGATGCCCGCTCTTATGCCTGTTATGTTCGGTAGTGATCCGGTGAAGCTGTCGTAGCGCAGGTGCCAAGGCAGCGTTTCGGTTAGGACGGTCACGCCTCCCCTTGCGCACCTGGTGATTCTTGCGCTGGTGAGAAACCCGGATAGTGTTCCTCTCGTCTTCGAGATGCTTCTTTCATGGAACGCCCCTTCGACGACGATTTCGCATTCGACTGTCCCGACCCCGCCCGCGAAGTTGATCCTTGCAAACGTCGCCTTGATCCCGAGGGACGACGTCGACAGCCTCCCCGCCGAGGCCGTTCCCACGAGCGCGGCCAGCAACACGGTCGCCCCGACAACCACCAGCATCGTTCTTCCAAGTCTCACGGCATCCTCCCAAGTTCAGGGTTGCATGCGCCCCTGCGACCCCGACACATACGGGAGGAGCCCACATGATTGAGTATGCGCCCAGCAGGTGCCTAAGCGAACTCGCCTGACTCAAGACGACTGCCGCCCCACGCGCAGCCGGACCGCGATCCTCCGCGATCCACAGGACCACCGCCTAAACCCCCCGGCGACGCAGTCTACCAACTTACCGGTAGGTTGGCAACGACGCGGGCTGGCGTGCACCCCGCGGGCTGGCGTGCACCCCGCGGGCGAGGACGTCGTCGCTGTCGCGCTACCTGCCGTCAGCCACACGCTCCCCACGACGAAGCGGCGCGCGGGTAAGCTCGCGCGCCGCCGGCCTGCTCACTTGCCAACTATATTAGCGTCACCGTAACCCTGGCGCCTCCGGCTTCGGCGATGCTGGTCGTGATCCCTTCGAGCGTGCCGGTGATAGCGCCGCCGCACCTTATGGCTCCACCCACCGCAGCCGAGACCGTCGTCCCGGTGCCTGTTTCACGGTTGACCGTGATAATGTCGGGGGTTTCGGGGCTCTGGCTAGGCATTCGATGCTGAATACCGGTTCCGAAATCCTGAACGACAGGCCGATGACCCTCGCTTGTATTGACGATATGTTCGGTAGCGTCCCGCCGAAGCTGGAGTAGCGCACATGCCAGGGCAGCGTTTCCCTTAGGACGGTTGCCGCTCCCCTCGGGCATCTGTTGATGTTCGCCGCAGTGATGTAACCCGTTAGCAGTAGAGGCGTCTTCGGGATCGTTCTTTCATGGAAGGTCCCGTTGACTATCACTTCGCATTCCACCGTCCCAAGCCCGCCCCTGAAGTTGAGCCTCGCCCAGGTCGCATTTACTGTTCTCGCCGACGTCGACAGCCTTCCCGCCGACGCCGCCCCCACCAGCGCGGCCAGCAATACGGCCGACCCGACAACAGCCAAGATCGTCTTTCCAAACCGCACGGCATCCTGCCAAGTCCAGGGTTGCATGTCGCCCCTACGACCCCCGTCACATGCAGGAGGAGCCCACATGAATCAAGTATGCGCCCAGCGGGTGCCTAAGCGAGCTCGCCTAACCCAAGATGACTGCCGCCCCACGCGCAGCCGTACGGAGCTCCTCCGCGTTTGCAGGAACGCTGCCTACCCCCCGGCGTCGTCGCGTCTACCGACTCCTCGGTCGGTTGGCAACGACGCCGGGCCTCCACCTGCTCCCCGACGGCAAGGACGACGCCGTGATGCTCCGTCTGACGGCACTCTGCTCAAACGCCTCCTCAAATAGCACCTTCGTGCCGTTGGAACCCTACGACGCGCGGCCCCACGGCCGACGCAGCGCGCGAACCAACTCGCGCGCCGCTCTGCCTTCGCCGGCCTCAGGCCACTCTATATTAGCGTCACCGTCAGCCTTGCTCCTCCGTCTTCGACGATGTTTGTCGTGTTCCCTTCAACCGAACCGTTGATAGCCCCTCCGCACCTTATGGATCCGCCCAGTGCAACCGAGGTCGTCGCGCCGGTGGTTGTGTCACGGTTGAATATGAAGAGGCCAGGCGCTTCCGGGGTTGTAGCGCTTAGGCATTCGATGCGGAACACCGGTTCGCTAAACCTGAACGACATCCCGATCACCCTCGCTGTTATCGACGCTATTCTCGGTAGCGCCCCGGAAAAGCTGTCGTACCGAAGGTGCCACGGGAGCGTTTCCCTTAGGAGCGTCGCGCTACCCTTCGCGCATCTGTTGATATTGCCGGCCGTGACAAATCCAATTAGTCTTAGAGGGGTTTTGACGAATGTCCTTTCATGGAAGCCGGAGTTGAGTATTACTTCGCATTCGACCGTCCCGAGCGCGCCCCTCCAGTTTATCCTCGACCACGTTGTCCTTACCCTGAGTGCCGACAACGACAGCCTTCCTGCCGACGCCGGTCCCACGAGTGCCGCCAGCAACAGAGCCGCGCAAACGGCAGCCAACGTCAGTTTTCCAAGCCTCACGGCATCCTCCCAAGTCCAGGGTTGCACGTTTGCTCCTGCGACCCCTGTCACATTCAGGAGGAGCCGAGTAAAATGAATATGTGCCAGCGGGTGGCCTAGGCGAACCCGCCTGACCAAAGATGACTGCCGCCTCACACGCAGCCGAACGGAGATACTCCGCGATCCGCGGGACCGCCACCTAACCCCCGGGCGTCGCCTAGTCTATCAACTTCCTGGTCGGTTGGCAACGAAGCGGCGCGCGAGCAGGCTCACGCGCCGCCGGTCTGCTCACCTGCAAACTATATTAGGGTCACCGTCACCCTTGCGCCACTGCCGTTGGTCAGGCTGCTCGTTGTTCCTTCAAGCGTACCGGTGATAGCCCCGCCGCACCTTATGCTCCCGCCCGCCGAACCCGAGATCGTCGCCCCAGTCGCCGTTTCACGGTTGAACGTAAGGAAGCCGGGCGCTTCCGCGGTTGCTCTGCTTAGGCATTCAATAGCAAATACGGGTTCCTGCACCCTGAATGCCAGTCCGATTATTTTTGCTCTTATGTTGGTTATGGTCGGTAGCGCCCCGGTAAAGCTTTCGTACTGAACATGCCAAGGCAGGGTTTCGGCTAGAACGGTTACCGCTCCCCTCGAGCATCTATTGATGTTGGCACTGCTGATAAACCCGGATAGCGTGCCGGTGGTCTTCGAGAGAGTCCTTTCATGGAAGGATCCGTTGACTATAATTTCGCATTCGACCGTCCCAAGCCCGCCCCTGAAGTTAAACCTCGTCCAGGCTGCTGCCACTCTTTGTGACGATGTTGAAAGACGCCCTGCCGACGCCGAGCCTACAAGCGCGGCCAGCAAGACGATCGCCCCAACAACAGTCAACATCATTTTTCCAAGCCTCACGGCATCCTCCCAAGTCCAAGGTTTACATGCCCGCTCCTACGACCCCGCCTAGTGCGGGAAGAACTTGGGCAGATTAAGTATGCTCCCGGCGGCTTCTAGCGGACCTCGCGTGACCTAACAACTGCTCGCAGCGGCGCACGAACCAACTCGCGCGCCGCTTGCCTTCGCTGGCTCAGCTGTTCCTATATTAGCGTCACCGTGACCCTTGCTCCTCCGGCTTCGGCGATGCTGGTCGTGTTCCCTTCGAGCATGGCGGTGATAGCGCCGCCGCACCTTATGGTTCCACCCGCCGTGGCCGAGACCGTCACCCCTCTTTCAAGGTTGAACGAGATAAGGCCGGGGGTTTCGGCGGTTGCTCTGACTAGGCATTCGACGCCGAACACCGGTTCCGCAGCCCTGAACGACAGGCCGACGACCCTCGCCTGGATTGACGCTATTGCCGGTAGCGTCCCGGTAAAGCTGGAGTAGCGAACATGCCAAGGAAGCGTTTCCCTTAGAACGGTTGCCCCTCCCCTCGCGCATCTGTTGATGTTCGCCGCGGTGATCAATCCCGTTAGCAGTAGAGGCGTCTTCGTAATCGTTCTTGAATGGAAGGTCCCGTTGACTATGACTTCGCATTCGACCGTCCCGAGCCCGCCCCTGAAGCTGATCCTCGCCCAGGTTGAGTTCACTGTGTTCGCTGAGGCCGACAGCCTTCCCGCCGACGCCACCCCCACCAGCGCGGCCAGCAACGCAGCCGCCCCGACAACAGCCAAGATCGTCTTTCCAAACCGCACGGCATCCTCCCAAGTCCAGGGTTGCATGTCCGCCCCTGCGACCCCCATCTCGTGCGGGAGGAGCTCAGTCAAATTGAGTACGCGCCCAGCGGGTGCCTAAGCGAGCTCGCCTGACCCAAGATGACTGCCGGCACACGCGCAGCCGAACGGAGAACCTCCGCGATTTGCAGGAACGCTGCCTTAAAACCCCCCGGCGCCGCCCAGTCTACCAACTTACCGGTCGGTTAGCAAAAGCGCTATACGCGCCCGGAGCGCATCCGCCGCTGCCGCGCGGCGGCGTCAACGACGACCGCAGCAAGCAGCACACCGCCTGTGACCATGTACTTCGTCGAGGACGGAAGGGCGAGCAGGTCCATGCCGTTCGAGATCGAGCCGATCACGAGGCCGCCGAGCAGCGCCGACCAGACGGTGCCGCGGCCGCCGAACAGGGAGGTGCCGGCGATGACGGGGCCGGCGATCGCGAGCAGCAGCAGGTCGCTGCCGCCGGAGGACTGGTTGACGGCGAGCAAGCGCGAGGCGAACAGGATGCCGCCGCAGCCGGCGAGCGCGCTGCCGAGCACGAACACCATCACGCGCACGCGGGTGACATGGATGCCGGCGCGGCGCGCGGCCTCCTCGTTGCCGCCGACGGCGAGGATGTGGCGGCCGAAGCGCGTGCGCCGCACGATGTAGTCGAAGATCACGACGAAGCCGATCAGGATCACGAGCGCGAGCGGGAGGCCGCGGTCTTGGTCGAGCACGGCGACGACGCCGAAGGAGACGATCGCGACCGCCGCCACGCGGATCGCGACGACCAGCGGCGTCGCCGCCACGAGCCCGGCCGCGAGCCGGCGACGGCGCGCGTCCAGTGAAGACACGGCGAACAGCGCGACGACGACCGCGGCGATGATGTAGGCGGTCGCGCCGGTGAAGAACGTGCCGGCGAGGTCGACGATCGCCGGCGTCGTGATGTTGATGGTGCCGGTCGAACCGAGCACCCACAGCAGCGCGCCCTGCCAGCCGATCAGGCCCGCGAGCGTGACGACGAACGAGGGGATCCCAAAGCGCGTCACGATCGATCCCTGGAACAGGCCGATCGCAGCGCCGGTCCCGATGCCGGCGAGGATGCCCGGCACCGCCGGCCAGCCGTGCTGCTCGCACAGCACCGCCATCACCGCGGCGCACAGACCGGAGACGATCGCGACCGACAGGTCGATCTCACCGAGCAGCAGCACGAGCACGACGCCGATCGAGATCATCCCCGTCGCCGCGATCTGCAACGACAGGTTCACGAGGTTCGTCGCGGTCAGGAAGCGGTCGTTCGCGACCGTGAAAATCGTCCAGATGACGACGAGGCCGAGCAGCACGCGCATCGAGCCGAGCTCGCCCTGCGCGACGCGGTTGAAGAGTGCGAAGCGGCCGCCCTCCTCCGGGTCGGGAGCCGCGGCGGCCGCCGCGGGCGGAGTCGGCTCGGATGGTGTCGCCGCTGCAGTGCTCATCGTGTCGCCTCCCCGGTCGCCTGCTCGCCGCCTCCGTTGCGCCCGAACTCAGCGCCGGTGATCGCGCCGACGATCTCCTCCTGTGACGTTTCCCCTACCTCGTACACACCCGCCTTGCGGCCGAGCCGCAGCACGAAGATGCGATCGACGACGTCGAACACGTTCGCGAGGTTGTGCGAGATGACGACGACGCCGAGGCCCTGCTCGCGCAGCCGTCTGATCAGCTGGAGCACCTGCGCGGTCTGCGCGACGCCGAGCGCCGCGGTCGGCTCGTCGAGCAGCACGACCTTCGCCTCGCCGATCAGCGAGCGAGCGATCGCGACCGACTGGCGCTGCCCACCCGACAGCGTGCCGACCTCCTGCCGGACGCTCGGGAGTCTCACGGTGAGCGTCTCCAGCAGCTCGGCCGCCTGCTTCTCCATCGAGGCCTCGTCGAGCCCCCGCAGCACACCCCCCACGCCGCCGGAGATCTCCTCGCGGCCGACGAACAGGTTGGCGACGACGTCGAGGTTGTCGCACAGCGCGAGGTCCTGATAGACGGTCGCGACGCCGAGCGCCGTCGGGTCGCTCGGGCTGGTGACGCGCTGCGCAACCCCCTCCCAGCGGTACTCGCCCTCGTCGGCGAGGTAGATGCCCGACATGACCTTCACGAGCGTCGACTTGCCGGCGCCGTTGTCGCCGACGAGGCCGACGACCTCGCCGGCGCGCACGTCGAAATCCACGCCGCCGAGCGCCTGCACGGCGCCGAAGCGCTTGGTGACGCCGTGCAGCGCGAGCAGCGGCTCGCCGCCGTTCGCGCTGCTCGTCGTCGCGTTCATGCCGAGCGTCCCATGCGTCCTAGGACCCCTGCGTGAGTCCGATTCTTCTGCACGCCGACGCGTACGCCGAGGTGCAGATCTGGGGGATCGTGTAGAGGCCGTCTCTCACGACCGTGTCTCTGATGTTGTCCTGCGTCACCGCGACCGGCGTGAGGATCACGCTTGACACGCTCTTCTGACCGTTGTCGATCTGTCTGTTGACGAGGTCGCTGTTCATGTCGCCTCTCAGCACCGCGACCGCGAGCTGGGCGGCCTGCGACGCCTCCGGCGTGTACGCCTTGAACACCGTCATGTACTGGTCGCCGACGACGATCCGCTGGATCCCTGCGAGCTCCGCGTCCTGGCCGGTCGTCGGCCGCGTCGCGGGGTCGATCCCGTTCGATCTCATCGAGGCGATCGCGCCGCCCGCGGTGCCGTCGTTGGCGGCATAGACGCCGACGAAGCCGTCTCTGCCGAGCGCCGACGTCGCCTGGTCCATCTCCGTCTGGGCTCTGTCCGGGCTCCAGTCGGGCGTGTCGTACTCCTTCGCGACTCTGTAGTCGCTGGAGTCGAACACGCTGTGCGCGCCGGCCTTGAACTGCGCGGCGTTCGAGTCGGTCGGGGCGCCGTTGATCATCACGAGCGAACCTCTGGCACCATCGCTTCTGAGCTTGTCGACGAGCGATGTCGCCTGCAGCTCACCGACCTGTCTGTTGTCGAACGAGATGTAGTAATCGACGTCAGCGTTTTCGATCAGCCGGTCGTAGGAGACCACGCCGATGTCGGACTGCTTCGCGCGCGTGACGATCGAGGCGGCCGCCTTGGCGTCGACCGGATCGAGCACGAGCACCTTCGCTCCATTGGTGATCGCCGCCTCGGCCTGCGACTGCTGCTTGGCGGCGTCCTGCTCGGCGTTCGAATAGATCAGCTTGCAGTTCGGGCAATATCTTCTGAGCGCTCTCGTGAACAGCGGACGGTCCTCCGCCTCGTAGCGCGCCGTCTTGTTCTCCGGCAGCAGCAGCGCGACCGTTCCGCTCGCGCCGCCCGAGCTGCCGCTGGTGGCGCTCGTCGTGTTGTTGTCGTCGCCGCCCCCGCCGCACGCGGCGAGGCCTCCGATGCTCAGCGCCGCCGCGGCGGCCACCGCGAGCGCGCGTCGAGTCGATCTGGTGTGCATGCGCTCCTCCTCGAAGCAGGGTGTACCCCGTCTTCGAGGACATCTCCCGTCGGGCGGCTCGCGAAACGCGGCGGTCTCTCAAGCGGACGCAGATTCGTCCGGATCGCGCTCCTGCTCCGGATCGAGCTCGGCGACGCCGTCGGTGACGGTGCGCACAGGCGGCAGCTGCGCGGCGACGAGGTCGCGGCGGGAGCGGACGGCGCCGGCCGCCTCGCCGATCACGGTGCGCTCGACGGCTGACATCTCGGCCCAGCGCTCACGCAGTGCGGCAAGGGCATCGTCGGCGCGATCGAGCGCGTCGCGCGCCGCGCCGGGGGCGCCGTCCTCGAGCGCCGCCTCGGCGGCGGACACCTCCACGCCGGCGTCCGCGGCGAGCTTCAACAACGCGTCCATCGCAAGCCCAGGCTACGCGACGCGGCGGCGGGTGCGGCCGCGTCGCGCGTGGTCTACTACGCGAGCGCGGGCAGCCCGAACTCGGTGCGGAACTCGTTCGTGTCGTGCAGGCGCGGGAACGGCTCGTCGGGCAGGTCGACGCCGAGCATTGCGGCGAGCGACTCCCAGCCGTCGACACCGAGCTCCCAGACCGTGAGGCGATCGGGCGAGATCGTCGCCTTGATCTCCTCGATGCGCGCGTCGTACATCGCGCGGACCCACTCGCGATCCTGGAATCTGCCCTGGAAGTCGCCCTGCCAGATCAGTCTCTCGATCACGCCCCACAGCGCGGGGTGCGGCTGCGGGCGGTTCGCGTCCGGGACCATCTCACCCGACTGCGCGGCCAGCTTGACCGCGAGAATCGTGTTCTCGACGCTGGCGTACCAGCCGTCGAAGTCGCGGACGTTGAGCAGCACCGGAGCGTCGGGGAAGGCATCGCAGATCTCGCGCCACTTCGCCGCCGCCGGCCAGTCGACGGTCGCCTCCCAGCCGTCGAAGACCTCCGCCCAGTCGACCGGCTCGCCGTCGCCGATCTGCACCCAGTATGGGAGATCGCGATCCTTTCTCTCGCCCATGATCAGGTCGATCATGTGGAAGCACGGCCCCGCGCCGAGCTGCTCCAGCGCCGCCTTGAGCGACATGGTCCCTGTGCGGCCGAAGCCGACGCCGATCACCTTCACGTTGGACCTCCTTTTGGAGCTGGACGTGCGCGCCGGACCCTAGCGGTAGGCTGGCCGAATGGCCAGTGATCCGGTCCCGCCCACCCCGGCGACGCTCGTCGGCGACCTCTACCTGCCGGCGTTCGACTACACCGACGCCGATCTCCACGGGCCGCGCTTCCACGCGACCATGCAGGATCTGCGCGCCCAGGGCTGGCTGGCGGCGACGCCGCTCGGCTACGTCGTGCTCGAGCGCGAAGCGGCCGGCTTCTTCCTGCGCTCGCGCTCGGCCGAGTTCCCGGGCATGAAGATCGCGGAGATCTTCGGGATCGATGACGGGCCGCTGTACGAGGAGATGCGGCGCAACATCCTGCACATCAACGGCGCGGACCATGCGCGCCTGCGCGGGCTCGTAAACCCGTCGTTCACGCCGCGCGCGGCGGAGCGCTGGCGGCCGGCGATGCGCGGGTTCATGGGGGAGCTGCTCGACGGGGTGCTCGCGCAGCCAGGCGGCGCCGTTGACTTCGTCAGCGCGGTCGCGAAGCCGTACCCGTCCTTGGTGATCGCGACCGTGCTGGGCGCCCCGCTCGCCGACGCGCCGCGGCTGCACGAGTGGTCGAACTGGGTGCAGCGCCAGTTCGACGCGTCGACGCTGATGGCCGAGCGGCCGCGCATCGAGCGCAACGTCGTCGAGCTGTACGACTACCTCGACGAGCTCCTCGCGACGCGACGCGACGACCCCGGCGACGACCTCATCTCCCAGCTGCTCGCGGCACGCGCCGAGGATGGCGACCGCCTCTCCGACGTGGAGCTCGTGAACCTCGTGCTCGACGTGCTGATCGGCGGGATCGACACGACGCAGAGCCAGCTCGCACATGCACTGCGGCTGCTGGCTGAGCATCCCGAGCAGTGGGCGTGGCTGCGCGAGGACCCGGCGGCGCGCGCGCCGGCCGCAGTCGAGGAGGCGCTGCGCTTCGAGCCGATCACGCCGTTCACCGCGCGCATCCTGACCGAGGACGTCGAGTACCGGGACGTGCTGCTGCCGCGCGACACGGTCCTGCTGATCTGCGCCCACAGCGCGAACCGCGAGCTGCCGGACGGCGACGCGTTCGACATCGCCGCGCCGCGCGACGCAGGCAGACCGCTCACGTTCGGCGCCGGCATCCACTACTGCCTCGGCGCAAACCTCGCGAGAGCGGAGCTGCAGGAGGGCCTGCGCCTGATCGCCGAGCGCGTCGAGACGCTCGCGCTCGACGGCGAGCCCGTATTCGAGGGTGTGCAGGGCGTCTATGGCCTGCGCGAACTGCCTCTGCGACTCACTTCTGTAACTCCGTGAGGTGAGTCAAGCCGAGTTGGCCGGACGCCGCTCGCGTGAATTGCTAGTGTCGCTCAACTAGTTGTTGGGCGTTCAAGAAACCGTTTCCATGATGAGGTGGACGGTTCAAGAACGGGGAGGTTCGAGATTCGCCGAATGCGCTCGCTACCGCACCACTTCACTGCGGAGGCAGCGCGCGAAACGCTCGTACAAGGCTGGCGCCGCCACGTTCCCCCGATGACGGCGGCGACCATCTCGGCTCAATTGCGACCGAGCCGAGAGAACGGTGGGCGAGAGGGTTTGCCCTAGCGCTCCGGTGCCGTCCCCCCTCGGAGCACCGGAGATCGAAGCGTGCAGGGATGCGGGCACGGATGCCCACGGAACGCGCATGAGGCGTGCGCTCGCGGGTGTGCCGACCCCGTGCAGGATTGGCGCCCTCTCGCCCGCTCCGTTCCTGCGGCGCGCCAGCGTCGAGTCCGCGGCGACAATCGCCGCGCCGAGCGAAAGGACGCTCATGCAGACGCAAGCGGTTGAAGCGACCAATGGCAACGCCGGGCGAAGTAACGCCCCGCAGCGCCTCCGCGGCGAGAACCTGGGATGGCACTCGCACACCTTCAGCGACGGGACGCGCTCGATCGCGCCCGCCGCGCCGCTCGACGCGAGAACGGTCCGGCGACTGCGCAGCCGGCTGCGCCAGCTGCGCGAGCGCGGCTGCGACCGTCTGATCGTCGATCTGAGCGCAGCGGTCGACTCCAGCGACGAGGCCACGAGGCTGCTCGCGGAGATCCTCCAGGTCGAGATGCCCAGGTGCGAGGTCGTCGCGGTCATTCCGCGCGACTGTTCGCTCGACGCGAACCTCCCCGCCCGGGTCGCGGCCGCGTGGTCGTTGAGCGATGCGCGCATGCTGCTCGCCACGCACCCGAGGCGCGCCGGGCGCAAGAAGTCCGGTCCGGGCAGCACGATCTCGGCCGACGACCGCCACGTGCTCGCGGTCCGTCAAGTGCTGCGGTGGGCGGCGCAGACCGCCGGAGCGGGCGACTTCGAGAACGCGCTGCGTGCACTGACGACGATCGAGCGCGTCGAGGGGCAGTTGCCCCTCGACTGGCAGGAGCGCCGCGAGGCCTGGCTCGCCGCAAGCCAGGCATAGGCTCACGGCCGAGCCTTCACGGAGGCGCTGCTCACGCTCGGGCATTGACCGGCACTAGCCGGCGGCGAGCGCAGTAACGTGCCGCGCTCGATGCGCCTCTCGCACGTCCACGTCACCCACGACTTCCGCGCGCCGGTCGAGCGCGTCTTCGCGTACCTCGCGGAGCACGAGAACCTGGCAACCCTGTTCGGCACGCGGATCGAGCGCGTGCGCGACGGCGAGACGGAGCGCAACGGCGTCGGCTCGTGCCGGCGGCTGAGCTTCTACGGGCTGCTGCCGTTCGAGGAGACGGTGACGGAGCTGGTTCCCGACGAGCGGATCATCTACCGCATTACGAAGGGCAGCCCGATGCGCGATCACGAGGGCACGATGGCCTTTGCGTCGACAGGCAACGGCGGAACGCTGCTCGACTACCGCATCCGCTTCGGCTCGGCCGTTCCCGGCCTCGCCCCTGTAGTCGCACGCGCGCTGCACGGCAATATCGCGCGCGGCCTGCGCAAGCTCGACCGCGACGTCTGAGCTACCGCTCGGCCAGCCGCTCGTCGTACTCGCGGGCGACGTCCGACAACGACACGCCGAGGCCGGCGACGATGCGCAGCATCGTGGTCGTGTAGACGTCGCCGGTGCCGCGCTCGAGGCGGCCGACCTGGTTCGGATGCACGCCGGCGGCGAGAGCGACGGCCTCCTGCGAGAGGTCGCGCTCGCGGCGCATGCGGCGGATCGTGCGCCCGAGCACGAGCAGCTTCTCGTCGGGCGGTCTCAGCATGCGTGCGCCAGACTGCCCTACATATCTGGTGTACACCAGACCTGAAAGAGGTGAACTTCCACCTCTAACGGTTGGTTTTCTATAGGCTCGGCAGTCACCCCCGGTGTCGAGCCATCCCCGTGCTGGTCCCCCATGCGTGGGCGCGCTCGATCCTCGGCGGGCGAGTATCGAGGCGCCCCTCCCGAGCGCCCCGATGCGGAGCAGGCGGGCGGCCCCCGAGCACCCCTCTCGCGGGGCCGCCCGCCAGCGCTTACCGACGTGCGTCGTAGGCGCGTCCCAGCTCGGCGAGGCCGACGCCGAGGCCTTCGACGACGGCGAGCAGCGTGCCGGCCCGCACATTCGTGCCGCGCTCAAGCCGGCCCACCTGATTGGGGTGTAGCCCGGCACGGCGCGCAAGCGCCTCCTGCGAAAGGTCGAGGTCGCGGCGCACCGCGCGAACCGCGCGGCCGAGATCCACGACGTTGGTCGGCGGTCCCACCCGCGGGACCCTTCACCACAACTGCGGTGGTTACCAGACCTTCTACGGTCCAAAACAAACCTTATAAGGTTCATCAGCTCTCAGGACACGCTTCGGCCTCGCGAGCACGAGATTCGCGAGCGCACCACACAGCGTGCTGGGATACGGTGAGCGCGTGAGCACGCTCGCCCGGCGCAACGGGGACGTCTCCTTCTGGCTGGCCGAGATCCCAGCTCCGACCCGCCGGCCGCCGCTGCCGGGGAATCTCTTGGCCGACGTGTGCATCGTCGGCGCAGGCTTCACCGGGCTGTGGACCGCGTACCACCTCGCGCGTGCCCGGCCCGATCTCGACGTCGTCGTACTGGAGCGTGAGCGGGTCGGCTTCGGCGCGTCGGGCCGCAACGGAGGCTGGCTGACCCCCGCCTTTGCGGCGCCGCGCGAGCGACTCGTGCGCGCGCACGGCCCGGAGCCCGTGCGCGCGCTCGAGCGCGCGCTGCGTGAGAGCATCGACGACGTGCTGACCGTCTGCGCGAAGGAGGGAATCGCGTGCGACGCGCTGCCCGGCGGTGTGCTGCGGGTCGCGCGCGGGTCGGCGCAGGCGGCGCGGCTGCGGGCGGCGGTCGCACGCGAGCGCGCGTGGGGCGTGAGCGACGCGGAGCTCGTCTCACTCGACGCGGATGCGCTCTCGGGACGCGTACGGGTGGCCGGAGCGAGCGTCGCCACCTGGAGCCCGCATGGCACGCGCATCCAGCCGGCGAAGCTCGTGCACGGGCTCGCGGAGGCGGCCGAGCGGCGCGGCGTGCGGATCTTCGAGGGGACGACGGTGCGGGAGCTGCGACCGGCCGGGGCACGCGGCGGGACGGCCGCCGCCGTGACCGGCCGCGGCACGGTGCGCGCGCCCCTCGCGCTGGCGTGCGTCGAGGGCTTCACGCCATCGCTGCGCGGGCAGCGGCGTGTCCTGCTGCCGCTCAACAGCGCGATCATCGTGACCGAGCCGCTCAACGACGCGACATGGGCGGCGATCGGCTGGGACGGCGGCGAGCTGCTCGGCGACGTCGCCCACGCGTACGTCTACGCGCAGCGCACCGTCGACGGGCGGATCGCGCTCGGCGGGCGCGGCGTCCCGTACCGCTACGGCTCGCGCACCGACCGTGACGGGCGCACGCAGGCGCGCACGGTCGCCGGCCTTGCTCGGACGTTGCACGCGCTCTTCCCCGCCGCCGCAGGCACCGCGATCGACCACGCTTGGTGCGGCGTGCTCGGCGTCGCGCGCGACTGGCAGCCGGCCGTGCGGCTCGACCGCACGAGCGGGATCGGCTTCGCCGGCGGCTACGTCGGCAACGGCCTCGCGGCGGCGAACCTCGCCGGCCGCACGCTGCGCGACCTCGTGCTCGGCGAGGGCACCGAGCTCACGCGACTGCCGTGGGTCGGGCACGCGGCGCGCCGCTGGGAGCCTGAGCCGCTGCGCTGGCTCGGCGCGAGCGCGGTATGGGCGCTCTACCGCGCCGCCGACCGGCGCGAGAGCGGATCGGACACGGGGCGCACAAGCGCGCTCGCCCGCGCCGCAGACCTGCTGGCGGGGCGGTGAGCAAATGGCCAGTTGGCAGAGCGCGCGCCGCGCTCAGCGGTTGCGCAGCTCGCGCTTGGCGCGGCGGACGAGCGTCATCTGGTCGAGTCGTTCGCGCATGCGTGAGGGCGGTGGTGCGGAGGCGAGCACCGTGTCGGCGGTGATCGTCAGCGTGACCGCGTGCTCGGCGATGTGCGCGACCTCGGGCGCGTCGACGAAGCGGCGGCCGCGCTTCGTCTCGACGACGATGCCGTCGAAGATGTGCTCGCGCGCGTTGTTCTGCACACGCCGCACGCGCCCGACCTCGGTGCCGTCGCTCCCGAGCACGCGCGTGCCTCGGCGCAGCGCAAGGTAGGAGATCGCCGGACCGTCTTCGTGCACGCCGCTCACACGCTGAATGTACCGTCGCCGCGCGCGCGATGACGAAGCGTGGGTGTGCCGGCGGCGCGCGCGGCGCCGCCGGCACGCTCCTCCTCCCTCACCCGCCCAGCGGTGTGCGCTCGAGCGCGGCAAGCCCCTCGGAGATGCCCGAGCCGATCTCGGCGATCTGCTGCTCGGTGATCGTCAGCGGTGGCGAGACGGCGACGCCGGTCCCGAGCGTGCGGACGAGCAGACCTCGTTCGCGACACGCGAGCGTCAGACGCGAGACGGCGCCGCGGTCGGCGGCGCGCGCCTGCTCGCTCAGCTCGACGGCGCCGAGCAAGCCCAGGCCGGCACGCACCTCAGAGACGAGCGGATGCGCTTCGAGTGGACGCAGCGCTCGCTCCAGCGGACCCTCGAGTGTGCGACCGCGCTCGATCAACCCATCGCGCTCGTAGACGTCGAGCGTCGCCAGCGCGGCGGCGCAGCAAGTCGGATGGCCGGCGTACGTCGGGCCGTGGCGCAGCACCGGCGCGCCACGCTCGCCCGTGAAGAACGGCTCGGCGACGTGCGGCGCCACGAGCACCGCGCTGAGCGGCAGCGTGCCGCCGCTGATCCCCTTCGCGAGCGTGATCAGGTCCGGCTTCACCCCTGGCCAGCGGTCGATGCCGAGCCACGTGCCGAGGCGACCGAACGCGTTGATGACGCAGTCGGCCACGAACAGGACGCCGTAACGGGAGCAGACGTCGGCGACGCCCTCGAGGTAGCCCGCCGGTGGCAGCCGCACGCCGCCGGCGCCGATCACCGGCTCGCAGAAGAAGGCCGCCACCCGCTCGGGCCCAACGCGCTCGATCTCCGTCACGAGTGCGTCGACGCTGTCGTACGGCACGCGCGAGACCTCGGGCACGAGCGGGCCCCAGTTGACGAGGTTCGGCGCGATTCCGCCGATGCTGGTGCCGAAGCCGTGCGTGCCGTGGTAGCCGTGCTCGCGCGTGATCAGGTGGACGCGCTCGTGCTGGCCGGCGTGCTGGAAGTGGGCCCGCGCGAGCTTCGCGGCGGTGTCGATCGCGTCGCCGCCGCCGGAGCCGAGGAAGACGCGTGAGCCGAGTGTCGGCGCGAGCGCCGCGAGCCGGTCGGCGAGCTCCAGCGCCGGCCCATTCGCGAAGTCGCCGAAGGTCGAGTAGGTGTCGAGCGTGCGCAGTTGACGCTCGACCGCCTCCGCAATCTCGGGGCGGCCGTGGCCGACGTTCGCGCACCACAGCGACGCGGTCGCGTCGAGATAGCGGCGGCCGTGCTCATCCCACACCCACACGTCCTGCGCTCTGGCGAGCACGAAGGGCGCGTCCTCGACGGCACCCATGTCGGCGAACGGGTGCCACAGCGCGTGCCCACGGTCCGTATCCACGGATCGAAGTCTTCCCGGCCTGCGCCGAGCGCGCCTCGTGCGCGCCGGACAAAGCCGTACGGCGTTGTTGTCCGCCACCGCTGGCGCTACGCGGCGCGCATGACCTCGACCGGCACGCCGTGGCGCGGCACGAGCGTGATGCCGCGCATCACGACGGGATCGGGGCGTGGCCGCAGCAGACGCAGCTCGGCGCCGAGCACGACGGTGCGGATCACCTCGGCCATCTCCGCCTGTGCGAGTGCCGCGCCGATGCAGCGGCGGATGCCGCCGCCGAACGGCAACCACGCGTACGACTCGGTCTTGCCGTCGAGGAAGCGCTCGGGGCGGAACTGCGCGGCCTGCGGATACAGGTCCTCGCGACGGTGGACGACGGCGATCGCCGGGTAGACCGCTATCCCGGCGGGCAGCTCCCAGCCGGCGACGGTCCGTGGCTCGGTGAGGTGGCGCTGGTTCGCGTCGATGATTGGGCGCAGCCGCAGCGTCTCGGTGACGACCGCGTCGAGGTAGGCGTCCTCGCCACCAGCCAGCTCGTCGCGCAGCCGCGCGAGCGCATCCGGGTGGCGCAGCAGCAGGTCAAACGCGAACGCGAGCCCGGTCGCCGTCGTCTCGTGCCCGGCGAGCAGCATCGTCATCAGCTCGTCGCGCAGCTCGACGTCGGTCATCGGCTCACCGTCCTCGTCGCGGGCACGCAGCAGCAGCGACAGCACGTCTGTGCGCTCGTCGAGGTCCCGCTCCTGGCGGCGCTGTGCGATCTCCTCGTACAGGAGCGCGTCGGCGGTGCGCAGCCGCGCCGCCACGCGGCCGCCCGGGCTGAGCGGACCGAGGTCGCGCTGGAGGGCAGCGGGGAGCAGGAAGGCGTACTGGCTGTCGAGGACGGCGACGAGCGCGCGGCGCAGGCGCTCGATCCGCGTGCGGTCGTCGACGCCGAAGACGGCGCGTGCGATCACGTCGAACGTGAGTGCGCGCATCCGCTCGCGCAGGACCATGCGGTCGCCCGCTCGCCACTGCGCGACCTCGTGCTCGGCGACGTCGCCGATGACGGTGCGGAAGGCGGTGACGGCCGAGCCCTGGAACGGCGGCAGCAGCAGCCGGCGCTGGCGCAGGTGCTCGGCGCCGTCGAGCACGAGCACGGAGCGCTGGCCGAGCACGGCGCCGAGCGGCGCGTTCGCCTCGCCGGCGCGCAGGTCGGACTGGTCGCCCGTGTGCAGCTCCTTGATCGCCTGCGGGTCGGCGACGTAGACGCCGGTGCCGAAGACCGGATAGCGGACCGTGAAGCAGTCGCCGTAGCGCGCATGCCAGCCGAGCAAGGTCTCGAGCGGGCGCTGCGTGAGCCGCAGCATGTTGAGCGCTGCGGACGCATTCGGGCCGGGTGGGAGACCGGTGCGGGTGGCGCTCGGGGGCGCCGGCGCAACCGGCGCAGAGTCTGGGGTTCGCCCTTCGCTCGTCGCAAGCGACGGCCGAAGTGCGATGTCACTTCTCATGCCGGCGCCTCGGCCGCGACCGCCTCCGCCGCGCGCGCCACCGCCGCGGCGCGTACCGGCACGCCGTTCAGCACCGCCATGCCGGCGAGCCGCTCGAGGTCCTCGGGCTCGGAGGACATCAGCAGGTTCACGTTCACCCCACCGCCGCGTGCGGCCGCGTTCGCCTTTCTCCATCCGCCGGTGCCCTTGTGGCCCCAGCCGTGCGGGACCGCGACGACGCCTTGCTTGAGGTCGTCAGTCAGCGCGACCGGCAGCTCGATCGCGCCGTGGCGCGTGGCGAGCCGCACTGTCGCGCCCTCCTCCAAGCCGAGCGCGGCGGCGTCGGCGGGGTGCATGCGGGCGCGCTGTCTGCGGCCGCCGCGCAGCAGCAGCGGCGCGTTGTGCATCCACGAGTTCTCCGAGCGCAGCTCACGCATGCCGATCAGGCGCAGGGGGAACTCCCCGCCGTCCCCCTCGGCGGCCGCGCGCGCCCGCAGGTCGGCGACCTCGCCGGCGATCGCGGGATGGTCGAGCGCGACGCGGCGGTCGCGGTGCAGCACGACGCGCGACAAGGCGCCGGCGCGCAGGTTCGGATGCAGCACCTTGCCGTGCGGGTGCTCCTCGTTCAGGCGCTTGAGCGTGAGCCCGCCCGGCTTGAGGCCGAGCCGGTCGCCCCCCTCCGCGAGCCGCACGACGAGGTCGAGCAGCAGCTGCGGTTCGAACCGCTTGCCGATCAGTCCGAGCCCGCGGCGCACGAGCTGCAGCGCACCGAGTCCGCGTGAGCGGCGCGCGAGCGCGCGCATCAGCACGTCGATCGTCTCCCACTCCTCGCGCGCCTCGCCGGCCGGCGGGACAACCGCCTCGGTCGCCTGACGGAACGGCGTCGTGAGGTAGGTCTGGAACGGCAGCGGGAAGTCGGCGCGCTCGTACATCGTCGTCGCGGGCAGTACGTAGTCGGCGTGTGCGTTCGTCTCGTTGACGTACAGGTCGAGCGAGACGCACAGGTCGAGCTGTGGCAGCGCCGCCTCCAGCTCGTCGCCGTTCGGGACCGACAGGACCGGGTTGCCGGCGGAGACGAACAGCGCCTTGATCTGGTCCGGGCCAGGCGTCGCGATCTCCTTCGCCATCAGCGACGCCGGCTCGGAGCCGAGCACCTCGGGGAAGTTGCCGAGGCGGTTGCGCCGATTGTCGTAGCCGACCGGAACGAGCTTCGGCGCGAGCTGCAGGGCGAAGCGCTCGCCGGGAATACCAAGCGTGCCGAACATCGCGCCGCCCTCGCGGTCGAGGTTGCCGGCGACGAGGTTGACCGCATCGACGAGGAAGCTGACGAGCGTGCCGTGACGACCGAGGCAGGTGCCGGTGCGGCCGTAGAGCGCGGCGCGGGGGGTCGACGCGAGCGTGCGCGCCAGCTCGCGCACCTGCGCTGCCGGGATCCCGCTGTGCGACTCCGCCTCCTCCGGCGCGAAGGGCGCTGCGAGCGCGCGCAGCGCGTCGGCGCCGGACGCCTGCCGCGCGAGCGCACCCTCGTCGGCGAGCCCCTCTGCGAACAGCACGTTGAGCAGCGACAGCAGCAGCCACGCGTCGCCGTCCGGCGTGATCGGCAGCCACTCGAACGCTCTCGCCGTCTCCGTACGGCGCGGATCGACGACGACCACGCGCCCGCCGCGGCCGACGATCCCGTGCAGCGACTCCTTGATGCGCGGCGAGGTCAGCACGCTGCCATGCGAGACGAGCGGGTTGGCGCCGAGCACGACGAGCAGGTCAACGCGCGCGAGGTCGGGGATCGGCACGACGAGCGGACCGCCGTACAGCAACTGGCTGGCGACGAAGCGACTGTTGACGTCCTGCGAGCCGGCGGTGAAGAAGTGTGAGGAGCCGAGCAGCGTCATGAAGGCGGCGAGCCACAGCGTGTGCGAGGCGCTGAACGCGCCCGGGTTGCCCCAGTACCAGCCGATCGCCTGCGGGCCGTGCGCGTCGTGGATCGTGCGCAGTCTGGTGACGATGTCAGCCATCGCGTCGTCCCAGCTGACGCGCTCGAAGCTGCCATCCGGCTGCCGCTTGAGCGGATGCAGCACGCGGTCCGGGTCGTTGTGGACCTGCTCGAACGCGATCCCCTTCGGGCAGGCGAAGCCCTGCGAGAGCGGATGGTCTGAGTCGGGGCGCAGCTGCAGCAGCTTCCCGTCCTCGACCGTCGCGACCATTCCGCAGAGCGGCTCGCAGATGCGGCAGTAGGTCGCTTTCTCCTCGGCCACGGGTCGCCTCCCCTGTCCGTTTGAGGTCGTACCAGCCGATGCTAGGGATCCGGCAGCAGGGTGGCGCCGTATCCCCTTTCGGAACTCTGACGGACGTCCGGACAGATACGTGGGCATGGGAGGCCTGGCTTCAACCAGGCGGCCGCCGAGGGGGTCGGAGGCCGCCTTTGATCTGCTGTACCGCCGCTACGCCAATTCGGTGTATCGCTTCTGCCTGCGCCGGACCAGGGACGCGGACCTGGCCGAAGACGCGCTCGCGATCGTCTTCCTCGAAGCCTGGCGTCGGCGCGGTGACGTCGACCTGACGTCGCGGCCCGCCGAGCCGTGGCTCTACGGCGTGGCGCGCAACGTGCTGCGCAACCAGCAGCGCACCCTGCGCCGCCACAACGCCTCCCTGCGCGACCTCGGCCACACGACCGCGCCGAGCGCGTCCGACGACGTCAGCGAGCGCGTCGAGCGCCGCCAGGTGCTCGAGCTGCTGCTGCGCGCGCTGCACGCACTGCCGCCCGCGCAGCGCGCGGTCGTCGGCCTCTGCCTGCTCGAAGACCGCAGCTACGAGTCGGCAGCTGGCGCGCTGCGGATCCCGATCGGGACCGTGCGCTCGCGCCTCTCCCGCGCCCGCCTGCACCTGGCGCTCGCCGTCAGCGCGGCCGACGCGGACCACTCACCACACCCAACCACGACGACCTGAGGGGGTCGATGTCAGATGGCAGACGAAGGCAACGTCACGCTGTTCAAGCAGCTCTACAGCAAGCTCGCAGAAGCCTTGTCGGTCGGTACGCCGAACGCGGCGCCCGGCCAGAACTACATATCGCTGTGCAACCCGGGGATCCTGCTCGACCCCAGACTCGACCTGGCGAGAAACGTCAACGACCAGGCGACCTGGTCCGGGATCCTCGACAACGTCCCGGAGCCGAACTGGGTCTACACGGCGACGAACACCTCGATCGCGAGCATCTACGAACAGATCCTCGAAGGTAAGGAGCTCCCGTCGATCGAACTGACGAGAACGCAGCAGGCACAGCTCAGAGCGGCGCAGGAAGTCGTCATGAACGACAGATTCGAACCGACGCCGAGATACAACGCCTACGTCAGATACGAAGCGGAATACCAGACCGCGCTCACCGCCTACGCGACCGCGCAGGTGGACTCGGCCAACACCGGCAGACCGATCCCGCCGGCAACGCTGAACGCGCTCAACAGGGCGCGCGCGAACTGGAACACGTTCGGCTTCAGGGGTCAGATCGAAACGGCGCGCGCGACGATCGCGAACCTCGAAGCGCTCAACCCGAACCCGTGGTGGGAAGCGCTCAGAAACAGATTCATGAACGCGGCGGCGGGCAGGACTTTCGAGCCCTCGACTACCTATCCGGAATACGGCTGGTTCATCGGCGAAGCCGGCTGGACCGAGTTCACCTTCACGCAGGAGGACGTCACCAGACAGGAGACGTCGTCGGCCGTCGGCGGGGGCGGTGGCGTGTCCGCCGGCTGGGGTCTGTGGCGCGTATCGGGGTCGGCCGAATACAGCAAGGAAACGAGAACGAGCTCGTCCGACACGACCGGCATATCGATATCGATGGACCTGATGCGAGCGACGATCCAGCGCCCGTGGATCGACCCGCTCGTGTTCCGCGCGCACACCTGGCGCTGGGGCCAGGGGGCGGTCCTCCACGGCGATCAGATCTCTAACGGCGCATTCGTCCCCGGCGAAGAAAGAGCCGGCCTGATGCCGCTGCTGCCCACCGGTGTGATCGTCGCGCGGAACCTCGTGATCGAAGGGCAGTTCTCACACGAAGACCAGACGATAGTTCAGGAAGCGCTGAGAACCGAAATGTCGGTCGGCTGGGGTCCGTTCTCGATCAGCGGCCACTACAACCAGTCGAGAGGCTCCGCCGTCTCTCACGGGAACGTCGAAGCGACGGGGATGAGCAACCCCGACCCCCAGATCCTCGGCTTCTTCTGCGACGTGCTGCCGCTCTGCCCTAGCCCCGACCCGTCGTTGCCGTGGCCGGCAACGGTCTGAGAGGAGTCAGCGCATGCCCAGGTTGGATAGCGGCGACTCGACGCCGGTCGACATGAACCAGATAGACAAGTGCATAGCGATAAACCTCAGCACCAGAAGAATCATGGTCGAATTCCAGTATCAGGCCCCGGATCTGAGGTGGCACACGATCACGTACGCATACCTCGAGAGGAGGGGCGAGGACGTGACCGTAAGGCGCTCGGAACTGGTGACCCCGGGTGAAACACCGGTCCGCGTCGCCATAAGCGGCATCGAAGGGGGAGAGACCGCGGACATCCAGTTCAGGAATCAATAGCCGTTCTCACCCGTCCACGCTCGGCCCCGCGGCGGTGTTGCCGCGGGGCCGGGTGGCGGGTGGTGGCTAGGGCCGCAGCTCGACCACGACGCCCGCGTGGTCGGACGGCCAGAGCCGGCCGATCGGCGTCGCGGGGGTGCGCTCGTTCGGATCCTTGCCGGTGACCCAGGCGTGCTGGACCGGCATCGCCGAGCCGTTGGCGCGACGGCCGAAGACCATGTCGATGCGGTGGTTGAACGCGGCGGCAGCGTCGGCCGGCGAGTCGTTGACGAACTCGCTGAGGCCGGACGTGAAGCCGGCAGCGGCGGGCGCGAACTGCAGCCACTCGTCGGTGAAGCCCGAGCCCGTGATCAACAGGTACGGATCCTGGTGGGCGTGCGTCTCGCCCGGCTTGACGGACGTATCGAGCGGATCGGAGTTGCAGTCGCACACGACGATCGTCGGCATGCCGTTCGGCGCGGCGGGGCCGGCGAGCAGCTCCTGTGCCTGCGCGTAGGCGACGTCGGACAGCTGTGACTCGAGGTGCGTGTTGATGAAGCGCAGCTGCTGGCCGCCGGCCTTCACGTCGACGACGTTGTAGCCGCGGATGAAGGACAGCGTCTGACCCGCGATCGTGAGCGGGATCCGCGCGGCGTAGTTGCCGCCGCTTGCGCTCGTGACGTGGACGCCGTTGTGCACGCGCTCGAGCACGACGTCGCGCATCGTCAGGCGGATGTTCTGCAGCGAGCCTTGGAAGATCGCCGGCCCGGCGACGTCGGACTCCTGCTGCACGGCGGCGACGTGGTAGTACTGCCCGCGCGCGGCCAGCTCGTTCAGCAGGATCTGGAGGAAGTCGTAATCGACCGTGGTCGCGGGGCTGCCGTCGAGCGGGCCGTGGCGCCACAGCGCGACCTCCTGCATGCCGATCAGATCGGGCCGGCGCTGCTGCACCTCGCGTGCGAGCTGCTTGGCCCGCAGGGGGAAGTTCGTCTGGTCGACGATCGCGCGCAACGTCGAGTTCGCCGCCACGAAGACCTCAGCCTGTCTGTCCGGGGGCGCGCCGAGCGCCGCGAGTGGCCGCGTGATGTCACCGCCGAGGTAGAGGTTGCGCGTCATCACCGTGATCGGCTTGCCCTGGCGGTGGTGGCCACGATCGCCGTGGTGCTGCTTGGTCACGTGACCGTGCCCGCGGTCCTGCCCGCGCCCATGCGCCCCGGCTGGGACGGCGAGCACCGCGACGAGCGCGACGGCGGCAAGGACGACGGCGATCAGACGTACGGCGCTGCGGTGACGGTTCCCCATGCGGATCCCTCCTCGGTCGAGCGGCAGGCACGGTGGTGGTACCCCTGCCGCAGCGCGCGGCAATCCTCCACGAAGGAGTGCGGTCAGGGGCGGGACCTACCGCGAGGCGTACGGTGCCGCACCATCGGTGCGTCGGCATCCGACGAACCATTGGCGATGCTCTTAACTTGAGCAAATCTGCTCTCAAGTTGCGAGCAGCCGCTCCGCCTCCGCTGCGGCGGCGGGGACAGCGCGCGCGAGGCGGCGCTCGGCGCGTCTGAAGCGAGGCGTTGGAACGGGCACGGAGATGGCTGCGACGGCCATGCCCGACGCGTCGCGGATGACCGTGCCGACGGCGCAGATCCCCTCGGTGTGCTCTTCGCGGTCGAATGCGACGCCGCCGGCTGCGGCGATCGCGTCGAGCTCAGCCGTGAGCGCCCCGCGCGAGGCGATCGTCGCGGGCGTGAAGCGGGGAAGTCGCACCGGCAGCAGCGCGAGCGCGCGCTCGCGTGGGAGTGTGGCGAGCAGCGCCTTGCCGTTCGCCGTGCAGTGGAGCGGGAAGGCCTCGCCGACGGCGGAGACGGCGCGCAGGCGGTGGGGCGCGGGCAGCTGGTCGACGAAGCGCAGCTCGGCACCGTCGAGCACGGCGAGGTCGACGGTCTCCTCCAGCTCGGCGCGCAGCTGCTCCAGCACGGGTCGCACGCGCTCGGGCAGCGTCAGGCGCGTCGCGGCGGCGAGCCGTTCGAGCAGCGGTCCGAGCGTCACATGGCCGCCCGCCGCGGCGCGGACGAGACCCTCGTCGGCGAGCGCGCCGACGAGCCGGTGGACGGTCGACTTCGGCAGGTCGACGACCGCGGCGAGCTCCACGAGCGGGAGGCCGTCGGGGGCGGCCTCCAGCGCGCGCAGCACGCTGCCGGCGCGTGCGATCGACTGCACGCCGGGGCGACTGGAAGCGGTTCTGTCTTGCAATGCGGAATGCATGTCCCTTATCGTGGATCGCATGATGGCAGACGCCACGTACGACGGCCTTGCCTTCGAGCGCGGCGACGACGGCTACGAAGCGGCGCGGCGCGGCGCGGTCTGGAACGCCTTCACGCCCCCGCGCTTTCCCGACCGGATCGTCGTGGCCGCGAGCGAGACCGACGTCGTGCGCGCCGTGCGCGCGGCCCGTGCCGAAGGGTTGCGGATCGGCGTGCGCTCGGGCGGCCATTCGTGGGCCGGCAACCACGTGCGCGACGGCGGGCTGCTGCTCGACCTCTCGCAGCTGACCGCGGTGGAAATCGACGCGGAGGCGATGACGGCATCCGTGCAGCCCGGCTGCCGTGGCGACGTGCTTGTCGCCGCGCTCGCCGAGCAGGACTGCTTCTTCCCCGCCGGCCACTGCCCCGGCGTCGGGCTCGGCGGCTACCTGTTGCAGGGCGGCTACGGGTGGAACGGCCGCGTGCACGGTCCCGCGTGCATGAGCGTCGGGGCGGTCGACGTCGTCACCGCGGACGGCGAGTCGGTGCGCGCCGATGCCGAACGGCACGGCGACCTGCTGTGGGCGGCGCGCGGCGCGGGCCCAGGCTTCTTCGGCGTCGTGACGCGCTTCCACGTGCGGCTGCAGCCGCGGCCGGCGGTCGTCGCGAACGCCGTCTACACCTACCCGCTCGACGTGCTCGAGGAGGTCTTCGGCTGGGCACACGCGCTCGGACCGCAAGTGCCGCGCACGATGGAGCTGATGCTGGTCCTGCACCACGACGAACAGGGCGATCCGGAGATCGCGGTGACCGGGCCGGTGCTCGTCGACAGTGAGGACGAGGCGCGCGCGGCGTGCCGGCTGTTGGAGACATGCCCCGTGCTTGATCGCGCGAAGCTGGCCGTGCCGTACGTCCGCGGCGAGCTGCCCGACCTCTACGCCGGTGTGCACGCCGCCTATCCCGACGACCATCGCTACGCGACCGACAACATGTGGACGCACGCGCCGGTCGAGCAGCTGCTGCCCCGCCTGCGGCGGATCGCCGAGACGATGCCGGAGGCGCCCTCACACATGCTGTGGATGAACTGGGGCCCCGGCAGCACCCCCGCGCCGGAGCGGCCCGAGATGGCGTACTCGATGGAGGACGACACCTACATCGCGTGCTACTCCGTCTGGCAGGACCCGGCGCAGGACGAGGCGTGCGTCGCGTGGCCGACCGAGCGGATGCGCGAGCTGGAGGGGCTGGCGAGCGGCATCCAGCTCGCCGACGAGAACCTCGGCCGGCGGCCGGCGCGCTTCGCGAGCGACGCGAACATGGCGAGACTGGACGCGCTGCGGACGACGTGGGATCCCGACGCGTTGTTCCATCCGTGGATGGGGCGACTGTGAGCGCGGCCGGCGGCGACCTCGCCGACCTGCTCACGCGGCCGATGACGCCGCCGGACCCGGCTGTGCTCGCGGCGATCGCGGGCGGGCCGATCGATGTAGCGGACGCGCTCCCGCGCGAGCAGCTCGACCGCCTGCTCGACCCAGCGCCGGTCGCCGCCGAGACGGGCTGGTGCTGGCTGGAGGACGGCGTCGGCTACGTCGCGGTGCGCACCGCGATGCCCGGCGTCACGGGCGAGATGGTCGACGGTGGTTCGACTGGCATGCGCGCGACCCGCTGCGCTACCGCGTGTGGCATCCGGGAGCGCACCGCGACACCCGGATCGAGCTGCCGGCAGCGCATGGAGCGAAGGCGCACTGGGGCGCCGTCCACCACCCGGTCGAGGACGTCGGCACCGGCATGGTGCGCGCGCGGATCGCCTTCGAGCGGCCAACCGCGATGGGCTTCTCGACCGACGCGCTCGACGACCCGCGCGTCGCGACAATCGTCTGCGGCCACGCCGGCGACGACCGCCGCCGCGTGCGCCACTCACCCATGGCGCACGTGTTCCTTAACGAGGGGGACGGCGTCGTCCTGCGCAGCCGCTTCTGGCTCGGCGCCGCGATCCGCCCCTACGCGCCCGCGCCGATCGCCGGGCTCGGCGAGCGCCTGCTGAACACGCGCCGCGCCCGCCGCGCGACGCTTCCCCGCAACCTCCCCCGCGCGCTCGCGACCCACTGCGCCGAGGAGTACGCAAACCTCGGCGCGCTGCTTCCGGACCTCTACGAGGACTTCGACCCCGCGACCTGACTCACGCGCCGAGCAGATCGAGCGTCTAGCCTCGCTAGCCATGAACGTGCTGATCGCCGCCGACATGGAGGGCATCGCCGGTATCGACCACTACGGCGACTGCCTGCCCTCGCACCCCGCCGACTACGCCCGCGGCCGCCGGCTGATGACCGACGAGGTGCTGGTCGCGATCGACGCGCTGCACCGCGGCGGCGTCGAGCGGATCTCAGTCGGCGACTGGCACATGGTCGGCACCAACATCGAGCGCGAGCGGATGCCGGAGGGCGTCGTGGTGCGTCCGATCGCCGACCTCGCGCTCGTCGAGGCAGACCCCTCGATCACGAAAGCCCACGGCGGCGGCCCGCTCGATGCGGTCGTGCTGCTCGGCCATCACGCCAGCACGCCGAACCCGCGGGGCTTCTGCTCGCACACCTTCATCTGGGACATGGAGGTGCAACTCGACGGCGAGTCGCTCAGCGAGGTGCGCGTCTACGCGCAGGCGCTCGCGGCCGAGGGGATCCCCGTGCTCGTCGCGACGGGCGACCGCTGGATGCTCGACGAGCTGAGCGACGGGGAGCTCGGCAGCGCGCAGCTGGTCGAGACGAAGGAGGGGCACGGTCGCGCCCTCGCTCAGTCACGGTCGCTGGCGGCGACCCGCGCCGACCTGGCCGATGCGATCGAGGCCGCGCTCGCGGGACAGCTGGAGCCGCCGCCGGCGCGCGCCTACCCCGCCGAGCTGCGCATCACGCTGGAGGGCGAGGAGCTGGCGCGCACGACCGTCTCCGCGCCGGCCGACCTGCTGACCGCGATCGCCACTGTCTTCCGCACCGGCGAGGCGTCGCGCGAGTATCGCCAGCTGGCCAAGCTGCTCCCCGCCGGCCACGACTCGCTCCTGCGCGCCGCGCAGCGTCGTGTCGGCAGCCTCCTCGCCACGCCGGTGATGCGCTCCAAGGAGCGCCGCTGGCTTGCGAGCCCAGGATAGACAGCTGCGCAGAGGCTGCTCCTCAGCGCAGCCGACCTGTTCGGCGGCACGCGCCGCAGACCGCGCCGCGGCGCCTGAACTGGCACGACACACCGCCTTCCAGCCGATAATCTCACCGGATGGCGAGCGGAGCGGGATCCGCGCACGGGCCGGTTGGGCTCGTGCTGGCCGGCGGCGGTGCGCGCGGGGCGTACGAGCTGGGCGCGCTGGCAGCGCTGCTGCCGGCGCTGCAGGCGCGCGGCGAGCGGCCGCGGGTGATCGTCGGCACGAGCGTCGGGGCGATCAACGCTGCGTTCCTCGCGGCGATGGCGGACCGGCCGGTCGACGAGGTCGTCAAGCGCGGCGCCGAGATCTGGACGAGCCTCGGCTTCGACGACGTGCTTGCGCACCTCGGCTCGCCGAGCGCGCTGCGACGGCTCACGCGCTACGTCGGGCAGTTCCTCGGCGTCCCGGGCGCACGGCTCGATGCACTGCTCGACCCGACGCCGCTGCGCGCGACGCTGGAGCGGATCGTCGAGTTCGATGCGATCGAGCGCAACGTCGCCGGGCCGGAGCTGCATGCCGCCGCGGTCGTGAGCACATCCGCGCTGACGAGCCGTAGCGTCGTCTTCCACCGCGGTGGCGGAAGACCGCGACGCGACGACAAGCGCGGGATCGACTACGTCGACGTGGGCGCCGGCGGCCTGACGGAGGAGCACGTGCGCGCCTCCTCGGCGATCCCGGGCGCGTTCCCGTCGGTGCACGTCGGAACGCCCGAGCTGGCCCGCGGCTGGTACCTCGACGGCGGCACGCGCCTCAACACGCCCGTCAAGCCGGCGCTGGCGCTGGGCGCCGAGCGGGTGATCGTGATCGCACTCAACGCGATCGGCGCCCCGGCGCAGAGCGGACAGTCGGAGCCGATCGCGGGCGAGCAGCAGCCAGACGCGCTCGCGGGCGCCGCACAGCTGCTGCAAGCGGTGCTCATCGACCCGCTCGCGAATGACGTCGCGACGCTCGCGACGATCAACCGACTCGTCGGCAGACGTGTGACCGGAGACGACGACGCGAAGCAGCGGCACAAGCGACAGGTCCCCTACATCTTCATCCGCCCCAGCGAGCGCGACGCGATCGGCCGTCTCGCGCAGCAGGTGTTCGAGGAGCACTACGCCCACCTCGGCAAGGCACTGCGGGCCAGCGACCTCGCCTTCCTCGGCCGCGCGGTCGCCGGCGGCTCGGACCCCGCGCACGGCGAGCTGCTCAGTTACCTCTTCTTCGCCCCCGAGCTCGCGCGGGAGCTGATCTCGTTGGGCAGAGCGGACGCTGAGCGCTGGCTGGCGGCGCCGCACGACGACGGGCCGTGGGAGATCGGGCCGGCGGGCGTCCAGGGCTGATGGCTCACACTGTCCGCAGCGCCCGCGCCAGCGCCCGCGTGTACGCGACGCAGAGCGCCTCGATTTCCTCCTCCGAGAGCGCCAACCGGAGTGCGCGCTTCGCCATCTCGACGCCCGGTCGCCCCGCGCGCCCGAACAGCTGATCGAGCAGTTCGACGGCCTCGCGGCTCACCGAGCCGGCGACGCGATCCACAGCGAGGCGCCCAAACGTCTCGGCGACGCTTCCCGGAGCGGTGACGCGCATCAACCGAACGACGTCGGCTGCGTCCTTGTCCGTGATGCGGTCCTGTCGCGTGCCGCGCACCCGCTCGTGGATCTTGTGCGCCTTGGCGACCAGCAGCGCCGCCTCACCCGCGACCTGGACCTCGACTCTGCGCGAGTCTGCCGGGTCGAGCGCAGCGATCGTCAGGGGACTGTGGTCCACGAGCGCTGCCTCCAGCCCCCGAGCGCGCCGTGCCGCGCGGTTGCCATGGACGCCGAGACGAGCACCACGCCGGCCCCCGGGAGGTGCGGCGTCCTCCGGGACGATCAGATCGACCGGGATGCTGACCTCCTCGCCTGCGACCGTGGCGGATGCGAACCAGATGCCCGGCTCGACCGATCGCACGAAGCCGGCCTCGCCCATGGCCTGTGCCAGTTGCGGAATCTCCTCCAGGCGGCTGGGGTCGATCGCGAGATCGCCGTCCGTCGTATAGGGCGCCACCGTCAGGTCGGCGTCGCCGGCGCGCAAATAGACCGCCTGTGCACCGACGACGATCACCGCCGGCCCTTGGGGCGCGAGCGCAACGAGCGCGTCCATCAGCACGCGCCGAGCGGCGACGTAGCGCGGGTCGATGCTGGGTTCGACCAGCGTCACCGGCGGCCTCCGTCATCCGCGTCAAGCGACGGCGCACGCCAGCTCGACTCGTTGTCGGCCATCCACGCGAGGAGCGCCTCGCCCTCGGCGGGCATGCGGCCGTTGCCGGTGAGGCAGTCGACGGCGACCTGCGCGTCGGCCGCGTACACCACACCATCCTCGCGTCGGGTGCGCTCCCACACGACGGGGTCGAAGGCGCTCAGCAACACGACGTTCGCACCCGCGTCGGCCGGCAGCAGGTCGAGGTCGGCAGCGACCGCAGACGGTTCCTCGCAGTACACGGCCAGCAGCGTGGGTGCCGCCACCGGCGCACGGCGAGCTGCCGCGAACGACCCGGTCACGGCGATCGGGCCGGGCCATCTGCGCGCAACGAGCCGATCGAACGCGGCGGTGGCGCCCTGAGGCGCGACGAAAGTCGCGGCGTCGTTGCGCTTGAAGACGTCGTAGCTCTGTGCCCAGCGACGCAGCAGGTCGTCGACCCGAACGGCGCGTACGGGTCCGCGCGGCTCACGATCGATCAACGTCTCGCGGTCGAGCTCGTCCAGCAGCCGCGAGACGTAGCCGGCATTGAGCCGCGTCGCGGCCACGAGCTCCTGCAACCCGTACGGCGGCTGCACGTCGGCGAGCAGCCGCACGAGCCGGCCGGCCTTGGCCCCGCGAAGGCGAGTCGCGCCGCGCGCCGCCACCGGCGCCGGGCTGCGCTCCGCGCCCATCGTCTGCAGGAAGAGCGCCGGGCGCTCCAGCTTGACCAGGGCGTTGCCCGTGAGATCGAGGTAGTTGACGTCCGCCTCGGCGAGCCGCTCCCGCGTCCGGGGACTCAACCACGGCGCGACGATCAGCACCGGTATATGACTTGAGAGCGCGAGCAGCTGTCCCGCGAGCCCTGAGAAGAGCTGATCGACGTCGCGCGGCGCAAGCTCGCGCCGAGCCTCGACCACCAACGTCGTGATCGTGCCACTCGGTTCGCGCAGGTCGATTGCGCCGTCCAGCCTCCGCGCCTCGCTTCGCTGCTGCGACCGTGCCACGACCCAGTTCGCGGGAAGCCGCTCGGCGAGCCAGTCGATCGCCTCGTCCACCAGGCGAGCAGCTTCGGCGAATGGGTTTTCCATCTCTGACATTCGCTGATAGTAGCAGGATTTGTCTGAAAATACATATTGGACAAAGTTGGCAAATATCTATTTCTGGCAATTTGCCAGATGTATGTGGCTTGCAGTGTTCCGTTGGGACAGCGGGTAGCGCGGATCACGGGTGCAGGCGGCGAGCGCGGAGGGACTGGAGCTCACCCCCAAGGCAGCAGATCGGCAGCGCCATCACCCGGTCGTCGAGCTGGAACGGCCGCGGCCTTTGATGCCTCTTTTGCACGCCTATCACTGTCGATAACGCACATCACTCACTCCTGTTTTGGAGTGCTCATGGCGCCCGCAACGCCTCCGTCGGCGACAGGCGGGTGGCGCGGATGGCGGGGTAGAGGCCGGCGATGCCGCCCATCAGGAGGGAGGCGAGGAGACCGCCGGCGACGGCGATCGCGGGGACGACGGGGCGGACGTCCTGGGCGGTCGCGTAGATCAGCGTGCCGACTGCTCCGAGCAGCACGCCGAGCGCGCCGCCGAGCAGGCTCAACAGCAGTGCCTCGCACAGGAACTGCACGCCGACGTGGCGGCGCGTGGCGCCGAGCGCGCGGCGCAGACCGATCTCGCGGCGGCGCTCGAGCACCGCTATCACCATCACGTTCGCGATCCCGATCCCGCCGACGAGCAGGGCGACAGCGCCGAGCCCGAGCAGCAGCGCGGTCAGCGGGCTCTCCGTCGCGGCGCGGGCGGCGAGCGCGTCGGACGGGCGGCTGACGGCGACTTCCTCCGGCGCTTGCGGATCGACCGTCGGCGCGAGCAGGGCGCGCGTCTGGAGGACCGCGCCGTCGTCCGCGCGCACGTAGATCGCGGACGCGCTGCGGGTCGTGCCGAACAGCCGATGCGCGACCGGATAGCCGATCAGCGCGGCGCGGTCGACATCGGGCACGAGCGGCACGCGGCGCAGGATCCCGACGACCGTCAGCCAGCGGCCGTCGGCGTAGATGCGCGAACTAGGCCGGTCGATCCCGAGTCGCTGGGCGGTGACCGCGCCGAGCACGACGGCCGGGTAGTGCACGAGCGCGGCGTCGAGGAAGCGCCCGCTCGCGAGCGTCCCGCCGACCGCGGCGAGCAGGCCGGGCTCGGCTGCCGCGAGCTGGATCCCGCCGCCCTCCTCCTCGGAGATGCGATCGGTGCGGCGCACGCTCGCGTCGACCGTCGTCGACGCCGCCGCCAGCTCGACACCCGACAGGCCACGGACCGCGCGCGCCGCCGAGGCCGGCAGCGTGACGCTGTCGCTGAAGAAGCTCTGCCCGGGCGTGACCGTGAGGAGGTTCGTGCCGAGCTTGGCGAGCTGGTCGAGCAGCCGCGTGCGACTCGACTCGCCCACGCCGAGCACGGCGACCATCGCGGCCACGCCGATCGCAATTCCGAGCGCGGACAGCGCGGCGCGCGCAGGCCGCGTGCGCAAGCCGTGCGCGCCGAGCCGCAGAACGTCCGCGGGCAGCAGGCGGCTGGCCGCAAGGCGCGCGGGCGCACGTGCAGCTCGCGATCGCGGCCGAGGCAGAACGGCGACGACGCGTCTCACGCCTGCAGCCGCCCGTCCCGCAGCGCAACCCGCCGCGGCAGCGCGTCGGCCACCTCGGGGTCGTGCGTGATGACGGCGATCGTTGTGCCGGCGCCGTTGAGCTCGCGCAGCAGCGCGACGATCTCGGCGCCAGTGGCGCTGTCGAGCGCACCGGTCGGCTCGTCGGCGAGCACGATCGCGGGCCGTGCGACGAGCGCGCGGGCGATCGCGACGCGCTGCTGCTCCCCGCCCGACAGCTCGTTCGGCAGGTGGCGCTCGCGCTCGGCGAGCCCGACGCGCGCGAGCGCCTCGCGCGCACGCTCGCGCCGCCGCTCCCGCGGGATCCCGCCGTACAGCAGTCCGTCGGCGACGTTGTCGAGCGCGCTCGCGCCGTCGAGCAGGAAGAACTGCTGGAAGACGAAGCCGATGCGGCGCGCGCGCAGCGCCGCCAGCTCGCGGTCCCCCATCGCAGCCGCATCGTCTCCCTCGACGAGCACGCGGCCGTCCGTCGGGCGGTCGAGCGTGCCCATCACCTGCAGCAGCGTCGACTTGCCCGAGCCGGACGGGCCGACGATCGCGAGCAGCTCGCCAGCCTCGATCCGCAGCGAGACGTCGTCGAGCGCGGTCACGCCGGGGTAGCGCTTCGTGACGCGGTCGAGCTCGAGCACGGGCGCGGCTGATGGCTGGAGCGTCGACGGCGAATCGGCCGCGCGCGACGTCGGAGCACTCATCACTTCGGCACCTGCACGCGGTCGCCGGCGTGCGCATCCCCGCCGATCAGCTCGACATAGCCGTCGGCGAACATGCCCGGCTGGACCGGCACCGTCACCACCTCCGCAGTCGCACCAGTGCCGCGCACGACGCGCACGCCATAGCCTCCGCCGGGTCGCGCGAGCAACGCCGCCACCGGCACGGCGAGCACGTTGCGCCGGGTCGTGCGCGTCAGCTCGACGGCGACGGGCGCCTGGTCGAGCCGGCCGGCAGCACGCGTGGAGCGCAGGCGGATCGTCAGCGGCAGTGTCGGATCGCCGCCGCCGTCGCCGGGTGCGGCGCCGTCGTCGCCGGAGTCGTCGGCGCTCGCGACCGTCCCGACGCGCACGATGTGGCCGCCCACGCGGCGGCCGTCCGGCAGCGTCACGACCGCCCGGCCGCCAACGCGCGCGAGCTGCTGGTCGGCCGCGTCGAGGTCGGCTGTCACGACGCGCACGGTGGAGGTGGTGCTGAGGACCTTGGTCGCGGCAGCTCCGCCATCGCCGCCGCCCGGTGAGTCGCCGCCACTCGGCGAACTGTCGCCGGCCGGCGAGGAGGGGCTTGCGCGGGGGGTCGTGCTTGGCGTCGTCTTGGTCGCGCGCGGGGCGGTGGGGGTCGTGCGCGGCGTCGTCGGCGTCGTGGTCGGAGTCGTCGGCGTCGTGCTGGGCGTCGTCGGCATGGTCGACGGTGTCGTCGCGGCGGGCGTCGTCCCAGTGTTGTCCGCCGGGACGTAGTCGGCGTACGCATACCGTGCACCGCCGCCGCCATCCCACGCCGCCGGACTCGCGCCGTTCCCGCCGGTGCTCCCGAGCGACGCCTCGACCTTCGCGATGCGCCGCGCGCCCGGGAGGAACGCCACCCGCCCCAGCTCCACGCCGCCCGTCTGCGACAGCCCGACGGCGTCCTGCCAGCGCGAGACGGCGGCGGCGGTCGCCGCGGTGAACGTCTCGTCGACCGTCCCCGGGTCGTAGCCGAGCGCGGCCAGCCCGCGCTCCAACTGCAGCACGTCGACCCCGTCCGACACGCCGGCCGACAGCGTCCGCCACGCCGGCACCGCACCGTCCATCAGGATCACCGGCTTCCCGTCTACGGCGAACAGCGGACGACCGGGACGCACGACCGAGCCCGCCGCCGGCAGCCACGTGATCGTGCCGCCGAGCCGATCCATCGCCGCCCGCTCACTGCCGTAGCCGAGCGTGCCGTCGAGCTGCGCGCGTTCGACGAGCGTGCGCCGCGTGACGAGCTCGGTGCCCGCCCGCCGCGGCGCCCCATCGGCGCCATCGCCACCGCCCGCACCACCGCCACCGCTCGCCACCACGACCGCCGCCACAGCTCCGAGCGCCACGACCGGCAGCGCGCCCGCGAGCGCGGTCCGTCGCCTCATCGCGCCCCCATCGCGAAGCCCGCGACGCCGCCTCTCCCGCCGGAACCGCCGCCTGGCACGCCGATCCCGCACGCTCTCGCGGCCGCCTGGAACGTCGGGCTGTTGCCGGGAATCCGCAGCATCATTCTGCCGTCGGGTGCCGGATCGGGCATGTCGACGCCGTGGCTGCGCATGCAACGCGCCATTCGCAGCGCTCTGTCGCGCATCTGCGCCTGCTCGGCCGCGGTCGGCGGGGTCGGCGCCCAACCGGTCTGCTTGCGGCAAATCGCGAACGGGCCGTCGGGATCGCCGGGCCCACCGTCGCCGAACGTCTGCTTCGCAGGACCGTCCCCCGGTCTCCCCTGCACTCTCACCATCGTTCTCTTGCCGTCCGCCGACATCTCGATGTCGACGCCGTGGTCGCGCAGGCAGTCGACGAAGGCGAGCCGCTTCTCGTCGTCGCTCTTCCCGGCGGACGACGGCGATGTACTGCCGCACGCCGCGAGCGCGACGGTCGCGAGCAGCGCGGGGACGAGCAGCAGGAGTGGACGAAAGCGGGAGCGGGGGCGCGGCACGAAGGTCTCCTCGGTCGATGGACTCCCCCCATCGAGCCAGGCGCACATGAGCGCGTGGTGAGGACGACTTAGGAGGGAAGTGAGAGCACGAGCCGCGCGCCGCTGCCGTCGGCGGGCAGCTCGGCGCGGACGCTGCCGCCGTGGGCCTCGGCGACCTGCCGCACGATCGCGAGGCCGAGACCCGCGCCCGGCAGCCCGCGCGCTCGGCGCGCGCGGTAGAAGCGATCGAACACGTGCGGGAGGTCGTCCAGCGCGATGCCCGGTCCGTGATCGCGCACGCGCACCTCCGCGCCGTGTGGCTCGCCGCCCGCGACGACCGCCGGTCCGCCCGACGGCCCGACACGCACCTCCACCTCGATCTCACCGTCGGCGCCGCCATGCTTGACGGCGTTGTCGAGCAGGTTGCCGACGGCGCGGTGCAGCCGCGCCGGCGTCCCGCGCACGAAGCTCTCGTCCGCGTCGACGCGGAACGTCGCCCTCGGCGCATGCCGGCGCGCCCGCGCGACCGCTTCCTCGACGAGCAGGTCAAGCCGCACGTCCTCGGCCTCCTCCGCTGCCGCGCGCGGCTCGGCCGGGCGGGCAAGGTCGACGAGGTCGCCGACGAGCACGCTCAGATCCTCCAACTGCGCCTGCGCGGTCGCGAGCGCCTGCCTGCGCTCGGCAGCCGGCACCCCATCGGCCGGCGCCCGCGCGAGCGCCTCGACCGACGTGCGCACCGCCGTCAGCGGCGTGCGCAGCTCATGCGAGGCATCGGCGACGAGCTGGCGCTGCGCGGCGCGCGCGCCGTCGAGCGCCGCGAGCATCGTGTTGAAGCTGCGCGCCATGCGCGCCAGCTCATCGTCGCCGCCGACCTCGATCCGCCGGCTGAGGTCCTGCGTCGCGGCGACGTGCTCGGTCGCCGCCGTCAGCCGCTCGACCGGAGCGAGCGCGCGCCGCGAGACGAGCACGCCGAGGCCGGCGGCCGCGGCGATCCCCGCGCCGCTGACCAGGAGCAGGATCAGCAGCAGCCGGTGCAGCGCACCGTCGACCTCGCCGCGCGGCTCGGCGACGGTCAGCGCCGCGCCGCCCGGCCCAGGCACCGTGAGCATGCGCACGGCGACTCCCCCGACCGTCGCGTTCGAGAAGAACGCGTTCGACTCGCCGGCCGCGACCGCCTGGGTGTGCGCGGTCACGGGCAGCCGCGCGCGACGACTGATGCCGCCGACGACCTCGCCCTGCTGCGTCAGCAGCTGCGCGACGGCGGCCGAGCCGCCGAGCGGCCCCGGCACGGCGATTGTCGCGTCTGGCGGCGGCGGCACGCCGACGCGCAGGAAGTCGGCCACCGGCGTCTGCACGTCGCGCGCGCGCACCCCGGGCGCCACGCGCGACGTCACCCGCTGTCCGAAGACGGTCCGCGACACCTCCGGCCCGGGCGGCTCGCCCGAGCGCTCGATCGAGACGATCAGCGCCTTCGGCGCCTGCGCACGCAGGCGGTTGTCGAGCTGGGCATTCAGCTCGCCGCGCATCACGACGTACACCAGCGCGGACGCGCCGAGCACTGCCGCCGCGACGGCGGCCGCCACCAGCACGACGATGCGCCGGCGAAAGCTCACGGCGTCGGTCCCGCCCGCAGCACGTAGCCGACGCCGCGCACGGTATGCAGCAGCCGCGGCTCCCCGTCCGCCTCCGTCTTGCGCCGCAGGTAGCCGACGTAGACCTCGATCGCGTTCGACGTCGGGCCGAAGTCGTAGCCCCACACGCGCTCGACGATCACCGAGCGCGTGAGCACCTGGCGCGGGTTGCGCAGGAACAGCTCCAGCAGCAGGAACTCGGTCCGAGTCAGCTCCAGCAGGCGGCCGGCGCGGTGCGCCTCGTGCGCCTCCGGGTCGAGCTCCAGGTCGTCGAAGCGCAGCAGCCCGGCCTCGACGCCCCAGCCGCTGCGGCGCAGCAGCGCGCGCACGCGTGCTAGCAGCTCCGGCAGCGCAAACGGCTTCGCGAGATAGTCGTCGGCGCCGGCCTCGAGGCCGGCGACACGGTCGCCGACCTCGTCGCGCGCGGTCAGCATCAGCACCGGCGTGCGGTCGCCCGTGTCGCGCATGCGGCGGCAGACCTCGATCCCGTCCAGCTCGGGCATCAGCACGTCGAGCAGCACGACGTCGGGCCGCGCGACCGGCAGCCGGCGGATCGCGTCGCGCCCATCGCACGCCAGCTCGACGTCGAAGCCGTCGAGCCGCAGCGCCAGCTCGAGCGCCTCGCGCATCGCCGGCTCGTCGTCGACGACCATCGCCTTCACGGGCGGCGACGATATGGGGGGAACATGAAGCGTTCCTGAGGAGTGACGTCGTCCGAAGGCGGCCCTTGCGGACGACGGAGGACGAAACGCCACGTCGCGCGGACATTCCCCTTAACGGAAACGCGCCAACCTGCCGATCACCGGCAGGTGGCCGGGGTTGCGCCGGCCGCCACGGCATCCCCCGGCCGCAGGAGCACGAGCAGACCTTGAGACGGACACGACGGACCAAGCCCGCGGCATCGCCGCGGGTCGCCAAGCCCAAGCGCCAATGGGGCAGCGACACGCGCACCGCGCTGCCGGTCGTGCCGCCGCCCGCACAGGAGAGCACGCTGCTGATCGGGCAGCTCGCGATCGCGGTGACCGTGATCGGCTGGGCGCTGTTCGTGATCCTCACGCTCACGCGCACGTCACTCGGGGGCGCGAGCGACCGGCCGCCGCTCGACCTCCGACGATCGGCTACATCGCGATCATGACCATGCTGGCGTGCTCGTCGCTCGCCTACCTGACGACGCGCCTCGGCTACTACTCGCGCACGCGCAGCCACCGCCGCGCCACGCGCGCCGAGCTGAGTCAGCCGTTCGAGCACTCCGCCCCGTCGCTGACCGTGCTGATCCCCTCCTACCAGGAGGACGAGCGAGTGATCCGCATGACGCTGCTCTCAGCGGCGCTGCAGGAGTACCCCGACCTCGAGGTTGTGCTGCTGATCGACGACCCGCCGGAGCCCAAGTACGCGACCCCCGCGAACCACGCCGCCCGAGGCACCCGCACCCCAGCTGTCGCTGTGGCGCGTGCTGGTCGCCCTGCTGGTCGTCACGTTGCTCGCCGGGAGCGGCTTCCTCGTGGTGCGAGACGCGACCTCGACTGAGGCCTCCGGCGCGAGCATCGCCGGCGGCAGAGGCCCGTGGTTCGCGCCCTACGTCGACGTGACGCTCACGCCGACGAGTCGTGCACGCCGACGTGGGGCACGTACGCCTCGCTCGCCGAGGCCGCGACGACGATGGACCTCGACCGCCGCGTCGCTCAGCTGCGCGGCCAGGGCGGCGACGCGGTCATCTCGTTCGGCGGACAGGCAAACCGCGAGCTCGCCATCGCGTGCGAGCGCGCCGACGCACTCAAGTCCGCCTACCGCAAGGTGATCGATCGCTACAGCGCCGACACGGTCGACTTCGACGTTGAGGGCCCGGCGCTCGCCGACACTGCGGCGAACATGCGCCGCGCGAAGGCGGTCAAGGCGATCCAGGACGACGTCCGCGACGACGGCGATCACCTCGCCGTGTGGCTCACGCTGCCGGTGACGCCGGAGGGCCTCCAGCCCGACGCACTCGCGGTCGTGCGCACGACGCTCGCCGCGAGAGTCGACCTCGCGGGCGTCGACATCATGGCGATGGACTTCGGCGTGCCCTCGGCCGCGAAGGACATGCGCGGCGCGATCGAGTCGTCGATCGAGGCGACGCGCAAGCAGCTCGCCGCCCTCTTCGGCCGCGCCGGCGCGCGCCTGAACTCCGCGCACCTGTGGCGCAAGCTCGGCGTGACCGTGATGATCGGCCAGAACGACACCGCGGGCGAGCGCGTGACCGTCGCCGACGCGCGAGCGATCGCGCAGCTCGCGGCCGAGCGCGGCCTCGGACGCGTGTCGACCTGGTCGCTCAACCGCGACGCGCAGTGCGGCGTCACCTTCGCCGTGATCGGGACGCACTCGAACGTGTGCAGCGGCGTCGCGCAGAGACCGTGCAGTTCACGAAGACGCTGCACCAGCTGCTGCACGGCAACCCGCGCGCACAGGCGGCCGCGGTGACCGCGCCCGACCTGCTGCCCGAGGCGACGACTGCGACGCGCGACGATCCGGCGAGAAGCCCGTACCCGATCTGGCAACCCGAGCAGGCCTACCACGAGGGCTACAAGGTCGTCTGGCACCAGGCCGTCTACGTCGCCAAGTGGTACTCACAGGGGCAGACGCCCGATGCCGAGAACGTCGCCGCGAGCGACTCGTTATGGCGGCTGGTCGGCCCGGTGCTGCGCACCGACCACGCGCCGAGAATCCCGAAGCTGCCCGCCGGCACGTACCCGGCCTGGTCCCGGACGAAGGTCTTCCGCGCCGGCGACCGCACGCTCTACAAGGGCCTCCCTTACCAGGCCAGCTGGTACACGCAGGGTGACGTGCCCGGCGCCACCGGGCCGGCCGGTGCGCCGTCGCCGTGGAAGCCGCTCTA
>DASYLH010000057.1:0-23125 GCA_036009645.1 Conexibacter sp.
GACGACGGCGGGCATCATCGGCAAGCTCGGCGGCCTCGCGGTCCTGAATCTCGAGGGGATCTTCACCCGCTACGAGGACGCCGAAGAGCAGCTCCAACGGATCGCCCACCTGCCGAGGGACTCGGCGACGCGCGACATGCAGGAGATCTACAGCCGGCCGATCATCCCCGAGCTGATTGCCCAGCGGATCCGCGAGATCAAGGACCAGGGCGTCGTCGTTGCGGGCTCGCTGACGCCGCAGCGCGTCCGCAGGCATTACGAGCTCGCGCTCGAGGCCGGCCTCGACATCCTCGTCATCCAGGGAACGGTCGTCTCCGCCGAGCACGTCTCAAACGACGAGTCGCGGCCGCCGCTGAACCTCAAGGAGTTCATCCGCGAGGTGCCGCTGCCGGTCGTCGTCGGCGGCTGCGCGAGCTACCACACGGCGCTGCACCTCATGCGCACCGGCGCCGCCGGCGTGCTCGTCGGCGTCGGCCCCGGCGCCGCCTGCACGACGCGCGGCGTGCTCGGGATCGGCGTGCCGCAGGCAACGGCGATCGCCGACGTCGCGGGCGCCCGCTCGCAGCACATGCTCGAGACCGGCGAGTACTGCCAGGTCATCGCCGACGGCGGGATGCGCAACGGCGGCGACGTCTCCAAGGCGATCGCCTGCGGCGCCGACGCCGTCATGATCGGCTCTCCGCTCGCCCGCGCCTACGAGGCGCCGGGCCGCGGCTACCACTGGGGCATGGCGACGTTCCACCCGACGCTTCCTCGCGGCGCGCGCGTCAGGACCGTGCAGAACGGCTCGCTGGAGGAGATCCTCGTCGGGCCCGCGCACCAGAACGACGGCACGTTCAACCTCATGGGCGGCCTGCGGACCTCGATGGCGACCTGCGGCTACCAGGACATCGCCGAGTTCAACCGCGCCGAGCTCATGATCGCCCCGGCGCTGCAGACCGAGGGCAAGCAGCTGCAGGTCGCGCAGGGCGTCGGCATGGGCGCCCGCGGATCGGCCGCCGCCGCCCCGCCGGAGCCGGCGAACGGCAACGGCATCCATCACGAGCCGGCGCTGCACGAGGCATGACAGCGCGTCATCGCTCGACGCTGGTCCGCGCCGCCCCTCGACGTCCCGGCTCGCGATGACCGACGGCGTCGTGACCGCGGCGACGGCGGCCACCGAGCTGGTCACAGATGACGTCCTCGAGATCACGGCGCCGCGGGCCGTCGACGAGGTCGTCGTCCTCGACTATGGCGGTCAGTACTCGCAGCTGATCGCCCGCCGCGTGCGGGAGCTCGGTGTCTTCAGCGAGCTGCTGCCACATCACGTCGGCGCCGAGGAGGTCCGCAAGCGCAAGCCGAAGGGCCTGATCCTCTCCGGCGGGCCGGCCTCGGTCTACGCCGCGGGTGCGCCACGGCTGGAGCGCGAGCTGCTCGAGCTCGGCATCCCCGTGCTCGGCATCTGTTACGGCATGCAGCTCATCGCGACCGAGCTCGGCGGGACCGTCGAAGGCGCCGAGGTGGGCGAGTTCGGGCGCTCCGAGCTCATCGTGCGCGAGCCGGGCCGGCTGTTCGCCGGGCTGCCCGCGCAGCAGACCTGCTGGATGTCCCATCGCGACACGGTCTTCGCACCGCCGCCCGGGTTCACGGCGCTGGCCTCGTCGACCGCCTCGCCGGTGGCCGCCCTGGAGAACGTCGAGCGCGGCATCTACGGCATCCAGTTCCATCCCGAGGTCGTCCACACGCCGTACGGCCAGACGATCCTCGAGCGCTTCCTCGCGGAGATCTGCGAAGCCGACCGGACCTGGTCGCCGGAGAGCATCGTCTCCGAGCAGATCGCGCGGATCCGCGCGCAGGTCGGCGGTGGGCGCGTCATCTGCGGGCTCTCGGGAGGCGTCGACTCCAGCGTCGCGGCGCTGCTCGTGCACCGCGCGATCGGCGACCAGCTGACCTGTGTCTTCGTCGATCACGGGCTGATGCGAAAGAACGAGGGCGAGCAGGTCGTCGCCGCGTTTCGCGACCACTTCAAGGTGCCGCTCGTCGCCGTCGACGCCGAGGAGCGCTTCCTGGACAGGCTGCGCGGCGTCAGCGATCCCGAGACGAAGCGCAAGGCGATCGGGCGCGAGTTCATCCGCGTCTTCGAGGAGGAGGCGGCGAAGCTCGGCGACGCGAAGTACCTCGTCCAGGGGACGCTGTACTCCGACGTCATCGAGTCCGGTGGCGGCACGGGCGCCGCGACGATCAAGTCCCACCACAACGTCGGCGGCCTGCCCGAGGACCTGCAGTTCGAGCTCGTCGAGCCGCTGCGCGCGCTGTTCAAGGACGAGGTCCGCGCCGTCGGCGCCGAGCTCGGCCTGCCCGAGCGGCTCGTCTGGCGCCAGCCGTTCCCCGGACCGGGCCTGGCGATTCGGGTCGTCGGCGGCGAGGCGACGAAGGCACGGCTCGACACGCTCCGCGACGCCGACGCGATCCTCCAAGACGAGATCCGCAGAGCGGGCCTCTACCGCGAGCTGTGGCAGTCCTTCTGCGTGCTGCCGGATGTCCGGACCGTTGGCGTCCAGGGCGACGAGCGCACGTACGGGTACGTCGTGGTCATCCGCGCGGTCACGAGCGACGACGCGATGACGGCCGACTGGGCGCGTCTCCCGTACGACCTGCTCGAGCAGATCGCCTCGCGCATGATCAACGAGATCCGCGAGGTCAACCGGGTGGTGCTTGACATTACGTCGAAGCCGCCTGGGACGATCGAGTGGGAGTAGGCGTTCTCTCGATCTAGGGCTCGCTCGCTGTTGGCGGGCGGGTCCTGACCACCGGCTTCGCCGGCGGTGCCCCTCCGGGTGCGCGCACACCGCCCTTTCGGGCGGCGCACGTGCATCCTCACTGCCACCCGCCCGATCAGCGTGTGCTGCCCTCGCCGTTCGCGCGCAGGCTGGTGGTGAGCTTCGGTGGCACTGCCAGCGTTTGGAAGACCACGCAGTAACGCTCGGTGAGCTTCTGGAGGGTGGCGAGCTGGTCCTCGGTCGCGTCGGCGTTGAGGTCGAAGGTGAGGCGGATGTCGGAGAAGCCGACGGGGGCTTCCTTGTCGACGCCGAGTGTGCCGCGGAAGTCGAGGTCGCCCTCGGCGCGGACTGTGCCTCCGTGGATGGGGATCTCCAGGCTCGTCGCGACCGCGCGCAGCGTCACGCCGGCGCAGGCGACGAGGGCCTCGAGCAGCATGTCGCCGGAGCACAGCAGGCTTCCGTCGCCGCCGCTTGCGGGATGCAGGCCGGCCTCCGCGAGCGCGCGGCCGGTCTGTACCGAGCAGCTGACGCCGTCGCCGAGCGAGCCGGTCGCGGCGAGGGTCACGGTCGCGGCCTCCGGCTTGTCGCAGTAGTGCTCCTTCAGGGGCGCCTGCAGGGCGCGCAGCTCGTCTCGATCCATGGTGTCAGCCTAGAGGGCCCGGTGTGTAGGAGGCCTACGGCGGGCCGACGAGCCGGGCGACTGCGAGTGCGGTCGTGTGCTCGCGGTAGCGCTCGGCACTCCAGCCGGCGTCCTCCCGCAACTGAATCCACAACGGGACCGAGAGCAGCGCCCACAGCGCGTCGGCCGCCTCCGCCGGGGAGAGGTCCGGGGCCAGCGTCCCGTCGGCGCGGCAGCGTTCGGCGACCGCGCGGCCGACGTCATGCAGTGCACGCATGCGGTCATCCCACGCGACGCGCAGGTCGGCGTCGGCGTGCTTGGCTGCGAGCACGCCGCGGGCCGTGCCGACGAAGCGGGGGACGTAGTCCGTCCACCACGCGACCAGCCGCTCGAGGCACGCGCGCCCGGTCGCTGCCGCCAGCACGTGCTCGACCTGCTCCCGAGCGCCTTCGACCTCGTCAATGCTCGCGAGCAACGCGGTCAGCAGGCCGGCGCGCGAGCCGAAGTGGCGGTAGATCGCCTGCCGTGAGAAGCCGGCGGCGGCGGCGACCGCTTCCATGCTGACCTCGCTTGCCGGCCGGCGAGCGACCAGCTCGCGTGCCGCGGCCAGGATCGCCTTGTCTGCCTGTACGGTGCGCGCCATAAGTTACAGGCTGTAACGTATCAGCGGCAACGGCGACGAGAGGTTCGAGATGGACGAGCAGACGCAGCCGGCCGAGCTGGCGCGGCGGGCGATGAGAGCGGTGGAGGAGGGGCGGCGCGAGGTGTGGCTCGCGGGCTTCCGTACCGACGCCGTGCTTGAGGATCCCGTCGGTCACGTTCCGCCGCGGCGCGGCGGTGAGCAGATCGCCGCCTTCTGGGACACGGGCATCGCGGCGCTGGAGGACGTGCGATTCGACGTGCGCCGTGCGCACGCGGCCCCGCGCGAGGTGCTGATGCTCGTCGACGTCACCGTCCGTGCGCCCGGTGGCGCCACCGCCCGCTACGACGCGGCGCTGCATTACGTCTTCGACGAGCACGACGCGATCGTCTCGCTGCGCGCCTTCTGGGATCTCCCGGACGTCGTCGCCCAGTTCGCCAGCTGACGCCCCGCGGCATCAGTCGTCGTCGCGTCGGCGCGGCTCCTGCCCGTCGAGATAACCGCCGGGCCGTCTGCGGCCCTCCGGATGGAGCAGCGAGAAGAGCAACACCACGAGCGCGGCGCCGAGCACCACCAGTCCGGCGATTCCGAGGACGGAGACGGCGAGGACCAGCATGGTTAGAGCCTACGCGCGCCGGGCGGACCGGCGCGGTGTGGACTCAGCTGAAGCGGTCCCAGCGCTTGAGCGCGGGGAGGGGGTCAATCGGCTCGCCGCCGCGATACCAGCCTGGCGAGGTCCAGAGCTCGAAGTGGAGGTGACAGGCGCTCGCGTCGCCGGTGTCGCCGACGACGCCGATCGGTTGGCCGGTCTCGACCCGCTGGCCTCTCTTGACGATCGCGGGCTCGCGCAGGTGGGCGTACATGTTGCTCTCGCCGGTGATCGGATCCTGGATCACGAGGTAGTTGCCGGCGAGCGCCTGGTAGGTGCTCATGACTACGGTCCCGCCGCGTGCGGCGACGAGCGGCGTGCCGCAGGCCGCCATCACGTCCTGGCCCTGGTGCACGTGGCCGGTGCGGCCCGCGCCGAAGGCGGCGCCGCCCTGCCCGTAGTTGTGCGGCCCGCGCACGGGGAAGGCTGCACCCACGAAGGTGAAGGTCTTCACGCTCGTCGAGCCCGGGGGCGGAGTTGCGGCCTCGGGTGAGGCGCCACCGCCGGGCGTAGTGCCCGCCGTGCTGCTGCTCGCGCCGGCGTCGCCGGCGAGCGCGACGCGCAGCTGGTAGCGGCCGTCGAGCGCGAGCCCGCTTCTGGCGCGCCCGCTCCAGCTCACCTTCTGCGTGGCTTCGGGCTCGACTGTGCGCTCGTCGGTGAAGACGGAGAGACCGTCGGCGAGTCGCACGACGTCGACGCGCACCTGTACTGCGCTGCGTGCGTGCGAGATGTACGTCAGCGTCGCAGCGCTGACGGCTCGCTTGGAGACCTTGCGGAACGTGACGCCGGCCGCGAGCTGGGGGATCGACGCGACAGGGGAGAGAACCGGGGTTGTCACCACCGTGGGGGCGGTCGCGGCGGGCTTCGGAGCAGGTTCGGCGAGGCCGGCACCGCCGGTGGCGGCGGCAGCGGACCCGGTGGTCGCGCCGAGGAGCACGGCGGCAGCAAGCGTCGTCTTCGCAGCGGGGAGCCCCCGCATTCCGCGCAGCATCGTGTGCGATGCCCTTTCGTCACGGCCTACGGGGTTAGCTGACGGGCTCGCGCTTGAAAGGTCTGCGCTACCGAGCGGCAATGCTCGGATTCGCCCCTGACGACGCTGCGGCAACACCGCCGTCAATGGGTTCCCCGTTCCCTCTGGCACAAGAGGGATTCGGCTCTGGCTTATGGAACGGGCGGCAGTATAACCAGGGCCTCCGGACGGACCCCCCGGCACAGGTCGCCCGTCGCCGGCGCGACGATTTCCCTATCATGGGCGACCGCCGCGCCAACGAGGCGTGGCTTCTCTCATGCCATGAAGACCTACGTCGCCACTCCTGCCGACCGCGAGCGCAACTGGGTGCTCGTCGATGCCAACGGGCTCACGCTCGGCCGGCTCGCCACCCAGATCGCCGACGCGCTCCGCGGAAAAAACAAGCCCACGTACACGCCCCACGTCGACACCGGCGACTTCGTCGTCGTCGTCAACGCCGAGAAGATCTCGGTGACGGGGAACAAGCGCGCCAACAAGCGCTACTACCGTCACTCCGGCTATCCGGGTGGCCTGCGCTCACGGACGCTCGAGGAGATGCTCGACCGCCGGCCCGAAGAGGTCATCCGCCTCGCCGTCAAGGGCATGCTTCCTCGCAACCGCCTCGCGCGCAGACAGCTCACGAAGCTGAAGGTGTACGCCGGCCCGGACCACCCGCACGCCGCCCAGCAGCCGCAACCCATGGAGATCTCCTCGTGACCGACGTCGAGCAGCCTGAGGACGAGCAGCGCACCCCGGAGACCGACGCGCCCGCCGAGGAGCCCGTCGCCGCCGAGGAAACGCCCGCTCCCGAGGCCGCGAGCGACGCGCCCGAGCCGGTCGCTGAGACCGAGGCGCCGGCGGCTGAGCCTGCCGAGCAGCCTGTCGCCGAGGAGCCGGTAGCCGAGGCACCTGCTTCCGAGCAGCCTGCAGCCGAGGCCGCCGCGCCCGCGGACGCCGCCGAGGAGGAGCTGATCGAGGAGACGCCGCGCGTCAAGCCGGAGATCCCCGGTGCCGACCTCGTGCCGGACATCGTGCTCGAGGGTGACGCGATCAGCGAGACGACTTACGACGAGGACGGCGAGCCTGTCGCGACCGGCGAGGGCGAGGACGAGCCGGACGTGCAGCCGATCGCCGACGCGGCGATCTCGCTCGCCACGGGTGCGCGCTACGCCGCAACCGGCAAGCGCAAGACGGCCGTCGCCCGCGTGACGCTCAAGCCGGGCACCGGCGAGTACATCATCAACGGCAAGCCGCTCAACGACTTCTTCCCGCGTCCCACGCTCCAGCGCAACATCCGCCAGCCGCTCGAGACGGTCGGCTACGAGGCGCGCATGGACGTCATCGCAAAGCTGCACGGCGGCGGTGTCTCGGCGCAGGCCGGCGCGCTGCGCCACGGCATCTCGCGTGCGCTGCTCGAGGCCGATCCGAACCTGCGTGGCGAGCTCAAGCGCCGCGGCTTCCTCACGCGTGACGCACGCGCGAAGGAGCGCAAGAAGGCCGGCCTCAAGAAGGCCCGCAAGCGGCCGCAGTTCTCGAAGCGCTAGCTTCTCCTTCCGTGGCCCGGCGTTTGTTCGGCACGGACGGCGTCCGCGGCGTCGCGGGCGAGTTCCTCACGGCGGAGTTGACGCTCGCGCTCGGCCGTGCCGCGACGACGCGCGCACGTGCCGCCGGCAGCGGTTCCGAACGCCCCCGCGTGCTCGTGATCCGCGACACGCGCGCGTCGGGTGAGATGCTCGAGGCGGCTGTCGCGGCGGGAGTCGCCGCAGCCGGTGGCATCGCGCTGCTGGGCGGGATCCTGCCGACGCCGGCCGCGCCACTGCTGATTCGCCGCTACGGCTTCGACCTCGGCGTGGTCTTGTCGGCCTCGCACAACCCGTGGCGCGACAACGGCGTCAAGTTCTTCGGCGCCGACGGCGACAAGCTGTCCGACGCCGTCGAGGAGGAGATCGAGGCGCTGCTCGACGAGCCGCGGGCGGGTGGGGCCGAGTCCGTCGAGCCGGGCGGCGTCACGCAACTGCACGGCACACTGGAGGACTACCTGCGCGAGCTGCACACGCGCTTCGCGGAGCTCGACCTGAGCGGTCGGCGCATCCTGCTCGACTGCGCCAACGGCGCGACGCACCGCGCGGCGCCCGAGATCTTCCGCCGCCTCGGTGCCCACGTCGACGTGATCGCCGACGCGCCCGACGGCCGCAACATCAACGACGGCTGTGGCTCGACGCACGTCGAGGCGCTCGCCGACGCGGTGCGGCGCGACGGCCACGACGCCGGCTTCGCGTTCGACGGCGACGGCGACCGCGTGCTGGCGGTCGACCGCAACGGCGCGGTCGTCGATGGCGACGAGCTCGTCGCGCTTGCTGCGCTCCACCTGCGCAAGCAGGGCCGGCTTCAGGGCGGCGGCGTCGCCGTGACGGTGATGACGAACTACGGCTTCCACACGGCGATGGCGGCCGCCGGCGTCGAGGTCGCGACGACGTCCGTCGGCGACCGCTACGTGCTCGAGGCCCTGCGCGAGCGTGGCTGGACGCTCGGTGGCGAGCAGTCCGGCCACATCATCGAGCTCGGCTTCGCGCCGTCCGGCGACGGGATCGCCAGCGCGCTGCTCACGCTGGAGGCGCTGCAAGGCGGCGACCTCGCCGAGCGCCAGGCGATGGAGAAGCTGCCGCAGACGCTCGTCAACGTCCGTCTGCCCGATCGTGCCGCCGTCGAGCGCGCCGCCTCCGGCGAGGAGATGGTCGCGGCGGTCGAGCAGGAACAGGACGCGCTGGCCGGACGCGGGCGCGTGCTCGTGCGGGCGTCTGGCACCGAGCCGCTGCTGCGCGTGATGGTCGAGGCGCCGAGCGCCGAGGAGGCGCACGCCGTCTGCGGGCGCCTCGTCGAGAGGGCGCAGGCTGCCGCCGTCGAAATGGCTCCTTAGGCCTATGTTCGCGGCACGGCGCGTGTACTAGGCTCTTCGAGTCCCCACGGAGGTTTCCCATGTGCGGCATCGTCGGCTACGTCGGCGCCCGGCCCGTCCGCGAGCAGCTGCTCGCCGGGCTCGAAAAGCTTGAGTACCGCGGCTACGACAGCGCCGGCATCTCCGTTCTGAACGGAGAGAGCGTCGATTCCGTCCGCGCGGTCGGGAACCTCGACGCGCTGAGGACGGCACTCGCCGCGCAGCCTGCCGCGGCCGCCGAGGCGCCGCCGACGAGCGTCGCGCTCGCCGAGCCCGGCACGGGCATCGGCCACACGCGCTGGGCGACGCACGGCCGCGTGAGCGAGCGCAATGCCCACCCGCACACCGACGACGAGGATCGCGTCCACGTCGTTGTCAACGGGATCGTCGAGAACTACGTCTCATTGCAGCGCCAGCTGGAGCAGGAAGGGGCGGTCTTCTCCTCCGAGACGGACGCCGAGGTGATCGCGCACCTGATCGCGAAGCACTACGACGGCGATCTGCCGGCCGCCGTCTGCGCCGCGTACGGCGAGCTGGTCGGCCACTTCGCCTTCGTCGCGATGACGGTCGCCGAGCCGGGCGTGCTCGTCGGCGCGCGGCGCGAGTGCCCGCTCGTCGTCGGGCGCGGGGAGGATGAGCAGTTCCTCGCCTCCGCCGTCCCCGCCTTCCTCGCTCGCACGCGGCACGTGCAGTACATCGAAGACGGCGAGCTGGTCGTGCTGCGCCCGTCCGGCGTCGAGTTCATGACGGCAGACGGCACGCCGATCGAACGCGAGGTCGTCGAGATCGACTGGGACGCCGAAACCGCCGAGAAGGGCGGCTACGAGACGTTCATGCTCAAGGAGATCCACGAGCAGGCGGACGCGGTCGCAGAGACGGTCGCGGATCGCGCGGCGCGCGGCGACGGCGTCGACCTCGGCGATCTCGGCACGATCGACGACGCATTCCTGCGCGACGTGCGGCGGATCGTCATCGTCGCCTGCGGGACCTCGTACCACGCTGGCTTGATCGGCCGCTACGCGATCGAGGAGTGGGCGCGCGTGCCGGTCGAGATGGATGTCGCGTCCGAGTACCGCTACCGCAACCCCGTCGTCGGTCCGGGCGATCTCGTGATCGGCATCTCGCAGTCCGGCGAGACGGCTGACACGCTTGCGGCGATGCGGCTCGCGCGCTCGCGTGGCGCCACCGTGCTCGGCATCACAAACATGATGGGGTCGCAGATCACGCGCGACGCCGATGGCGTGCTGTTCACGCGTGCTGGGCTTGAGATCGGCGTGGCGGCGACGAAGACGTTTGTCAGCCAGGTCGCGGCCATGTATCTGCTCGGGCTGCGGCTCGCCGAGCTGCGCGAGACGCTGCCGCCGGCGCGACTGACCGAGCTCGTGGGCGCGCTCAAGCACCTCCCGCACCACATCGCCGCGCTGCTGGAGGCGGGCAGCGAACAGATCGAGGCGATCGCGCAGGCCCACTACCAGGCCGACTTCTTCCTCTACCTCGGGCGTCACGTCGGCCTGCCGGTCGCGCTCGAGGGCGCGCTGAAGCTGAAGGAGATCTCCTACATCGCGACCGACGCGTACGCCGCCGGCGAGATGAAGCATGGGCCCATCGCCTTGCTCGACGAGCAGACGCCCGTCGTCTGCGTTGCGACCGACTCGCCGGTGCTCGACAAGGTCGTCTCGAACATGCAGGAGGTGCGCGTGCGCGGCGCGCACGTGATCGCGATCGTGACCGAAGGCAACGACGAGATCGCCGCTCACGCCGAGCAGACGATCACGATCCCTGAGACCGACTGGATGCTCGCGACGCTGCTGGCGGTCGTGCCGCTGCAGCTGCTGGCCTACCACATCGCTCGTCTGCGCGGCCTGAACGTCGATCAGCCGCGCAACCTCGCCAAGACCGTCACCGTCGAGTAGCCTCGCCCGCATGACGGGGCTGCCCGCCTGGCTGGAGCCGCTGCCCGACGCTGCTGCTCAGCGCGCGCTCGACGGTTGGGCGATCGAGCAGCGCCGCATCCCCGGCCTGGAGCTGATGGAGCGCGCCGGGCACGGGCTCGCCGAACTGGTTGCGCAGCACGTCCCGCAGGGCGTCGTCGCGGTCGTCTGCGGGCGCGGCAACAACGGCGGCGACGGCTTCGTCGCCGCACGGCTGCTGCGCGAGATGGGCCGTGAGGTCGACGTTCAACTGCTCGGCGAGAGCGGTGCACGGGACTTGACGGGCGATGCGCGCGCGAACTGCGAGCGGCTGCCGGGTGCGCCGCCGCGGCCGTTCAACCCGGGCTCGCTGATGGAGGTCTCAGGTGTCGTCGACGCGGTGCTCGGCACGGGCTCGCACGGCGTGCCGCGCGGCGAGGCGCTCGACGCGGTCGAGACGATGGCCGCTGCGGCCGAGCGGGGGATTCCCGTGGTCGCGTGCGACGTGCCGAGCGGCGTCGATGCCTCCACCGGCGAGGTTGCCGGGCCGGCGGTGCGTGCGGTCGCGACGGCGACGTTCCACGCCGGCAAGCCGGGACTGTGGATCGCTCCGGGCAAGCAGCATGCCGGCGAGGCGACCGTCGTCGAGATCGGAATCCCGGCGGACGGACGGCCGCCGGAGGGCAGAGCCGGAATCGGGCTGATCGGCGAGGGCGTGCTCGACGGCCTGCCGGCGCGCGGTGCGGAGGCGACGAAGTTCGACGGCGGCAGCGTGCTGGTGTGCGGGGGATCACTCGGGCTCACGGGCGCGCCTTCGATGGCGGCCGAGGCGGCTGCGCGCACGGGTGCGGGGTACGTGACGGCGCTGGTGCCGGCGTCGCTCAACCTCGTCTTCGAGCTGCGCGACGCGGAGGTGATGAGCGTGCCGCTGGCGGACGACGACGGGTCGTTCGTGCCGGCGGCGCTCGACGAGGCGCTCGTGCGCTGCGAGCGGGCCGACGCGCTGGTGCTGGGACCCGGCCTCGGCCGCTCCGAGGGAGCCGCGGCGTTCGCCCGCGAGCTCGCGCTGCACGCGTCGCTGCCGCTGCTGCTCGATGCCGACGGCCTGAACGCGCATGCCGCCGAGACCGCGCTCGAGCGGCTGTCCGGACGTTCGGCCCCGACCGTCCTCACCCCGCACGGCGGCGAGCTGGCACGCCTGCTCGGGGTATCGGGCGATGACGTGCGCGCGGCACGGCTCGCGAGCGCGCGAGAAGCGGCGCGCCGGTCGGGCGCGATCGTCGTGCTGAAGGGCGACGACACGCTCGTCGTGGAGCCAGAGGGGCGTGTCGGGGTGAGTCGTGGCGACGCGCCTGCACTCGCGACGGCCGGGACGGGCGACGTGCTGTCCGGCGTGATCGGCGCGCTGCTCGCCCGCGGCGTCGAGCCGTTCAGGGCGGCCTGTGCCGGCGTCGAGCTGCACCGCCGCGCCGGCCGCCTAGTCGGCGCGCGCGTCGGCGTCGAGGGGGCGATGGCGCGCGACGTGATCGCGGCGCTGCCCTACGCTCGGCGCCGGGACTGACTGCCGCGGCACCCGCTAGGCTCCCCTCGCAGATGCCGACTGTCGCCGACATCATGGAGCGTGATCCGGTGACCGTGACCCCCGAGGACACGGTCGAGACGCTTCTGCGCACGCTGCGCGAGCACGAGCTGCCCGGCGTCCCGGTCGTCAACGGCGGGGGACGCTGCGTCGGGATCGTGACGGAGTCCGATCTCGTGCTGGTCGACGAGGAGGAGGACCTGCGCCTCCCGCTCCACATCGACCTGTTCGGCGGCACGATCTTCCTCGGGCGGCTGAAGCCGTTCGAGGACCGCGTCAAGAAGGCGATCGCCTCGACCGTCGCGGACATGATGACTTCGGACCCGACGATCGTCGCACCTGACACGGACCTGCACGAGGCCGCGCGGCTGATCGCCGAGCATCGCCACAACCGCCTGCCGGTCGTCGAGCACGGTCGCCTCGTCGGCGTCGTCACGCGTCTCGACGTGCTCGAGGCGCTCGTCGCCCCGGAGTAGCGGTGGGGCTGCGCGCGCTCGCGCGGGTCAACCTCGCCGCCGTCGAGCGCAACTGCGAGCGGCTGCGCTTCGCCGCCGGTCCGCACACCGCCCTGTGCGCGGTCGTGAAGGCAAACGCGTACGGCCACGGCACCGTGCCGGTCGCGCGAGCGGCGCTCACCGGCGGCGCGAGCTGGCTCGCCGTCGCGGCCGCTGAAGAGGCCACCCAGCTGCGCGCCGCCGGCATCGAGGCGCCGATCCTGATGATGGGCGCGCTCAGCGCCGAGGAGCTGCCGGCAGCGCTGGATGCCCAGGCGGACGTCGTCGTGTGGCGCTCCTCGTTCGTCGAGCAGCTGCGCCGCGGGGCCGATCACCGGCTGGGAGCGCTGCCGGTGCGCGTGCACGTGAAGCTCGACGTCGGCATGGGTCGACTCGGCATCCGCGACGCGGACGAGCTGCTGCGCGTCGCCGAGCAGATCCACGCCGCGCCGGAGCTGGAGCTCGCCGGTGCGATGACGCACCTGCCGTGCGCCGATGAGGACCTCGAACGGACGCGCACGGAGGTCGAGCGCTTCCGCGCGTTCGGTGAGCGGCTGCGGGAGCTGCAGCCCGACGTGATCCTGCACGCCGCCAACAGCGCGGCGACGCTCGCGCTGCCGGAGAGCCGCTTCGACATGGTGCGTTGTGGCGTCGCGATCTACGGCCTCGATCCGTTTGGCGTCGATCCGGCCGAGTACGACCTCGAGCCTGCGCTCGAACTGCGTTCGTTCGTGGCTGCGCTCAAGCCGCTGGCGCCGGGGGAGAGCGTCGGCTACGGTGCGCGCTTCGTCGCACGCGAGCCGACCTGGATCGCGACGCTCCCGATCGGCTACGGCGACGGCTGGCGGCGGGCGTTCTCGGACAACGCCGACGTGCTGATCGGCGGGCGCCGCCACCCGCTCGTCGGGCGTGTGAGCATGGACAACGTCACGGTCGACGTCGGACCCGACCCGGCGGGCATCGCCGAGGGCGACGAGGCGGTTCTGCTCGGGCGCGACGACGACGAGCGGATCACGGCCGAAGCGCTCGCGCGCCGGATCGACACGATCAACTACGAGATCACGACCGCACTGACCGCGCGCCCGACGCGCGCGTATCACCGCGACGGCGCCGAGCTCGACGCGGACGGGCGGGCGCGCGCGAACCGCGAGACGCCCGCATGAGCGACGACGCGCTCGCGATTGCGCGGCAGGCGCTGGACGGCACGTCGGCCTGGCTCGTTGGCGGTGCCGTGCGCGACCGCCTGCTGGGCCGGCCAACGGCCGATCTGGACCTCGCCGTCGCGGGCGACGTGGAGGCCGCCGCGCGCACGCTCTCGCGCGCTGCGCGCGCCGCCGTGTTCCCGTTGTCGGAGGACTTCGGCGCTTGGCGCGTCGTCGCGCGCGGCGGGGAGTGGCAGGCCGATCTCTCGCCGCTGCTGGGCGAGATGATCGAGCAGGACCTCGCCCAGCGCGACTTTACGATCAACGCGATCGCCGAGCCGCTGGCGGGCGGCGAGCGGGTCGACCCGACCGGCGGGCAGGCCGACCTCGCGGCCCGGCGCCTGCGGATGGTCTCCCCGGCGGCGTTTTCAGCCGATCCGCTGCGCGTCATGCGGCTGCCTCGCTTCGCCTGCGAGCTGGCGCTGGGGGCCGAACCGGCCACGCTCGCAGCCGCCGCCGACCATGCCCCCGGCCTCGCCGACGTTGCGGCCGAGCGGGTCTTTGCTGAGCTGAAACGGATCGTCGCCTCGCCCGATCCGCTCGCCGGGATCGAGCTGATGGAGCGCGTCGGTGCCGTCGACGTGATCCTGCCGGAGCTGGCGGCGCTGGCCGGAGTACAGCAGAGCGCCTACCACCATCTTGACGTCTATCAGCACACGCTCGCAGTGCTGGCCGAGGCGGTTGCGCTGGAGCGCGATCCAGTCGGGATCCTCGGCGAGCAGCACGGCGCCGCCGTCGCCGCCGTGCTGGCGGAGCCGCTCGCCGACGAGCTGACGCGCGGCACGGCGCTGCGTTTTGGCGCGCTGCTGCACGACATCGCGAAGCCGCAGACGCGCGCCGTCAACGAGGAGGGACGCGTCTCGTTCTGGCACCACGACTCCAAGGGGGCGGAGCTCTCGCGCGCGATCCTCGCGCGGTTGCACGCGAGTGAGCGCCTGCGCGCGCACGTCGCTGCGCTCACCCGCCACCATTTGCGGCCCGGCTTCCTCGTGCGTGAGCGCCCGCTGCCGCGGCGCGTCGAGTACCGCTATCTGAAGGCGTGCGATCCGGTCGAGGTCGACGTGACGCTGCTGTCGGTCGCGGACCGCCTGGCGACGCGGGGACAAAGATCCGACGTGGCGATCGCGAAGCACCTCGAGCTCGTGCGCGAGCTGATCGGGCCGGCCCTTGCATGGCGCCAGCACGGCCCGCCGGCGCCGCTCCTGCGCGGCGACGAGCTGGCCGACGCGCTCGGGATCGAGCGCGGGCCGCAGCTGGGCAGACTGCTCGCGCAGCTGGAGGAGGCCGCCTACGCCGGTGAGGTCACCTCGCGTGAGGAGGCGATCGCCCACGCCCGGGAACAGCTCGAGAAGAGCGCAGCGGCGGGCTAGGCCGAGGTCGCGCTCGGCGCCGCGCGGCCCGTCACGGTCGCGGCGAGCTTGCGCGCGATCGCGGTGCACAGGGTCACGGCGTCGCTGACGCTGCCGTGATCGACGTTCTCGGCGGTATCGGTCGGCCAGTGATAGTTGGCCGGCACCTTCAGGCGCGTCACGGAGCCGATCGCGGTCGTCGGATAGCCGGCGCGCAGCGCGATCAGCCCGTCAGTCGCGTTGCGCAGCCGCAGCCCGCGCCACAGCTCGACGCCGCTGTCCCTGGCACACGCCTCGACGAGGTCCTTGAAGTCGTCCGGGTAGTCGCGCATCCGCAGCATCCCCTCGCCCTCGATCAGCGTGAGATAGGGAGAGCCGACCGTGTCGACGCAGACGACGTGCGTGCGGGCCAGCGGCAGCGCAGGGAAGTGGCGCCGCGCAAACGCCTGCATCCCCTCCATAAAGCCCTCCTCGGAGCCAGTCGAGACGAGCAGCACGCGCAGTCCTTCGACAGGGCGCTCGGCGAGTTCCGTGGCCAGCCCGATCAGCGTCGCGACGCCGGTGAGGTTGTCGTTCGCGCCGGGCACCACGTCCCGCGCGCCGATCTCGGCGAACGTTGCGGCCGAGCCGAGTGCAAGCACCGTGCCGGCGGTGATGGGCCGGCGCCGGCCGATCAGCGCGCCCAGCGCGACCAGCAGCGGGCCGGCGATCACCGGCGCCATCAGCGGAGGCGACGTGTTGCTGCGCTCCAGCAGGCCGGGAGCGAGCCGGTCCACGAGCGGCAGCACGCCGGGGTGGAACAGCAGGCCCGAGTGGGCGGCGTCGTGGTGGGCGACGAACACGACCGTGCGATCAGCGTGTGGATCGCCCGTCTCGGCAACGACGTTCCAGGTCGGTCTGCTCGGCAGGAAGCGGCGGCGGAACCACAACCGGCCGCCGCCGACGTCATCCCAGATCGCGGCTGCCGTGAACGCGCCGACCGCCGCTGCGAGTGCCCGCCTGCGACGACCGCCGTGCCGCGCGAGCAGCCCCGCGGCGCCGGCGAGCGCGTTGGGGACGCCGAGCGGGAACCAGTAGCCGCCGTGCGCGCGCTCCTCCTCAACCTCGACGCTGCAGCCGAACTCGGCCAGCTGCGCGGCAATCCACTGGGCCGCCTCGTGCTCCCCCGGCGAGGCCGAGGGACGCTCGATCGCCGCGAGGTGGGCGATCGCCTGGCGCAGGTGAGTGCGATCGGGCACGACCGCTCGCAGGCTACCGATATGCTCGCGCCGTGCCTGCCGGTTCCGAGAACTGCCTCTTCTGCAAGATCGTCGCGGGTGAGCTGCCGGCGACGATTGTCGGCGAGGACGCGCGCACGATCGCGTTCATGGACATCAACCCGGCGACGCGCGGCCACGCGCTGGTGATCCCGCGTGTCCATGCGACGGACCTCCACGAGCTCGATCCGGAGGATCTGCAGGCATGCGCCGTCGCGACGCAGCGGCTTGCCGGGCGCATGAGAACACGACTCGGGGCGGACGGGATCAACCTCATCAACTCGTGCGGCGCGGCCGCCTGGCAGACCGTCTTCCACTTCCACATGCACGTCGTGCCGCGCTACGTCGGCGACCCACTCGAGCTGCCCTGGGTGCCCGCGCCAGGCGACATGGACGAGATCGCTGCCACAGGCGTGCTCCTGCGCGGCTAACCGAGAACGCACGGGGGCCCGCCTCCGCCGGCCACGTGGCCGGCTCCGGCACCCCTAGGCTGGTACTTGCAGCCGGTGCACCGGATCCTGTTAGTTTTTCCCCGACAGATCGAGCGCTCCCGCTCGATGGAACCCCGCCGGCCGTCGGCCGGCAGCTTGCTCCTCGGGGGACGCAATGGCAACGGGAACTGTGAAGTGGTTCAGCGACGACAAGGGCTTCGGCTTCATCACGCCGGATGACGGCGGTCGCGACCTCTTCGTCCACTACAGCGGCATCTCCGGCGACGGCTATCGCTCGCTCGCCGAGGGCGCGAAGGTCAACTACGAAGAGGAGCAGGGGGACAAGGGCCCGAAGGCAGTTAACGTCACAAGACTCTAGGCGGGGCATTTCCGGCTTGCATGGCGCGTTGCGGGGCGGTCCTTCCGCCCGCGACTCGTGTTGAATGGGGATATGAAGCGCATCCCCCTCGGCGTCGCCCTGGCCGTTTGCCTGCTCGGCGCCGCCGCCTCCACGGCCTCGGCCAAGACGTATGAGCTCGGTGCGAGCACTGACGGCGCGTCCGTCAGCTGCCCGGACAACTGCTTCGTCGTGACGCGCACGACGGCGCTGCAGGTCCGCACCGGCACGCTCAGATATCCCACGACCGTCCCGAAGAGCGGGCGGATCGTGAGCTTCACGCTGCAGCTCGGCTCGCTGAGCGACAGACAGATCCACTTCTTCAACTCGACCTATGGCGGCACCTCGCGCGTCCAGTTGGCGGTGCTGCGCGAGCAGGCCAGACCGGCGCGCAGCTACGAGGTCGTCGCGACCACGGGCGTCTTCAAGGTTCAGCCGTTCTTCGGCACCACGGTGCAGTTCCCGTTGAAGACGACGCTGGCCGCAAAAAAGGGCGACATCGTCGCGCTGACGGTGCCCACGTGGGCACCGGTGCTGGCCGTCAACCTGCCGAAGGAGAACGGCTGGCGCGCGAGTCGCGCTGACAGCTGCACCGACCTGCTCACGCAGACGGCGCAGATGACGCTTGGCGACGCCACGCAGTACAAGTGCCTCTACCAGACGGCCCGCGTGACCTACACGTCGACGCTCATCACGACGCCCGTCGCGCCGACGCCGCCGGCAGACACGAGAAGAACGACGAGATGATCGCGAAGGCGGGGTGCGTGGGCGGACGACGCCTCGCGTGCTCCGCCCTCCGCGCGCCTCAGCAGGCGCCCGGGTTCTCGTCGCAGAAGCTCTGGTAGTTCGGCGCCGCGCCGCCCGGGTTGGCGGGCTGCGCCGGGGTGGTCGTGCCACCGCCGCCGCCGGTTGCCGGAGCGGTCCCGCCGCCGGTGTCAGCGCCTGTGTCGCCTCCGGTGTCACCACCGCCCGTGTCACCCGTCGCCGCGCCGGTGTCGCCGCCCGTGTCGACCGCTCCGCCGGTGTCGCCCGACGTGTCGGCCGTGGTGGACGTCGTCGAGGTCGTGGTGGTCGTCGTCGACGTCGAGGCGGCGCTCGGCAGCGTCGCGCCGGTGCCGACCGTCAGCGGCGGCGTGTCGAGCGTCTCGGCCGACTGTGACCCACCGCTGCCACATGCGGCCACGCCGAGCGCGAGCAGCAGCCCGACGGCGAGGGCTGCGACGACCAGCAGGGGATGCGTGCGACGAGGCACGGGACGCGAAAGAGCCTTAGTGGGCGTGGGCGATCGGCGCCATGCGGCGACCGCAGTTCGGGCAGTCGTTGAGGTCCTTCTGCGCGAACTGGTCACACCAGTTGCACAGGCGCAGGTTCTCGACGGCCCAGGGCAGATCGGAGGGGGTCGGCGCGAGCGGCACCAGCGTCGCCACGACCTCGAGCGGCTCGCCCGTCTCGCGATCGACGTACGTGCGGCCGGCCTCGGCCTGGATGACGACTTCGCGGCCCGTGGAGGGGGTCCGCATGCGGTAGCGCTGATGGTTCCTCACGCGAGGGGATGCTACCAACGCGTGGGCGGGAAGCGCCGCGCCGCCGAGCAGCCGCCGGCGACCGTACGCTTGCGGCATGCGCGTGCTGATCTTCCATGGCTACCTGCTGCAGGGCACCGGGTCGAACGTCTACAACGCGAACCTCGCCGCAGCGCTCGTGCGGCTGGGGCACGAGGTCCATCTGTTGTGCCAGGACCGCTCGCCGGAGGAGCTGCCGTTCGTCGACGCGGTCGGCGACTGGGACGGCGGCACGCTCGCCGTCCGCACGCTGCGCGAACCGGCCCGCTGCACCGTCTATCGGCCTGCGCTGGCGGGCCTGCTGCCGGTCTACGTCGCGGATCGCTATGCGGGCGTGGAGGCGCGGCCCTACCCGGACTGCAGCGAGGCCGAGGTCGAGGCGTACGTCGAGGCGAACGTGCGCGCGGTGCGTGACGTCGTCGCGCGGGCGCGTCCGGACGTCGCGCTCGCGAACCACCTCGTGATGGGCCCGCTCGTGCTCGCCCGAGCGCTTGGCAATGAGGTTCCCTACGCGGTGAAGATCCACGGCAGCGCGCTCGAGTACACCGTGGCGCCGCATCCGGAGCGCTTCCTGCCGGCCGCGCGGGAGGGGATCGCGCGCGCTCAAGGGATCTTGGTCGGCTCCGGGCACATCGCCGAGCGGCTCGTGGCGACGCTCGACGACGAGGCGCTGCGAATGCGCATCCGGCTCGGGCCGCCCGGCGTCGACGTCGCACGCTTCGTGCCTCGGCCACCTGCGGACGCGCGCGCCGGCGTGCGGGCGCTGGCCGGACGGCTGGCGGGGACGGCGGCCGCCGAGGCGGGCGCGCCGGTTGTGGATCCGGAGGAGCGCTCGGCCTTCGCGCGCGACGCCGGCGCGGCCGCAGTCGCGCTCGAGGACGTCGCGGCGGGGACGGACGATCGGCTCGTCGCCTTCGTCGGCAAGCTGATCGTCTCGAAGGGGATCGATCTGCTGCTCGCCGCCTGGCCGCTCGTGGTGCAGCGCGAGCCGCGCGCGCGGCTCGTTGTCGTCGGCTTCGGCGCCTACCGCGCAGGCTGTGAGCGCTTGATCGCCGCGCTCGCCGACGGCGACCTCGCAACGCTTGACGCGCTCGTCGAGGCCGGCCGAGCGGAGGAGGGGGGACCGCACGCGCCGCTTGCGCTGCTGCGGGCGTTCCTCGACGGGCTCGACGACGCTGCGCGTGCGAACTACCTGGCCGCCGCTGCGGACCTGCGCGAGCGCGTCGTCCTGACGGGGCGCCTCGACCACGAGGAGCTGATCGACCTGTTGCCGGCCTGTGAGGCGCTCGTCGTCCCGAGCACCTTCCCTGAGGCGTTCGGCATGGTCGCGGCTGAGGGCGCCGCGTGCGGCGCGCTGCCGGTCTGCGCCGAGCACTCAGGGCTGGCTGAGGTCGCGAGCGCGCTCGCCCAGTCGGTGCCGGAGCCGGCACGTCCCTGGCTGGCGTTCCCGACCGCCACCGGCTCCGACCCCGTGCGAGGGATCGCCGAGCGCGTCACGGCCTGGCTCGCGGCGCCCGACGAGCTGCGCGAGCAGACGCGTTCTGCGCTCGTCGAGACGGTCCGGGAGCGCTGGTCGTGGGAGGGCGTCGCACGCGGCGTGATCGCCGCGGCGGGGGCGAGCGCCGATGCGCCCACGACGTCTGCTGAGACGCCGCCGCAGTAGGCACTGGCGCAACCGCCGCCGTTCCGGATAGCATCGTCCCGCACGATGTTCGGGCTTTTGAGGAGAGGGGCGGCGTTCGCCGCAGTCGCGGCGGCCGCAGGCCTGGTGCTGGCCGGTTGCGGAAGCGACGTCAAGGGCGATCACGCCAACCTCGTCAGCGGCAAGCAACTGTTCGTGCAGAGATGCGGAGCCTGCCACGCACTCGCGCGAGCTGGCACGAGAGGCACCGTGGGCCCGGACCTCGACGACGCCTTCTCGCAGTCGCTCAGTGAAGGCTTCGGGCGCAGCGTCGTCAAGGGCGTCGTGAAGGAGCAGATCCTGTATCCGAGCGTCTCGGGCAAGATGCCCGGCAAGCTCGTGACGGGGCAGGACGCGGTTGACATCGCCGCCTACGTCGCGGCCTCCGCAGCAAAGTCCGGCGAGGACACCGGCGCACTCGCGACCGCCGTCAGATCGACGTCGCAGAGAGCCGCCACCGCGCAGGACGGCAAGCTCGAGATCGATGCGAACCCCGACGGCCAACTGGCCTACACGGTGAGCACTGCGATATCCGGGGCGGGTGCGCTCCATATCGACTCGAGAAACGCCTCCTCGGTCCCGCACGACATCGCCTTGCAGGAGGGGACAGACGGCAGAGTCCTCGGCGAGGGCGAGACGGTCTCCAACGGCGGCGTCTCGACCGTATCGGTCAGCCTCAGACCCGGCAGATACACGTTCTACTGCACGCTGCCCGGCCATCGCGAGGCCGGCATGCAGGGCACACTGAGCGTCAGATAGCGGCGCGCGGGCGGTTCGGCGGGTCCGCCGGCGAGCCCGGATCGGCCGGTTGCGACTCAGACGGCGTGCTCGACGGTGCGCTGGCGCGGCGCGGCGGCGCGAGACGGTATGCGCCGGAGGCATCATGCTCGCGCGAGGCGAGCCAGAAGAACCAGCTGACGGCGACGACCATCATCACAATGTCGAGCGTCATCATCAGGCCGCCGGCCGTGCGCTGGTCGGCGTGGGGCGCGATTCCCTCGCGCATGCCGCGACCGTAGACGTCGACGTAGAGGATGCCTCTCGCGAAGACGAACATCATGCCGAGGAACATCGTCGACATGCGCGCCGCGAAGATGTAGCCGATCTTCCACAGCTGCCCGCCCATGCGGCGCCTCATCGGCTCGATCACCGGCCACCACAGCAGCAGGTTCGCGACGAGGAAGCACTCGTGCTCCAACGCGTGCAGCAGCGGATGCTGGATCGCGCCCTCGAACAGCGTCGAGACGTGCCAGACGTAGATCGTGAACACGTAGATCGGCAGCGCGACAAGCGGCTGTCGCAGGAAGGCGAACGCGCGCCGCAGCCAGCGTCGCCGCGCGAGCAGCACGAGCGCGGCGCGGGGGAGGTAGAACAGCACCAGCGGCGTGCGCATCCCCAGCAGCAGGAACGGCGCGGCGATGTCGCCGAGCAGCAGGTGCTGAGCCATGTGCGCGCTCAGCAGTCTGTCGTCGTAGACGTCTGGCGGGCCGAGCAGGGAGACCGTCAGCAGGGCGATCCCGATCCACCACGCCGTCTGCTGCCAGGCCGACACGTGCAGGCCGCGGCCGCGCACGATCTGCAGCGCGCGCACGTACAGGCCGCTCGCGAGCAGCAGCAGGACGACGAGGACGGGATCGAAGGCGACGAGCTGCACGGCAGATCAATCGTCCCGCGCGAGCGGCTCGCGCGCGGCGCTCACGTCAGCGCGCGCACGACGAGTACGACGACTGTGATCCCGATCACGACCGCTGCCACGTACAACAGCGCCCGGAATGCCTCTTCCTCGGAGCGCAGAGGGTTGAGCATCTACAGCAGGTAGACCGTGGTGTACACGATCACCCACATCACGTCGACGAAGTGCCAGTAGATGCCCGGCACCTCGACGCCGCGATGCTGCTCGGGCGAGAAGTGCCCGCGGAACGCTCGGACCGTGACCATCAGCAGCAGGCACAAGCCAATGAAGACGTGCGCGCCGTGCAGGCCCGTGAGGCCGTAGAAGACTGACGCCTGCGCGCTGTTGGAGGGCGCGAAGCCGATGTGGACGTACTCGTTGATCTGCACGAACAGGAACGTCGCGCCGAGAAGGAACGTCGTCAGCATGCCGGCTTTCAGCGCGAAGCGATTGCCGCGCTTGACGCCCTCGAGCGCCCAATGGATCGTCACGGAGGACGACAGCAGGACCGCGGTGTTGAAGCCGGCGATCAGCTTCGGCAGCTCGGTGCCCTCCGCCGGCCAGGGGTTCCCGTCCACGACCCGGATGAAGAAGTAGGCCGTGAAGAAGGCCCCGAAGACCATGATCTCGGAGATGATGAAAAGCAGCATCCCGAGGAACGGAGCGTCGACGCGCGAGGAGTGATTGGCCTCGGGCGGCCCGTGATGGTGATCGTCGTGGCCCAGATGGGCGGCGGCGGCCAACTAGGCCTCGGCCTTCGCGAGCGACTCGATGTGCTCGACCGGGACGTTGGTCGCCCCGCGCACGCGGTCGACGAGCTTGTCCGCGACCCACTGCGACGTGCCCTCAGGGAGGGTTGAGATGACGATCTCCGACAGGTGGAAGTAGCTGTCGGCGTTCATCGCCGCCGTGTAGGGGTCCGGGTCGCCGATCATGCCGGCGGCGACGATCCCCGCGTCGCGCAGCGAGCTCAGCAGCTGG
>DASYLH010000058.1:0-11811 GCA_036009645.1 Conexibacter sp.
CGCGAAGACCTGGGCCGCATCGTCCGCCGCTCGGCCCACCTGCTCGGGGTGGAGATCGAGGACGCCGGGGCCCGGGCCATCGCCGAGCGCGCGCGCGGCACGCCCCGGGTGGCCAACCGGCTGCTCAAGCGCGTGCGCGACTTCGCCGAGGTCCGCGGCGGCGGCGTGGTCACCGCCGACGTGGCCGCGGCCGCGCTCGACCTGCTCGAGGTCGACCACGAGGGCCTGGACCGCCTCGACCGCGAGATCCTCCGCGCGATCTGCGGTCACTACGGCGGTGGTCCCGTCGGCCTGAGCACGCTCGCCGTGGCCGTGGGGGAGGAGGCCGACACGCTCGAGGACGTCTACGAGCCCTACCTGCTCCAGCGCGGCCTCATCGAGCGCACCCCCCGCGGACGCCAGGCCACCCGGCGGGCCTGGCTGCACCTCGGTCTCGAGCCGCCCGAGCCGGCCGGCCTCTTCTGAGCCGGGGGGAGGGTCCCTAAAGGTTCCTCAAGGGGCCGGCGCTCATACCGGACACCGTCCGGGCAGCCCGTACCCTTGGCCCAAGCATCGCCATGGCTCACCTGTTCATCTGCCCGAATTGCGGGCACCGCACGAGCGAAATCGAACGCACCGCCGGCTTCCGTACGCGCCCCAAGGGGTGCGCGAAGTGCGGCTTCGCGTTCCTGTTCGAGCTGCTCGACGACTACTACCCGGCGCCGGACGCCGCCTTCTTCGTGTGCGACCGCGAGGGTCGCGTGATCGGCTGCGGCCGCGGCTCGTTCGAGCTGACCGGCCTCGACGACGAGCGCGTCATCGGCCGCTCCGTGCGCGAGGTGCTCGGCCTCGACTTTGGCGGGGACGGCCAGGACGTCGTCGGCACCGTGCTCGAGTGGGGCGTGCGCGCGCTAAACAAGCCGGTCACCGTCAACGCCGAGGGCGATCTCCCGGCGCAGGCCGTCGCCGACTTGTTTCCGGCCTACGACGACGACGGCGGTCTGCTGCTCGTGCTCACGCCCGCAAAGTAGGATCGGCAGGCCATGACCGACCGTCGCCGCAACGGCCTCATCCTGCTCCTCGTCGCAGGTCTGCTTGCCGCCTCATTGCTCGTGATCGCGGTCAAGCCGACGCGCCTCGGCCTCGACCTCAAGGGCGGCGTCGAGCTCGTCTATCAGGGCGAGCCGACCCCGCAGGTGCCGACGGTCACGCCGGAAGCACTCGACCGGGCGTTGGACATCATCCGCTCGCGCGTCGACCAGCTCGGCGTCGGCGAGCCGGAGATCCAGCGCTCGGGCAGAGATCAGCTCTCCGTCGGGCTCCCCGACGTTCAGAACATCAGACGCGCACAGGAGCAGGTCGGCACACCCGCGCAGCTGTACTTCTACGACTGGGAGAGAAACGCGATCACGCCCGCCGGCAGAACCGTGGCCCCGCTTCTGCCCGCGCAGGATCCCGACGCACAGCGCATCAGCCAGGCTGCGGGCGATCCGAGTCAGGGCCAGCCGCTCTATGACGCCGTAAAGCTCGCCTCGAGACAGACACCCGCCGCGAGCGATAGAGGGGCCTCGCGGCGCGGCCCCGCGTACTACCTGTTCGACAGAGAGCACCGTTACCTCGCCGGGCCCGAGCGCTTGAGAGCCGACCTGCTGTCGGCAATTGACAGAACGAGCCTGCCGGCCGGCAGCCAGGTGATCGCCGTTCCACAGGGCTTCGTCGTACTGCAGGCGGCCGCGGCAACGGCGAACGACAGAGTGCCGATCGACGATCCGACGGCGCGCTTCTACGTGCTGCGCGATCAAGTCGCGCTGTCGGGCCGGGACATCAAGGACCCGCAGCAGGGCTTCAACGAAACGAACAGCCCGGACGTCGAGTTCAGATTCACGAACGCGGGCAAGAACGCGTTCCACGACGTCACCCGCGAAATCTCGCAACGCGGCACGACGCTCACGTTGCCGGGCGTCAATCCACAAACGGTGCTCCAGCACTTCGCCGTCGCGCTCGACGGCAGACTGATCTCGGTCGCCTCGATCGATCCGCAACGGCTCCCAGACGGCATCGATGGCGAGAACGGAGCGGTGATCGAGGGCGGCTTCACGATCCAGAGCGCCCAGGACCTCGCGAATCTGATCCAGCTCGGCGCGCTCCCGATCGGTCTGAAGCTGATCTCGCAGTCGCAGGTCTCGGCGACGCTCGGCAAGCAGGCGCTGCACGAGGGTCTGATCGCGGGTGCGGTCGGCCTCCTCGTCGTGGCGATCTTCCTGATCGTCTTCTACCGGATGCTCGGCGTGATCGCGACCGTCGCGCTCGGGATCTACGCGATCTACTTCTTCGCGCTGATCAAGCTGGTCCCGATCACCTTGACGCTGCCGGGACTCGCCGGCCTGATCCTGACGATCGGCGTCGCGGCCGACGCGAACATCGTCATCTTCGAGCGCGTCAAAGAGGAGCTGCGCGCGGGCAAATCCGTGCCCGTGGCGATCACCACGGGCTACAGAAAGGGCCTCACGGCGATCATCGACGCGAACGTCGTGACGGTGATGACGGCGTTCATCCTGTTCATGCTCGCGACCGCGGGCGTGAAGGGCTTCGCGTTCACACTCGGCGTCGGCACGCTCGTCTCGCTGTTCACCGCCGTGATGGCGACGCAGGCGATACTCGCAACGCTCGGGCGCAGCCGCGTCTTCTCCAACCCAGCGGCGGTCGGCGCGCACGTCGCCGGCGCGCGCTGGCGCTTCGACTTCATGGGCGCGTCGAAGTGGTTCTTCTCGATGTCCGGCGTGATCCTGCTGATCGGCGCGCTGTCGATCGGCGGCAAGGGCCTCAACTTCGGCATCGACTTCACGTCCGGCACGCGCATCACGACGGCTGTTGCCCAGCCGGCGGGCGAGACCGAGCTCCGCACGTTGCTCGAGGAGAACGGGATCAGCGACGCGAAGATCCAGCGCGTCGATAACCCGGACCTCGGCAGAAACGTCGTGCAGATCTCGACCGAGCAGCTGCAGCCCACCAAGGTCCAGGCGCTGGAGGCGAGACTCGACCAGACCTTTGGCGGCACGTCGAACTTCTCCAGCACCTCGGTGGGCCCGACCTTCGGCCAGACCGTGGCGAACAACGCGATCATCGCGATCATCGCCTCGCTGCTGGTGATCTCGGCGTACATCGCGCTGCGCTTCCAGTGGAAGTTCGCCGTCCCGGTGTTGATCGCGCTGATGCACGACCTGCTGATCACCGGCGGCATCTACTCGCTGACGGGCCGGGAGGTGACGTCGGCGACCGTGGCCGCGCTGCTCACCATCCTGGGCTACTCGCTCTACGACACGATCATTGTGTTCGACCGCATCCGCGAGAACATGCCGCGAATGCCGCGAGCTGCCTTCTCGCAGGTCGCGAACCGCTCGATGTCAGAGGTCCTCACGCGTTCGCTCGCGACGTCGCTGTGCACGGCTCTGCCGATCCTCGCCCTGATGCTGTTCGGCGGCGAGACGCTGCGCGACTTCGCCTTCGCCCTGCTCATTGGCGTGATCTCCGGCGCCTACTCGTCGATCTTCATCGCGACGCCGGTGCTGACGCACTGGAAGGAGCGCGAGCCGGTCTACGAGGCACGCCGTGAGCGGATCGAGGCGGCGAACGGGGGCATCGTCCCGGCCTACGCCGTCGCGACAGGCGGCGAACTGGTCGACGTCGAGCCGGAGGCAGGACCGACTGGTCCGCGCAGGCGCCTGACCACGCCGGACGAGCCCGGCGAGCTGTCCAGAGAGGAGTTCGAAGCGCTGCGCCGCGACCTCGACGTCGACGAGGACGCAACCGTCGTGCCGCCACCGCGACGGCGCGGTCGCGCCGCAGCCGTCGTGCCGCCACCCTCGGAGTCGCCCGCGCCGCCGTCGGCGGCCCCGGCGCCGCCGAGGTCTCCCGCCGAGCCCGAGGTCAACGGCCGCGCTCCGGACGAAGCTGAGAACGACGGCATGGTGCAGGAGCCGCGCAAGCCGCGCACCGGCAGACGTAACCGCCGCCACGGGAGGTCGCGCTGATGGGCATGCTCGCCTGGGTCATGATGGGCCTCGCCATCTGGCACTTCACGATATTTCTGCCGGACCGCTTCTGGGGCGGGATCGTCGGCGCGTTCCTCGGAGCGCTGTTCGGCGCCATCATCTTCGGCTTGTTGATCAACGGCTTCACGGTGCCTGGGCAGGACGACACGCACCTGCTGACGGCGCTCGAGGGGATCCCGGGTGCGGTGCTGGGGCTTGGGATCGTGTACGCCGAGGGCATTCGGCGCGAGCGGCTGTACGCCGCCGAGCCGGCCTGAGCTCTCAGGCTCGGCGCTGCTGCGGACGGGTCCTGACCACCGGCTTCGCCGGCGGTGCCCCTCCGGGTGCGCGCACACCGGCCTCCGGCCGGCGCACGTGCATCCTCACTCACCGCCGGCTTCACCGGCGGTGCTGCCGCGCGATCAACGTCGCGGGTACCCCCGCCCGATCAGCCGTCCCGGCTAACTCTCTTCTGTCGTGGGCGGGCCGTAGCCTGCGTTCGTGTCCGCCCTGGCGCCACCGCCCGTCATTTCCGAGCCTTCGGTCGTCGCCGAACCTGAGCTGCTCGCCCCGCGCCTCACGATCGCGCCATGCGATCCGGCCGCCGTCGAGACACTGCGCGTCGCTCTCGGCTGCTCGCGCACGTTCGCGCAGGTGCTTGTACGGCGGGGGCTCAGGGATCCGGCTGGGGCCCGTGCCTTCCTCGCCGCAGAGGATGCGCACGATCCGCGCGCATTCGCTGGGATGGACGCGGCTGTTGAGCTGATCGCGCGCCACGTCGCGGCCGGCTCGCGCATCACGGTGCATGGCGACTACGACGTCGACGGCGTGTGTGCGACAGCGCTGCTCGTGCGCGCGCTGCGTCGCCTCGGCGCAGACGTCGACTGGTTCCTGCCCAGCCGCGTCGATGATGGCTACGGGCTCGCAGCGGCGACAGTCGAGCGCCTCGCGGCGCGCGGCACCCGATTGCTCGTCACGGTCGACTGCGCGATCACGGCCGTCGAGGAGGTCGCGCACGCCCGCGAGCTCGGACTCGACGTCGTCGTGACGGACCACCACCAGCCGCGCGCCGACGGCGCGCTTCCCGACGTGCCGATCGTGCACCCGTCGCTTGGCGGCTACCCGTGCCCGGATCTGTGCGCTGCGGGCGTCGCCTACAAGCTGGCGCAGGCGCTCGCACTCGGGGCAGGCGGAGACCCCGCGATCGCCGACGACGATCTCGACCTCGTCGCTCTCGCGACGATCGCCGACCTCGTGCCGTTGCGCGGCGAGAACCGCCGCCTTGTGCGCGCAGGTCTGCGCGCCCTCGCGTCGACTGGCAAACCGGGCCTGAGGGCGCTGATGCGCGTGGCGCGCGTCGATCCGAGCGGACTCGACGCCAGCAGCGTCGGCTTCCGGCTCGCTCCACGCATCAACGCCGCTGGGCGACTGCACCGCGCGGACGCCGGCGTTGAGCTGGTGCTGACCCACGACGAGGCACGCGCCGACGCGATCGCGCAGGAGCTTGACGCCGCCAACGCCGAGCGGCGCTTCACCGAGCAGCGGATCCTGTTCGATGCCGAGGCGCAGGTGCGCGAGCTCGGCCCGCGGCCGGCCTACGTCCTCGCGGGGGAGGGCTGGCACCGGGGCGTGATCGGGATCGTCGCCTCGCGCATCGTCGAGCGCACGCACCGGCCGGCGATCCTGATCGCGCTCGACGCGGCTGATGGATCCGGAACCGGCTCGGGCCGCTCGATCCCCGCCTTCGACCTGCTCGGCGCACTCCACGCCGCCGCGCCGCTGCTCAAACGCTACGGCGGCCACCGCGCCGCAGCAGGCCTGACGATCGATGCAGCGCACGTGGACGACCTGCGCGAGGCGTTCGAAGCCCACGCTGCGGCCGTCCTCACGGCCGGGGACCTCCAGCCGGTCGAGCGGGTCGACGCAATCGTGAGCGGCGCCGAACTTGGCCTCGCGCTCGCCGACGAGCTCGCCCAGCTCGAGCCGACCGGCATGGGCAACCCCGGCGTCAATCTGCTTGTCCCAGGCGCCGCGCTCGTGGACGCCCGGACGATGGGGGAGGAGGGCAAGCACGTCCGCTTCACCGTCGAGGCGGGCGGCGGCCGCTGCCGCGCCGTCGCGTTCGGCTGCGACGGCCGTCTCCCGGTCAGACCCGACACTCCCGCTGACGCCACCTTCCGCCTCGAACGCAACAGCTGGAACGGGGCCGTCGAGCCGCGACTGCGACTGCGCCAGGCCCAGCCCACGGTTTCCAGCGCGATCGAGGTCGTCGGCGAGCCCGTTCGAGAAGCGTGGATCGCTGCTGTCCTCGACCACCCCGCGAGTCCTGACGCGACGCCAATCGACGGGCACCGAACCGTGATCGACCGGCGCGGAGACGGCGCGGTGGCTGTGCTGCGCGACCTCGTCGGCAGTGGCGACACCGTCCTGGCTGTGGTGGCCGACGTACCCCGCCGGATCGAGGGGTTGAGCGCCCGCACGGGCGACTATGTGCTCTGCGCCCACGCCGCGTTGGCGCGCACGCCAGGGCTCGCCGATGCCTTCCAACACCTCGTCGTGCTCGACCCGCCCGCGCACCCCGCGGAGGACGCGCGGCTGCGCCAAGGCGGGGCCGGCACGTTTGCCCATCTCTGCTGGGGACCCGCTGAGCTACGCTTTGCCGAGCAGATCCATGAGTCGGAGCACGGCCTTCGTGCTGCACTCGTGCCGCTCTACCGGGCCCTGCGGGACCGCGGTGGCGCGGCCGGCGAGGAGCTCGAGGCACTGCTTCGCGGGGACGGTCCCCACACCCGATCCGTCGCACAGGCGGCCCGGCTGGTGGCAATCCTCACGGAGCTGGACCTCGTCAGCCTCGACCGGGATCCGCCGGCCCTCACGGTCCGGGACACAGAGCGCACTGCGCTCGAACGCTCCGCGACCTACCGGGCAACCATGCAGCGATACGAGGACGGCCTCAAGTGGCTGAAGGCAACGGAAACGGCAACGGGACAGCTCCAGACCCCGGCGTGACGCACGCGGGCACCGCCGTCGAAGACGGTGGCCGCGGCGTGGTTGTGCAGTCGCAGGCCAGCGCCGACGAGCACCGCCTGACGGTCGACGGGATCGACCATCCGGTCATGCCGGCCCCGGTGCGCCGCGCCGGCCTCACTGACACCGAGAGGGAGCTGCTCGGCGACCTGTTCGCGATCGTCGAGGAGCACGCCGCCGAGAGCACGCTGGAGATCGACCGCGATAACGTCGAGAGAGCGTTCGTCTACGCCTGCGAGCACCACGCCGACCAGCGGCGGAAGTCGGGCGAGGAGTTCATCATCCACCCGGTCGGGGTGGCGAAGATCTGCGCCGGCATGCGGCTCGATACCGAGACGCTGTGCGCCGCGCTGCTGCACGACACGGTCGAGGACACGTCCGCCTCACTGGAGGACGTCGCCGCCACTTTCGGCGAAGAGGTCGCCTCGCTGGTCGACGGCGTTACAAAGCTCACCGGTCTGACGTTCTCCTCGCGCGACGAGGCGCAGGCCGAGAACTACCGCAAGATGATGGTCGCGATGGCCTCGGACATCCGGGTCATCCTGATCAAGCTCGCCGACCGTCTGCACAACATGCGCACGATCGGCGCGATGCCGAAGCAGAAGCAGATCGAGAAGGCGAAGGAGACGCTGGACATCTACGCGCCGATCGCGCATCGGCTCGGAATCCACGCGATCAAGTGGGAGCTGGAGGATCTCGCGTTCGCCGCCCTGCACCCGCGCAAGTACGCGGAGATCAAGGGACTGGTCAACCAGCAGCGCGCCGAGCGCGAGCGCTACGTCAACGAGGCGGGCGCGTTCGTCGCGAGAGAGCTCGACGCGCTCGGGATCGAGGCGGAGATCTCCGGCCGCGCCAAGCACTTCTACTCGATCTACTCGAAGATGACGAGAAAGGGCCGCGAGTTCAACGAGATCTACGACCTCACGGCCATGCGCGTGATCGTGGACGGCGTGAAGGACTGCTACGGCGCCGTCGGCGTCATCCACTCGCTGTGGAAGCCGCTGCCCGGCCGCTTCAAGGACTGGGTCGCGATGCCCAAGTTCAACATGTACCAGTCGCTGCACACGACGGTGATCGGGCCCGAGGGACGGCCGCTCGAGATCCAGATCCGCACGCGCGAGATGCACGACATGGCGGAGTTCGGGATCGCCGCGCACTGGCTCTACAAGACCGACAGAGAGGTCGACGACGACGGCAAGCTGCGCTGGCTGAGACGCCTCCTGGACTGGCAGCAGGAGCTGTCGGACCCCAAGGAGTTCATGGACACCTTGAAGGTCGACCTGTTCGAGGACGAGGTGTTCGTCTTCACGCCCAAGGGCGAGGTCAAGTCGCTCCAGACGGGCGCGACGCCGCTCGACTTCGCCTACGAGGTCCACACCGACGTCGGCCACCGCTGCGTCGGCGCGAAGGTCAACGGCCGCATCGTGCCGCTCTCCTACGAGCTGAAGTCCGGCGACATCGTCGAGGTGCTGACGTCAAAGCGCGAGCGCGGCCCCTCGCGCGACTGGCTCGCCGTCGTGAAGACGACGCGCGCGCGCAACAAGATCCGGCAGTTCTTCAAGAGCGAGACGCGCAAGGACACCGAGCACGCCGGCCGCGAGCTGCTGCAGGACCGCCTCAAGAAGCAGGGCCTGCCGGCGCAGCGGATCGTCGGCTCGCCGCTGCTGGCCGACGTGATCCGCGAGATGGGCTTCCGCAAGGGCGACGAGTTCTACATCGCGCTCGGCGGCGCCAAGATCTCGCCGACGGTCGTCGTCAACAAGGTGATGCAGCGCCTCAAGCAGGGCGAGGCCGCCGAGGGCACGCCGACGGCGGCCGACGACCTGATGCAGACGCGCCCCCAGCGCGAACGGCGCCCGACCTCCTCGACGAAGTTCGGCATCTCGGTCGACGGCGTCGGCGACGTGATGCTGCGCCTCGCCAAGTGCTGCCGGCCGGTGCCCGGCGATCCGATCGTCGGCTACGTCTCGCTCGGGCGCGGCATCACGATCCACCGCGGCGACTGCCCCAACGTCGAGATCCTCAGAAAGGACCCGGACCGCTTCACGCCCGTTTCGTGGGACGGCGAGTCCTCGACCGCCTTCAAGGTCGAGCTGCACATCGACGGCTGGGACCGGCATCGCCTGCTCGAGGATCTTTCCCGCACGTTCAGCGAGGCCGGCATCAACATCGTCGAAGCGCGTTGCACGTCGACGCCGCCGATGATCAAGAACCGCTTCGTCGTCGAGGTTGCTGACACGAAGACGCTCGACTCGACCATCAACCGCCTGCGCAACATCGAGTCGGTCTTCGACGCCTATCGCGTCACGCCGGGCGCGGGGGCCTGACGGTCACGACCTCGAAGTCGCGGCCGCTGAGACGGTCGAGGGCGTGGAGCTGGTCGTTGTCCCAGTGCGGGTCGGGCGCGCCGCTGACGTACCAGGGCGAGCCGTTGTCGGCGAGCATCAGGCCGTAGCGCTTCATCGCCTGGGCGAGCACCTTCGCCTGTCTTGGCAGGCCGCGCAGGCTGATACCTCCTTTCAGGCGTACGCGGAGCCCCATCGGGGGCAAGGAGGGGTCGCCCGACGCGCCGGCCTGATGCCGCGCCGGCCAGACGAAGCTCGTCCGCGTGCGCGGCGCGGTGAAGCGCAGGGCGTGGCTGATCGCTCCTTGCGCCACTTCGTCGTAGCGGGCGAGGCCGGGCAGGATGGGGAGACCGGCGGCGTCGGCGCTCGTCCACGTCTTGGGTCGGAGGTGGTTGGAGCGCAGGTCAAACGTCGCTCCGGATCCCGCCCGCCATGAACGGCCGGCATCGAGCGGGTGCGCGTCGTAGAGCTCGTAGAGCTTGCAGGCGGGTCTGTCGACGACGAGCACGTGCCGGTCACCGTCGGCGTTGCGCCCGCCCTCGATCGGGGCGTTCGCCGGGACCGGGTAGGGACCCCGGTCCGACTCGTCCGCGTAGTCGAATCTGACCGGCACGCGCTTCTGCCCGCTGTCCACGACAGTGAACGGGATCCCGATCGGCCCGCCGTCCCACAGGCCCGAGCCGAAGTCGGCGTGGAAGTTGGCGTCGAGGCCGATGCTGCGGATCAGCGTCGCTGAGTTGGGCGTGACGGGGAGTCTGTCCACGCGGCGGTTCCAGGCGTTGTCGGCGGGGAAGACGGGGCAGCCGCCCACGGTGGGGCTGGCGCTCGGCCCGGGCGCCGCCGAGGCTGCGAACGCGAGCAGGATCGCTACGAGGGGGAGGAGGGCCAGGCCGCGCCGCACGGCCGGAACCCTAGCCGGGCTCGCCGCCGATCAGGCAAGGTGTGCGGGATCGGGTCCCCATACGGGACCCAAATCCGCACAGATCCGTCAGGAGACGACGCTCAGCACGCCGGGCTCGACGCGCGCGACGATCTCCGGCAGCTCGCCGAGATAGTCGCCGTCGACTTGCAGCGGGAGCGGACGCTCGTCGAGCGAGCGGATGGTCACCGCATCGGTGCCGGAGAAGCCGTCGACGCGACGGTGACGCAGGATTCTGGCGCGCGGGGAGAGCGCCCGCCAACCCACGGTCGGAATGTCGAACGGACCCGCGCGGTGGAGGACGACGCCCGCAACCGTGCCGCTGTCCAGCGAGACGTCCTCGGCGAGCTCGATAGGGCGGTTCGCGAAGTAGGTGTAGGGAGTGGTGTTCTGGACGATCGCCGTGACGCCCTCGATCGTCTCGCCGCCGGGAAGCTCCACGGCGAGCCGGCGCGGGTTCAGCACGTACTCCCCGTTGAACGCGCCGACCGCCGCCGTCACATAGAACCACGGCCCGAAGCGCGCCTTCAACCGCGGCCGCGCGTCGACGCGCTTCGTTACGCTCGCGTCAAGGCCAACGCCGGCGGTGAAGAGGAAGCGACGATCGTTGACGACGCCGAGGTCGATCCGCCGGGGAGACCAGGTGTCCGCCATCCCGAGCAGGTGCTCGGTCGCGTCGACGACGTCGTTGGGGATCCCGAGGATGCGGCAGAAGACGTTCGTCGAGCCGCCGGGCAGGCACGTCAGCGGCGTGTCCGAGCCGGCGAGGCCGTTGGCCGCCTCGTTGAAGGTGCCGTCGCCGCCGAGGGTGACGACCAGCTCGTAGCCGGCCTCGGCCGCGCCGGCTGCGATGTCGGTGGCGGTGCCCCGGCCGGTGGTCTCCACCATGGTCACGTCGTGGTCGGCGCCGAGGGCCTTGGCGATGACGTCCCGCCGCCGTGACGTGACCGAGGACGCGGCGGGGTTCACGACCAGGAGGACCCGCATCCCCACATGGTCTCGCAGATTCCGCTGTACGCCGCAAAAACTGAAATGCTGTCCCGCCGTGAACGTCGTCGTCTGCGTCAAGCAGATCCCTGACCCGGCAGTTCCGGGCCAGTTGGATCCCCAGACCCATTTCTTGAAGCGTGACGGAAAGCTGATCCTGGACGACTCCGACGCCTACGGCGTCGAGATGGCGCTCCAGCTCGTCACGGCCTCCGGTGGGGGCGAGGTCACCCTCGTCTCCATGGCGCCGAACGGGGAGACCAGCGGCCTGCGCACGGCCCTCGCCATGGGCGCCGCCAAGGCCATCCTCGTGAGCGACGACGCCCTCCAGGGCTCCGACTCCCTGGCCACGGCCAAGGTCCTGGCCGCGGCGATCAAGCGGGCCGAGCCCGACCTGGTGCTCACCGCCACGGAGTCGAGCGACGGCTACACGGGCACCGTCCCGGAGCAGATCGCCGCCCTCCTCGGCCTGCCGTCGATCACCTTCGCCAAGGAGATCCACCTCGACGGCGACACCGTGCAG
>DASYLH010000059.1:0-88942 GCA_036009645.1 Conexibacter sp.
GCGCCACCGCCGAGCTGCTCGCGTCGCAGGGCGCGAAGGTCGTGATCAACGACCTCGACGGCGACGTCGCGCAGCAGACGGCCTCGGAGATCCAGGGCGAGACCGCCGTCTTCGCCGGGGACCTCACCGCGGGTGACGCGCCGGAGAAGCTGGTCCAGACGGCGATCGACGCCTGGGGCCGGATCGACATCATCGTCAACAACGCCGGCTACACGCTCGACGCGCCGATCCACAAGATGAGCGACGAGTGGTTCCAGAAGATGCTGGACATCCACCTGATCGTGCCGTTCAGAGTGATCCGCGCCGCGGCGCCCCACCTGCGCGAGCCCGCCAAGAAGGAGCGCGAGGCCGGGCAGGAGGTCTTCCGCAAGATCGTCAACGTCTCCTCGATCTCCGGCACGATGGGCAACGCCGGCCAGGCGAACTACTCCTCCGGCAAGGCGGGCGTCGTCGGCCTGACGAAGACGCTCGCGAAGGAGTGGGGCCAGTTCAAGGTCAACGTCAACGCGGTCGCGTTCGGCTACATCGAGACGCGCCTGACCGCCTCGAAGGACGAGTCGAACGTCGCCGAGATCGGCGGCGAGAGAATCCAGCTCGGCATCCCGGACCAGCTGCGCGGAATGGCCGCGATGCTGATCCCGCTCGGCCGGCCTGGCACGCCGGAGGAGGCCGCCGGCGGCGTCTTCTTCCTCTGCTCGCCGTGGTCGAACTACGTGCACGGGCAGACGCTGAACATCACCGGTGGCCAGTTCACCGGCATGACGACCTGACGGACAGCGCTGACCGCCGCGGCGCGCGTGGTGAACGTGCGCCGCGGCTTGGCCGGCAGCTCATGCGACGAAGCGACGCGCCGTGACGGGCGCGCGCATTCGATGCACGCCGCACGCTCGATCCTCCACGCGCTCCTCGTAGAGGCGGATCAGTGAGGACAGCTCGACGTCGAGTCCGTCGGCGAGGGTGCGGAGGGTTTTGAAGGTCGGGTTGATCTCGCCGCGTTCGAGCGCGCCGACGTAATTGCGGTGGAGCTTGCTGCGGAAGCCGAGCTCCTCTTGCGACATCGCGCGACAGGCGCGCAGCTCGCGCACCGCGGCGCCGAAGGTGACCGAATGCGCAGAGTGCGTGCGGGACGAAGTACGCTGACGTGGCATGGGAGCTGAGCCTCCTGTGCGAGGCCGGGGCGCTGTGCCAGCAGCGCCCCGGCCGTTTTGTTGACGCGCGTGAGACTAGGTGGGGGTTCGGACGATCAGGCCGGTAATTCGGCGTGCTTGCGCAGTTTCTTTACCGAGCGCGTTGAATTGATGCAAAGCGCGCGTGAGTTGTTACAGGAGGACGATCAGGATGGAGCGCGGTGGAGTCCTCCACTCCGGGAGTCGGCGGTACGGGGCCGAACGGCGGCTCCCCGAAGTGGAGAGGAGGACAGATGAGCACAGCGATGTGCTGTTGACCATCAGCGTGATGCTCGCCACGTTGGTCATCGACCGACTGGCGAGATAGCGCCCATCGAACGCTCCGGGCGGGAGTCGGCCCCGACGCCCGCCCGGAGCACCTCGCCTGGCATTGGCAAACGGCGAGATCTCGTCCGATGAACACAGCGACTGCGCTGCTGACCACGAAAAGCGTAGCCGGCCGCCCAGCGGGCAGCAACCGCACGAATCGAGCATGAGACCCGGTCAGTGCGGCAGCGCGGCGAGCAGACGGTCGAGGTCGTCGGTGCTGTTCCAGCCGCCGAAGGAGGCGCGCACGAGATCCTCGCCGGGGAGCGAGCGGACGACGACCCCGGCCTCGGCGAGGCGCTCGACGGCGGCGGCCGCATCCGGCTCGCGCCAGGTCACGAGCGTGGAGCTGTCGCGCTCCAGCACATCGCGTCCGTACTCGCGCAGTGCCTCGACCGCGGTCGCGGCGAGCTCAGCCGCGTGGGCGTGGATCGACTCCCACCCAGCGTGGTCGAGCACATCGAGCGCCGCGCCGGCCTGGGCGAGCGAGGCGGCCGGCAACGCCGGCGTGTCGTAGGAGCGCGCATCGGCCCACGGCGCCGCGTCCAGGCCAAGGCCCGGCTCGGCCAGGTTCACGTAGCCGGGAGCCGGCGGGCGCATCCGCTCGCGCAGTGCCTCCGATACGAACAGCAGCCCGGTCCCCTCCGGTCCGCACAGCCATTTCTGGCCGGCGGCCGCGTAGGCGTCGCAGCCGAGCGCGGCGACGTCGACGGGCAGGGCACCGGCGCCCTGTGCGCCGTCGAGCAGCACGGGGACGTCCACGGACGCCAGCGCGGCCGGAGCGAACCGCCCGCTGCGCCAGCTGACGTGCGAGCTGACGACGACGCGCGTGCGCGGGCCGACCGCGTCGGCGACGTGCGCCCACGGCGCAATGCGCACCTCCACCCCGCGCGCCCGCTGGGCGGTGAGCGGACCGAGCACGCCGGGGTGCTCCTCGTCGCTCGTCACGATCTCGTCGCCGCGGCCCAGGCCGAGAGCGAGCAGCACGCGCGCAATCCCCTCCGTCGCCGAGGTCGTCAGCGCGAGGTCGGCGGGCGCGCAGCCGACGCGCGCCGCGTAGCCGGCACGCAGCTCCTCAGCGAGCTGCGCTCGGCGCTCGAAGTGGCGCATGCTCGCTCGGCCGTCCACAAGCTCACGCTCCAGCTGCACGCGCGCGGCGACGAGGGCCTCACGCGGAATCGGGCCGTTCGTGCCGGCATTCAGATAGGCGATGCGTTCGAGGACGGGGAACTGCGCTCGCAGCGCTGCGAGCGGCGTCCCCGGCGAGCTCATCCCCGCTCGAGTGCGTGTCCGTCGATCGTCGGCTGCTGCTCGCGCCAGCGATCGTGCGACTCGTCGATCGCGCGGATCGCGTCCTCGCGCGAGTACCAGCCGTCGACCTTCACGACCTTGCCCTCGGGCGTCTTGTAGATCGAGAAGAAGTGGGAGATCTCGTCCCGCAGCTGCTGCGGGAGGTCATCGAGCTCGTTGATCGTGTTCCAGTTGGGATCCTCGAGCGGGACGCACAGGACCTTGTCGTCGACGCCCTTGTCGTCGCGCATCTTGAACAGCGCGATCGGCTTGACGGGGATCACGCAACCGGGGAACGTCGGCTCGGAGACGGTGACCATCGCGTCGAGCGGGTCGCCGTCCTCCCCCAGCGTCTGCGGGATGAACCCGTAGTCGGTCGGATAGACGACGGACGAGAAGAGGAAGCGATCGAACTTGATCGCCTGCAGTTGCTCGTCCCACTCGTACTTGTTGCGCGAGCCCTTCGGGATCTCGACGAGGCAGTGCAGGTGACGATCGTTCATGGCCCGCACGATACGCGAGGAGCGTCGCGCGGCGCGGTGCGGCGTACGATTGCGGCAGATGGCACACGCGCACGATCACGATCACGACCACGGCGGGCACGCGCACGGCCACGGCGGCCACTCACACGTGCCGCGCGACGCCGACGCGCGCGCGCTGACGATCGCGCTCGTGCTGATCGTGAGCTTCATGGGCGCCGAGCTCGTCGCGGGCATCGTCGCCTCCTCGCTCGCGCTGCTGTCGGACGCCGCGCACATGCTCACCGACGCGGCCGCCCTCGCGCTCGCACTCGTCGCGCTGCGGATCGCGAGACGGCCGCCGCGCGGAGCGATGACGTACGGCTTCGGCCGCGTCGAGATCCTCAGCGCGCAGGCGAACGGGATCACGCTCGTGCTGCTCGCGCTGTGGATCGTGTTCGAGGCGATCCAGCGGCTCGTCTCGCCGCCCGACGTCGAGGGCGCGATCGTCGTGATCGTCGCGATCGTGGGGATCGCCGTGAACCTGGCGGCGACGTTCGTGCTCGCCGGCGCGAGCCGCGAGAGCCTCAACGTCGAGGGGAGCTACCAGCACATCCTCACCGACCTGTTCGCCTTCATTGCGACGGCGATCGCCGGCGGGATCATCCTCGCAACCGGCTTCGTGCAGGCCGACGCGCTGGCGTCCCTGCTCGTCGCCGCGTCGATGCTTTACGCCGGCACGCGGTTGATCCTGGCGTCGGGGCGCGTCTTCCTGGAGGCAGCGCCCGAGGGTCTCGACCCGCAGCAGATCGGCCGCACGCTCGCCGCCCAACCCGGCGTCGTGGAGGTCCATGACCTGCACGTGTGGGAGGTGACGTCGGGCTTCCCGGCGCTGTCCGCGCACATCGTGGTGAGAGCCGGCTCGGACTGCCACGAGCTGCGGCGGGTGCTCCAGCAGAAACTGCTGAGACGCTTCGAGCTGCGCCACACGACGCTGCAGGTCGACCACGAGGCCGCTCCGCAGGCACCGCTGCAGATCGAGATCGCCGGCGAGCGGCAGCCGTGAGCGTGAGCGCAATGCGCGCCACGATGGCGCGTCAGTCGGAGGACCTGCGGCGCCTGCTCGGCGACCGCGCGCCCGCCGCCCGCGCGGCCGAGCTGCTGACGGGGCGCCGCGTCCTGCTGGCCGGCACCGGCACGAGCTGGCACGCCGCCAACCACGGCGCGTGGATGCTGCGCGCCGCCGGCGTCGAGGCATGGCCGATCCAGCCGCTGGACGCGGCGGTCGGCGGGCCGCGACCGCAGGCGGGCGACGCGCTCGTGCTGCTCAGCCACACCGGCGTCAAGCGCTACAGCGCGGATCTGCGAGATCAGGCACGCGAGGCCGGCGTCACGACGCTCGCGATCGGCGGGATCGACCAGCCCGACGTCGACCTCGCGACAGTCGAGCGGGAGAGATCCGCCGCGTACACGGCGAGCCACCTGGGCGCGCTGATGCGGCTCGCCCAGCTCGCAACAGAGCTGGGCGCGCAGCTCGGCGACCTGCACGCGGTCCCGGACGCCGTCGCGGCCGAGGTCGGACGACCAAGTCGCGGGGTCGCCGTCCCCGAGCGCCTGCTCGAGTACGCCGGCGCAGGCGCGAACGCGTGGACGGCTGCCGAGGGCGCGCTGAAGGTGCGCGAGACGTCGCGGCTCGCCGCAGAAGGACTGATGGCCGAGCAGCTGCTGCACGGCCCGGCGGTCGCGCTCGACGCGCGCGACGCGCTCGTGTGTCTCGACGGAGGCGGCTCCGGCGCGGCGCGCGTGGAGGAGGTCGCGCGCGTCGTCGAGGCCGGCGGTGCGACCGTCCACCGCATCGCAGCGCGAGACCTGGGCGAGCAGCTGTCGATCTTCCCGCTGACGGTCGCGGTGCAGCGGATCGCGCTGGAGGCGGCCGAGGCGCTCGGGACTGATCCCGACGCGTTCGGCTACGACGTGCCTGGGCGCGAGGGCGCCTGGGAGCGGCTCACGCTTTGAGCGCCAGCTCGCCGAGCGACAGCCGGCAGCCCGACCAGTAGTCGCCGGCCGACGAGGCGAGGAAGGCGACGAGCGCCTCGATCTCCTCGTCGGGCGTTGCCTCACCCGGGGCGATCGCGACAGTCGTGATGCCGTGGCGCGCCCACTCGATCGAGAGCGTGCGGGCGAGGTTCTCCGCGGCGGCGCGCACGCCCGCGGCGGCGACGTCTCCATCGCCGGGTCGCGGCGCGATCAGCGTGACCTTGCCGCCGCGTGCGTTCAGGATGAAGGCGGCGTTGGCGACGGCGCGCACGGTGATCCATGCGAGGTCGAGCGTGCCGCGCAATGACTCATCGCCGCCACCGCCGATGCCGAACGCGGGGCGCATGTCGTGGACCAGGACATCGGTCAATGGGTCGACGGCGGCCGCCATCGCCTCCTCGTCGAGCATCGCCGGCAGCTGCGAGACGGTCGCACCGAGCGCCGCGAGCGCCGCGCCGAGTGGGCTCTCCCCCCCGCCACCGAGCGCGATCGCGCGGCCGTCGAGCAGATGCGGGCGGAGCAGGGCGGTCGCGTCCATCGGCGCGTCAGCTTAGGGCGCTGCGCGTGACCGGAGCGCCGCTAGGAGCGTGCGGCGCCGGCGGGGCTGGCCGCGCCGCGCTCGGCGCGCACGCGGCGACGGACCTGCTTCTCGCCGAGCTGCTCGAGGTCGGCGTAGAGCGCCTTGATCGCGCCGAGGATCTCGTCCGCGGCCGCCTGCTGCTGCTCGCGCGACGGACTCGCGACCTGTGGGAAGGCGAGCGGCTCGCCGTACTGCACGAGCACTTTCGGGAACTGCAGCTTCTTCCAGTTGCGGACGCGCTGCGATCCGTGGATTGCGATCGGCACAACCGGGGTGCCGGACTGCAGCGCAAGCCGGCCGATGCCGGGCCGCGCACGGTCGCTGACTCTGCCGCTGCGCGAGCGGCCGCCCTCGCAGTACATGACGATCGCGCCGTCGCGGTCGAGGATCGCCTCCGCCGTGATGAACGCGTCGTCGTCGTAGTGGCCACGCCGCACCGGGAACACGCCGCCGGGCGAGTAGATCCACTCCATCGGTTTCGAGAACAGCTGGGACTTCGCCATGAAGTTCACCCGCCGGCGCGTGAAGGCGCCAGTGAAGAAGTGATCCATGAACGAGAAGTGGTTCGGCGCGAGGATCACTCTCCCGCCCGCCGGGACGTTGTCCGACCCGATGCAGCGCATGCGGAAGAAGATCAGTCCGTAGAGGACCGTGATGACGCGGACGAGCTCGTAGACCCAGTTCGGCTCGTGCTCGCGCACGCGCTTGTGGAATCTGTCGAAGTGCTCGGCGGGTCGCGGGTCCTTGTAGACCTGCGCCTTCATGGGGGCAAGCTGCTCGTCGGCCATTCGCCTGGAGCTTACCCGCGCTGGCGGAATCTTTGCCTCGCAACGGCTATAAGTCGCGCCGTGAGCGTCGCCGAGCCCCGCCCCGCCGCCCCACCGCGCGTGCTCGTCGTCAGCGCCTCGATCGGCGAGGGACACGACCTGCCGGCGCGCTTCATCGTCGACGGCCTGCTGGCGCGCCGACCCGACGCGATCGCGCCGATCGAGGATGGGCTGCGCGCCGCCGGCGCGCTCCCCGAGCGGATCATCCTCGGCGGCTCCGCCTTCCACTCGCGCGTCGGGAACGTGCTGTACGACGCCGAGTACGCGCTGATGACGCACGTCCCGCCGATCCGCCGCGGCGTCAGCTGGGCCGGCGAGGCGCTCGCAGGGCGCGGCCTCCTGCGGCTGGTCGAGACGCATCGTCCCGACGTGATCGTCTCCACCTACCCAGGCACGACGGAGGTGTACGGCCGGCTGCGGCTGCAGGCCCGCCTCGGCGTGCCGCTCGTCTCCGCGATCACCGACCTCTCCTCGCTGCGCTGGTGGTCGCACCCGGGCGTCGACCTGCACCTGATCACGCATCCCGAGTCAGAGGAGGAGGTGCGTGCGATCGCCGGCCCGTGCACGCGGATCGTGGCCGCGCGCGGCATGAACGACCCGCGCTTCGCGACGCCGCCGCCGCGCGACGAGGCGCGGCAAACGCTCGGCCTGCCGGCCGAGGGCAAGATCGTCGTCGTCTCCGGCGGCGGCTGGGGCGTCGGCGACGTCGAGGGCGCGATCGTGACTGCGCTCGCGCTCGACGGCACGCACGTCGTCGTGATGTGCGGGCGCAACGAGCCGCTGAGACGGCGGCTGGCGGTGCGCTTCGGGGCCGTGCCGCGCGTGACGCTGCTCGGCTTCACGACCGATGTGCCGGCACTGTTCGCCGGCGCCGACGCGCTGATCCACTCGACCGCCGGCCTGACGGTGCTGGAGGCGTGGGCGGTCGGCTGTCCGACGATCTCCTACGGCTGGGGCCGCGGTCACATCCGCGCGAACAACCGCGCGTACGTGCGCTTCGGGATCGCCGACGTGGCGCGTGACGGCGAGACGCTCGCGGTCGCACTGCGGCGTGCGCTCCTGCGCCGCGGCTCACCCGTCGAAGCGTTCGCGCGACTGCCGCTCGCGGCCGACGTCGTGCTGGAGCTGATCGGCGTCGCCGAGCCGGCCGGCACGATCGCCCGGAACGGCGTCGCTCCGCTCCTCGCCGGCGATCACGTCGGCGACGGCACCTGAGGCGCCGAGCAGCGCCGCGCCGGCGGCGACCGTCAGCAGCGCGAGTGCGAGCGCGACCCCGGCCAGCGGCGTCCGTCCCCACTGCTCGCCGAACGCGAGCGGACCGGCGACGGCGGGGACAAGCACCTGGCCGGCGAGCACGACGGGCGCGACGCGCGTGGCCGCCACACGTTGCAGCGCGCTCATCTCGGCCGTCAGCGCGAGCAGGCCGGCGAGCGCCGCCCCAGCCGCGTAGAGGACGGCGAGCAACCAGCTGCCGCGCCCCGTCGCATCGGCGACGAGCTTCAGGCCTACGGCCGCGAGCGCGTCGCCGGCCGCCGCGGCGAGCACGCGCAGGCGCGCATCCGCGAGGCCGCGCAGCAGGAACGGCAGCAGCATCGGTACGGCGAGCAGCGCGACCAGCAGCGCCACCACGAGCGGATCGCCGCCCTCCCCCACCTCCGGCGCGGCGGTGAGCGCGACGATCGCAACGCCGAGGACGATCATCGCCACGCCGATCCGCTCGCGCCGACGGACCGGCTCGTGCAGGACGGTGGCTGACAGCACGAGCAGCAGCACGAGCCCGAGCGCGAGCGTCGGCTGCACGACCGTGAGCGGCGCGAGCGTCAGCGCCCAGATCTGCAGCAGCGCGCCGACGCCGGAGAGAGCGGTGCCGGCGACCCAGCGCGGGCGCCGCAGCAAGCGGCCGAGCAGCGTCGGTTCGATCCGCTCGCCGCCGCCGGCCTGGCGCGTCTCCAGTGCCTGCACGATGTACGCCAGCTCGTAGCAGCAGGCGGCGGCCAGCGCGACGGCGATCCCGCCGATCATCGGAGCCGGCCTCGGCGCGCCACGCTCACGTGCGCACTCCGCTGTGGCACGATCCGGCGCGTGCGCGCGACCGCTCCCGCAGCCATCGCCGTGGCCGGCGCCGCCGCGTGGTCGCTGCCGGTGCTCGCTCCACTCGTGCCGTCACTGTGCCGCTCGCTCGGGATCCCGCGAACGCTGCCCGATGACGAGCCGGTCGTCGCGCTCACGTTCGACGACGGCCCACACCCGCGCGGGACGCCGGCCGTCCTCGATGCGCTCGCCGCCGCCGATGCGCGCGCGACGTTCTTCCTTGTCGGCGAGCAGGTGCGCCGCGAACCCGAACTCGCACGGGAGATCGTCGCTGCCGGGCACGCCGTCGCGCTGCACGGCGACTGCCACCTGCTGCAGCTGCGCGTCCCACCACGGGCGCTCGCGGCCGACCTGGATCGCGGCCACGCCACGATCGCCGAGGCGACCGGCGTCGAGCCGCGCCACTACCGGCCACCGTTCGGGATCTTCAGCCCGGCAGGTCTGGCGATCACGCGCCGGCGCGGATGGACGCCGCTGCTGTGGTCGCGCTGGGGCCACGACTGGCGCCTGCACCGCACGCCCGCCCAGATCGCGGCCGAGCTGACCGAGCGGCTCGCACCGGGGGACGTGCTGCTGCTCCACGACGCGGACCATTACAGCCAGCCCGGGTCGTGGCAACGCACGGTCGCGTCGCTGCCCGCCGTGCTCGCCGAGATCGAGCGCCGCGGACTCACGACCACGGCGCTCTGACGTCAGACCCGTTCCGCCGCCGCGCGCCGCCAAGCACCAAGCGCCCGACCCGACGTCACGGTCACCACGCCAAGCACCACAAGCGTCCAGAACACATGCTCCCGCGCGTAGTGCGACACGTCGCCCGTGCCGTCGAGCAGCGCCGAGCCGGCAAGCGCAGCCAGCAGCGCACACACGGCGCCCACCAGCACGAGCGCCACGTCGCGAGCGATGCGGCGCACGGGAACCCGCAGGCGAGCGGCCGATCGGGCGGACAGGATTCCGGGCGCCGAAGCTGCGGACGCCGATCGGGCGGGTGGCAGTGAGGACGCGCGTGCGCCGGCCGCAAGGCCGGTGTGCGCGCGCCCGGAGCTGACAGGACCCGCCCGCAGCGCGGCCTGGGCTGCAGCCGGAGTAGCAGCCGGCTCGACGCCCACGTGCTCGCGATGCCACGCCACGTAGCGGCGCAGCCCCTCGGCGAACGGTGTGCGCGCCTCCCAGCCGAGCTCGGCCAAGGCCCGCTCGCCCGAGATCTCGGCGCCTCTGAAGTCCCCCGCGCGCCCCTCCGTCAGCACCAGCTCGACATCGCCGACCTCGTCGCGCACGCGCTCGGCGATCTCGCGGATCGTAACCTCTTCGTCGCCGACAAGGTTGTAGGTGCGGTGGGCCGCCTGCGGCGCGAGCCCGGCAACGACGCCCTCGGCGATGTCCTCGACGTAGACGAAGCGACGCGTCTGCAGGCCGCCGCCGGCGAGCGTCAGCGGCTCTCCAGCCAGCGCCTTGCGCACGAAGATCGGGATCACGGCCGCCGGCCGCGCGCGCGGGCCGTACGGGATGCCGAAGCGCAGGACGGTCGACTCGACTCTGTAGAGCTCACGGTAGGAGCGGCAATACAGCTCGCCCGCGAGCTTCGTCGCGGTGTAGAGGTGCGCCGGCGGCGCGAGCAAGGTGTCCTCGTCGACATGCTCGGCCTCGACGTCGGAGTAGACCCAGATCGTCGAGGCGTACACGACGCGACCGATCTCCAGCCGGCGTGCCGCCTCCAGCACGCAGGCGGTGCCGCGCGCGTTGAGCTGCTCGGAGCCGAGCGGGTCCTGCTGGACCTCGCCGACATCGGCAGCCGCGGCGAGGTGGGCGATCGCGTCGCAGCCGTCGGCGGCGCGCAGCACGTCGTCCAGCACGCACATGTCGCCGATAACCGTGTCGACCTCGGCGTGGTACGGCGAAGGACGGACGTCGAGGATCCGCGGCTCGTGGCCGGCGGCGATCAGCTTGTCGACGACGTGCGAGCCGATGAAGCCCGCTCCCCCCGTGACGAGAACGCGGCTCATGCGGGGTCGACCTCCGGTCGGTAATACAGCGGGACGCACCAGTGGCCCTCAGCGACCCAGTCCGTGTTCGGCAACTCGTCGCCGGTGCCCATGATGCGGTGGCACGGCTGGTCGTAGACCTTCCCGCTTGACTTCTCGATCGGGTCGAAGACGATGTACTTGTAGAGGCCCGAGGTCATGCCATCGGGCAGCTGCAGCCGGCCGGGATGGACCGCGTCGAGCTGATCGCGCGCGGCGGCGTTCTTCCCGGCGACGATCTCAGGCAAGCGCTCGGTCTGCAGCAGGCCCATCGCGGCGGTGAACTCGCTCATGCGGAAGTTCACGCCGGGGACGTCGTAGTCGGGCTTGCCGTAGTCGCGGAAGGCGCGCGCGTAGGCGATCAAGTCCTCGTCGTTCGAGACGAGCACCCCGCCCTCGCCGGTCGACACCGTCTTGGTCGCGTAGAACGAGTAGACGCCCGCATCGCCGAACGTGCCGGGCCGCTTGCCGTTCCAGTCGGCGCCGTGCGCGTGCGCGCAGTCCTCAAGCAGGAAGACGTCATTGGCGCGGCACGCGGCGGCGATCGCCTCGCTCTCGAACGCGATGTGCCCGCCGATGTGTACGAGCACGCACGCGCGCGGCTTGTGCGTGGCGATCGCGGCCTCGATCTCGATGAGCGAGGCGCACAGGTCGTCTCTGTTGCAGTCCACGAAGACGGGCTTGCCGCCGGCAGCCATGATCGCCAGTGGCGTCGCCATGAACGTGTTGGAGGGGCAGAGGACTGCCTCGCCGCGCACTCTCGCGTACTCAAGCGCGGCGATCGCACCGCCCGCCCACGAGCCGAGCGCAACGGAGGGTGCGCCGTTCCAGGCCGACCAGGCCTCCTCGAAGCGGCGGTTCATCGCCCCGTGGGACCACTGGCCCGAGTCGATCACCTCGTCGATCAGGGCGTGGAAACGAGAGCGGTCGCGCTCGTCGAAGCCGATCGCGAAGCGGTGGAGGTCGAGCTCGGTCGTGGACACGCGGCGGAACGCTAGTGGTCAGCGCGGCGACGTGGAGCTTCCTCCTTGTAAAAGTTTGGCTAATCCTGTTGCCGATACGCGCTCGATTCCCGGGCACGACCGTCCGTGGATCGTGAGATGCTGCGTCCATGTGGCCCATCGTCGTCATCGTCCTCGTGGCCGTGCCGCTGCTCGTCCTCGCGTGGTGGCAGGTACAGCGCCGCCGCTGAGCCGGCGGCATCGTGCCGGGTAAACAGGGGCCTTGAACTTCTTGCCAGAGCCACACTAAGCCCGCTGGCGATACGCGACGAGGAAGTCCGCCAGCTGGCGCCCCCGGTGCAGGAACCCGCGCAACGTCTTGCCGGTCGCACGATGCGCCAGCGGCAATTCGACTTCGCTCACGCGAAAGCCTGCCCGGACTGCGTCGATCGTCATGCCGATCTCCATCCCGAAGCGCGGGGCGAACGGGACGACCGCCGGAAGCACCTCGGCGCGCAGCGCCCGCTGGCCGGAGATCGGGGCGCTCGCCTCGTAGCCGCAGCGCTTGCGGATCGCCCAGCGCGCGAAGCCGAGCGCCCATCCGAAGCCGCCGCCGACGCGTCTGGCGAAGGCCGCGACGGCGAGGTCGGCATGGCCGGCCCTGACTTCCTCGACGAGCCGCTTGAGCTGATCCGCACTCGTGGCGAGGTCGCCGTCGCACAGCAGGATCACCGGCCGTGGCTCGGGCCCCTCCGCGAGCGGCAGCAGCCGCTGCGCGGCGAGCGTGGCGACTCCCCCCTTCCCGATGTTGCGCTCGGACCGCACGACCTCGGCGCCGTGCTTCGCCGCGACCTCGGCGCTGCCGTCGGTCGAGCCGTCGTCGGCGACGAGGACGCGTGCGCCCGGGAACGCGGCGGCGAGCGCTTGGAGCGTCGCCGGCAGGCGGTCCGCCTCGTTGTGGGCGGTGACGATGACGGCAGTGGCGGGGGCCATCGGGAGCGGCGGCTATTCTGGCGATCCGCGGGCCCGGCTGCGGCGCCCTCTCACTATGGCAAGCGATCTGGAGGTCAAGCGTGCCTGACGTCGAGGCCCACATCACGGGCACGGTCTGGAGAGTCGAGGTGTCCGTCGGCGACTCGGTCGACGAGGGCGACACGGTCGTCATCCTCGAGTCGATGAAGATGGAGATGCCCGTCGAGGCGGAGGATCCCGGGGTCGTGAAGGAGATCCGCTGCGAGGAGGGCCAAGCGGTCTCCGAGGGCGACACGCTCGTCGTGCTCGAGTAGTCCGTGGGGACCGTCCATGTCGAGGAGCCGGCGCCGGGCGTCGCGCTCCTGACGATCTCCAACCCCGAGAAGCGCGGCGCGCTGGATCGCGCGCTGCTCGAGCAGCTGATGGCCGCGCTGGCGTCGCTCGACGCCCGTTGCGTCGTGCTGACCGGCGAGGGCCGCGCCTTCTGCGCCGGCTACGACATCGGCGAGCTGATGCGCGAGGGTTACGACGACGGGGCTGAGGCGGCGCATCCGTTCCCGGCCGCGCTCGCCGCGATCGAGGCGTACCCCTATCCGGTGCTCGCCGCGTTGAACGGCGCGACGATCGGCGGGGGCCTGGAGCTGGCGATCACTTGCGACCTGCGGATCGCCGCCGACACCGTGCAGCTCGGGATGCCGCCGGCGAAGCTCGGCGTCGTCTACGCGACGGCGGGACTGAACCGCTTCCTCACGACCATCGGCGGCGTGCGCACGCGCGAGCTGTTCCTGACCGGGCGGCGGATCGACGCGGCGACAGCGGAGCGATGGGGGCTCGTCAACGAGGTCGTCGAGGCAGAGGCGCTGCCGGGCGCGGCGCTCGCCTTGGCGCAGGAGATCGCCGCCAATGCGCCACTGTCGCTGCGCGGAAACAAGGCCGGGATCCGCGAGCTCATCACCTCTGCAGGCACGCTCGACCCGATCGTCGCCGACGTGCTCGACGCCGAGCGCCGCACCGCCTTCGAGTCCGAGGATTTGCGCGAAGGCCTGCGCGCCTTTGGCGAGAAGCGCGCGCCGGCGTGGCAAGGGCGCTGAATCCAACACCGTTGCTGTTGCGCATCGCTCGCCCGCGACTACGCTGACTCGGCGTGGCTCGGTATCAGGATCCCTTCAGACCCAGGCCGGGTGAGACGTTCAGCAAACGCCAGGTTGACCGAGCGGGCAAGGTGCTGCGTGGGTTCTTCACCTGGGAGCCGGGAAGCGGCGTCATCTTCGAGCGAGTGGGCGAGGTCCCGCGCGCGTTCGCAGCCGTCTCATGGTGGCGCTCTCAGCATGCCGAGCCGCTGAGCAAGACGGCGACGAGCCTGCGATATCACGTCGCCCGTGCAGAGGCCCTCGTCGACGGACGCGTTGACGTCACGCAGCGGCTCAAGCGCACCGTGACGATCGGCGACAAGCTGAGTCGGGGATCGGTCGCGGCGAACGCTTACTACGGACTCATGTCGCGCGCCTTCGCGCTCGTGGAGCGAGGCCGCGAGATCCCGGTGGACTTGGCAACCGAGCTGCAGCTGGCCCATGCCAGAATCAGAGGGGTGCTGCCCATGGACGACGCCTCATGACGCTCAGAGACATCGAGCATTACCTCGTCGTCCATGACATGGCAAACGGTCGAACGGAGGTCCGTCGGTTCGGCACCGACTACGAGGCCGCGCAGAGCGCATATGCCGATGTCGAGTGGGAGACCCGTGAGGACGCGAACATCGACGCCGTGTTGCTGAGCGCAGACTCGCTGGAGACGGTCAAGCGGACGCACTCGAGCTATTTCGAGCGCCGGCAGCGATTCGAGCATCTGCTTCCTCCCGGCATCCTGCCGACAGGCTGATCCCGCCTGCTCGGGCGGAGTGCCTCCCCCGACGGGCCCGGCCCGCGCCGCGCGGGGGGGCGCGAGCGAGATAGGTGGTGTGTCACCCTTTCTCCCTGCACGCCGCGTCCGGAGTCGTCCGGCTGCGGCCCTATCGTGACCCGATCCTGCCTCGGAGGTTGCCGCCCCCATGCCGTCGTTGATCACCCGTGAGGAAGCGCTGCGCCTCGGCGAGATCGAGGAGCATGCTGAGATCGAGGCGCTGATCGAGCGCGCATGGAAGGCCCGCGTCGAGCGCTTCGACACCTCGACGGACATGTGCTCGCTCGTGAACGCGAAGTCGGGCGGCTGCGCCGAGGACTGCGGCTTCTGCGCCCAGTCGCGCTACGCCGAGGCGGACACGCCGCTGCACGCGATGATGGAGCCCGACCAGATCCTCGAGCACGCGCGCGCCGCCGAGGCCGCCGGCGCGCACCGCTTCTGCATGGTCACGCAGGGCCAGGGCCTCTCCAAGCGCGACTTCGAGAAGGTGCTCGAAGGCACGCGCCTCGTCGCCGAGCACACGAACCTCAAGCGCTGCGCCTCGATCGGCCACATGTCTCCCGCACGCGCGAAGGCGCTCAAGGAGGCTGGCGTTCAGCGCGTGCACCACAACGTCGAGACGGCCGAGTCCTACTACCCCGAGGTCTCCTCGACCGTCCGCTACGAGGGCCGGCTGCGCACGATTGACGCGGTCAAGGAGGCTGGCCTGGAGACGTGCGTCGGCGGGATCCTCAACCTCGGCGAGTCGCGCGAGCAGCGCGTCGAGATGGCCTTTCAGCTCGCGGAGATCGACCCGACGAGCGTGCCGATCAACCTGCTCAATCCGCGCCCCGGCACGAAGTTCGGCGACCGCGACTACATGGACCCGTGGGAGGCGGTCAAGTGGATCGCGATCTTCCGCCTGATCCTCCCGGAGGCGCTGTTCCGCCTCTGCGGCGGACGCGTCGAGAACATCGGTGACCTGCAGCGGATGGCCGTCCGCGCCGGCATCAACGGCGTGATGATGGGCAACTTCCTCACGACGCTCGGCAACACGCCCGAGGAGGACCGCGCGATGTTCGAGGAGCAGGGACTCAACGTCGCGCGCCAGCCCGACAACGGCGCCAACCCGCGCCCGGACAACCGCACCGGCTGGCTCGAGGGCGAGACGCCCGACATCGTCGAGATGCACCTCGACACGGCGACGCCCTCCGATGCGATCGAGATCCGCCTGTGGGATCCGGCCTCGCAGCTGAGATTCGAGAGCAAGCGGGTGATCCCGCCGCGCCCCGACGGGGCGCCCAACACCGGCAAGGGACGACCGACTCGGGAGGCAGCGGCGCGGCGATGATCGAGATCGAGGCACGACTGGACGAGCTGGAGCAGCTGGGGCTCGCGCGCCGCACCCGTCTCGTCAGCGGTCCGCAGGGGCCGCGCGTCGTGCTCGACGGCAAGCCCGTCCTGCTGCTCTGCTCGAACAACTACCTCGGCCTCGCCGACCAGCCGGCCGTCCGCGAGGCAGCCGCCGAGGCGGCGATGCGCTGGGGCGTCGGCGCCGGCGCGTCGCGCCTCGTGTCCGGCACGATGACGATCCACAGGCGACTCGAAGAGCGGCTTGCCTCGTTCGAGCGCCGCCAGTCCGCACTGCTCTTCGGCTCCGGCTACCTCGCGAACACCGGCGTCGTCTCAGCGCTCGCGCGCAGCGGCGAGGTCGTCTTCTCCGACGAGCTCAACCACGCCTCGATCGTCGACGGCTGCCGCCTCTCGCGCGCCGACGTGTTCGTCTACGACCACTCCGACGTCGAGCATCTGGAGTGGGGCCTGCAGCAAGCTGGCTCACGCGGCGCGCTGATCGTGACCGACGGCGTCTTCTCGATGGACGGCGACGTCGCGCCGCTCGTCGACCTCGCGGAGCTGGCCGGGCGCTACGACGTGCGGCTGATGGTCGACGAAGCGCACGGCACCGGCACGATGGGACCGGGCGGACGCGGCGCCGTGGCCGAGGCCGGCGTCGAGGACGGCGTCGACGTGATCGTCGGCACGCTCGGCAAGGCGCTCGGCTCCTACGGCGCCTACGCCGCCTGCGACCAGCGGATGGCGAAGTACCTCACGAACGCCGCCCGCTCCTTCGTCTTCTCGACCGCGCCGCCGCCGCCGGCGATCGCCGGCGCGCTCGCCGCGCTCTCGCTGCTGGAGGCCGAACCGCGCCGCGTCGAGAAGCTGCAGTGCAACGTGCGTGAACTGCGCGGCGCACTGGAGCAGGAAGGGTTCGCGCTCGGCGAGGAGGACCGCACGCCGATCGTCCCGCTCGTGCTCGGCGACGCGAAGGCGACGATGCGGGCCTGCGAGCTCGCGCTGGAGCGCGGCGTCTTCGCACAGGGCATCCGCCCGCCCACGGTGCCGGTCGGCAGCTCGCGGCTGCGGATCGCCGTGATGGCGACGCACGGCAAGGGCGAGCTGCGCGACGCGGCCCGCACGCTCGCGCAGGCAGTGCGCGGCGCCGGCATGCGCCCGGAGGATCTTCAGCCGCCCGTCACGGCGCCACCGGCGGCGGAGCCGCTCGAGGCCGAGCCGGAGCCGGCTGCGTACTGGGACGACGATCGCCCGCCCGCCCGCGCCCGCGCGTCACGCCCGTCCGAGGACGACGCGCCGTCACCGCCGCGCAGCCGCCTGTTCGACGGCGAGGCGAATGGCGATCTCGAGCGCGCGGCGTAGCACGCCTCCGTCTCCGTCCCGCATCGCGACCGTCACCACCCGATGAGAGCGCTGTTCGTCACTGGCACCGACACGGGTGTCGGCAAGACCGTCGTCGCGGCATCGATGCTCGCGGCGCTTCGTCACCGCGGCGAACGCGTTATCGCCTTCAAGCCGGTCCTGACGGGAACCGACGAACCCGCCGACGCCGACTGGCCACCCGACGACGCCCTCCTCGCCGGCGCGGCGGGCATGCGCGCCGAGGACGTTGCCCCGAGCCGCTTTGGTCCGCCCGTCTCCCCCCATCTCGCCGCTGCGCTGGCCGGCACAGCGCTCGACCCGGCGGCGCTGCGCGCCGCCTTCGCCGGGCACGCCGCGGAGGCCGACGTCGTGATCGCCGAGGGGGTCGGGGGGCTGCTCGTTCCGCTCACGCCCGACTACCTCGTACGCGATCTCGCTCGCGACCTCGGGCTGCCGCTCGTGATCGCGGCACGACCCGGGCTCGGCACGATCAATCACACGCTGTTGACGCTGGAGGCCGCCCGCGCAGCGGGGCTGTCGGTCGCCGGCGTCGTGATGACGCCATGGCCGGAGCAGCCGAGCGCGATGGAGGAAGACAACCGCGCGACGATCACGCGGCTCGGCGACGTCGAGGTCGCGACGCTACCGCAGATGCCGCGCGCCGACCCGGCGCTGATGATCGCTGCGGGCAGCGCGCTGCCGCTCGAGCGCTGGCTCAGCTGAGCGCCCGCTCGATGTAGGGCCCGAGCAGGGCGGCGGCGTCGGCGGCGGTGGCCTGTGCCGATCCCTTCGGCACCGTCACATACGAGATCGCCAGCCGCACGAGTGTCTCGGCGAGCAGTTGCGCGTCGTGCTCGCTCGCGCTCGGCCAGCCGTCGCGCATAACCGCGGCGATCCGCGCGCTGGCCCAGGTCACGACCGGCATCGACTGGGTCGTCACCAGCGGCAGCATCCCGCCGGTGCCGTCGTCGCTCAGCAGGATCCGCATCAGCGGGTCCTCACCGGCAGCCACGAGGAAGACCTCCAGCGCGGCGGCGACGGCAGCGGACGGGTCGCCGAGGTGCTCGCGCACCGCCTGCTCGACGGCGTCGAGGAAGCGCTCTCCCTCGCGGATCACGAACGCAGCGGAGAAGTCATCGCGGTTGCCGAACTCCTTGTAGAGCGTCTGGCGCGAGACGCCAGCCGCTCTGGCGATGTCGGCCATCGTGATGTCGGCCCAGGCGCGCTGCTGCAGCTCGTCGCGCGCGGCGTCGAACAGCGTGTCGCGCAGCAGCTGGCGCGCGGCGACGGCGTAGGGGGTCCGCGTCTGCGCCGGCTCGCGGGTGGAGGTCATCGCCTCCATGGTGGCAGCCGGCGCGGGCGACATGCTCAGTCCTCGGCCGGCTCGAAGTCGACCTTGTCGCGCACGCCGCAGTCCGGGCAAGCCCAGCCGTCCGGCACCTCCGACCACGGTGTGCCGGCCGGGAAGCCCTCGCGCGGATGGCCTTTGTCCTCGTCGTAGACGTAGCCGCAGGACGGGCACGTGAAGGCGGCCATCAGGCGACCTGCGCGGGCGGGGTCGGGCCCCCGTAACGCCGCAGGATCCGCTTGCGCGCCCGCGGCTGGATATTTGCGCGCGAGACGTCGCCGCCGTAGTGCTCCAGCAGTCGGTGGTCCATCACCCGTCGCCAGACGGGCGGGAACAGCGCAAGCACGATCATCCCCGCGTAGCCCGTCGGCAGCTGCGGCGCGTCGTCCATATGACGCAGCGCCTGGTAGCGGCGAGTCGGGTTGGCGTGGTGGTCACTGTGGCGCTGCAAGTGGTAGAGCAGTACGTTCGAGGCGACGTTGTTCGAGTTCCACGAGTGCTCGGGTGCGGTCCGCTCGAAGCGGCCGTCCTCACGCTTCTGGCGCAGCAGCCCGTAGTGCTCGAGGTAGTTGACGACCTCCAGCAGCGACGCGCCGACGAACGACTGCAGCAGCAGGTAGGGCAGCACGACCCAGCCGAAGACGGCGATCAGCACGACGTACAGGCCGATCGTCATCGCCCACGCGTTGAGGATGTCGTTTCTGTACGTCCACGGCCCGCTGCCGGTGCGGCGCAGGCGCTCGACCTCGAGCTCCCACGAGGAGCGCAGCGAGCCGGCCAGCGTGCGCGGCAGGAACGCCCAGAAGCTCTCACCGAGGCGCGAGCTGGCGGGATCCTCAGGCGTCGCGACGCGCACGTGGTGGCCGCGGTTGTGCTCGATAAAGAAGTGGCCGTAGCCGCTCTGCGCGAGCGCCACCTTTGACAGCCAGCGTTCGAGCGACGCGCGCTTGTGCCCGAGCTCGTGTGCGGTGTTGATCGCGATCCCGCTGACCATCGCCATCGTGAACGCGAGGCCGATCTTGTCGACGGTCGAGAGGTCGCCGTGGGACCACAGCCAGCAGGCGAACACGAGTCCGGCGTACTGGACCGGGATGAAGGCGTAGGTGCACCAGCGGTAGTAGCGGTCCTGCTCCAGCCACTTGATGATGCTGTCGGGCGGGTTCTCCGCGTCGACCCCGACGATCACGTCGAGGACCGTGAAGATCCCGAAGACGAGGATCGGGCCGAACCACCAGAAGAGGCCGAGGCCGGTCAGCTCGACGTAGCCCCAGGCGATGAACGGCAGCAACGGGACGATCAGGCCGAGCAGCCAGGCGTAGCGCTTGCCGTCGCGCCATGTGGTGGGGCTCAGGTCCTCCTCGACAGCAACGGTGCCCATGTCTCCTCCGGCGTCGTGATGACGGTTTCCGTCGCTTAAGTTGACACGAACACCCATGGGTGTCAACCAGCCGTCCGAACGGCGGTTCGGGTGTGAGAGCATGCGCCGTCATGGGACGGGGGACCCAGACGCGCCGGCGCGACCGCATCCGCATACCGTCGGTACTGGTCGAGCATCCGACGCTCAGTGCCGCGCTGCTGCTCGCGCTGCTGGTGCTCGTTTACCTGTGGCCGGTGCTGCTTGGCGGCAAGGTCTTCTCAGCGGACGCGGTCCTCTACAAGGTCCCGCCATGGCAGCCGTATAGGCCGTCGGACGTCGCGGGCTTCGAAAACTACTTGCTGGCGGACGTACCGCTGGTGGTGCGCCCGTGGCACGAGCTGATGCGGGAGCTGCTGCGCTCGGGGACATTCCCCGCCTGGGATCCGCACGTGCTGACCGGCATCCCCTTCATCTCCAACCCGCAGACCGGCCTCTTCTCGCCATTCAGCTTGCCGTTGTGGGTCCTCCCCTTCACGTATGCGTTCGGCGTCGTCGCCGCGCTCAAGCTGTGGGCGGCTGCGTTCGGGACCTACCTGCTCGCGCGAGAGCTGCGGCTCGGCTTCCTGCCGGGGTTGCTCGCCGGCATCGCCTTCGGCTTCTGCTCGATGAACATCATGTGGCTGATGCCGGAAGCCGTGCCGGCGGTCGTCGTGATGCTGCCGTGGATGCTGTGGCTCGTCGAGCGCCTTGCCCGTGGCAGCGGCGGGATCGGCAGCGCGATCGGCCTGGCGTGCGTCACCGCCGCCGCGCTCGGCGGCGGCCATCCGGGCACGCAGGTGCACGTGCTCGTCGCTGCCGGCGTGTACGCGCTGTTGCGTGCGGCCTTCGCGCGCGAACGCGCGCCCCCCGAGCGCCTCAAGACGCTTGGGCTGACGCTCGGCGGGCTCGCCGTCGGCATCGGCCTGATCGCCGTGCTGCTGATCCCGGAGATCGTCTCCAGCCATGGGACCGTCGGGACGCTCGCGCGCAGGAGCGGCCACGGCGAGTACTCGCTGCCCGGCCTCGACCGCATGCCGTTCGGGATGATCCGCACGCCGCTGTTCCCGGACTGGTGGGGTCGTCCGAGCGGCCTCGAGACCGCCGACTCGCCGGTCCACTCGATCAACCTGAACTACGAGGAGCGCACGTTCTACGCCGGCGCCGTCGCGCTCCTGCTCGCCGCGATCGGGCTCACCAACCGCGCCGCGCTGCGCCGCCAGGCGCCGTTCCTGATCCTCGGCGGCCTCGGTCTCGCGATCGCCCTGCACGCACCTGGCCTGTGGTGGCTCGTCACCCACCTGCCGGCGCTGGAGCTGGTGGAGAACCAGCGCCTGCACTTCGTCTTCGAGCTTGCCGTCGCCGTGCTGGCCGCATTTGGGCTGCAGGCCGTGGTAGAGCGACCACAGGAGCGCGGGCGACAGCTCGCGGTGGCGCTCGCAGGGATCGGCGTCGCACTGATTGCCGCGGCAGTCGCGCACGTCGGCCCTGGCGACGTTGGCCGCACCGTCGAGCACTTCCTCACCGGGAGGGACTTCCACCGCCGCGGCGTGATCGAGCTGACGACGATCGCCTGGTTCCTGCTGTTCGCGCTCGGCGTGACGGCGGCGCTGCTCGCGCTGCGACGTCGCGCCGGGTGGGCGACGGCTGTCGCGATGACGCTCGTGCTGCTTGCGGCCCTCGACATGCTGCATTTCGCGAACCGCTACAACCCGATGGCGCCCGGTGACCGTGTGACGCCGCCGCGCACCCCCGCCATCGCCTACCTCCAGGAGCACCGCGCCGAGGGCCGCTTCGTCGCGGTCGAACTCGCGCTGCCACCGGAGATGTCGATCCGCTACGGGCTCACCGACGTGCGCGGCTACAACCCGCCGTTCCCGACGAAGGACTTCCTCGCGCTGTGGCGCCAGGCCGTGCCAGACCAGGTCGCGTGGCTGCCGACGACGATCGGCGGGATGACCCCAGCCGGGGTGCAGATGACCGGCGCGCTCGGCGCGCGCTTCATCCTGGCGGCGCCGGGGGCCACTGCTCGGACAGAAGCCGACCCGGCGCTGGGGCCGCTCCGACGCGTCTACAACGGGCACGATGCGACAATCTTCGAGAACCCGCGCGCCACGCCACGCGCGTTCGTGGCATCCGAAATCGTCTCAGTGCCCGATGCTGCAAGCGCGCGGGCGGCGCTCGTGGAAAGCGGCTTCGACGCGCGCCGCGCGATCGTCGTCGAATCCGATCAGCCCAGCGAAACGGGGCTCGCCGGCGCACGGGGCGCGCGTGGCACCGCCGCGATCGTCGACGAGCGCAACGCACGCGTCACCCTGAACGCGACGCTCGACAGGCGCGGCATCGTCGTGCTCGGCGACCAGCTGCTGGACGGCTGGAGCGTGCAGGTCGACGGCCAGCCCGCCACGCCCGTCCGCGTCGACGCCGTCCTGCGCGGCGTCGTCGTCGGCGCCGGACGGCACGAGATCGTGTGGAGCTACCGGGTGCCCGGCTTGCGAGCGGGGGTCGCGACGAGCGCCTTCGCACTCGTGCTGCTGCTTGGAGCGGCGCTGCTGCCGCGCGTACGCCGCGCTCGGGCCAGGCGCACGCGCAGCTGACGACTACTCGTCGCCGCCTTCGTCCCCCGGCTCCTCGGACCAGTCGAGCAGCTCAACGTCGATCGCCGTGCCGTCCTCGTCGAGCGTGACCGCGACGCCGTCGCCGACCTCGATCCCGTCAAGCAGGCTCGCGTCGTCGACCGGGATCATCGTCGCAGCGGTCCCGTCGTCGGGCGCGACCGTCAGCGAGGAGCCGTCGGCCGCGAGCGCGGTCACAGTCCCGTCGACCTCGTCGGCCCACTCCTCCTCGGCGCAGTCGCCTTCGTCGCTCTGATCGGTGACGCGCAGCTCGTCGGCGATCAGCCGACCGCCGTTCTTGTGGAAGGACACGTCGACGACGTCGCACCAGGCGGCGTCGGCCGCCTCGAACAGCTGCTGCGGATCGCCGAAGCGCAGGCCACTGCCGTCGTCGGTGCGGATCGCGAACACGCCCTCCCCCTCGTCGTCGGTGACGACGCCAGACGCGTGCAGCTCGCCGTCACCGATGTCGGTCGGCGACGAAAGGACTCTGATCGTGATCGCGACGTTGCCCTGCGCGTCAGTCGCAATCGTGACGAGCAGCGTCTGTCCGGGCGCGAGCCCTTGGAAGTCGATCGTGACGTTCCCGGCCGAGCGGGCACGGTGCCCGTGCGGCTTGCCGCCGCCCACCTTGAAGGACGAGCCATCGCCGAGCCGCACGAGCGCGCCGTGACCGGAGCTGCGCACCACGCGCCCGAGGAAGGAGAGCTTGCGGACGCGGCCGCTGACATACGCTCTGCCGTTGCGGACGCTCACGACGTCGCCTCGGTGCAAGCCTCTCGTGGAGGCGACGCGCACGTCGCCGACGCGATGGCTCTTGTCGACGAGGCGGACGCTGTGGCCCGCGAGCGAGAGCACGACGCCCTGCCCGTTCGAGGGAACGCTCGGCCCAGCAAGGGCGGCCGGGGCGCTCAGCGCGCACGCGCTCGCGGCACACGCGAGCACGGTGAGGACACGACGGGATCGGGACATCGGGCATCGGCTCCTGCGGGGGATGACGGTGGCAATGCACCGTCAGGCCGGTGCCCCCCATCTCTCGGCAGATCGCCCGTCCGACTTTCGCGGCACTCCGCGTCCCTGGACGCGGAGCTGGGAGCGCGCTTAGTCCTCGTGCGGGACGAAGTCGCGCTTGCGCGCGCCGCAGACCGGACAGAACCAGGTCTCGGGAATGTCCTCGAAGGCCGTTCCGGGCGGGATCCCGCCGTCGGGATCGCCATCGACCGGGTCGTAGATGAATCCGCAGGACTCGCAGATCCACTTCTGCGTCGTTTGTGTCGCGCTCATGTCCGGAACGGTACCGCGCCTCCACGCCAGACGGCTGTACTAGTGTGGAACGCAGATGGATCCTGCGCAGCCCGGACCAGGCGAGGAGCTCAACACGGGCGCGGTCACAACGCCGCGTCTGGCCACGAGCGTGATCGTCCTGCGCGGCGAGGACCGCGGGCTGGAGGTGCTGCTCGTGCAGCGCAACCCCGCCTCGCGCTTCATGGGCGGCGCATGGGTCTTCCCGGGAGGCGCGGTGGATGCGGCCGACGGTGAGGGCGAGGCAGCGCTGCGTGCGGCCGGCGTGCGCGAGGTCGAGGAGGAGGCCGGCATCGCGATCGCGGACCCGGCCGAGCTCGTGGCGTTCTCGCGCTGGATCACGCCCGCGGTCGTGAAGATTCGCTTCGACACGTGGTTCTTCCTCTCCCACGTGCCGGACGAGACGGCGCCGCGGATCGACGGCGGCGAGTGCGTCGACTGGCGCTGGAGCACGCCGCAGGGCGCGCTCGACGCGCACGCAGCCGGTGAGCTGATGCTCGTCTTCCCGACGATCAAGCACCTTGAGCAGCTGGCCGCGTTCCCCCATGCGAACGCGCTCGTGGAGCACGCGCGTCAGCAGACCGTGGAGCCTGTCGAGCCGCGCGTCGTGCTCGAAGGCGAGGTCGCGCGTGTGCTGCTGCCGGGCGATCCGGGCTACGAAGCGGTCGAGGCGCCGACGGAGGCGTGAGCATGGCCGCGGCGAGCGCCAGAGCGAGAGCGAGCCGCAGAAGACCGCGCGCGACAGCGAGCGCGAGAGCCGGTGCAAACGCGACAGCGGCCGCCACCGAAGGCATCACCGTCGCCGTCACCGGACCCACCGGCGACATCGGTCGCGCCTTCGTGCGCGCGCTGGAGCGCAACAGAGAGGTGAGAGCGATCCACGCGATGGCGCGCCGCGAGCTCGACCCGGCCACCGAGGGCTGGCGTAAGACGACGTACCTGCGCGGCGACGTGCTCGACCGCGAGTCGGTCGACGAGCTGGTCGCGGGCGCCGACGCGGTCGTCCACCTCGCCTTCGCGATCATGGGAGCCGGCGGCGACGAGGGCCATCGCGTGAACTTGGAGGGATCGCGCAACGTGTTCGCTGCGACCGTGGCGGCCGGCGTGCCGCGGCTCGTCTACACGTCGTCGGTCGCCGCCTACGGCTTCCACCCCAGAAACCCGCCGCTGCTGAGCGAGGACGTGCCGCCGCGCGGCACCGGCACACACGCCTACTCGGCCGAGAAGGCGGAGGTCGAGAAGCTGCTCGGCGACGTCACGCGCGGCAGCGCGACCGCCGTCTACACGTTCCGGCCGTGCATCGTCGCCGGACCGGACGCGCTGATGCTGATCCAGTCGATTCCGTACGTGCAGCTCGGCGAGCGGATGCCGGCGGCGGTGTGGCGGCTGCTCGACGCGGCGCCAGTGCTGAAGCCCGTGATCCCCGACAACGGCGTCTCGTTCCAGCTCGTGCACCACGACGACGTCGCGAGCGCGTTGCGCGCCGCGGTGCTCGGGCGCGGCAAGCCGGGCGTGTACAACCTCGCCGGTCCCGGCACGCTGACGATGCGCGACCTCGCGGAAGATCTCGGCTGGTACGCGGTGCCGGTGCCCGACCTGGCGGTCGACGCAGCCGCCGAGCTGGCCGGCCGCCTGCCGTTCGTGCCGGAGAAGGCGCAGTGGATCAACGCCCTGCGCGTGCCGGTCGTGATGGACACCGCGAAGGCCGAGCGCGAGCTGAGATGGCGCCCGAGATACGGCGCCCGCGAGACGCTGCGCGCCACGATCGCCGAAGCGCGCGTGGCTGAGCTGCTGCGCTGACGCTGTCGTATCGTTCGCGGCATGGCGCACCCCACGCAGACGGCAGTCGGCACCTGGAGCGGCGGCCGCTTCATGCACTTCGGCGAGCCGCTCGACGATGAGCGGCTGCTGGCGCTGCTGACGCCGGACGACGCCATCAGAACCGTCATGACGGCCGACACGTACGGCGCCGGCGATGCGGATCGTATGCTCGGCCGCGCCGTCGCGGACCTTCCCCGCGACGACTACGTGCTCGTCGGAGCGGTCGGCCACGACTTCTACGAGGGCGAGCGCCAGGGCGCGAAGGGCTTCCCGCGCTTCACCGACCCCGCGCTGCGCGGCCCGGACGAGTACGCCTCCTACCTGCGCCGCGCGACCGAGGCGTCGCTGGAGCGCTGCGGCGTCGACCGCTTCGACCTGCTGCTGCTGCACAACCCCGACCGCGTCGGCTACACGAGCGAGGCCGTATGGGACGGGATGGCGGCGCTGCGCGACGCCGGCCTGACCGACCTGATCGGCGTCGCCCCCGGCCCGGCGAACGGCTTCACGCTCGACCTGATCGACTGCTTCGAGCGCTTCGGCGACCGCATCGACTGGGCGATGATCATCCTCAACCCGCTCGAGCCGTGGCCGGGCGAGCTGGCGCTGCCGGCGGCGGAGCGGCACGACGTCAAGCTGATCACGCGCGTCGTCGACTACGGCGGACTGTTCGGCGGCGACCTGACCGCTCCGGAGACGCTCGGCCCGCGCGACCATCGCGGCTTCCGCCCAAAGGGCTGGATCGAGGCGGGCCTGGAGCGGATCGAGCGGATGCGCCCGATCGCCGAGCGCCACGGCCTCACGCCTCTGCAGCTCGCCTGTCAGTGGAACCTCGCGCACGCGCCCGTCCAGTGCGTCGCCCCGACGCTGCTGCAGGAGGCCGGCGCCGACGCACGCCCGGTCGAGGACAAGCGCGCCGAGCTGGCCGCGCTGCCGGCGGACATCCTGCTCAGCGACGCCGAGGTCGCCGAGCTGCGCGCGATCGGCGACAACACGAACTGCATGACGCTCAAGGGCGGCGTCCCGGACCACGAGGGGCCCGCGCTCGCGGACCGCTGGCCTCTTGACGAGCAGCTCGCAGAGCTGGCCGCGCGCTGGACGATTGACCCGGCGCGCGATCTCGTCAAGACGCACTCCTAGCCTAGCCGCAGAACCAAAGTCTGCATCCCCAGGAAATCGGGGATTGATGGATATTGTCTATCAACCCATGCCGAGTCTGATCTAGTCTGGCTACCCTGACACTTGCGCGATCCGCCAGACTCCATCAGGCTCTCGCAAATGCCTATCGGAGCGACAGAGGTCTCACGCGTCCTGGCTCGCATTCAAGACGGCGCTGCTGCTGCAACCGTCGAGAACGGGGAGCTCGACTTCAAACGGCAGCCCGCGAGCAAGGGCGACGCGATCCGGACTCTCGTTGAAGCCGCGGTCTGCTTTGCCAACGGAGACGGCGGGACGATCGTGATGGGCATCACTGACACGCCCGGCGGAGCGGAAGCATTTGTCGGCTGCGACCTTGATGCGGGAACGGTGCAGCGTCGTGTCCACGAGTTGACAGAGCCTCCGCTCATGGTGGCAGCGCGAACCGAGCACCACTATGGGGTTCCGCTCCTCGTCGTCGACGTGCTGCGCAGCTTCGATCTCCATGCCGACAAGCAAGGAAGCACAACCCGCCGGATCGGCTCGAACTGCGTCCCGATCTTGCCTCAGGAGCACCAGCGCATGCGTGAAGAGCGGATGGGGGTTGACTGGTCGAGCCAGCCATCGGAACGTGATGCGAGCGAAGCGGTTCCGCGTGCCCTCCTGTCCGCACGAGAGGCATTGAGCCGCCTCACCGACGAGCGTCAAGCTCTCGCCGACGTGTCAGACCTGGACTTGCTGCGAGCATTGGGCGTGGTCGACCCCGACGATCGTCTCCTGCGAGCAGGCGAGGTGCTGTTCTGCGGTCCGCCATCACAGAGCGCAACGCTCGTCTACCAGCACCGTGCGACACCGGGTGGTGAAGCAACAGCCGTCGAGCGGATCGCACAACCGCTGATCGTCGCCTTTGAGCGCCTCATGGAGTTGGTGTGGGCTCGTCGGAATGTCACGCCGCTCACCTTGCCGACCGGACAGCAGATCGAAATCAGCGACTTCCCCGAGGCAGCCGTCCGCGAGGCGCTCTCGAACGCGCTTCTGCACCGCGACTACCGGCTCCAACGCCCAGTACAGGTCGAGCACTCCCCATCAGCTTTCGTCGTCGTCTCGCCAGGCCCACTCGTCGGAAGCGTCACCGAGCAGAACATCCTGACCCACGCCTCGACTCCACGAAATCCAACACTCGCACGGGCAGCCCGGACTCTCGGCCTCGCCGAGGAGACCGGTCGCGGGGTCGACCGGATGTTCCGCGAGATGATTCGTCTCGGACACGATCTCCCACTCATCGTTGGCGGGATCGACTTCGTGCGAGTCGTCCTCTCGGGAGGCGCTCCGCGTGCAGCGATCGTGCGGTATGTGACACAGCTCCCGAGAGAGGAGCGGGAGGACACCGACACGATGCTTGTCCTCTTCGAGCTCTGCCAGCGCCGAACGGTGTCGGCTGATTCGATCGCTCCAATGCTGCAGAAGGCGGTACCCGAGACCGAGATGATCCTGCGACGCCTCGCACAGGATCATCCCGGAATGCTCGAGCCGACGCGTGCTTCACGCCGCCTGAGCTCACCTCAGTACCGCATGCGAGCAGACACGCTCAAGGCGCTCGGCACAGCGGTGCGATATCAGCGCCGCACAGTCGATGAGACTGATCGCAAGGTACTCGCGCACCTGCGCGAGTACGGGACGATCACAAATCGCACGCTTCAGAACCTCTTCGACATCGATGTCTGGCGCGCACGGGACATCCTGGCGGATCTCCAGCAGCGGGAGCTCCTCGTCCGCGTGTCAGAGGCGAGAAGAGGCCCGAGAGTCGTGTACGGCCCAGGTGCCAGATTTCCGAAGCCCAGCCGCCGTAAAAAACGGGCCGCCGTCGCACCCGCGGACGACCCGAGCGGCACCGACACGCTGTTCTGAGGGCGTCGCCGAACTGGCCGCGCGCTGGGATATCGACCCAGCGCGCGACCTGATCAAGCTCGGCGTCTAGCCGGTCCTGCCTACGGCGCGACGAACGTGAGCATGATGCCCATCGCGTCGTCGATCGCGGGATGTTCCGCCGGCACTTCGTACTTGACGTGCAGTCTCAGTGTGTTGCCGCTCGATATTTCCGCGACCGGCGTGCCGACGCACGTGCTCATCGAGGAGATGCTTCTGCGGCCTTCAGGCGAGACGTAGGCTTCGGTCTCGCCGCTTCTCGAGACCGAGTTGCAGATCAGCGCTTCGCTTCTGCTCTGGTTCGTGAGTTCGACGCTGAGGCCGTGGTCGTGGATATGACCGGCCGCAGCGATCAGCCTGCCGGCCGACGGCGCTCTTATTTCTCTGTGCGTGTCGCTGAAGCCGAGCGGCACTTCTATGAGCGAGTCGGTCGAGCAGCCGTCGACGTCGAGCCACCACGGCCTGAGGTTCGTGCGGCTCGTGGCGTCCGAGCCGGTCGCGTACTTGAACGTGACCTTGATCTTCACTCTTCTGGATTCTCTCGACCAGTTCATCAGGTCGGTGACCATCGTCCACCTGTCGCTCGCGCCGACTTCGTAGCCGTACGAGAGTCTTTCGATGTCTATCGCCGTGCGCTCGTTGCCGGAGGCGAAGAAGCGCTGGCCGAGGAGGCCGACGGTCGTGCCGTTGCAGGTGTTGTCGGTCCTGTTCGACGCCGCCAGCACGAAGTGGTGCAGCATCGGGCCGGTCCTCATGTTCACTTCTCTGCCGGTCGTGGCATCGACCATTTCCGGGTCGACCGCAATCAGCTTGCAGCCGCTGCACGGCCTGGCGACGTTCGTCCTGATTTCGTTGCTGATCATCCCCGCGTTGTCATGATCATGCGGGTCGCCGTTGCCGGCCGGGATCGTCCACGGGCCGTATTCGACCGTCGTCGTGGTGATCGTGGCGCCGGCTGTCGCGGCGAGCGCGAGCACGGCGAAGAGCGCGCACGCGAGTGCGGCGATGTACCTCATACGAGGCATGTGCTTTCCCCCTCTTGTAGGTGCGGCGCGACGTCCTCTCTGCGTCCCCCGACGCCTGCCGCTGAACGAGCGAGACCCTAACCAGCGCACCGGGAAGCTGTCAATCCGGCAGGTCTACGTACGTGCGTGCGGGGAAGCCGCGACGCGCGCGCCGCTCAGACGTCCTCCTCGCCCTCGATCACGTGCATGACCGCGTTGATCAGGGCGAGGTGGGTGAACGCCTGGGGGTAGTTGCCGAGCTGGCGGCCGGTGTGGACGTCGAGCTCCTCGGCGAACAGCAGCAGCGACGAGGCGTGCGTGAGCAGCTTCTCCAACAGCGCCTTCGCGCGGCGGTGGTCGCCGGTCTCCTCGAGCGCGGCGACGAGCCAGAAGGAGCAGATCAGGAACGTCCCCTCCTCGCCGTGCAGGCCGTCGTCAGTCTCCTCGACCTTGTAGCGGAGCACGAGGCCGTGGTCCGTCAGGTCTCGCGCGATCGCCTTGACCGTGGCCACGACGCGTCTGTCGTCGGGTGACAGGAAGCGCACGAGCGGGATCAGCAGCGTCGAGGCGTCGAGCGCGTCGGTCTCGTAGTGCTGGCGGAAGACGCCGTCCTCGCGCACGCCGTGTCTGAGGATGTCCCGCTTGATCTCGTCGGCAATCTCCTGCCACTGCTCGGCCAGATCTGGCTCGCCGTGGATCTCGGCGAGCCGCGCGCCACGGTCGAGCGCGACCCAGCACATCAGCTTCGAGGAGACGTAGTGTTGCGGCGCGCCGCGCGCCTCCCAGATCCCCTGGTCAGGCTGCTTCCAGACGGCGATCGCGCCTCTGACCTGGTCCTCCAGCACCGGCCACAGCCGCTGCGGCAGCCGGCCGCCGTGCTTCGTGTGCAGGTAGACAGAGTCGAGCACGGCGCCGTAGACGTCGTTCTGGCGCTGGTCGAAGGCGCCGTTGCCGATCCGCACGGGCTTCGCGCCGTCATAGCCGGTGAGGTGGTCGAGCGTCTGCTCGGTCAGGTCCTTCTCGCCGTCGATCCCGTACATGATCTGCAACGAGCCGTCGCCGTTGCGATTCACGTCGGCGACGAACTGCATGAAGTCGTCGGCCTCCCAGTCGAGTCCGAGCGCGTGCAGACCCCACAGCGTGAACGTCGCGTCGCGCATCCACGTGTAGCGGTAGTCCCAGTTGCGCTCCCCACCCGGCGTCTCCGGCAGCGACGTCGTGAGCGCGGCGACCATCGCGCCGGTCGGCGTGTAGGTCAGCCCCTTCAGCACGAGTGCCGAGCGCTGCAGGTAGACGCGCCAGGGGTGGTCGGGAAAGTGGCCGTCGTCGACCCAGCCGCGCCAGAAGTGCGACGTGCGGTCGAGCATCGTGACCGCCTCCTCCGTCGCGCGCGGACCGTGCAGGTCGCTTCCCCACGACAGCGCGCAGAAGCGCTTCTCGCCCTCCTGCAGCGTGTGCCGCGCACGCACGCGGTTGCCCTCGATGCCGAGCATCAGGTCACTCGTGAGGCGGATCGTCGTCTCGCCGTCGGTCGCGTCGGCGATCGCGTAGCCGTCGACCGCCTCCCACGTCGTCTCTGCGCGCGCGTAGTCGAACGCCGGCTCGCAGACCAGCTCGATCTGCACGCTGCCCTGGATGCACTCGATCGTGCGCACGAGCACACGGTCGGCATCGGTGTCGGTCGGCGGGCGCGTGTGCGCCATCGGGTCGCTGCTGTCCGACCACGGGCCGATCGTCAGCGCGTCGCGCACGACGAGCCAGCCGGACGGCGTCATCCACGTCGTCTCGACGATGTTCGTACCCGGCTCGTAGCGTCGCGCGCCGGGGACGGAGATGCCGTAGGGACCGAGGCGGAAGCTGCCGGCGCCGCGATCGAGCAGGCAGCCGAAGATCGACGGCGCGTCGAAGCGCGGCACGCACAGCCACTCGATCGTCCCGTTCGGCGCGAGCAGCGCACCGGTGTGGCAGTCCGACAGGAACGCGTAGTCGGCAATCGGCGGGAACGGCGAGCGCGCGGGCTGGCGCGTGTGGCCGCGGGGGTTCGCACGCGGGCGGGTCCGTCTGGTGGCGGTCATGCCTGCGAATGCTCGCACGCCGGGTGGCGCTTGCGGTAACGCGCCGTCACCCTGGCAGCGACGTCTGCCCTCGCTCGACCTTGAGCCAGTGCTCCACGGCGGCGTTCACGAAGGTGGACAGATCCACGTCGCGTTGGGCGCACAACCGCTCGGCCTCGGCGAGCACCGTCTTGTCGAACGTGATGAAACGCTTTCGGACAGCCATCGCTCGATCCTACCGCGGCGGAGACGACGCTAGACGCTGTTCCAGACGTCCAGGCCGAGGTTGTTCAGGAGGTTCTGCGCCTCGACGTTGAGGCGGAAGAACTCGCCGGTCCAGATCAGCACGCCCATCGCGATCAGCACGACGCCGCCGGTGGCGATGACCGCGCTGTAGTGGCGCTTCACGACGCTGAACGCGTTCGTCATGCTGCCGAACGCCAGCGAGGTGAGCAGGAACGGGATCGCGAGCCCGGCCGAGTAGAAGGCCAGCAGCACAGCGCCATGACTGGCGGAGCCCGAGAGCGCCGCCGCGCTGAGGATCGCGCCGAGCGTCGGGCCGATGCACGGCGTCCAAGCGATCGCGAAGGCGGCACCGGCGATGATCGGGCCGCCGCGTCCCGCGCGCTCCATCAGGCCGCTGACGTGGAACTCGCGGTTCAGCCGCGTGACGAACGGTGCCGCGACGAAGAACACGCCCATCGCGACGATCAGCACCGCCGAGGCCTTCTGCAGCGTCTCACGGTGGTCGTTGAGCGTCGCTCCAACCGCGGTCGCGCCGAGCCCGAGCAGGATGAAGATCGTCGAGAAGCTCAGCACGAACAGCAGGCTCGGGAGCAGCACCCGCCGCACCCCGCCGTCGGCGCGCGCCTGCTCCGGCGTGACGCCGGCGACGGCCGAGATGTAGCCCGGCACGAGCGGCAGCACACACGGCGAGAGGAACGACACGAGGCCCGCGACGACCGCGAGCGGGATGCCGACGCCGTTGGCGGGGTCCATGCCGAGAAGCGTACCTGCGGCTGCACCGAGCGCCGAGGCCTCCTCCCACCGGGCGCGGACCGTGCCACCCGCAGCCGCTCCGAAACGGCGCAGCGTCCGCATCTGATTCCTCCATTGGGACCCGCCCGCCGGTGGTACGTTCCGGACAGCGACCCAAAGGAGACCGATCCGCCATGGCGACCGTCACCCGCACGCTGCGCAATTTCGTGGACGGCGAGCACGTCGACCCGGTCGAGGGCCGCAGCGAGCCGATCCTCAACCCGGCGACCGGCGAGCAGATCGCCAGCGCCCCGCTGTCCGACGCGACCGACGTCGACCGCGCGGTCCAGGCCGCGCGGCGCGCCTTCGACGGCTGGTCGGGCGCGACGCCCGGCGAGCGCTCGCACGCGCTGCTGAAGCTCGCCGACGCCGTCGAGGAGCACGGCGACGAGCTGGCCGAGCTGGAGGCGCTCGACGCCGGCAAGCCGATCGAGGCCGTCAAGGCGGACGAGATCCCGGTCGTCGCCGACAACCTGCGCTTCTTTGCCGGCGCCGCGCGGATCCTCGAGGGGACGGCCGCCGGCGAGTACATGGCCGACCACACGTCGATGATCCGCCGCGAGGCGATCGGCGTCGTCGGCCAGATCGCGCCGTGGAACTACCCGCTGATGATGGCCGGCTGGAAGATCGGACCGGCGCTCGCGGCCGGCAACACGGTGGTGCTGAAGCCGGCCGAGACGACGCCGCTCACGACGCTGCGGCTCGCCGAGATCGCCGCCGAGTTCCTGCCGAGAGGCGTCCTCAACGTGATCGCGGGCCACGGCGACCCGGCCGGACAGGCGCTCGTGACGCACCCCGAGGTCGACATGGTCTCGCTCACCGGCAGCGTCGAGACGGGCAAGTGGATCGCGCGCGCGGCCGCTGACACGCTCAAGCGCGTGCACCTGGAGCTGGGCGGCAAGGCGCCCGTAATCGTCTTCGACGACGCGGACCTGGAGGTCGCGCTGGAGACGATCGCCGGGACCGGCTACTACAACGCCGGGCAGGACTGCACGGCCGCCACGCGCGTGCTCGCGGGCGCGGGCGTGCACGACGACGTCGTCGCGGGCCTGGCGTCGGAGGCGCAGGGCCTCGTGCTCGGCGACACGCTCTCGGCCGACACGACGCTCGGGCCGCTCAACTCCGCGCGCCAGCGCGAGCGGGTCGCCGGCTTCGTCGAGCGCAAGCCGTCCGGCGCCGAGGTCGTCACCGGCGGGCGCGACGCCGACCTGCCGGGCTACTACTACGAGCCGACCGTTGTCGCCGGCCTGCAGCAGCAGGACGAGATGATCCAGCGCGAGATCTTCGGCCCCGTGATCACGGTCCAGCGCTTCTCGGACGAAGCGGAGGCGCTCGCGTGGGCGAACGGCACGCCGTACGGGCTGGCGTCATCGGTGTGGACGCAGAACGTCGGCCGCGCGCTGCGGATGTCGAAGGCGCTGCGCTTCGGAGCGGTCTGGATCAACGACCACATCCCGCTCGTGTCCGAGATGCCGCACGGCGGCTTCAAGCAGTCCGGCTACGGCAAGGACCTGTCGAAGTACGGCTTCGAGGACTACACGCAGATCAAGCACGTGATGGCGAACTTGGCCTGATCTGGCGAAAGTCCGCAACTCCATGCTTTAGGCTCCGTTGAGCGGTCAAGGAGGCAGCGTGGAGGCGTCAACCATCCCAACCACCGCAGCAATCGCGCCGGCGACGCAGGGTACGCGCGCCGCGCCCACCCGGATCGTCACGGGGCCGTTGCTGCGTCTGCGGTCCGACGAGCAGCTCGTGCGGCTGTTCCGCGCCGGCAGCGACGAGGCGTTTCGCGTCATCCACGACCGCTACCGCACGCGCCTGTTCGCCTACGCGCGGCAGATGTTCGGCGGCTCGCGCGCCGACGCCGAGGACGCGCTGCAAGACGTCTTCGTCCGCGCATACGGCGCGCTGCGCGCGAACGACCGCGACGTGTCGCTGCGTGCGTGGCTCTACCGCATCGCGCACAACCGTTGCATCGACGAGCTGCGCCGGCCGTCGGCCGCGATCGGCGCCCCCTCTGAGGTGCTCGAGCTCGTGCAGGCGCCGGCGTCCGATCCGATGGACGCGGTCGAACAGCGCGAGTCGCTGCGCCGCCTCGTCGCCGACGTACAGCGGCTGCCCGAGCAGCAGCGCTCCGCCCTGCTGATGCGCGAGATCTCGGGGATGGCCTACGCCGATCTGGCCGCCGCACTCGACGTGACCGTGCCGGCCGTCAAGTCGCTGCTCGTGCGCGCGCGCATCGGACTCGCGCAGGCATCCGAGGCGCGCGACACCGCCTGCGCCGCGATCCGCGCCGACCTCGCCGACGCGCACGAGCGCGGCGTGCGGGCAAGCGGGCTCGTGAAGCGCCACCTGCATGACTGCAAGAGCTGCAGCGCGTACAAGAAGGAGCTGCGCGCGGTCGACGCACGTCTCGCCGCGCTTGTCCCGGCGCTCGGACCGGTCGCGCTCGTCGCGAAGCTGCTCGGCATCGGTGGGGGTGGTGCCGCCGCCGGGGGCGGCGCGACCGCCGCGGGCGGAGCGACGGCCGGTGCGGCAGTCGCGACCGCCGGTGCCGGTGCCGCGGGCGTGTCCGTCAGCCACATCGCCGCTGCGGTCGCCGTCGCTGTCGTGAGCGCCGGCGGCGCGGTCGAGGTGCACCACACGCTCGCCCCGCACCATCGCCATCAGGCGGCGATCCATCGCAGCGTCGCGACGGCGCCAGCTTCCCCGACGCTGCGGGCGCCGGCGTTCGGAGCCGCAGCCGGCGCGGCCGTGACGGACGCAGACCGTCGCGACGCCGCGCAGCGGCTGCGCCTGAGACTGATCCCGGGGGTCAACGGCGACAAGGCGATCGCACCGCCACCGCCGCCGACGCTTGCCCCGGACGCGACGGGCCCGGGCAACGGCGGCGCGGCAGCTCCCGCCGAGCCGCCCGCGGACTCGCTGCAGCCGGTGACGCCAGCGCCCGAGGACGGCGCGACGATCGGCGAGGTGGATCCCGTCAGAGCGTCGACCGGGTCGTCGAGCACGCCGCCGCCCACGGCCGGGAGCACGTCCTCGCCGACGGAGCCGCCGCCTGCGGAGCCCGCCCCGCCCGCGACGAGCGTGGCGCCGCCCGCGAGCACGCCGCCTGCACCCACCGTGCCGCCGACGTCGGCGAGCACCGGCGGCGCGACATACCGGCCGCGCTGAGCCGCGCGCACCAGGCTCCTCGGCGCCGAGCACGGGCCGCCGGCTGGCGCACACGCGCTGATAGCTTGCGCCCATCGACGGCCTGCTGCCCCCACTGGACCACGAGGAGCTCTACGTCCGGCGCGGGCGCCGCTCCGGACTGCCGGTGATGGTCGCGATCCACTCGACCGCACGCGGACCGTCGCTCGGCGGCTGCCGCATGTGGACGTACAACGACGTGCGGCGGGCGACGCTCGACGTGTTGCGGCTCTCGCGCGCGATGACCTACAAGGCGGCCTGCGCGAACCTGCCGCTCGGTGGTGGTAAGGGCGTCATCGCGCTGCCGCAGGGCGCACATCTGACCGGTGCGCGGCGCCGCGCCGCGCTGCTCGACTTCGGTGACGCCGTCGAGACACTCGGCGGGCGCTACCTCACAGCGGAGGACGTCGGCATCGGCAGCCGCGACATGCCGGTGATGGCCGAGCGCACGCGCCACGTGACCGGCCTCGCGACCGCGCGCGGCGGCTCCGGCGACCCGAGCCCGTTCACGGCGATCGGCGTCGAGGCCGCGATTCGCACCGTCTGTGAGCGGCTGTTTGGTAGCTCCTCGCTCGAGGGCCGCACGATCGCCGTGCTCGGCCTCGGCCACGTCGGCTCGCGCGTCGCGAGACTGTGCGCGCGCGCCGGCGCGCAGCTCGTCGTCACCGACGTGGACCCCACCAAGCGCGCGCTCGCGGAGCGGCTCGGTGCACGCTGGACGACGCCGGGCCGCGCGCTTACCGCGAAGGTCGACGAGCTCTCGCCGTGCGCACTGGGTGCCGTCTTCGACGCCGACACGGTCCCGAAGCTGCGCTGCCGCGCGATCGCCGGGGCCGCGAACAACCAGCTTGCGACCGAGAGCGCAGCCGAGCTGCTGGCAGCCCGCAACATTCTCTGGGCCCCCGATTTCGTCGTCAACGCCGGCGGGATCGTCAACATCGCCGTCGAGCTGCGCGCCGAGGGCTACGACCCCGCCGTCGCCCGCCGCGACTGCCGCGCGATCGGCGACACGCTCGCCCAGGTCTTCGAGACTGCCGACGCCGACCGCATCACCCCGCTCGCAGCTGCCAACGCACTGGCCGCGCGGCGCATCGGCGCTGCCAGTTGATGCGCGACGCTTTGTCCCCCTCTGAGGGTAGTGGGTCAGTTTGACCCGGCGGGGGTGCCGGGCGCCTCGGGCGTAGCCGGAGTCCGAGGCTGACGCCCTGAACTCCGGCTTTGCCATTCAGGCATTCCGCCGCGCCCACTCCTCCGAGAGCGCCACTGCGGAGTTCCACCGCTCGTTGTGGACGCCGGTCCGGGGCTCGCCGGTGAAGCGGTGTCGGCACGGGTACCCGACTGGCGCTGCGCACTTCGGGCATGGGACGGCGTGGGGCATGTACCGCCCGGTGTAGGCCATTGGGCCTTCGTCATGTGGGTTCATGCTGGCGACTATCAGACAGTCGCTCAGAAGCCCTGAAATCGGCAGCGCCAAGCGAAAGGAGCTGCTCGTGACTGACGCGAGACGCGAGGCTTGGCTCGCGACGCTCGATCCTGGGATCGCGCCGTATGTGGATGTGCTCGACGCGGCAGGCGTGGAGACGTTCGAGTCGTGCGAAGCCGGCGAGGGACACGCCTTCCCGGAACCGACCGTGCGGTTCCACGGGGAGCACAGCGAGGGCTTCCGTGCCCTCTCGGTTGCTGTGCAGTTGGAGCTTCCCGTGCGCACGCTCCGGCGCTATTGGCGGGTGACGCCTGCCGGTGAGCCGTGCGGTCCGTACTGGGAGCTGACGTTCCGCGCGGCTGCTACTTGCAGTCCTCGCAGAGCGGACGGCCGCCGGTCCCAGACACTCTGTTCTCCGGCTTGATCCGCTTCCCAGCAGGGCACTGGTTGTCGTTGTGGTAGACGTTCCGGTGCCCCTCGCCCTCCTCGGGCGTGGTGGTGTGGTACGGGTTGACCCGCATGCTGCTCTCCTGTCCTTCCCGGGCCGGCTGCGGTCACAGCGCTACAAAGCCCTGGAATCAGGTTGATCGTGCCAGCGAGTCCGGACGCATCCGCGACGCCTGCCACGATGAGCGTGCGTCTCTCTCGGCGCCTCCTGTCGGACTTGGCGGCCCAGGGCGGTCACCCTGGGCCGCCGCGCCGACCTTCGAGCTAGTCCAGCAACGCCGCGATGTCCGTCCGCTTCCACCGTCTATCGGTGACGCCAGCGGCCTGCGCCGGGGTGCATCTGAGCGTCTGGTGGACGCGCGAAAAGTTGTAGTAGCAGTAGTGGAGCGAGACGGCGTGCGCGAGGTTTTCGACCTTCTTTGAGAACCCGTTCGTGAGGCGCGTGAAGCGGCGCATGCCCATCCGCATGGTGAGGTTCTGGCGCTCGACGTAGCTCGTGCTGATCTCGCCGGGATCGGGGTCGCCTGAGACGACCGTCACCTGGGTGCTGGTGACCATCGGCGGGCTGTAGCGACGCTGAGCGCCTCTGATCGTGGGGTCGAGCCCGTAGACCTTGTGAAGCTGCGCGAAGTCCACGCCCTCGCCGAACGTGTCGCCAACCGCCTCCCGGTAGGCGCGCAGCCCGTCCGTGGTGATCTGCACGCGAGGCTCCGCGAGCCGGCCGCGCAGATCGTGCATAAACGCGGTGCCGTCATCGATGGTGCGCTCGCCGACCAGCCACGACGGCACGAGCTTCGTGTCCGCGCAGAGAGCCGTCCAGGTCCACACATCGCCGTAGCCGGGCGTGCCTCTGAACTGCTCCGGCACGTTCTTCTGCTTGGCGTAACAGAACGCCCAAATCTCGTCGCACTCGATGGTTCTGCACGGGAGATCGCGCAGCGTGTGGTGCTGGTACTCGGCGCAGGCGGCGCCGAGGTCGACCAGCAGTCTCGTCACGGTGTTCTTGGCGGCGCCCGTGATTCGGACGGTGCCGCGGATCGAGGTCCCCTCGACCAGGCAGCCCACGATGGCTGCGCGCTTCTCTGTGCTCAGACGGTTCATGTTGACCATTATGCGTGAGCATTCGGACAGAACCCCGAAGAACGCAGCGCTGACCTTGGCGCGTCCCTACAGCGCACGATCCCAGGTGCCGACCATACGATCAGGGAGAAACGATGCCGCTGTTTCCCAGGATCGACCCGGATGTTCGCGCACTGATCGCGTACATCGTCGCGCGCGCTAGCGGCAAGGGGGTCACGCTCAACCGCACGAGACTGGTCAAGCTCCTGTACCTCGTCGATATCGAACGGGTCCGAACGCGGCGTGACCCGCTGACAGGGCTGAGATGGCGGTTCTACCACTACGGTCCGTACGCCTACGAACTGATCGACACGCTCAGATCGATGGAGGGCGTCGAACTGGCGACGGCGACCTGGAGAGACAACGTCCTCTACCGCAGCGCACCGGGCGCACCGGGCGCAGAGGATTGGAGAGCAGGAACCAAGATCGTCATTGACCGCGTGATCGACCGGTTTGCGCCGCTCGACCTGAACGAGCTGCTGGACTACGTCTACTTCCACACCGGCCCAATGGCAGATGCGGAGCGGGGTCAGTGGCTCGACCTGTCGCTCGCGCGAGACGATCCGCGGGAGGGACGCCCCACGCCTTTGCGGCCGCCCGAGCGGCCCCCTGACATTGACCAACGATTGGCGCAATGGCGCCCTCGCAACGCTACTCTGAGATCCGTTGCGCTGGACCCCCCAGGACGGTTCCTCCAGCACGCCGACGACGACTTGGACGGGGAGGGGGTGCGCGGCGTACTTCGAACCCCTGAAGACATCCCTCTCTAAGCGTGTTTGGTTTCATCGAGCCGTTCTACGAAGCGGCCCCAGCAGAGATCCAGCCCGGGCATATCTGGTGCGATCAGCCGATCTACCTTCCGCCCAGACATGGGCTCAAGATCAACCGGGTCAATCCGCAGGACGACCGGGAACTTGAGTTTCGGGTGTCCGGTCGAACGGATGACACGTTCCAGCACGCTCCGGTCCACAGCCTCAAGCTCCAAGCGAGCGAGGCGGCGGTGCTGGCAAAGACGAAGAAGGATCGCCCCGTCGTCGTCCTCGGCGGTACCTCAGCGACGGACCTCAAGGCGAGAAGTACCCAACACGCCGATGTCGTGATGGTCTTGCCGATCTACGGCTTCGATCAATTCGACGAACGCGACCGTAGACGTGCAGCCGCCTACGAGTTCTCGAATGTCTTCTATCTCCCGGCCCATGATCGCCCGGCCTTCAATGAAGGCTTTCTGCGCCTCGACCAAGTCCAACCCGTCACGCGGAACCACCTCAGCCGTCACCGTGGTTTGAAGCTTTCCGACGACTCCGTAGACGCGCTCGTGGAGTGGTTCATCCGCTACACCACCGGACGTGGACCTGAAGACTCGCTCGTCCTGGAGTATCGCCGAGAGCAGCTCGCCGCGTTGGCCGGAGAGTCGTAGCCCTACGGCGTTTGCCAGCGGGCACGCGCGGCTCGTCTGGCCGACTCTGAGCGCTCTGCAGGAGTCATCCGCTCCGCGCGTATCCGACCGCCCTTCTGACCGCCTCTGCGTCCACGCGCCACGGCCTCGGGGTCCTTCCCGTCATCGCGAGCGGTGGGGTCCGTGGACTCTCTGACGATCTTCGCAGCGAGCGTGTTCAGATCCATGACCGCATCCTACTCCGCGCTCTCCGGGCCTTCGCAACGTGGTAACCGGCTGCGCTGCCGCTGCTCACCCGCTTGGTATGCGCGAGCGCCGCAGGTGTCGGGCACGCTGGAACCTCAGCGCCCGCGTCAGGGTCGATGCGCTCCAGCTCCCGGCCGTAGATCTCGACCAGCTCCGCGAGCGGGATGCGCAGCGTGCGCGCCATCGCGAGCAGCGTCAGGAACCCCGGGTTCAGGTAGCCCAGCTCGACCATGCTGATGTAGCCGTGACCGACCCCGGCATCGAACCCGACCGCCTCCTGCTGGACCCCGCGCCGCCCGCGTACCTCGCGGAGCGCGAGGCCGAGCGCCACAAGGTCGCTCGCGCCCGCGAACGGGCTTCTACGCGGCATCGCGCAACTGTCGCTCATAGACCGCCACCAGCTCGCTCATCGGCACGCCCAACCCTTCCACGAGCGCGAGCAGCGTCTTCAGCGTCGGGTTGATCAGCCCACGCTCCACCGCACCGACGTAGTTGCGATGCAACCCAGCACGCTCGCCGAGCATCTCCTGCGACAACCCTCGCCGAGCGCGCACCTCACGCACGGCTCGACCCAACGCCCGCTGCTGCGGGATACCCTGCGCCTGCATACGGACTGACCTCCGTGTGTAGGCCCCGGGTTCGGCGTTACAGCGCCAGCCCGGGGCCGCCTACGAACGGCGGGGACCGTAGAGCACGGAGAGGGTCGCTACCAAACTGACCCACTACCCCTCTGAGGGGGTCAATCCGTCAAGCATCGCCGTTCACGGCAGCCACGGCGGCCGTTCCGGCCGCTCGACACCGTCCGGCAGCCGCCCCTCGTCCGCGAGCTTGTCGAGGTGGGCGGCGAGCGTGACGGCGGCGGCAGGGCGCAGCAGCGCGGGCGCGTCGGACCAGGCCGCGTCGAGCAACTCGTCGACCGAGCGCGAGCCAGCGCCGAGCGCCTCGAGCAGTACCCGCTCGCGGGCGAGCCGGTGCTCCACGTACTCCTCCAGCTTCGCCGCGGGGTCCTCGACGAGCGGTCCGTGGCCGGGGCAGATGAGTGCGAGATCGAGCTCTCGCAGTCGCTCCAGCCCCGCCAGGTAACCGGCGAGCGCGCCGGGGTCGGGTGCGACGAAAACGCTGCCCTCGCCGAGCACCGCATCGCCGGTGAAGGCGATCTCGCCCAGCACGTAGGAGAGGTGATCGGGTGCATGGCCCGGCGTCGCGAGCGCCTCCAGCGGCCCGGCGCGATCGCCGTCCGCCAGCGTCAAGTCGACCGGCCCGCGTGCGCCGGCCAACGGTGCCGTGCCGCCCAGCCGCTCACGCAGCGCGGGCACCGCCTCGGCGTGGTCGGGATGGTCGTGCGTGAGGGCGATGCCGGCGAGCCCGCCACGCCGCTCGACCTCGGCCGCGACCGCCTCGACGTGCGCTGGCAGCGCCGGCCCGGGGTCGATCACCCACGCACGCTCACGACCGATCACCCATGTGTTCGAGCCCCTGAGCGTGAACGGCCCCGGGTTATCGGCTCGGATCACGACGACGTCATGACGCTCCAGCACGCTCATCGTCGCCATTCTCCCTGTGCGCTAGCGGGGATCGAGCCGGTAGACCGGCCCGTCGAGCGAGACGACGTAGACGCGACCGCTGCTGTCCTCGCCGAAGGAGGACAGCGAGCCGACGTGGAGCCCGAGCGCTCTGCGCCCGCTCGCGCCGCCCTGATGTAGCCGGGCCGTGAAGAGGTCGCCCGCGCAGAAGTCGCCGTAGACGTAGCGGCCGGCGAGCGCGCGCAAGCGCGGGTCGCGGATCACGTAGCCGCCGGTGACCGAGCAGCCGCCGCGGTCGTGCGTGTACTGCAGCACCGGCTTGACGTCGCCGCGCACGCGGAGGCTCGGGTCCTCGCGCCACGTCCCCTCGAACGCGCGCCAGCCGAAGTTCGCGCCCCGCCCGGTGCCCTTCGTGCGGAAGTCGATCTCCTCGACGTCCTCCTGTCCAACGTCACCGATCGTCAGGTCGCCGGTCGAGCGGTCGAACGAGAAGCGCCACGGGTTGCGCAGGCCCCACGCGTAGATCGCCGGCTTCGCGCCGCGTCGTCCGACGAACGGGTTGTCGGCGGGGATCCCGAACGGGCGCCTGCCAGACGGACGCGGATCGATCCGCAGGATCTTGCCGAGCAGCGTGTCGAGGTTCTGCCCATTCCCGATCGGACCGTGCTGATCGTCGCCGCCACCACCATCGCCGAGACCGATGTACAACAGCCCGTCGGGCCCGAACGCCAGCTGCCCGCCGTTGTGGTTCGACTCCGGCTGACCCTGGAACAGCAGCTGCCGCGCACTGCGCGGGTTCGCGCGGTCTGGCGAGGACCCGCGCCGGTACTCAACCACGCGCGTGTCGCCGTTGCGATCCGTGTAGTCGACGTAGAAGCGGCCTGAGCTTGCGTAGTCCGGCGCGAACGCCAGCCCCAGCAGCCCCTGCTCTCCACCGCTCACGACCTGCGAAGAGATGTCGAGGAACGGCGTGCGCAGTACTCGCCCGTCCCGCACGACGCGGATCTTCCCGCCCTGCTCGACCACGAAGAGTCGCTGCCGCTCCCCCGGCGGCTGCGTCACGTAGTCAGGCGAGGAGAACGTCCCGACCTTCGTCAGCTTCACGCCGGCCGCAGCCGTTCTCGCCGGTTCCGACCCCGCCGGCGCGCTACCGCATGCACCGAGCACCGCGAACGCGACGACCCCGAGGAGCGCGACCGCTGACGGGCGTCGAAGCACGTCCCCGAGGATGCCAGATGGCACGGCGACGCTGAGGTTCTAAGCCCGCGTCCCCGGCACCTCGGGTGCCGGTCTCGGCGGTCTCGGCACGCCTTCGATCCGCACCCAGTACGTGATGTGCCCGTCTCTGACGCGGATCGCGACCTGCGCGAGCCTGCCCGTTCCGCTCCCGCACTCGCCGGCACCCGGCCGCTCGGTGAGCCGGAAGGTGGCGACGAGGAAGCCGTGCGGCGTCGGCTCGGTCGCGATCAGCCGCGCGCCGCACGGCAGGGAGCGGTTGAAGCCGCGAACCGCCGCGCGCGTGGGCAGACGCAGCGGCGGTGAGCCGTTCGCGACGACCGCCGGCAGCGCGAAGTACGCCGCCGCGGCAGCCACATGGCCGTGCCGCAGCGCGTCCGCCCATGCACGCACCACGCGCGCTTCGGCGGAGTCAACGTGTGACGGTGTCGTCGTGGGCGGCCGCGCGTCGGTGCCGCTCCCGGCCGTCCCGCTTCCGCCACCGCAGGCTCCAAGCGCGAGTCCGAGTCCAACGAGCAGCGCGAGTCGGCAAGGCATGAGCGGATGAGCGGTCACCTAATCGGATACGTGTCCGCAGGCAGGCCGGATGTCCGGCGCGCGGCTACGCTGCGCGTGTCGCGCGATCCGGGCGATCCGGCTCGGATCGGCCCTTCGACATCGAGGAGTCCCCGTGTCCGCTCTCCCCCATCCGACCTTCCGCCGACGCGCCGCGGCGCTCGCCGTCGCATCCGTCGCCGCTCTCGCCGCCGGCGTCGCTGCCGTGCCGGGTACTGCCGTCGCAGCGCCCGCCCCGATCGCCTCGTGCGGCAACACCACGACCGACGGCGGCGTGCTGATCGGCGACGTCACGGCACGTCGCACAAGATGCGACGTCGCGAAGCGGATCGCCCGCGCCGCCGTCGTGAAGTGCGGCGACGACGGCAGCTGCAGCGTCCGGGGGTTCACATGTCTCACCGCCAGAGCGGCCGAGGAGCTGCGCTTCGCGCGCTGCTCGAAGGCCGGCAGAGGGCAGGAGTTGTTCAAGGTCGTGCGCTTCGACTTCGGCTCCTGAGCCGACGGGCGCGTCAGTCCCTCGCAGCAGGGACTGACGCGTGCGCCGCCTCAGGCCACGGCGCGTTGCAGACCAGCCCCTCCTGCCCGGCCGCCGACCACAGCTCCTCCGCGATGTGCGGCGCCAGCGGCGCGAGCATGATCACGGCGTCCAGGAGCGCTCGCTGCAGCGCACGCTGGTCGCTCGGCGTCAGCGCGTCCTGTTGTCTCAGCACGCGCCGCTCGAAGTCTCTGATCCGCTCCACCAGCGTCATCACGTTGCGCGCCGCGCGGTGCGTCTCGAGACCCTCCATGTTCTCGGTGATGCGCCGCACCGCCACGCCGTGCCAATTGTCGAGGCGGCCGCGCAGCTTCACCGCGCCCTCCTCCGGATCGGGCTCCGCGACGGCGCCGGCCCCCTCCAGCCGCGGCAGCGCGTACTGCCAGAAGTTGTGCAGCCAGCGGTGGCAGTACTGCAGCGCCTGATCGGTCCAGGTGAGGATGTTCGTCGGCGCCGCCGCGTACAGGACGGCGAGCCGCACCGTGTCGGCGCCGACCCGCTCCAGCAGGGCGTCCGGGTCGACGACGTTGCCGAGGTGCTTGCTCATCTTCTTGCCGTCGAGGTGGACCATCTCGTGCATCAGCACCCTCTGGTGGGGCTCGCCCTCCCTCAGGTGCGGCAGCACGTCCGCGTCGCGCAGGACCTTCGCGGTCATGCGTTGGTCGAACATCGAGCCGCCGCCGTCTGCCCCCCAGATGACGATGTGGACCGGCAGCCAGCGTCTCAGTTCCTCGCTCGTGAACATCGAGCCCTCGCGCTCGGCAGCCGGCACGCTGAACGGCAGCCACTGCCACAGACCGTCCACGTGGCAGTCCAACGTGTCCGTCTCACGGCGAGCCGCCGCCCCGCACTGCGGGCACGTCGTCGCAATGAAGTCCTCGCGCTCAGCGAGCGCGTTGCCCGCGCCGGTCGGGCGCAGGTCCTCGGGCAGCCGCACCGGCAGCTGGTCCTCCGGCACCGGAACGGTCCCGCACGCGTCGCAGTGCACCAAAGGTATCGGCGCACCCCACGCGCGCTGACGCGAGATCGGGAAGTCGCGCGCCCGGTAGCGGGCGGCGTCGCGCACCTTCGGCCTGCCCGACGGCAGCTTCCAGCCCAACGCAGCCGCGGCTCTCACACGCGGTGCCAGGCGCGCGTCGACCTTGTCGGCGTCGGGGATCCCGAGCACCGCCGTGTGGCCAAAGCGGTCGTCGACCGCCGGGGTTATGACAACTGGGAGGGGTCTTGGGAAGCCCGGGATCGCGAGCGCCCGGCCGGTCTGGATCAGCGGCGCGGCCTCGGCGCTGCGGTCGTCGCGCTGCACGCCAGCCCTGCGCACGCGCTCCAGCTGTGCGCGGATCTCGTCGTCCGTCGTCCACGCGTCAATGTCCGGGTGGCTCGGCGAAAGCATCGCGAACTCGGCTCTGTCGACCGCGTCCTTGTACGGCGTGAAGACGGTCAACGGCACGCCGTCGAGCGTCGAGACGTCGAGCTCGACGCCGTCCACGCGCCCGAGCATCGTGCGCTGCGCCGCCACGCCGGCCGCGTTCCAACCATCGAGCAGGTCGATTCCTCTCTCGTTCTCGGGCAGGTAGTCGCTCACGCCGAGGTACCACTGCGAGCGCCGTATGAGTCTCACCGGCTCGTGGCAACGCCAACAGGTGCCGTCCTCGACCTGCAAGGAGGCGAGCACCGTTCTGCAGTTGTCGCACCAGTCGACCTGGCCCTCGGCGTGGTAGACGAGCCCGCGTCTGAGCAGCAGCAGGAACAGCCACTGCGTCCACTTGTAGAGCGCGGGATAGCTCGTGACCCACTCGCGCTCCCAGTCGAACGAGTAGCCGAGCCGGTCGAACTGCGCATGCATCCGCGCGCGGCACTGCTCGACCCACTCGACCGGCGTCAGGTCGTTCTTGATCGCACCGATCTCGCTCGGCAACCCGAACGCGTCGAAGCCGATCGAGAACAGGACGTCGCGGCCGCTCATCCGCAGATAGCGCGCGTACGCGTCGCTTATCGAGTAGCTGCGGATGTGGCCCATGTGGGCGCTGCCGGACGTGAACGGACAGGCCGAGAAGATGTACGCTGCGCGCTCGCGCGGGCCGTCGGCGGGCGTCTTGAACGCCTCCGCCTCCTGCCATGCGCGCTGCCAGCGCTCCTCGATCGTCGCCGGCACGTAGTCCGGTGTCACGCTTTGAGAGGCCATGCTTCCCCCGTTCGGCCTTTGTTGGTGGTGGTGCGTGCGTCACTCCTAGTGCGTCGCCGGACACTCGGAGTCCCGACGACGGTGACCTATCTGACTCCTGTTGTGTTCCGATGCGCCCGACGGGATTCGAACCCGCAACCTGCGGTCCCTAAAACCGCTGCTCTTGGGCCGATGTTCAACACGTGGCTCCAAACGAGGGCCGCCGAAGCGACAAGAGCCACCGAGAAATCGAAGTCCCCCAGCTAGAAGGCTCACGCCCGCCAAAGCAATACGCGTCTATTTATTCGACCGTTGACCAGTTGAGCTACGGACGCTCGCAACTGCCGTGAGTCGCCACCCCCTGGCCGACTCCAGCCGATCATAGCGAGCGGCGAGGGGCCGGGTCAACGTGTGACGGGCGGCGGCAGAGAGCCTCGCACGCGGTTGCATTCGCGGGCTGCAGCGGTGTAGGCTGGCTCCAGGTCGCCTTCGTTCTAAGGGGGATGCGGCGACCGCCATCGGGGATGCACGCCGCAGCAGCGGCCTCGTACGAGGTGCGATCAATCGTGTCATCAATTAATGCTTCCGGGTCGGAGGCGCTCGCCTCGCGCACGACCGTCCGTGTCGTCGAGCTGCACGGGCCGGGCTCCGTGCGCGCTGCCGAGCGCGCCGTGCCCAGCGCCGGTGCGCTGCTGCAGGTCGAGACGACCGGCGTCTGCGGGACCGACCACCACATCTACGCGGGCCGCATCGAGGTGCCGACGCCGTGCCTGCTTGGGCACGAGGTGATAGGCCGGCTGATGCGGCTGCCGGGCGACCACGGACTCGTGGCAGACGGCGGCGGTGAGCCCGCACTCGGCGACCGCGTGCTCGTCGCCCCTGGCGTCCCGTGCGGCGACTGCGAGGGCTGCGCGCGCGCCGACCGCTGCCTCGATCGCCCCTGCTACGGCCTCACGATGACGGGCGACGGCCTCACCGGCGGCTTCTCGCCACTGATGGAACTGCGCGCGGGCTCGCGCGTGTACCCGATGCCGGAGGCGACCTCACGCGAGCGTGCCGTCTTCGCCGAGCCGCTCGCGTGCGTGCTGAGCGCGCTGCGGAAGGCCTTCGGAGCGCAGTACGTGCCGGCCGGGATGGACGGCCTCGTGCTCGGCTTCGGGGCCATCGGGATCGTTGCCGCAACCGCCATCGAGGCCTCCGGCGGGCGAGCGACGGTCGTCGAGCGCGACGCCGGCCGCCGCGCGCTGGCGCAGGAGCTCGGTTTCGTGGCGCTGGCCGACACGAGCGCGGTCCCGCATCGGATGCCGCTCGTCGTCGACGCCGCCGGCACCCCGACCGCCTTCGCGGCCGGACTCGACCTGCTCGACTGGAGCGGCACGCTGATCGAGATCGGCAACTTCGCCGACCTCGGCCCGATCCCGATCAAGCCGAGCGAGATCTGCCTGCGCGACCTGCGGATCGTGGGCAGCGGCGAGACGTTCTACGAGGACTTCGGCCCGGCGATCACAATGGTGAGCGAGACGACCGTCGACTTGCCGCGCGCGATCACTGACGTACACGACTTCGCGGAACTGGCCGACCCGACCGACCTGTTCGCGGTGCCGGCCGCAGGCAAGGCACTGGTGGCGTTCGCATGAGCGCCGGCAACGGGCACCGCCCGCTGACGGGCGCGCAGCTGCTGCTGCTCACGCCGTTTGACGAGGACGGCGAGATCGACGAGCGCTCGCTCGCGGCGCTGCTGGAGTACGTGATCGGCGCCGGCATAGACGGCATCGTCGGCGGCGGGACGACGGGCGAGTGCTTCACGCTTTCGGTCGACGAGCAAGCGCGCCTGATGAGCCTGATCGCCGAGCAGGTGCGCGGACGCGTGCCGCTCACGTACGGGATCGGCAACAGCGCAACGAGCGTCTCGATCGAACTGGCGCGCCACGCGCAGGAGCTCGGCGCCGCATGCGTGATGCTCCAGCCGCCGTACTACTTCGCGCACGCGCCGGAGGCGATCGACGCGCACTTCCTCGCGGTTGCCAACGCGGTCGACCTGCCGCTGATGGTCTACGACGGCGGCGCCGGGATTGAGCTGAGCGTCGAGCGCGTCAAGAGCCTCAACGAGCGCGCCGCGAACATCCGCTACGTGAAGATGTCGATCCCCGACCCGGCGAAGGTCGGAGCGATGCGCACCGGCGCTCCTGCGGTCGAGCCGCTTGCGGGCGACGAGCTGATGATGCTGATGGGATTGCGCCACGGCGCGATCGGCTCGACCGTCGGCTGGGGCAACGTCGACCCGGAGGCAATCGCGGGGATCCACCGCGCGTTCGAGGCCGGCGATCTGCCCGCCGCGCGCAGGCTGCAGCTCGGCTCCGTCGTGCCGGCGGTCGGCGTCTGCATCACCGCGAAGAACGCCTACATACGCTGCTACAAGGAGATCCTCGCGGCGAAGGGCGTGATCGCCTCGCCGACGACGCGCCTGCCGCTGATGCCGCTCGACGAGATCCGCAGAGACGAGGTCCTCGCCGTCATGCGGGAACTGTCGGTGCTCTGAGGGCCGAGGGGGCGATCCCGCTGCCCGAGCCGGAGCTCGTTCTACTGGATCTCGACGGCGTCCTGGTGGACTCGCGGGACGCAATGGAGACGGCATGGCAGGCGGTCCAACACGACGTCGGCGTCAGCACGCCGTTCGCCGCCTACTTCCGTGAGATCGGGCGCCCGTTCCGCGACATCCTCGAGCGGCTCGGCTTGAGCGACGAGGCCGACGAGATCGAGCGCGTCTTCCGCGCAACCGCGCTGCGCGAGGCGCCGCGCGTGCCGGCCTTCCCGGGGATCCACACGGCGCTCGCGCGGCTCGACAAGCGCGGCGTGAAGCTCGGCGTCGTGACCTCGAAGGCCCGCTCCCAGACAGCGTGGACGCTGGCGCAGTTCGACGTCGAGTTCGCCACCGTGCAGACACCGGAAACGAGGTACCCCGGCAAGCCGGCGCCCTACCCGCTGCTGGTCGCTGCGAGCGATGCGCGCGTGGACGTGCGCGACAGCGTGTTCGTCGGCGACATGGACGTCGACGGGCTCGCCGCGCGCGCCGCCGGCATGCGCTTCCTGCACGCCGGCTGGGGCTACGGCGCCCGGCCCGACGGAGCCGACCAACTGCGTGCGCCCTTAGAGCTCGGCGAGATCGGGCTGCCGGCCCCGCTCGCGGCGTAGCGGCTCAGCCGACGAGCTCGACCGCGTCACCGACGCGCACGCGCCCCGGCTCCAGCACGCGCGCGTGAACCCCGAAGGGCAGCGGCTCGGTCGTCTCGACGGTGCGGCGGTAGGCGGCCAGGTGGTGCAGCGTCTTGAAGTCGACGATGCCCGTCTCGGCGTGGCGGGTCGTGACCGCGCAGCGCCCGACGTTGCCCGTCACGCGCAGCAGCGCCTCACCAAGCCGCACGTCGCGCCAGCCGTCCTCCGCGTGCGCCTCAACGCCGTCGATGCCGAAGGTCATGCGAAAGCGCCGCGCGTCCACCTCGCCGTCGGCACCGCTCTCCTCCCGCAGGCGCTCAAGCGACGCACCTGAGAGGAGCGTGACGGCGCCGTCGAGCCCGCGATCGACGCCGGGCCGCTCCGGCGGCCCGGCGACCAGCCGCAAGTGCGCGCCCGCGTGCTCGGACAGCGCCTCCGAGAAGGGGCCGCCGACCGGCCGCGCACGCAGCGCGAGCCCGAAGAAGCGCACGTCCAGCGGCTCCCCCAGGTCGACGTCACCCGCGACCTCGCGGCCGTCTGGGAAGCGCAACGCCAGCCTCCCGGCTGCCGCGTCGTGGTCCGCCACCACCGTCATGAGCCGACCAAGCCGCTTCGCGTTCACCATTGTCCCGTCGGGGTCGACGAGGAAAAACGCGCGGTCTCCCCGGATCCCGTCCACCGTCACGTCGGCCTCGTCGAGCTGGCGCAGGCGCAGTCCCTTCACGGGCGTAAAGGAGATCCACGAGACGCTCGACGGCACGTTCGCCATGCTAGCCCGCAGCCCGCGTGATCCGGACGTGTGCCAGCGCGGTGGCACACCAGTCGTTCGCGACGCTACGGTATCCCCGTGAGCCCCGCCGCCAGCGACGCGCTCGAGATCGCGCTCGATCGGGATGCGGACGTCCCGCTGGGCGTGCAGCTGGCGTGGGCGTTGCGCGCGCGGATCCTCGCCGGCACGCTCGCGCCCGGGGACCGGCTCCCAGCGCTGCACCGGCTCGCCGCCGAGACGGACGTCAACGCGAACACCGTGCGCGCCGTCTACCAGCGGCTGGAGCACGACGGGCTCGTCACCACCCGCCACGGCAGCGGCACGTTCGTGACCGGCCGTGGCGAGGGAGCCGAGCGAGACGCGCTCGCGCAGCTCGCTGCCGACACCACGCGCGCCGCCCGCGACGCGGGCGTTGACCCACGCGAGCTTGCCGCTGCGGTGTACATGGGCGGGGAGATCTCACCCGACCCGGCGGCCGACGACGAGGCGGCCACACGCCGCCGGCTGCGCACCCAGATCGCAGCGCTCGAGCATGCGCTGTCGGACCTGACCGCGCGCCACGCCTCGCGCGCATCGAACACGGCCGACGATCGCCCAGCACCGCCGCCGCGTCCACGCCTGCTCAGCGCCACCGAGCTGGCCGAGCAGCGCGATGAGCTGCTGCGTCGGCTCGCCGAGGCGCACGTCGCCGGGTAGCGCCGACGCGTCCAACTCCTCGGACGGTTTTCGTGCCGTCCATGTGCGGCGTGATACTTGCGAGCGCTGTGCGACCGTCAAATAAAGGAGGAGCTGTGAACGAGCAAGGCAGCGGCTGGATCCTCTTCGCCGGGATCATGCTCATGATCGCCGGCATCCTGAACATCGTCTACGGCATCGGGGCGATCGACAACGCCCAGTTCTACGCCGGGCACACCGAGTTCGTCATCAGCTCCCTGAAGACATGGGGCTGGATCACGCTGTTCATCGGCATCCTCGAGGTGCTCGCCGCGTTCTCGATCTGGCGTGGCGGCGCGTTCGGCGCGATCTTCGGCATCTTCGCCGCAAGCATCAGCGCGATCGGCGCCCTGCTGTCGATCCCCGCCTACCCGTTCCTGTCGCTGGCGATCTTCGCCATCGACGTGCTCATCATCTACGGCCTCGCGGCTTACGGCGCGCAGGGCCGCCAGACGGCGACTTAGCCGTCGCGGCATCCAACCGGCGGCGGTCGCGCTTGGTCGGGCGCGCACCGCCGCCGGGTCCGCCGGGGAAGCCGTCCCCGATCGTCCGCTGCAGGCGGTGCTGCTCCGCGAGTCGCTCGCGCTCGGCGACGCTCTCCGGCGTCTCCTCGTACAGCGTCGTGGCGACGCTCGCGGGGCCGCGGCGCTCGGCCAGCCCGCGCACGTCGACGATCCGCGGCACGCCGCCGATCGTCAGCTCCACCCGGTCGCCGACCGAGATTCTCTTGCCCGGCGGCACGCGTCGGCCGTTGACCTCGACGTGCCCGCCCTTCACTGCCTCCGCCGCGAGCGGCCGTGTCTTCGCGAGCCGCGCGGCCCACAGCCACTTGTCGATGCGCACGGGCTCCGCGTCGCTCATCGGCCCAACCGTAGCTGCCCTGCGAGCCGCGCCGCACGGTAGATTCGGCAGGTCGATGGACGACGACGCGTCCCACGGATCCCCCGGGACGGACCTCGTGCCGCTGCGCGGCGCGCGCGTCGTGCCGCGCGAGCTGGCCTTCGCGGCCGATCTCGCACTCGGCGTGACGACGCGGACCGTGGGGGTCGCGCTGCGACTCGGCGGCGCCGGCTTCGGCGCGTTGCGACTCGGCGGCAGGATCGCGGCGGAGCTGCCCGGAGCCGGGCTCGCAAGCCGCGCGGTGTCGGCAGCAGCGCGCCCCTTGGTCGTGGACGGAGCACGCGCGCGCAACCGCGCGGTCGAGCAGGCCCAGCGCGCGCTCGAGCAGGTCGTCCCCGCGATCGTCGAGCTGATCGACGTGGACGCGATCGTGCAACAGGTCGACACGGACGCGCTCGTGGCGACGATCGACGTCGATGCGCTCCTGCGGCGGACGGACGTCGACGCCCTGCTGCAACGGATCGACGTCGACGCGTTCCTCGTCGGCGTCGACCTCGACACGCTGATCGCGCGCATCGATGTGGACGCGATCGCCGCACGGATCGACGTCAACGCGATCGTCCAGGAGGTGGACATCGACGCGATCGTCGAGGAGACGGAGCTCGGCACGATCGTCGCGCGCTCAACGAGCGGCTTTGCGAGCGAGGCGCTCGACGCGGCGCGCGCGCAGACGGTCGGCGCCGACACGCTCGTCACCCGGCTCGTCGACCGCGTGCTGCGACGGCGCGCCGAAGGCCCGCTCGGGCCGCCGCTGCTCGTGCCGGAGGAAGAGGACGCGCCACCCGCACCATCCGCTCCCACGACCGCGCCCGAGGCCGGGCCACCGCCCCCCGACGTGCCGCCCGCCTCATGACCCGCGCCCGCGACGCGCTGCAGCATCAAGGCCACTACGCCGGCCCCGTCAGCCGGCTGCTCGCCTACGCGGCCGACACCTTCTTCATCGGCGTCCTGTACACCGCCGGGATCGCGTTGCTGCGCTTCGCGGTCGACGCCGCAACGCCGTGGACGCTGGACGTCGAGGGCGCCGTCTTCGCGGCCGGCGCGCTCGCCTGGTCGGCGGTCTACTGGGGCAGCTCGTGGGTCGGCTTCGGCCGCAGTCCGGGCATGTCGCTGCTCGGCCTGCGGATCGTGCGGGCGGACGGCTCCACGCTCGACCGCCGCCACGCGCTCATCCGCCTGCTCACCTACCCGCTTGGCTTCCTCACGCTCGGAGCCGGCTTCCTCGGCATCATCTTCGGCCGCACCCGCCAGGCGATCTACGACCGCATCGCCGACACGGCCGTCGTCTACGACTGGGACGCCGAGGCGACGAAGCTGCGCGAGCTGGCAACGCGCGGCGGCCAGCGCCGCCACCTCGCCACGCCGACGCCCAGCGACTGACTCGCAACTATCTGGAGCGTTCACGTGGCGGAGATGATTCGATGTCTCCATGTCGGAGGCGCATACAGATCAGACGGAGCTGTTCATCGCACTCGTCGCCGCGGTAGGAACCGACGTCGGACTGGTCGGAGACCACCTTCAGACACAGCTGACCGATTACGGCTACACGACCCACCTACTGCGGCTCAGCGTCTATCTGGCCGAGCAGGCAAGTGAGGACTTCCGCGACAAGCCGTTCGATGAATCGTTGTGGGACGCGATGACGACAGGCGACGAGCTGCGGCGCCGATGGGACCGCAGCGATGCCCTCGCACTGCACGCCGTCAGCGACATCGTCGCTACGCGCGAGCAGTTGGCGGAAGCCCCCGCGCCAGGGCAGCGTGAAGGCGAAGAGCTGCCGGCCAATCTCAGCCGGCATGCGTTCATCGTGCGGTCCCTCAAGACACCGGACGAGCTGGAGACGCTGAGGGCGATCTACGGACCACGCCTCGTCGTCATCGCCGCCTTCAGTCCGAAGGAGCTGCGCGAGAGACACCTTGGGGAGCTGATCGAGGACTCCCGCAAATCGGCCCAGCGGGACACCTGGAGACACAAGCCCGACGAGTTGATTGCGCGAGACGAGAAGGAGGAGGCAGAGCGCGGCCAGGACGTCAGCGGGACGTTCCATCGTGCCGACTTCTTCATCCGCGGATGGGATCGCGACGTCATCAGAGCCGATGTCGCGCGGACGCTTGAGATCCTGTTCGGCTCGCCGTTTCGCACGCCCACACGAGAGGAGTACGGACAGTTCCTCGCCGCCGGCGCCGCGCTCCGCTCCGCCGAGTTCGGACGACAGGTCGGAGCGGCCATCGCGACAGCCGACGGCTCGGTGATCGCGCTCGGCACGAATGAGGTGCCGAAGGTGGGAGGCGGCTCCGTCTGGGAGGAGGAGGGCAAAGGGAACCGCGACTTCGAGGTCGGCGACCAGGACACGAATCGCAGGCACTTCGACGAGCTGGCGAAGCGGCTCACTGCGCGCGTCGACGGGCACCTCGACGAGCTCGCCGACGAGCTCGGAGAGTCAGCGGAAGTTCGCGCCGCCTTGGGCGTCCTCCAGGAGAAGATGCACGCCGCGCTGCCCGACGACCTTCGCGCGGGCGGGCTCAAGGACCTGACGGAGTTCGGTCGCGCGGTCCATGCCGAGATGAACGCGCTCCTCGACGCTGCGCGCCGGGGCGCGCCCGTCGCCGGGGCGACGCTGCACACGACGACCTTCCCGTGCCACAACTGCGCTCGTCACATCATCGGCGCAGGCATCGCCCGGATCGTGTTCGTCGAGCCCTATGCGAAGAGCAGAGCGGTGGACCTACACGACGATGCGCTGACGGCCGGCTCTCCGCTCGGCACCAACGGCAAGATCAGATTTGACGCGTTCGTGGGCGTCGCTCCACGCCGATACCTGGAGATGTTCGACGCCGCAGCTCGCGAGCGAATGGGTCACGTCCCGCGCAAGGACGCATCCGGGCACAGGGTCCCTTTCGTCAAGCTGAAGGCCCGGCCCGTCTTCGCCGATGCAGGTCTGCCGCAGTTCCGGCCGGAGTTTCGGGAATACCGTGCGAAGGAACTCCTCGCACTGGAGCACTTCGAACGTCTTGCCGACGCACCTTCAGATCCGTCCGGACCGCCATAGAAGCTAAGTGGACCCGAGCCGACGACGCACGAGGAGGACACCATGGCGGATGCACAAGCCCGCAGAGCAGCGATCAAGAGAGCCAGCTCCCATGTGAACAGCGGGGGCACCTTCTTCCGGCGCGCATCGGCCACCACGGGAACCCACCGCACCGCGAACGCTCCGGCGCCGGGTCCCAGTAAGAAGCACAGCTGATCGGGTCCTCTGCCCAGCGGCGGTCACGCCGCACCGGCGAACCTCCGCAGTCGGAGCCCGCTCTAGAACGACGAAACCCCCGCATTCGCAGGGGTTTCGCACTATCGGGGCGCCGAGATTTGAAAGCTTCCCCGGTGCTTCCCTCAGGCGTTTCCGCTGCTCCTGGGCGGTTTCAGGTGCGCTGAGATCGCCTGAGGTGCGCTCAGAATGGAACCACCATGGAACCACGGCGGACGTGCTCATGAGGCGAGGGCCCGCACCGCGTCAGCGTCATCCCCAGCGAGCGAGGCGAACCAAGCGGCGCCCTGATCGCAGCGCTGTTCTAGCTTGCGAGCGGTGATCGACTCGGAGTCAGGCCGAGAACCATCGGCGACATGAGCTTCCCGCGAGTACACGCTGATGAGTCGGGTCACTCGGGGCAGAATCTGTTTGACCCTGACCAGCCGGTCTTTGTGCTGGCAACGGTGCACCTTGCTGAGCCAGCGGCGAGCCGCCTTGCCTCTGCGCTCGCAGACGGAGCCCCCGAGGCCCACTACACCAGGATGCGACGGCAGAGAGGCGGCCAGACGCGGATCCTTGAGGCCCTGGACGACCCCGTCCTCGAAGGTTCGGCCCGCACCAGTGCGCTGCACAAGCCATACATGGTGATCGCCAAGTTCGTGGATCTTCTCATCGAGCCCGTCGTGGCGGCCCACGGCGGCGATCTCTACAGAGATGACGGGCACCTGAAGATCCTGGATGTGCTCTCCCACCTGGGGCGCAAGGCATGCCCTACCTCCTGGGACCAGACGATGACCGCGTTCGTCGAGTTCATCCGGCGACCATCAGAGGCAACCACCGAGGCGTTCACAAACGGCCTGGCAGCGGCCGTGAACGAGGCCGGCGACCACCCTGTCGGCAGCTTTCTAGCTCTTGTCCCTCTCGACGTAGAGGTGCTGCTCAGGCTGTACGCCCGCGCGCCCGAGGAGCCATCAGATTTCCTCGATCCTCACGTTGCAGCCGTGACGGAGCACATTCTCCATTGGGGCGAGGTTCTCGGACCGATAGAGCTTGTCTATGACAGCACCAAGATCATGAACAGATGGTCCAGTCGGCTCTTGGCACTCTCCGACCCGGTGGTCGCGGCTCGCCACGACGTCACGCCGACGGTGCCCATGCCGACCTTGCCCCTTGCCAGGTTGACTCCGGTCACGTCCCACGACAGCCCAGCGGTACAGGTCGCCGATCTGCTCGCCGGCGCGACCGCTGATGTCTTGCGGGCATTGGCCAATGAGAAGCCGCTCGACGCCTGGCAGCAGCAACTCGGCGAGCGCCGCGTTCTGCGCTTTCTCGATCTCGAGCACACCGTTTGGCCTCCATCGGACCCTGCCCTGCAGTCCGAGATAAAGGCCCAAGGTTTGCTTTCGCAGCGGACTACTTCGACAGACCAACCCGACAAAGCGCTTAGATTCGGTGCATGACCGCCACTGAGCCTGAGCGATCGGACGACGCCACAGCAGAATCCGACCAGCCGGGCGACGTCGTTGGGCACGTCGAGGTAACAGTTGGTCCTCGCTTCCTGGACCTTTTCAGCGCACAGCTCTACTCCTCACCGAACAAGGCATTCGAGGAGCTCGTCGCAAATAGCTGGGACGCTGGCGCCCGCGTCGTACACGTTCACGTTCCCCCGCCGAGAGAACTCGGGGAACCTGGCGCGACGCTCTGGGTCCTCGACGACGGCGAATCGATGGATATCGACGGCCTCAGAGCCCTGTGGGCCGTTGCCCGTTCGGCGAAGCAAGAGATCAGCCCAACAACCAACCGGCGCCAAATCGGCAAGTTCGGAATCGGAAAGCTCGCGACGTATCTCCTGGCGGACGAGTTGACGTATGTCTGTCGGGCCGCCGACGGACGAATCCGAACAGTCTCGATGGATTACCGACGTATCACGGAGCGTCCCGATCCGAGTCAACTGGACGTCCCGGCCATCAGGCTCGCAGTCCGGGATATCACAGGGGCAAATCTCGACGAGGCGCTTACACCCCTGGACCCCTCCGGCAAGGTTCGCGCCCTCGTGGCGGCAGGTCTCGCAGTTCCTGATGACGATGCGGGCTACGACGAGTTTCATTCTGCGCCTGACACGCCACCTGCACTGCCCGGCGAAAGAACCTGGACGCTGGCGGTGATGCGAACGCTCAAGCCGCCAGGGGAAGCCCTCAAGGCCGGGGTGATTGCGCGCATTCTTAGCAGCGCATTGCCTCTCGGCGAAAGCCTCAGAGTCGTCTTCAATGCAAGACCACTTCGGTCCACGAAGCTGGACACGCCGGTGGTGAAGCGTTGGGTCCTCGGACGGGACAATCTGGTGGGCCTCAAGAGTGTTGAGGTTGTGACCGGCGAGGAAACCACGGAATCCGAGGAACGCAGAGAGCACACGGTCACTGCACACGAGACTCCCTATCCGCATCTTGTGGTCGAGGGCATCGAAGGCCGCATCAGCGGGGAAGTCGCGCTGTATCGGGACAGCATTGCGGCAGGAAAGAGTGCCGACGTCGGCCCATCTCACGGCTTCCGAGTCAATGTGCTGGGTCGTGTGATCAACGAATCAGAGCCTTCGTTCGGGCTGCCGCCGCTCTCGGGCTCAGCCTGGGCTCGTACCCGCATTACCGTTCGCGCGGACGGGCTCAACGCTGACCTGGGCGTAAACCGCGAGGGCCTGCGAGAGGGTGAGCCGCTTCGCATCATGCAAGCGCTGCTTCGCTCTCTCTTCAATGCTTCCCGTGTCGAGTGGGACGCTGGACGCCACGCAAGCTTCCCCGACGCTGGCGAGATCATCACAAGATCGTGGGGAACGGTGCCGCTCGACCCCCTTCGCCAGATCGTGCGCGAAGGCCTTACCGGTATTCAAGATCCCCCATCGTTCCTTCATGTTCCAGCTGATGCCGATCGTGCGGACGTTGCCGCAGACTTTGCCGCAGTCGTCGATGCTGAGCCGAATCGCGTGATCGAGGCCGTCGAGTTTGCTTCCCTTGGCGAAGACTCGCAGCTCTCTTTGTTCGATGCACAGAGTCGCCGCGTCGTGGTCAATCGCGACCATCCATTTGCACGCGAGCACGGCGGAACCCATGAGCAGAAGCAAGCCGTCCGCGATGCCGCGTTGGCCGATCTCCTGACTGACGCCTATATGCTCGCCGCCGGACTGCCGCTCGACACCGTCGACGACATCCGCACCTATCGCGACGAGAGCCTTCGGCTGATTGCCCAGGTCAACCGCCGGACAGGGCCACAGCTGGCCAAGATGCTTGAGGAAGTCACTGCCGACGCGAGAGCCCTTGAGACGATTCTTGACGAGTCGCTGGCTTACCTTGGCTTCGTCGTGGACCCCAAAGGCCAAAGCGGCGAGCCCGAAGGTGTAGCGACAGCGCCCGCCACACGCCGCGAAAACGATGTACAGGTGTCGTACACGTTCACGTACGACGCCAAATCCTCTAGGACCGGCAAGGCGAAGACCGGGAACCTCGGCACAGCCGGCCTTAGACGCCATCGAGAGAAGTACGGTGCATCGCACACTCTCGTGGTGGCGCCAGACTACGAGACAGGCGCTCTCGAAAGAGAGGCGATTGACAACGAGATCGCCCCGATGCGGTCGCGAGACCTGGCCCGTCTTCTGATGCTGACAGCAACCAGTGGCGCCCTCACAGCAGAAGAGTTTCGCGAGGTTCTGGTTCTTCGGACGCCGGACGCGATCGCAAAGAAGGTAGGCGAGCTTGAGACGCAAGTGACACAGCGAGCGCGCGTGTCACTTGATGCGTTCCTCAGTGCGCTTGAGACATTGGGATTTCAACGCCCGGAGGCCGTAACCACTGCGCTGATCGTCGACCGCATGCGCACAGCATCGGGCAACCCGCAGCAACCGGTCGAGACCGATGTGATCGCCCTCGTCCGCGGATTGCAGGTGATGTGCCCTAGCTTGATTCGCCTGCGCCCCGGTAAAGGACAGGTGATCCTTGGGGTATCACCCACCAAACTCCGGGAAGACATCTTGCGACAGCTCAATGCGCTCCCAGCGGCCCTTCGCGAACCAGCTATCGAGGCCCTCCATCTGGAGGCCTCACCCGCTTAGCAAGCGCCCCTTGGTGCGGCGAAAGACGAGGACAAACTCGCGGTCGATGTTGGCACCGTTGCGGCGTCCGTAGCTCATATGCCGGTTTCTCACCGGGTACCACAGCTCATCTTCCAAAGCGAAGATCCCGTTTCCCAGCTCCGCGAGAAGTGCGCTGCTATCCAAGCTAGCGCCATTCCAACTACTCCGTCCTACGACAAAGACCGCTGGACTTCCCGGGGGGAGCACGTCTCCCAATCGGGCAAATGCCCGGCCCATACCGACGCAATAGTGACGGAACTCGTCGGCCCGCCGAGGCGCTTCACGTCGAATCTCAGCCTCACAATGCGCAGCGCCAGGCCATGTCGAAAGGCTTGTGTTGAGCACGAACCGGTGCTTTTGCGGTACATGCGGGCGGCCAAGATAGCGATCGAGGAGCGACAGCCGGTCTCTCTGAGAGGCGGTGAGACCCAGCCAGAACATCTCAAGCTGATGCCGCCGGTAATAGTCCACCGCGCCGTGATATGGGGGTGAGGAAATCGCTGCATGCACGTCCTCATCCCGGCGCAGCGGCAACGGCCCGGTTGCATCGCCCGCGCCTGCGCGACATTGACTCTTGGGGTCTCGATGTGCCAGGTAGGTGGCAACATCTTCCAATGCGCGTTTGAGCTTGCGTTCGAACAGAGTGAACACGTCGATCATGCGGCCTGCTTCGTCACGTTCGCGGAAGTGGCGCGTGCGCTCCAATCCGGACACAGGCACAGGATCAGCGTTCGAGGCACTCCGAATGATGGACGCAAAAACGACGCGGAGCACATCACGCACACGAGGTTCGACTCTCAGCGCATTTACAGCATCGCGGATGCGCGCAAGGTCAGTGATGACATACCGACGGAACCAGAACTCGAGTCTTGGAATCTCGGGCAGTTCCAGCTCTCGGACCTCGGTCGCAAACTCTTCTTCGGTGATGTCATCTGCTGGTGTCAGGCGCTGGCGATACTCCTCAGCAGGCCGCGCCATTCCCGCAATCTGTTCCAACAGCGCCTCAGCGGCACGTCGAAGTGACCTCATGCTCACTGCGCGAGACTTGGCATTTGCTACAAGGACAGCCAGTGGGTCCACGTCAAATCCGACGGCGTGGCGTCCCGAGATGGAGGCCTCCACCATCAGCGTCCCACTACCGCAGAACGGATCCAGCAGGCGCTGCCCTGGTTCCGTGTAGTCGCTGATGAGCTGCCGGACGACGGGCGCATGAAACTTGGCAGGGAAGCGAAACACTTGATGCGTTAGCCGTGCCTGATCGGGAGCAGGATCGAACTCAAAGCGCGGAAGGCGCTCATCGTCGAGCGGCACCCATCCATTGACAGACCCTGCGGGAGACCAAGTAGGACTTTGATCTGAACCGGTATCGGGTCGCAGGAGCACGGCGCGACGATACCTCAGACCGCTTCGAGTCTACGTCGATCAGTAGCACGCGTTGCACGCTGGAACGCCGCCTCCACCATCTCGCCCTCGTGCTCGCTCGGCGCGTAGTCGGCGTAACGCTGGGTGGTGGTGATGTCGCGGTGGCCCAGCCACTCCTGGAGGGTGCGGAGCGGGACGCCAGCGGCGGCCATGCGGGTGCCGAAGGTGTGGCGCAAGTCGTGGAAGCGGTGGTCTTCGATGCCGGCGGCTCTGAGCGCGGCGGACAGGCGGCGGCTGATGTTGGCCTTGGGGACGATCCCGCCGGTATCGGGGTGGGCAAAGACGAGGTCGTCGTCGTCGCGCCAGATCGTCTGGTTCCAGAGACGGCGCAGCTCGATCGCCAGCTCGGCCGTCATCGGCACCGAGCGGCTTGATCGCCGGGACTTGGGGGTGCTGAACTCGCCGTAGGTGTAGCTGCGCCGCACGCGGACGCGGCGGGCCTCCCAGTCGACGTCGCGCCAGCGCAGCGCGACCAGCTCGCCCTTGCGCAACCCGGTCATGACCGCAGTGATGAAGATCGCGCGGTCGAGATGCGCGAATGGGCCGGGTCGAACGTGGGCGATCAGCTTGTCGATCTGCGGCAGCGTCAGGTAGCGGATCTCGGTCGGCTCGGGGATCGCGGGCAGCTCGATCCCCTCGCACGGGTTGAACGTCGCCCACCGCCGGTAGGGCGCCTTCGCAAAGACAAACAGCGCCGAGAGCGTCGCGATGACCACGCGCACCGTCGCGGGTGCTCGTCTGTTGCGCTCCAGCAGCGCGACGAGGTCGATCACGTCCTCGGGCTCGATCGCGTCGACGGGCTGCTCGCCGAAGAACGGCACGAGGTGCACCCGGACGATGCTCTCGATGCTCTTCTGCGTGGAGACCTTCCGGCCGCGGCGCTTGGCGTGCTCCACGTAGCGGGCGCCGACCTCGCCGATCGTCAGACGCTCGCCGACCTGGGCGCGGACCTGCGTCTCGGCGATCAGGCGTCGCAGCTCGGCCTCGGCCTGCGCCCGCGTCAGCCCGGCACGCTCGCCCCGCGGCCGCTTCGGGCCGACGCGGCGCTTCACGCGCCGCCCGTTCGCGTACCACGAGCCGTAGTAGGTCTCGCGGCCGTTGCGGTCCGCGCGCACGCTCAGGCTGCCCGTGCCGTGGGAGCGCCGCGCGTCGTCTCTGCGCCGGCGGCGGGCCGGTCGGGCGGGCGGGATGTCGGTCGTGGCGGGCATCGGCGTCAGGGGACGCCGGAGCCGCTTTGCCGCGCGCGCGTGCTGGACGCCAGGTGTAGCGTCCAGGGCGTGTCGGAGGCTCGTCTCTCCGGCGCCATGCCCCCGGCCGTTGCAGCGGTGCGGGGGCGACCTATGTGCGTCGCGCGCATGCTAGGTGGTCCGGCGCGGTTTTCGAAGGCCTGGGCCACGACGACGACACTCCCACCACGCCTGAAGCTCCTCGGGCTCGAAGCGCACGTAGCGCCCGAGCCGCACGTGCGGGATGCGCTGCGCTCGCGCCTGGGCCAGCACCCACGAGCGCGGCACCCCGAGCAGCGCCGCCGCGACCGCGGCATCGACGAGACCGGCCGGGCGTCGTTCGCCGGTCGCCGCCCATGGCGCGCGGTCGGCGGGGACGCTCACCAGTGCCCCCACGCATCAGACGCCGGCTCTGTGTCCTTGGCCGGCGCAGGTGGCGACTCGTCCTCGGTCAGCTCCTCCTCGTCCGGGTCGTCGGGTGAGCGACCGAGCCAGTCCACCATCTCCTGCCGGTCGTCCATGAAGACCGGCGCGAACGGGCCGTGCTGCATCAGCTCGGAGTAGATGCAGACGCGCACGTCGATCCGCTCGCCACGGTCCGCGTGATCGCGCTCCCACAACGACTGGACCAGCCAGCGCCGATTCCAGAGACGTCTGTGCGAGGCGTTCGCGAGCACGACGAGCAGCGTCGGGAACTCCGGGTAGTGCTCGCGCCACAATGGCCCCGCGCCGATGCGCCGTCTGCCGGGCTGGCCGGCGTACTCGGACAGGCGCACGTACCGGCCGAGCTTTGAGACGAGCGTCTCGAGCGCCATCGTCGCGCGATCGACCTCGACCAACGCCCAGTGCAGACGAACGCGACCGTCGAGCACCTGCAGGTAGGTCAGCTCCGCGTCGGCGATCAGCATCTCCGTGCCCCGCCGACCCGGCCGCGGCCCGATCGGATGCGCAATCTCGTTGCGCCACGACAACGGGCCGAACTCGTCCGGCGGGCGCTCGCGCGCGGCGCGCACGAACGCAACGCCGACCTCGTTGACCGCCAGCGTGTGCTGCTGCAACGGTCCCGCAGCCAGCTCGCGCGGGATCACCTTGCGCCGCAGCTCCGCCCGGTTGCCGATCGACTCAACCGTGTCCGCGCCGCGCTCGGTCACGAACCACAGCTTCATCCCGCCCGGCTGGCGCACGGACTCAAGCCAGCCGACGCACTCCATCGCCGCCAGCGCCCGCTGCGTGCGCCGCATCGACAGCGCATCGCCGTAGAGCGCGTGCAGCTGCGCGGTCGAGAGCAGCCGGTGCTGGTGGACGCACTCCAGCATCTCGACCTGCACACGACCGAACCGGGCGACAGACGCCGTCGCGGTCACCGAGAACCAGCCTGGCCGAGGAGCAACGCGACGAGGCCGCAGGCAACACCGGTGAGCACGGACACGAGCGAGGAGCGAGCCAGCGCGGCCCCAGCGGCCAGCCAGCGAACCCCCATCCACTCACACCGCGAACGACGACAGAGAGATGTCACCGCCCGCCCGGCGCCGCGATGCACGGCGCCACCGGCCGATCCGACGGTTCTGTCCCGACTGGCGGCGGCCCGCAGCACGACGCGCGCGGCGACGCGCAGAACGTCGCGCAGGCCGACACCTCGAAACACCACTCGATCGACACACGAAGCCATGCGCCCGAGTGCAGCGCCGGCGGCCCGCGATGTCTACAACCACTGAAACCGTTCAAGTGATTGCGCAAACGCGCAACTGCCCGGCCCGCTCAGCGCAACGGCGGCGGCGACGCCCGGTTGCGCTCGTAGACCTCGACGATCTTGGACAGCGGGAAGTCCAAGCCGCGCGCAACCTTCAACAGCACCCGGAAGGTGATGTTCAGCTCGCCGCGCTCGATCCCGCCGACGTAGTTGCGATGCAGCCCACCGCGGAACCCCAGCTCCTCCTGCGAGAGGCCGCGCCGCGCACGCAGCTCGCGCATCGCCGCACCGAGCGCTCTCAGCTCGGCCGGGTCCAACACCCCATCGACGTCGAACGCCTCACGACGCGCAAGCGAGCCACCACCGCCACCGACAGACGAGCCGCTGGACCCACGGTCCGGGCTCGGGAACAATCCGTACCGCATCGAAGTTCACTCCTTCGGTGCCAGGCCCCGGGGTGTTAGCGCACCGCCGGGGCCACCTTTTTCCAGAACGCGGCGAAACGCTACGAGGACCGTGCATCCACGCCAACGCCGTCGGCCAGCACGAAGACCTCGCACGCCCGGAAAGCACCGCGAAGCGTGCAGAAAATGGAACCACAGTGGAACCACGGGGCTTCTCCAGAACGCCGAAAGCCCCGCCGTGGCGGGGCTTTCGAGCAATCGGGGCGCCGAGATTTGAACTCGGGACCTCACCGACCCGAACGGTGCGCGCTACCAGGCTGCGCCACGCCCCGAATCACCATCCAGTATTCCACAGGGACGGCGATGGTACGTTGGCGCCGCTTATGCCCGCCCTCACCGCCGACATCATCGCCTTCCTCGACGAGCTGCTCGCGATCGAGCGCTTTGCCGACCTGGGCCCCAACGGCCTGCAGGTGCCGGGCGCCGAGCAGGTCACGACCGTCGTCACCGGCGTCTCGGCCCAGACGCAGCTGTTCGAGCGCGCACTCCAGGAGGACGCTCAGCTCGTGCTCGCCCACCACGGCATCCTGTGGGACTTCGAGCCGCGCCGCATCGGCCTGGCGCAGGCGACCCGCCTGAGACTGCTGCTCGCCAACGACGTCGCGCTCGCCGGCTACCACCTTCCGCTCGACGCCCACCCAGAGCACGGCAACAACGCCCTCCTCGCGACGCGGCTCGGCGCCACGAGCCACACCCGCGCCTTCGGCTTCAAGGGCGAGCCGATCGGCGTCATCGCCAGCTTCGCCGGCGACGGCATCCCCGCCGCCGACCTGTTCGCGAAGGTCGCCGAGGTCACCGAGCGCGAGCCGCTCGTCTTCGACGCCGGCCCGGACCGCATCCGCACGCTCGGGATCGTCTCCGGCGCGGCCGGCAACTCCCTCTCCGAGGCGATCGACCTGAAGCTCGACGCGTTCCTCACCGGTGAGCCGAAGGAGCACGTGATGGCGCAGGCGCGCGAGAACGCCATCCACTTCGTCGCCGCCGGCCACTACGCGACCGAGACGTTCGGGATCCGCCGCCTCGGCGAGCTTGTCGCGGAGCGTTTTGGCGTCCGCCACGTGTTCGTCGATATTCCGAACCCGGTCTGAGCGCCGACCCGCCAAGAGCGGATCTGGCACGAAAGCGGACAGTAGACCGCCGCAGACCTGCCGAAACCTGCACGGCATCGCACCAGAGCCGTTGCACTCCGTCCAGGAGCGGCGGTATAAGTGGCATAAGTAGCGGTCTTCCCCAAGAGGAGGTTTCGTTCCGATGGCCATTCACCTGACGCCCACCGAGTTGGCGCGAGAGGCCGGACTCGAACGCCGCGACGTCATCAGCAAATGCGTCGAGATGGGCGTCCCGATCTTCCACGGACGGATCGACAAGACCCTGTTCATGACGAGCCTCAGCCAGCAGCACCCGGCGATGGCGGCCCCGCCGCCGCGCCTCGCGACCGGATAGGTCGCGCAGACCTCTGGGGGCCTGCCTCCGCCGGCCACATGGCCGGCCCTGTCGCTGTCGTGCGCGCCAACCCGCGCGCCGCCCCCACCCTCGTGCCTAAAATCGAAAACCTCTGCATTTCCGGCACGAGGAGGACGCCCCAGATGGACGCCAGCGCCACGAGCGGCACCGAGGCATCGACCGGCTCGAAGACGATCGCCGATCTGCTGCCGCTGGCGGCTGAGCGCTACGCCGATCGCGTCGCCGTGAAGTACAAGAAAGATGGGACTTGGCAGGACGTCACCGTCGCAGAGGTGGCTGAGATCGCACAGGAGATCGGCCTCGGCCTCGTGGACCTGGGCGTCGCCCCAGGCGACGGCGTCTCGATCCTCTGCCGCACCCGACCGGAGTGGACCTACTGCGACTTCGGCGCGACCGAGGCGGGCACGTGCGTCGTGCCGATCTACCCGACGAACGCGCCCGAGGAGTGCGAGTGGGTGCTGTTCGACTCCGGTGCCCGCGTCGTGATCTGCGAGGACGCCACGCAGGTGGCAAAGATCGCCGAGATCCGCGCGAGACTGCCGACGCTGGAGCACGTGATCGTGATCGATGCCGAGGACGGGGCGGGTGGGACCGGGTCAGCGATCCCGCTGGCCGATCTGCGTGCCCGTGGCGCCCACGGTGACCGCACCGAGCTCGATCGCCGCATCGCTGCCGTCAGGGACGACGACCCCTTCACGATCATCTACACCTCGGGCACGACCGGCCCGCCGAAGGGCTGCGTGCTCACGCACGGCAACTACCGCGCAATCCTCACGATGGCGCAGTCGACGCGCGCCGTCGACAACGACGAGCTGACGTATCTCTACCTGCCGCTCGCGCACTCGTTCGCGCTGCTGATCCAGCTGCTGAGCTTCGACGTCGGCGCGACGCTCGCCTACTGGGCAAACGACCCGCAGCAGATCGTCGTCGAGCTCAACGAGGTGCACCCGACCAACTTCCCGTCGGTGCCGCGCATCTTCGAGAAGATCTACACGCTGGTCACCTCCAACGGCGACCCGGAGCTGATCGCGAAGGCCGTCAGAGTCGGGATCGCAGTGCGCGAGCTCGAGCTCGCCGGCCAGCCGGTGCCGGAGGAGCTGCAGCAGCACTTCGCGCGCGCCGAGGAGGAGCTGTTCTCCAAGGTCCGCGGGGCGTTCGGCGGCAGAATGCGCCAGGCGATCTCCGGCGCAGCGCCGATCTCGAAGGACATTCTCGAGTTCTTCTTCGCGTGCGGGGTGCCGGTGTTCGAGGGCTACGGCATGACCGAGACGGCGACCGCCGCGACCTTCCAGTCGCTCGACGCCTACAAGTTCGGCACAGTCGGGCGCCCGTTCCCCGGCGTCGAGCTGAGAATCGCCGACGACGGCGAGGTCTTGATCAAGGGCCAGAACATCTTCGCCGGCTACCACAACAACGCCGACGCGTCGTTCGGCGCCGTCACCGACGGCTGGCTGCACACCGGCGACCTTGGCTCGGTCGACGAGGACGGCTTCCTCTCGATCACCGGCCGCAAGAAGGACATCATCATCACGGCGGGCGGCAAGAACCTGACCCCCGCGAACATCGAGAACGACATGAAGCAGTGCCGCTGGGTCTCGCAGGCGGTCATGTACGGCGATCGCCGTCCCTACCCGGTGATGCTCATCACGCTCGACGCGGAGGAGATCGTCCCGTGGGCACAGCAGCAGGGGCTGCCGGGCGAGCTGGAGACGCTCGCGAGGCACCCCGACGTCCACGCACTCGTGCAAGCCCATCTCGATCAGGCCAACGAGAAGTACGCGCAGGTCGAGAAGGTCAAGAAGATCACGATCCTCGCCCACGACCTCTCACAGGAGACGGGCGAGCTGACGCCGACGCTGAAGGTCAAGCGCAACGTCGTCAACGAGAAGTACAAGGCCCTGTTCGACGAGCTCTACGCGAGCTGAATCTCAGGGTGCATCTAAGGGTCTGAAACGCCGCAAATCGCCGAGCAGAGGCTTTACCCTCCCAAGAGAGCGCATGCGCACCGATCCCAGCGACACAGGCGGCCTCTTCGTCACCCGGCGACCGGGGACCCGCCCGGTGCAATTTCGCATGCCGCCAAGACGCGGCGATGACAGACGGCAGCGCTTCGACGGACTCGTCGCCGCTGGGCTGCTCGCGGCGATGGTCGTCGTGAACCTGTGCTTCTGGGGCCCGCTGCCGCTCGGCTGCCTGTGGCTCGGCGGCCGTACGCAGTACCTGACCGACAGCATCTTCGGCGGCCTGACGGTGGCGTTCGCGACGATGATCGGCGGGCTGCTGCTCGGACTGATGGCGCTGAAGCGGCTCGACTACGCCTGGATCCTCGTGCGCCGGGCCGCCGGGCACGACCAGCGCGAGGGCATGATCGGGCGCATCTTTATGATCTGCTCCTTGATCGGCCTGCCCGTCTTCGGCGTCTGGTTCCTGTTCTTCAGTGGCGCCTCGATGTCCGGCTTCGACGTGCAGGGCATGCTGGGCGGCTGACGCCGCTCTTCGCGATGGGCCTGCTCGACTACTACCGGCAGTTCGCCGGCATGACCGACGAAGAGATCAGCGCGCAACTGCGCGAGCAGGCCGACGAGCAGCGCCGTCGCGCGCTCGCGCGGATCGACCAGCTCGACCTCTCCCGCACGACATGGCACGAGCTGCCGCATCCCGACGTCGTCAACGCCGTCACGTACGCGGCGCGCGGCGCGCTCAATGTCCAACCCGATCCGACCGCCGAGGAGCTGCGCCGCGAGCTCGCCCAGCGCAACGGGATCGAGCACGACCGTGTCGTCGTCGGGCACGGCGCCGGACCGCTGCTCGCGTCGGCCGCCCGTGCGCTGCTCGGACCCGGCGACGAGCTGCTGACCCCGTGGCCGTCCTACGGGCTCTATCCCGTGATGGCGCAGCGCGCCGGCGGGCGCGCCGTGCCGGTCCCGAACGGACACGACGTCGAGCGGCTGCTTGCGGCCGTCACGCCGGCTACGCGCGCGATCGCGCTCTGCAACCCGAACGACCCGACCGGCGAACACCTCACGAGCGCCACCCTGCGCGAGCTGCTCGACGCGCTGCCCGAGCACGTCTCGCTGCTGCTCGACGAGGCGCTCGCGGACTTCGTGACCACCGAGCGCGGCGAGGCCGCCAACGGCTTCGCGACCACCGCCCTGCTCGACGAACACCCCCGCCTGCTGATCTTCCGCACGTTCTCGAAGATCTACGGCCTCGCCGGCCTGCGCGCCGGCTACGCGCTCGGCGGCCCGGGCTCCGAGGAGCTGCTCGCGCGCCTCACGCCGGAGCTGGGGATCGGCTTTCCGGCTCAGATCGGCGCGCTCGAGGCGCTGAGAAGATGCGACGGCCAGCTTGCGCAGCGGCGCGCCGCCGTCGCGGCCGAGCGCGAGCGACTGCTCGACGCGCTGCACGACCTGCCGGTCGACGCGGCCCCGAGCGAGGCGAACGTGCTGTGGGTTCGCCCGACGGGACTCACCGGCGGCGAGCTGGCGATGCGGCTGCAGCGCAGCGGCGTGCTCGTACAGAGCGGCACGAGCGTCGGCGACGAGCACCACGTGCGCGTGACGCTGCAGAGCGCCGCCGCGACGGACCGCCTGCTCGACGCGCTGCGCACCGCGCTCGGCGCGAGCTGAGCGGTGGCGCCGGGCCCGGCGCCACCGCTCACGCCACGCCTGCGTCAGCCCCGCCGGCGCTCGACCCCGGCAACGCGATCGTGTCGCAGCGTGCCACGCGCCACGTCGCGTCCCGTCCCGCCGAGCAGACGGTCCCCACCGCTGCCCCCCGCGCAGTGCATCTCGTCCCGCACCGCCGGCCAGCACGTCCGTCCCTGCTCCACCCCACGACCCCGGCCGCGGCCATCGCTGCACGTCCTGACGTCCCCCACCATCGCCTGAGCGAAGCGTGCATGCGTCGTCCTCCTTGACAGGCACTCGGTCACCTCCCATGTCAGGCAGCCTTGCCCGACATGGCCGCTCCGCCCCCGCGGAGCCCCATTGGTCGAACACCCTTCACCAAACGCGCGGTCCGTGCACGGACATTCGACGTTTGTTCTATTCCCCCGAAAACCGGCATCCGGGGGCGGCGCGTCGACGCGCGCTATTCCGACGCCGACTGGCGCACGAGCGCGCCAGTCGTCTGCCCGAGGATCTTGCGCCAGCGGGCGGTCTGCTCGGGCTCAGTGGCGAAGTGCTTGACGACCTTGCGCACGCGCGTGGCGGAGATCTCGATCCCATGGCGCGCGGCAACCTGCTTGAGATTCGGATAGTCCTCCGCAAGCTTCACGGTCACCGAGCGGAAGCCGTGGCTGGCGATCCGCACGCGCGAGCCGTAGTCCATCACGCCCGTGCGGAACATCAGCTCGTCGGAGGCATCCGGCTCGATCAGGATGAAGTCGACGCCCGGGTAGCGGTCCTCCCACATCGTGCGGATCTCGTGCAGGCGGCGGTACGTCATCAGCTTGAACGCCTGGTAGCCAATCTGCGGGAAGCCCATGTCGGAGACGCGCGGGTGCAGCGGGTTGTCTCGCCGCGCCTCGTTGACGTACGGCACGAGCGGGTTGACGACGATCACGAGTCTTGCGCCCGCCTCGACGGCGAGGTCGAGGTTCGTCGTAGAGATCAGCCCGCCATCGACCAGCTCGCGGTCGCCGACGCGCACGGGCTCGTAGACCATTGGCAAGGCGGTCGACGCGCGCACCGCCGTCGAGATCGGCACGTCGTCGAAGCCGTCAGCGCCAAAGACGACGCGTTCGCACGTGTCGAGATCCGTTGCGGTGATGTAGAGCTGGCGCTCGAGCTCGCGAAAGTCGTCGGTGCGCCCATCGTCCGCGAGCACGCGCTGCACGTACTCCTCGATGCCGCGGCCCGAGTACATCCCGGACGGCAGCCCCTCGGCGATCCCGAGCACGACGTCGAGTGCAGAGACCTGGCCGACATGGCGCGCGAGCGTGTAGCCGAGCTTCGCGAGCCGCCACGGGAAGGCCGCGGCCTTTCCGGCCATCTCGCGCACGTTGAGCGACAGGAGCGTGCCGAGCGCGATCTCCGGGAACGGCGTCGGCGCCTGCCGGTCCAGCACGCGCATCATCTCCTCGGGCGAGACGCCGTTCGCCGTCATCGCGGCGACGAACGAGCCGGCGCTCGTGCCGACGTAGACGTCGAAGTCGGTGACCGAGCGATTGACTGACAGCAGGTCGAGTGCGCGCAGCGCGCCGATCTCGTAGACGGCGCCGGTGAACCCGCCGCCGCCCAGCACCAGCGCGGTCTTCGAGGGCTTGAGTTGCCGTTGAGCCGCCCGGCGACCCTGCGACGATGTCGCCGTTCTCCGCGCTCTGGCGGAGGTCTCCAGTCTGACAACCTTGCCCATACCTACTGATTGTACGGCGCCGTTCGGGCGTATCCGACCGCGACTTCCACTCCGGAGCGCTGTTGTGAACCGCGTGCGCCGCTCTGTACTGCTCCTCGCCGCGCTCTGCGCGCTGCTCGTGTTCGCGAACGCAGGGTCGGCGACCGCCGCACCGCTCGACGGCCTCGTCTCGAGCGGCCTCGCCCGCGCGGGCGGCGGTTCAGGCGGCTACGTCCTCGACACGACGACAGGGCGCACGCTCGCGGCGGTGCGCGCTGACACGCCACGCATCCCGGCCTCCGTCGAGAAGCTCTACACGACCTCGACGGCGCTGCTGCGCTTTGGCCCAGACGCAACCCTGCAGACACGTGTGCTGGGAGTCGGGACACTCGACGACGCCGGCACCTGGCACGGTGACCTCTACCTGCGCGGCGGCGGCGACCCGACGTTCGGCAGCGCCACCTTCACCCGCCTCGCCTACGGCCTCGGCACGACCGTCTCGACGCTCGCCGCGCGTGTGCGCGACGCCGGGATCCTGCGTGTGACCGGGCGGATTCGCGGCGACGAATCGTGGCTCGACGGCCTGCGCGGCGGGCCGACGAGCGGCTACGCGCTCGACCTCGACATCGGCGGTCCGCTCGGCGGTCTCCTGTTCAACCGCGGCCTCGCGCGCGAGGATGGCAGCGCGCTGCAGGCCCAGCCGGCCAAGTTCGCCGCCCAGCAGCTCACGCTCGAGCTGCGCCGCGCACGGGTGCGCGTGCCGCAGGCGGCGGCGATCGGCGCGGCGCCAACGAACGCAGAGGAGATCGCGACCGTCGACTCGCCGACGATGGCGACGCTCGTCCGCCTCACGCTCGTCCCGTCCGACAACCTGTTCGCCGAGATGCTGCTGAAGAACGTCGGCGCCCGCTTCGGCACCGCCGGCTCGACCACCGCCGGCGTGACCGTCGTCAAGCGCACGATCGCCCGCTACGGCGTGCGCCCGCAGATCGCCGACGGGTCGGGGCTCTCACGCGTCGACCACACGTCGCCGCGGCAGGTCGTCACGCTGCTGAACGCGCTGCGCGCGAACACCTTCCTGCGCGCCGCACTGCCGGTTGCCGGCCGTTCCGGCACGCTCGCCGACCGCATGCACAACACCACCGCGCAGGACCGCTGCCAGGCGAAGACCGGGACGCTGTCCAACGTCTCAGCCCTCGCCGGCTACTGCCGCACGCTCAACGGCCACGTGCTCGCGTTTGCGTTCATCGAGAACAGCGTCTACACGCCGACCGCAAAGGCCGCCGAGGACCGCCTGGTCGTCGCACTGGCGCGCTCGCGCCCGGGCGGCGCAGCGACCCCCACCCCGGTCGCCACACCGCCGACGACGACGCCTACGCCCACGCCGGCCCCTCCGGCGGGCGGTGGAGCCTCCCCCACCGCCGCGCCCTGAGGCTCAGCTCATCTGACGCGCTTGACGAAGACCGCGATGTCCTGGATGCGGTCGATGGTGAACGTCTTGCCCTCGAACTGCTCGAAGTCCCGGTAGCCGATCGCGCCTCTCTTGATCGGGACGAGGATCGTCTCTCGGCCGTCTCTCGCGGTCGAGCCTCTCTGACGGCCGGACGTGTAGCCGACCTCCGCCAGCAGCTGGCTGTCGACGGTCGGGTTGTCGAGCACGGCGGCCGCCTGGACCCCGCAGATCGTCCAGCCTCTCTTTGCCTGCCACGAGACGTACGGCGCGGCCATGCTGGTCGTGAACTGGACCGCGCCCTGATGGTTGCCCTTGGCGTTGGGCGGCGCGCCCGGCACGCGCTCGGCCAGCGAGGACCGCGTCGCGGTCGCCGTGCACCCATGCCACTGGTACGTCGGCGTCGGGTAGCCGAGCAGGTAGCCCGGGTTCGCCGTCGGCGGCAGCGACTTGGTCTCGGGGTTGCCTCTCGTCGCGGCGAAGGCAGCGGGGACGAGGAGCAAGGCGGCCGCGAGCGCGGCAAGCACCGCAGCACGGCGTGATTGGAGGCGAAGGATCGTCATGGAGCGGACTCTATGCTGCGGCCGTCTATCCGTCGTCGCGGCCTGCGCCATCCGCCGTAGGCGCTGCCTCGACCGCCTCGCCGCGCAGCAGCGCCTCCAGCCCCGGCTCGTCCAGCACAGGAACTCTGAGGCGCTCGGCCTTCTCCAGCTTCGACCCAGCCGCCTCTCCCGCGACCACGTAGTCCGTTCTTCTCGACACCGACGTCGTCACGCGCCCACCGGCCGCGAGGATCCGTTCGGTCGCCTGCTCGCGCGTGAGCGTCGGCAGCGTGCCCGTCAGCACGACTGTCTTGCCGTTCAGCGGCCCCTCCTCGGGCGGCGGGCCCTCCTCCTCCAGGCGCAGCCCCAGCTCGCGCAGGTCGGCGATCAGCGACCGCATCGCCTCGTCCTGCAGCTGATCATGGATCTGCTGCCCGACAATCGGCCCGATCCCCGGCGTGTCGGCGATCTGCTCGGCGCTCGCCGCCATCAGCGCCTCGACCGAGCGGAAGCGCTGGGCGATGTTGCGCCCGGTGATCGAGCCGATCCCCTCGATCCCAATGCCGAACAGCACGCGCCCGAACGGCCGCGCCTTCGACGCCGCAATCGCCGCGACCGCGTTGCGCGCTGAGACCTCACCGAAGCGGTCCAGCTCGACCAGCTGCGCCTCTGTGAGGCGGTAGAAGTCGGCCGCGGTTCTCACGAGACCGCGCTCCATCAGCAGCGTCACCTGCTTCTCGCCGATCCCATCGATGTCCATCGCCCCACGCGAGACGAAGTGGCTCAGCAGCTGCCAACGGCGGCCCGGGCACTCCAGGTTCGGGCAGTGGGTGAAGACGCCGTCGGCCGGCTTGACCGTCGGCGTGTCGCAGATCGGGCATCTAGCCGGCGGCAGCGGCGCTGGTCCGCGATCCTCGCGCTCGACGACATGCGGCGCGGGCGAGACGACCTGCGGGATCACGTCGCCGGCACGCAGGACGATCACGTCATCGCCCGGGCGCACGTCTTTGCGCGCCAGGTCCTCCTCGTTGTGCAGTGTCGCCTGTTTGACCGTCACGCCACCGACGTGCACCGGCTCCAGTTCCGCGTAGGGGTGCAGCGAGCCGAATTTGCCGACGCTCCACTTCACGTCGAGCAGTCTCGTGACGGCCGTCGTCGGCGGGAACTTCCACGCGATCGCCCAGCGCGGGTCGCGCCCCACCACGCCGAGCCGCCGCTGCAACTCGTAGTCGCTGACCTTCACGACGGCGCCGTCGATCTCGAACGCGAGCGCACCGCGGCGTCGCTCCCACTCCCGGCAGCGCTCGATCACCTCGGCGTCGCTGCCGGACTTCTCGATGTCGGGATTGACGCGGAAGCCATGGTCTCTGAGCCACTCAAGCGCCTCCCAGTGGCTCGCAATCGCCAGCCCGTCGGAGACGCCGATGCCGTAGGCCCACATCGACAGCGGCCGCTCGGCCGACTGTCTCGGATCGAGCTGCCGGATTGCCCCCGCCGCCGAGTTGCGCGGGTTCATGAAGGTCGAGAGCCCCGCCTCGGCGCGTTTGAGGTTGACCTGCTCGAAGTCAGCGAGCGAGATGTAGATCTCGCCGCGCACCTCGACGCGTCTCGGCGCGTTCTCGATCGACAGCGGAATCGACCCGACAGTCCGCAGGTTGTGGGTGACGTCCTCGCCGACCTCGCCGTTGCCGCGCGTCGCGCCGCGCACGAGCACGCCATCCTCGTACAGCAACGAGATCGCGAGCCCGTCGACCTTCGGCTCGACGACGTACTCGAACACGGGGTTCTCGATCCCTTCGCGCGCGAGATGGCCGCGCATGCGCTCGATCCAGCCCTGCAGCTCCTCGTCGCTGCGCGCGTTCGCGAGCGACAACATCGGCTGCAGGTGTCTGACCTTCTCCAGCTGCGAGACCGGCTCTCCCCCGACGCGCTGCGTCGGCGAGTCGGGCGTCAGCAGCTCCGGATGCGCCGCCTCGATCGCGCGCAGCTCGTCGAGCAGCGCGTCGTATCTGTCGTCGCCGATGACCGGGTCATCCAGGACGTAGTAGCGATGGCCGTGGTAGGCCAGCTCTCTGCGCAGCTCCGCCGCACGTGCGGCCGGCTTCTCGGCTGCCGCGGCGCCACCGCCCGCGCCCACCGCCGGTCTGCTGCCTCTGGCCGGGCTCACTCCACCTCGCGCGCGGCCGGCGCGATCAGCCGCGCGAGGTCGTGCTGCTCCAGCGCTCCGATCCCCGCCCGGTGCGTGAGGTCGAAGTGCACAGGAGTCACGGCAATGCGTCCGGCCGCGATCGCAGCGATGTCGGTGCCCTGCTCGTCGCCCGTCTGTACCGCGTCACCGTAGATGCGGAACAGGCGGCGGTTGGGGTGCTCCTGGTCCTGCAGCTGGAGCACGTCGTCGTAGATGCGCTTGCCGAGCATCGTCACTTCCACGCCGTCCGGCTCGCTGCCGGGAACGTTGACGTTGAGCAGCGTCCCGCTCGCGAGCGGGATCTGCTCCAACTCCCCGACGAGCCGCGCGACGAAGCGTGCTGCCAGCTCGAAGTCGAACGTGCGGCCGAGGCGGAAGTCGAGCTCGCGCGCCTGCGACTGCTGCGAGACGGCGATCCCCGGCAGGCCGAGCAGCAGCGCCTCGAACGCGGCTGCGACCGTGCCGGAGTAGGTGATGTCGTCGCCGAGGTTGAGGCCGTGATTGATGCCGGAGACGACGATCTCCGGCTGGAACTCCTCGATCAGCCCGAGCTGCGTCAGGCGTACGCAGTCGACGGGCGTGCCGTCCGTCGCGAAGCCGTGCGTGCCGTCGTCGAAGTCGATCTGCTCGACCCACAGCGGTCGGCGCGTCGTGATCGAGCGCGCGGTGGCAGAGCGGTTGCCGTCCGGCGCAACGACCGCCAGTTCGATCCCAGGCACGTCGAGCAGCGCGCGCCGCATCACCTGGAGACCCTCGGCCTCGATCCCGTCGTCGTTCGTGAGGAGGACCCGCATCGGTCAGGGATGGTAGTCAGGTGCTCGGAAAGGGCCCTCGCCGAGCACAGTCCGGCCGTCGTAGCCGACGCCTACGAGATGGAGCCCGTGCGGCAACGCGGTCTTGCCCGCCCGTGAACGGGGCGCGCCGTCGAGCAGCGAGACGAAGTCCTCCACCGACCGGCGTCCGTCCGCGACTTCGAGCATCGTCCCGACGAGCACGCGGTTCATGTTGCGCATGAACGAGTCGGCCTCGATCCAGAACGCGAGCACGTCGCCGCCCTCGGGCCGCCACGCCGCAGAGTGCACGTCCCGCTCGAAGCGCACGTGCTCGGTCTCCTTGGGCGTGAACGCAGTGAAGTCATGCGTGCCCACCAGCGCAGCCGCGCACGCGTCGAGCCCGTCGCGGTCGATCGGATAGGACCACCACAGGGCGTGCCCGCGCTCAAACGCGCCGCGCGTGCGACGCACCAGCAGCCGGTAGCAGTACGCGCGGCTCGTGGCGTCGTGCCGCGCGCTGAAGCCGGGTTGCACTGCCTCGCTCGCCAGCACAGCGAGATCGTCGGGCAGCAGCGCGTTCAGCTTGTGCGGCGGTACCGGCGGGCCCTGATAGCTCGCCACCTGCGCCCACGCGTGAACCCCCGCGTCGGTGCGACCGGCGACGATCAGCGGGACCCGCTCGCGCCGCAGCACGACTGCGAGCGCGCGCTCAAGCTCGGCCTCGACGGTGCGCCGGCCGGGCTGTCGTGCCCAGCCCGCGAAGCCACCGCCCTCGTACTCGAGCGTCAGCTTCGTGACGAGCGCTGCGGTCACGGCACCCGATCGGCGCCGTGACGCTAAACCAGCTCGAGGAAGACCATCTCGGTCGCGTCTGAGCGACGCGGACCGAGCTTGAGGATGCGGGTGTAGCCACCCGGACGCTCCGCGTACCGCGGAGCGATCTCCTCGAACAGCTTGTAGACGCTGAACTTGTCCTGCCCAAGCGCCGACAGCGCCTGCCGGCGGGCGTGCAGGTCGCCGCGCTTGGCGAGCGTGATCAGCTTCTCCAGCTCAGGCTTGACGGCCTTCGCCTTCGTCTCGGACGTTCTGATGCGCTCATGCTCGATGACCTCCTTGCAGAGGTTCTGCAGCAGCGCCTTGCGATGCGAGGCGCTGCGCGAGAGCTGGTAGCGATTCCGTTGGTGGCGCATGGGCTCGAAGAGGGTACCGGAGCGTCAGTCGTTGCGCAGCGAGAGGCCGCGGCCCTCGAGCGTCTCGATGACCTCGTCGATCGACTTCTTGCCGAAGTTCGGGATCGCGTTGAGCTCGTTCTCGGTCTTCGAGATCAGGTCGCCGACGGTCTGGATGCCCGCGCGCTTGAGGCAGTTGTACGAGCGCACGCCCAGCTCCAGCTCCTCGATCAGAATGTCGTCCATCGCGTTCGCGGGACGACCGCCCGGCCCACCGGCGTTGCCGCCGACGCCGCCCGGCCCGCCGACGAGGCCCGGCTCGAGCGCGCCGAGGCCGCCCGTGTCGCGCAGCTCGACGACGCGGTCCGCGTCGGTGAAGATCGCCAGCTGGCTGATGAGGATCTCAGCGGCCTCGCGCAGCGCGGCGTGCGGGTCGATCGAGCCGTCCGTCTCGATGTCGAGCGTCAGCTTGTCGAAGTCCGTCTTCTGGCCGACACGCGCCTGCTCGACGGCGTACGCCACGCGGCGCACCGGCGAGAAGATCGAGTCGATCGGGATGACGCCGATCGGCTGGTCGGCGGACTTGTTCTCCTCCGCCGGCCGGTAGCCGCGGCCACGGCCGATCGTCAGGTAGACCTCGAGCTTGGTTCTTCTCTCGAGCGTCGCGACGTGCGCGTCCGGGTTGAGAATCTCGACGCCGGAGGGCAGGTCGATGTCCTTCGCGGTGATCTCGCCCGGGCCTGTGACGACGAGCGGCGCCTCGATCTCGGTCGCGTCGGAGTGCATCCGGCAGACAATGCCCTTGAGGTTGAGGACGATGTCGGTCACGTCCTCCTTGACCCCGGGGATCGTCGAGAACTCGTGCGCAACGCCCTCGATGCGAACGCTCGTGACGGCAGCCCCGGCGAGCGAGCTCAGCAGCACGCGGCGCAGCGAGTTGCCGAACGTGTAGCCAAAGCCGCGATCGAGCGGCTCGATCGTGAACGAACCGCGGTTCTCCTCGACGGTCTCGGTTGTGATTCGGGGGACTTGGAAATCGAGCATCGGGGTCGGTCCTAACGTCGTCGTGTCATGAGCGCCGCCCGGGGGCGGTCATGGGCGCGTCGTGCGGCCGCGGCAGTGCGGCCGGCGTCGCGCGGGCGGGGGTTACTTCGAGTAGAGCTCGACGATGAGCTGCTCCAGCACCGGTGCGGCGATCTCACGCCGCTCGGGCTTGCGCAGCACCTTCGCCGTCAGCGCGTCGTGGTCCGCCTGCAGCCACGCCGGCACCTGGCCGGTCAGCTCCGTCGCCTCGCGGATCACCTGCGATGCACCGCTGGAGACCTTGACGGCGATCACGTCGCCGTCGCGCAGCGAGTAGCTCGGAATGTCGACGCGGCGGCCGTTGATCGTCCAGTGTCCGTGCCGGATCAGCTGGCGCGCCTGGCGGCGCGACGCGGCGAAGCCAAGGCGCACGAGCACGTTGTCGAAGCGGCACTCGAGCATGCGCAGCAGGTTCTCGCCGGTAATGCCGGGCTGACGGCTGGCCTTCTCGTAGTACGCGCGGAACTGGCGCTCGAGCACGCCGTAGTAGCGGCGCGCCTTCTGCTTCTCGCGCAACTGGACGCGGTACTCGCTCTGTCTCTGACGACCACGGCCGTGGTCACCCGGCGGGTACGCGCGACGCTCGACGCCGCACTTGTCGGTGAGGCAGCGCTCGCCCTTGAGGAAGAGCTTCTGGCCCTCCCGCCGGCACTGCTTGCACTGTGGGCTGGTGTCTCGTGCCATGGCGGCGAACTCCCTAGACGCGCCGCCGCTTGCGCGGCCGGCACCCGTTGTGGGCCTGCGGGGTCACGTCACGAACCGCCGTCACCTCGAGGCCGGCGGCCTGGAGCGAGCGGATCGCGGTCTCGCGGCCGGAGCCGGGACCCTTGACGAAGACCTCGACCTTCTGCAGGCCGTGCTCGATGCCCTTGCGGGCGGCCGCGTCGGCGGTCACCTGGGCGGCGAAGGGCGTCGACTTGCGCGAGCCCTTGAAGCCGGCGCCGCCGGCGGACTCCCACGCGATCACGTTCCCCTCGCGGTCGGTCAGCGAGACGATCGTGTTGTTGAAGCTGGTCTTGATGTGCGCCTGGCCGACCGGGATGTTCTTGCGGACTCTGCGGCGGCCGCGCTGCGGGCGCTTCGGTGCTGGGCTCACTTACTTCTTCCCCGCCTTCTTCTTGCCGGCGACCTGCATGCGCTTGGGACCCTTGCGCGTGCGGGCGTTGGTCTTCGTTCTCTGACCGCGCACGGTCAGGCCGCGGCGATGGCGCAGGCCGCGGTAGCAGCCAATCTCCATCAGGCGCTTGACGTTCTGTGAGCGCTCGCGGCGCAGGTCGCCCTCGACGATGAGGTCTCTGTCGATCTGGTCGCGGAGCTTGGAGACCTCGTCCTCGGTGAGGTCACGCACGTAGGTGTCCGGCGAGATGCTCAGCTCGGACAGAAGCTTGTTCGACTGCGACCGGCCGATCCCGTAGATGTACGTCAGACCGATCTCGACGCGCTTGTTCAGCGGGATGTTGATGCCTGCTATGCGAGCCATGCGTGCGCCCTACCCCTGCCGCTGCTTGTGGCGGGGATTCGAGCAGATGACCAGCACGCGCCCGTGGCGGCGGATGATCTTGCACTTCTCGCACATCGGCTTGACCGACGGTCGTACCTTCATGATCCCTTTCGGCTGGTTCCAGTCGACTCGGCTCTGGCTGCCGGGGCGGCTGCCGCTACCACGTCGAGGACTTCACGCGCAGCCGGAGCCAAGCGGCTCCGAGCGCGACGATGAAGAGTAGCAAAGCAGGAACGCAAAGCGCGGCGTACTACGTAACGGCCCGACGGCCGTGCTCGTGCCACGGCGTCAGCACGCGCGGCCCGTCGGCCGTGATCGCGATTGTGAACTCGAAGTGAGCGGCGAGCGAGCCGTCCTGCGTGAAGATCGACCAGTTGTCGTCGGCCATCCGCACCTGATGACGCCCGGCCGTGACCATCGGCTCGATCGCGAGCACCATCCCCTCCTCCAGCCGCGGGCCGCGACCGGGCGGACCGTAGTTGGGAATCTGCGGATCCTCGTGCATCTCGCGGCCGATGCCGTGTCCGACGAGCGAGCGGATGATCGAGAAGCCCTCGGCCTCGACGTGCTGCTGGATGGCGTGCGAGATGTCGCCGAGCCGGTTGCCGGCGACGCACTGCGGCACCGCCGCGAACAGCGACCCTGCGGTCGTGTCGAGCAGCTTCTGTGCGACAGGCGTGATCGGGCCCACCGGGAAGGTGCGCGCAGCGTCCGCGACCCAGCCGTCGAGCACGACGCCGACGTCGACCGACAGGACGTCGCCGCGCTCCAGTCTGTATCTGCCCGGGATCCCGTGGACAACCATCGCGTTCGGCGAGGCGCAGATAGAGCCGGGGAAGCCGCGGTAGCCCTTGAAGGCCGGCGTCGCGCCCTGCGAGCGGATGAAGCGTTCGGCGGCCTCGTCCAGCTCCTGCGTCGTGATGCCCGGCCGGATCTTCCCCTCCACCAGCTCGAGCGTGCGGACGAGGATGTCCCCCGCCGCGGCCATCTTGTCGATCTGATCTGGCGTCTTCTTGACGATCACAGCGTGTCTTCGAGACGCAGCGTCGCGAGCACCGCGCGGACGTGGTCGTGGACCTCGGTCGGCGGTCGCGTGCCGTCGATGCGGCGCAGCAGGCCGCGCTCGTCGTAGTAGGCCACCAGCGGCTCGGTCTCGTCGTGGTAGACCTCGAGCCGCTTCTCGACGACCTCCGGCTTGTCGTCGTCACGCTGGACGAGGCGCGAGCCGTCGACGTCGCAGCGACCTTCGTGCTTCGGCGGGTCGGACTCGACGTGGTACACGCGCCCGGTCTTGACGCTCACGCGCCGGCCGGAGATGCGGCGCACGAGGTCCTCGTCGGGCACGTCGAACAGCAGCACCGCCGTGATGCGGCGGCCGAGCTCGTCGAACGCCTTGGCGAGCGCGTCCGCCTGCGCGCGCGTGCGCGGAAAGCCGTCCAGGATGAAGCCGTCGCGCGCGTCATCGGCTCCGATGCGGTCGACGATCAGGTCGATCACGAGCTCGTCGGGCACCAGCTCGCCGGCGTCCATGAAGCCCTTCGCCTTCAGCCCCAGCTCGGTGCCGTCCTTCACGGCCGCGCGCAGGATGTCCCCGGTCGCCACGTACGGCAGCCGGAAATCTTCCTGCAGGCGGGCCGCCTGCGTGCCCTTGCCGGCGCCCGGGGGGCCGAAGAGGATGAGGTTGAGCTCGCTCACGAAGGCCGAAACGTACTAGACCAGGGGGGGCTCGCGGTCATCCACGTGCTCCGCCGCGCCATCCGCTCCGCGGCGGCGCCCGGCGCAGCTACTTCAGGAAGCCCTCGTAGTTGCGCATCATCAGCTGTGCCTCCAGCTGCTTCATCGTGTCGAGCGCGACCGCGACGACGATCAGCAGCGAGGTGCCGCCAAAGAAGAAGTTCGCGCCGGTCGAGTTGATCAGCAGCGTCGGGAGCGCGGCGACCGCGGCCAGGAACAGTGCGCCCGGGAACGTCAGGCGAGCGAGGATGCGGTCGAGGAACTCCGCCGTCGGGCGGCCTGGGCGGACGCCTGGGATGAAGCCGCCGTAGCGCTTGAGGTTGTCGGCCTGCTCGAGCGGATTGAACGTGACGGCCGTGTAGAAGTACGTGAAGGCGATGATCAGGATCGTCTCGCCGATCAGGTACGCCGCCCCTCCCGGGTTGAAGAAGTTAGCGACGTCTCTCGCCCACGGCGTGTTGATGAGCGTGCCGACCGTCGGCGGGAAGGCCATCAGGCTCGCCGCGAAGATCACCGGGATCACGCCGGCCATATTCACGCGCAGCGGCAGGTAGGTCTGGCCGCCCTGCGTCATGCGCTGCCCGATCACGCGGCGGGCGTACTGGACCGGGATGCGGCGCTGGCCCTCCTGCACGAACACGACCGCGGCGATGACGCCGAGCGCGAGGAACGGCATCATCACCTTGAAGACCGGATCCGGGCTCGTCCACCACGCCTGGACGCCGTGCGGCAGGCTCGAGACGATCGAGGCGAAGATCATCAGCGAGATGCCGTTGCCGATCCCCCTCTGGGTGATCAGCTCGCCCATCCACATGACGAGCATGCAGCCGGCCGTCAGCGAGACCCCGATCAGCACGAGCTTGGGCAAGCCGAAGTTCGTGACGACCGGCAGCCCAGCCTGCGCCTGGAGTGACCGGAAGAGGAAGACATACGCTATGGCCTGCGCGCTGGCGAGGCCGACCGTCAGGTAGCGCGTGTACTGCGTGATCCTCTGCGTGCCGATCTCGCCCTCTCTCTGCAGCTGTTCGAGCGACGGAACGACGACCGTCAGCAGCTGCATGATGATCGAGGCCGTGATGTACGGCATGATCCCGAGCGCGAACAGCGCGATCCGCGCCAGGCTCCCGCCGGAGAAGGTGTTGAGCAGGTTGAGGATCCCGCCGTTGGAGAAGTTCTCCTGAAGCTGCTGAACCGCCTCGGTATTGATGCCCGGCGCGGGTATGTGGGCGCCAAGCCGATAGAGGCCCAGCAGCGCAGCTGTGAACGCGAGCTTCTTGCGGATGTCCGCGACTGTGAAGGCGCTCAGGATCGTCGCGAGCATGCCCGAGTCCCCCTACTCGAGTGTCTGGCAGGTTCCCCCGGCGGCCTCGATGCGCTCGCGCGCGGCCGCACTGAAGGCGTGGGCGTGGACGGTCATCGGCTTGGTGATCTCACCCTTCGCGAGCACCTTCACCGGGATGCCTCTGCGCGTTGCCAAGTTCTTTGCGTTCAGTGCCTCGAGCGTGACCTCGGCGCCGGAGTCGAAGCGCGCCTCGAGGTCGAGCAGGTTGACCGGCTGCGTGTGCGTCCGGAACGGCTCGAACGGCATCGACTTCTTCATGTGCGGGCCGCGCAGCTTGCGCATCCGCATGTGGATCGGCATCTGGCCGCCCTCGAAGCGAGCGCGATCCTTCGCGCCGGAGCGCGAGCCGGCCCCCTTCTGGCCGCGACCGGCCGTCTTGCCGGTGCCGGAACCCTCGCCGCGACCGACGCGCTTGCGCGGGCGACGGCTGCCGGGGGCCGGTCTCAAGTTGTGCAGGCCGATCCGCTCCTCGGCGGACTCCTCGGCCTTCGCTCTCGCTGCAGGACTCATGCGGCCTCCTCGACCTTCACGAGATGACGGACCGAATGGACCATGCCGCGCAGGGCGGGCGTGTCTCTCTGCTGGACCGTGTGGCCGATCTTGCGCAGGCCGATCGAGCGCAGCGTGTTCAGCTGTCTCTTGTCGGAGCCGTTGCGCGACTTGACCTGCGTGATCTTGAGCGTGCTCACGACGCGTCCTCGGTATCGGTCGCGCCAACGGCGACCGGCTCGGCGGACTCGCCTTCGGCCGGCGCGTCGGCGTCGTCAGCGGTCAGCTCGGCGGTGGCCGCGTTGCGGTTCGGGTCGAGCCCGAGCACGGCGTCGATCGAAATGCCGCGCAGGTCCGCGACCTCCTCGGGGCGGCGCAGACCCTCGAGGCCCGCCATCGTCGCCTTCACGAGGTTGATCGGGTTCTGCGTGCCGAGGCTCTTGGAGAGGATGTCGTGGATCCCCGCCAGCTCGAGCACCGCGCGCACGCCGCCACCGGCGATCACGCCGGTACCGGGCGAGGCCGGCTTCAGCAGCACGCGGCCGGAGCCGAAGATGCCGAGCGTCTGATGCGTGATGGTGGAGCCGTGCTTCGGCACGCGGATGAGGTTCTTCCTCGCGCGCTCCACGCCCTTCTGGATCGCGACGGGAACCTCGTTCGCCTTGCCGTAGCCGACGCCGACGATCTCCCGCTCGTCGCCCACCACCACGAGGGCGGTGAACGAGAAGCGACGGCCGCCCTTGACGACCTTCGCCACGCGGTTGATCTCCACGACGCGCTCTTGCAGGTCGAGGCCAGCGCCAGATACAGATCGGTCGAGTCCGAGTGCCATGAAGTTCCTGAGGGTAGCGGTTCGAAGCGGGTCGGTCGGTGGTTAGAAGGCGAGGCCGCCCTCGCGGGCGCCCTCCGCGAGCGCACGCACACGGCCGTGGTACTGGTAGCCGCCACGGTCAAAGACGACCTCCGAGATGCCGGCTGCCTTCGCGCGCTCGGCGAGCAGCTCGCCGACCCGCTTGGGCTGATCGGCGCGCGAGAGGCCGCGCAACTCTGCCTCGGTCCAGTTGACCGCGGCGAGCGTGCGACCGGCATTGTCGTCGATCAGCTGAGCGCTGATCCCACGGTTCGAGCGGAACACCGAGATACGCGGCCGCTCGGCCGTGCCGTGGATCTTCGCGCGGACGCGACGGCGGCGCTTGAGACGCCGCGCAGGAGCAGTGAGAACGGTCATGCGCGCTTCCCGACCTTTCGGGCGACGTACTCGCCCTCGTAGCGAATGCCCTTGCCCTTGTAGGGCTCCGGCTTGCGCTGCTTGCGGATGTTTGCGGCGGTCTCGCCGACGAGCTGCTTGGAGATCCCGCGCACGACGATGCGCGTCGGCTGCGGCACCTCGAACTCGATGCCGTCCGGTGCCTTGATCGGCACCGGGTGCGAGTAGCCGAGTGCGAGCTCGAGGTCCTTGCCCTTGAGCTGGGCGCGGTAGCCGACGCCTTGGATCTCGAGGCGCTTCTCGAAGCCTGCGGTGACGCCCTCGACCATGTTCGCCACGAGCGAGCGCGTGAGACCGTGCAGCGCACGGTGCTCGCCGCGATCGGTCGGCCGCGTGACGACGAGCGCCTCGCCATCGTGCGCGACCGTGATGTCGCGATGGATGCGCTCGGACAGCTCGCCCTTGGGGCCGTTGACGGTCACGAGCTCAGGCTCGATCGCGACGTTGACGCCGGCGGGGACTGGGATGGGCTTACGACCAATACGACTCATGACCTGCTCACCACACCTTCGCCACGACCTCGCCACCGAGGCCCGCTCTGCGCGCCTCGTGACCGGTCATGACGCCATGGGACGTCGAGATGATCGCCGTGCCCATCCCACCCTGGATCTTCGGGATGTGGGCGTGGTCGACATAGCTTCGCTGGCCCGGACGGGACACCCGCTGGATGCCCTGGATCACTGGCTTGCGGTTGCCCGAGTACTTGAGCTTCACGTTGATGAGCTCGCCGGGGTGCTCCGCGTTAGGCGCCTCGACGTTCCAATCCTCGATGTAGCCCTGCTCCTTGAGGATGCGGGCCAGCTCCTTCTTGAGCTTCGAGGAGGGGATCGGCACGATGTCCTTCGAGGCGTGCGCGCCGTTGCGCACCCGCGTGAGGAAGTCGGCGATGGGGTCGGTCATCGACATGCGATCACCAAGAGCTCTTCGTCATGCCGGGGATGTAGCCGTTGTGCGCGAGCTCGCGCAGACAGATACGGCAGAGCCCGAACTTTCTAAACACGGAGCGCGGCCGACCGCAGCGGCGGCAGCGCGTGTATCTGCGAGTTCTGTATTTGGGTGGCCGCTGCTGGCGGACACGCAATGAGGTCTTGGCCATAGCGGTTCCTTAGTTTCCGTTGGTCGCCGCGCCGGGCGCGCCGCGGCGGTCTCTCGAGAAGGGCATCCCGAACGCCTGGAGCAGCGCGAAGGACTCCTCGTCCGATCTGGCGCTCGTCGTGATGGCGATGTCGAGCCCCCGGACCTGATCGACCTTGTCGTAGTCGATCTCCGGGAAGATGATCTGCTCCTTGACGCCCATGTTGTAGTTGCCGCGGCCGTCGAACGAGCGCGGGCTCAGGCCGCGGAAGTCGCGGATCCGGGGGATCGCGATCGACAGCAGGCGATCGAGGAACTCGTAGGCGCGCTCGCCGCGCAGCGTGACGCTGACGCCGACGGCCATCCCTTCGCGCAGCTTGAAGTTGGCGATCGACTTGCGCGATCTGCGGATGCTCGGCTGCTGCCCCGTGATGCGGGCCAGCTGCGTCGTCGCCTCCTGCAGCAGTCTCGAGTCGGTCTTCGCCTCGCCGACGCCCATGTTCACCGTGATCTTCTCGATCTTCGGTGCCTGCATAGGCGTCGAGTAGCCGAAGCGCTCGATCAGCGACGGACGGATCTCGTCGGCGTATTTGGTCTTGAGTCGTGCGGACATGTGGAAGCTCAGTCGATGCTCGTACCAGAGCGGCGGGCGATGCGGAAGCGTCTTCCCTCGCGGACCTCGATGCCGACGCGGGTCGGCTTTCCGTCCTTGGGGTCGAGCAGCATCACGTTGGAGACATGGATCGGCCCCTCGCGCTCAATCACGCCGGCGACCGCGTCGGGCCGGCCGGGCGTCGGGCGCTGGTGGCGCTTGACGATGTTGAGGCCTTCGACGAAGACCTTGTCCTTCTCGGCATCGACGCGCAGGACGCGGCCGGTCTTGCCGCGGTCCTTGCCGGAGATCACGATCACCTCGTCGTCTCTGCGAATGCGCGCAGGCATCAGAGTACCTCCGGGGCGAGCGAGACGATCTTCATGAAGTTGCGCTCGCGCAGCTCACGCGCGACGGGACCAAAGATGCGCGTCCCGCGCGGGTTGTTCTGCGCGTCGATGATCACGGCCGCGTTCTCGTCGAAACCGATGTAGGTCCCGTCCTCGCGCCCGTAGGACTTCTTCGTGCGCACGACGACGGCCGTGACGACCTCGCCCTTCTTGACGGAACCCTGCGGGCTCGCCTGCTTGACGGTGGCGACGATCACGTCGCCGACGCCGGCATAGCGCCGACGCGAGCCGCCGCGCACGCGGATGCAGAGGATCTCGCGGGCACCGGTGTTGTCGGCGACCTTCAGGCGCGTCTCGTTCTGGATCATCGGGCGCGCTCCACGACCTCGACCAGGCGCCAACGCTTGAGGCGCGACAGCGGCCGAGACTCGCGCACGACGACGGTGTCGCCGAGGTGCGCGTCGTTGCTCTCGTCGTGCGCATGCAGCGTCGTCGAGCTACGCACGATCTTGTGGTAGCGACGGTGCTGGCGAGCGGTGTCGACGCGAACGGTGATGGTCTTGTCGGCCTTGTCGGAGACGACGACGCCCTGACGCTCCTTCTGGCGGCCTTCGCCGTGCTCGCGCGGGGGCGTCGGCTCAGCGGGCGTGGCTGCACGTACGGCAGCCGCCTTCTCGCGCGACTTCGCTCGCGCCGCGCGCCGCGCGGTCGCACGCGTCTTGCGAGCGGCGTCGCGCTCAGCCTGACGCTCTTCAGGGGTGCGCGTCGGGCGCGAGCCGGCCTCCTTGGCGACCTTCTCGGCGCGTGCCTGACGGCGCTGCTCCTTCGGGCTCGCGCCGCTAGCCGGCTTCGCCTGCGGAGCGTCGTCGCCGCTCGCCTCGGTGGCAGCAGCCTTCGGAGCCTCAGGCGCCTCGGCCTCGGCCGGCGCGGTCGTCTCCTCGACGTTCTCGTTCTGCTCTTCGTCGGCCATCGGTTACCGGCTCAGTTCCTTGTTGATATCGACTCCCCGCTCGCGCAGGACGGTCAGCGCGCGTGCAACATCGCGCTTCGCGTCGTGCAGACGCGAGGTGTTCTCCAGCTCGCCGGTGGCGTGCTGGAAGCGCAACCCGAACAGCTCTCGCCGGGCGGTGCGCAGGTGCTCGACGAGGCCGCTGTCGTCCATGTCGCGCAGCTCGATCGCCTTCGTACCGGCCATCACCCGTCCTCCCGCAGCACGAATCTCGTCTTAACCGGGAGCTTGTGCCCGGCAAGACGCATCGCCTCGCGAGCAAGCGGCTCCGGCACGCCGGCCAGCTCGAACATCACGCGACCGGGCTTCACGACGGCGACCCACCCTTCGGGGGAGCCCTTGCCGGAGCCCATGCGCGTCTCGGCCGGCTTCTTGGTGAACGGCTTGTCGGGATAGACGTTTATCCAGACCTTGCCGCCACGCTTGATCTTGCGCGTCATCGCGATACGAGCGGCCTCGATCTGGCGGTTCGTCAGCCAGCCCTCGTCGAGGGCCTTGAGGCCGTACTCGCCGAACTGAACCTTGACCTGCCCGCGCGAGAGCCCGCGGCGACGGCCGCGGTGCTGCTTGCGGAACTTCACACGCTTGGGAGAAAGCATCAGCGAGTCACCTCAGGGGCACGGGGTCCACTGCGACCGGGCCCGCCGGGACCACGCCCGCCGCCCGGACCGCCGCCACGACCGCCAGGCCCACCCGGACCGCCGCCACGACCGCCGGGGCCGCCACCGCGACCACCCGGACCGCCACCGCGACCGCCAGGCCCGCCGGGGCCGCCACCGCGACCACCCGGACCGCCACCGCGACCGCCAGGCCCACCGGGGCCGCCACCGCGACCACCCGGACCGCCGCCACGGCCACCGGACCCACCCGGCCCGCCACCGCGACCACCCGGACCGCCGCCACGACCGCCGCGACCGCGACCATCGCCACGCTCACCGCGGCGACCGCGATCGGGCGCCTGCGGCGCCTCGTCCATCTGCGTCAGGTCAGCGCCGGTGTAGCCCTCGGGCATGATCTCGCCCTTGTTGATCCAGCACTTCACGCCGAT
>DASYLH010000060.1:0-26814 GCA_036009645.1 Conexibacter sp.
TGCGGCGCTCGCCGAGCCGGTGCCCGCGGGCGAGCAACTCGTCCCACGCCGCGTCGGCGTCGTCCTGCTCGCCCTCCGGGATGAACTGGTTCAGGTGAGTGCCGGCGAGCTGGTCGCGGTCGATCTCCAGCATGCGCGCCATCGCCGCGTTGACCTCGAGGTAGGTGCGGTTCCGCGCGAGCAGCGACATCGCGAGGCGCGAGCGCTCGAACAGGTCGCGGTTGAACGGGGTCAATCAGGGCCCCGTTCGGCGGAGCGGCGATCGAACCACTCACCGAACGTGCCGAACCAGTACTGCGCGCTGTGCGCTGCGCGGCCGAACATGGACGGGTCCAGCGGCTCGATGGCGTAGTCAGGGTCCTTGCCGACCGCGACCGCGGCGGCGCGCATGCGCTCCTCGACGCGCGCGAGCTCGCCGTGCCACTCGTGGCAGAGCTCGGCCAGGTCGATGGTGCCGACGGTCGCGCTGACGCTCTCGAGATAGGCGAGCAGCGTCGTCACGTGCTGGACGTCGAGCACCGCGAGGCGGATCGCCTGGTTGCGCTCGAGGAAGCGGTCGCTCACGCCCGACTGCGCCCGCGCGGCGGACGCCCCGACGCTCTGCGCCGCGGCGCCGCCGTGCAGATCGTGCTCGGCGATCGCGGCGCGCACGGCGCGCAGCATCTCGGCCGTGGTCGCGGCGCCGTCCTCGAGCGCGTCGGTCGCGCGCTGGTGCGACTCGAACCGCTTGCCGAGCGTCTCGAGGTGCTCGATCGCGCGCCGGCTGGCGGCGACGAGCTCGCGGAAGCCGCGGTTCTGGGCGGGGTGGAGGGTCACTCGAAGCGCATCCCGCGCGGCTTCGGCCGCTTGCGGATCAGCTTGGCCGGCACGCCGCCGACGACGGAGTTGGGCGGAACGTCCTTGGTGACGACCGAGCTCGTCCCGATCACCGAGTTGTCGCCCACCGTCACGCCGCGCAGGATGCAGGCGCCGTAGCCGATCCAGCAGTTGTTGCCGACGTGGACGTCGCGCTTGTAGATCCCCTGCATGCGGATCGGGCGCTCGACCTCGACCACGCCGTGGTCGAAGTCGATCAGCATCACGCGGTCGGCAACGATGCACTCGCGCCCGATCGAGACGTGTTGGTAGGCGGAGATCGTGCATTCCTGCCCGAGCACCGACTTCGCCCCGATCAGCACTTCGCCCTCGTGCGCGCGCACCTTCGTTCCGTGCCCGAGCCACGACCAGCGGCCGAGCACGACGCGGGCGTCCTTGCCGATCTCGAACTGCACGCCGGGACAGACGAACGCGAACCCGTCTGTCTGCAGCCGCCCGCGGAAGCGCAGCTTCAGCCATGCGAGGCGCAGCAGCAGCAGCCCGTAATGGCGGTTCAGCATGCCGTTGCGGCGCATGAAGCGCAGCAGCGTCAGCGGGCCGCCGTGCGGCGGCGGCGGGGCGGCGCGGACCTCATGGGGGAGGTCGACGGGCGGCGGCGCGAGGACAGGCTCCATCTCCCAGCATGGTATGCAGCCAGCCGCTGGATGGGCGCCGCGTGGAGCGCCCTCGACAGCGCTCGTGCCGTCCACCGGCTGCCGTCGTGCCGGCGGCTCGGCCTGCCATCATGCGCGACCCATGACGCCCGACCCGACCCTCGCCGAGCGCCTTCTCAGAGGCGACAAGCGCGCCCTCGCTCGTGCGATCACGCTTGTCGAGGACGACCGTCCCGAGGGCTGGGAGCTCGTGCGCGAGGTCTACCCGCACACCGGCAAGGCGGCCATCGTCGGCTTCACTGGTCCGCCCGGCGTCGGCAAGTCGACGCTGCTCGGTGCACTCACAAAGGCCGAGCGCGCGCGCAAGCGCACGGTGGGGGTGCTGAGCATCGATCCGTCCTCGCCATTCACGCAGGGCGCGCTGCTCGGCGATCGCATCCGCCTCTCGGAGCACTTCCTCGATAGCGGCGTCTTCATCCGCTCGATGGCGAACCGCGGCGCGCTCGGCGGCCTCTCCGAGGCGGCACTGCAGGCGGCGCTGCTGATGGACGCCGCCGGCCGCGACGTCGTGCTGGTCGAGACGGTCGGCGTCGGCCAGGCCGAGGTCGACGTGATGGACCACGCCGACACGATCGTGCTCGTGCTGATGCCCGGGTCGGGCGATTCGATCCAGGCGCTGAAGGCCGGCGTGATGGAGATCCCCGACGTGATCGTCGTCAACAAGGCCGACCACCCGCTCACCGACACGATGGTGCGCGAGATCCGTGGCGTCCTCAGCCTCGGCGAGCAAAAGGGCTGGCGCGTTCCGATCGTCAAGACGCAGGCTGCTCACGGCATCGGGATCGACGAGCTGCTCGAGCAGATGGAGGCGCATCGCGCCTACATCGCCGAGGAGGGAACGCTCCTGGAGCGCCGCCGCCGCAACCTCATGAACGAGGTCGTCTCGATCGCCACCGCGCGCATGCGCCGCACGCTTGAGTCCTCGATCCGCGAGGACCCGGACGTGCAACAGCTGCTCGACGAGGTCTGCGCGCGCAGACTCGATCCGGCGTCCGCTGCGACGCAGATCCTCGCGCGCGGCGCCGAGCGCGCTGCCGCCGACTGACTCAGTCGCGCAGCCGCCGCGCCAGCGCGACGAGCGTGTGGACGCCCCAGCCGGCGCCGCCCTTGCCGGCGTACGGCTTTCCGTTGTCCCATGCCGTGCCGGCGATGTCGAGATGCGCCCACGGCACGTCGTCGACGAAGCGGTGGAGGAACTCGGCGGCCGTGATCGAGCCGGCCTTGCGGCTCTCGACGGCGTTGAGGATGTCGGCATAGCGGCTCTTGATCAGCTCCGCATACGACTCGTGCAGTGGCAGGCGCCACAGCGGCTCGCCGGCGACCCGGCCGGCCTCTGTCACCGCGGCGGCCCACTCGTCGTCGTTCGACAGCAAGCCCGCGTGGCTGTCACCGAGTGCCGTCACGATCGCACCCGTCAGCGTCGCGAGGTCGACGATCCGCTCGGCGCCGTGTGCGACCGCGTAGGCGAGGCAGTCGGCCAGCACGAGCCGGCCCTCGGCGTCCGTGTTGATGATCTCGATCGTGGTGCCGTTCGACGCGCGCACGATGTCGCCCGGCTTCACGGCGGTGCTGCTTGGCATGTTCTCGGTCGCGCCGACGACTCCGAGCACGCGAATCGGCATCTTGAGTCGCGCGATCGCGCCGACCGCCTCCAGTACGGCCGCGCCGCCCGACATGTCGAACTTCATCTCCGACATTCTCGCGCCGGGCTTCAGCGAGATCCCGCCGCTGTCGAACGTGACGGCCTTGCCGACGAGCGCCAGCAGCGGGCCGCCGACGTCTGATCCCTCATATCTGAGGACGATCAGCTTGGCCTCCTGCGCCGAGCCCTGCGCGACGGCGGCAAAGGCGCCCATCCCACGCTCGCGGATCTCCTGCTCGCCGAGCACCTCGACCGTGATCCCCGCCGCCTCGCCGGCAATCTCCTGCGCACGGTGCGCGAGGAAGGTCGGCGTCGCCTCGTTGCCGGGCGCGTTCTGCAGGTCGCGGGCGCGGTTCTGCGCCTCGGCGACCACAGTCCCGATCTCCACCGGCGACCGCACGTCGTGGTGGGCGCTCAGCAGCAGCGCCTCGAGTGCGCCGTCGTCCTCCGGGTGGTTGCGATACCGGTCGAAGCGATAGCCCGCCAGCACCGTGCCCTCGACGAGTCCGGCGACGATCGCGTCGTCGACGTGGTGGGGAACCTCCCAGCAGAGCGTCGTCGTCCCGAGCTCGCGAGCGCGGCCGTGGACCGCGGCAGCCGCGATCCGGGCGCGCTCGGCGTCGAACGCGTCCCGCGAGCCGAGGCCCACGACGATCCAGCGACGCTCCTCAGCGTGGGCGACGGCGAGGTGCTTGAACGCACGGCGCGCCTCGCCGCGGTCGAGCAGGCGCTGGAGCGTTCCGCCTGCGACGTCGTGCGCGACGTCCTCGCCGTCAAACACGCCGACGGCGATCGTGTCGGCGCTTGTCGCAAGGGGGCTGTCGGTCGTTGCCGCGATGCGCATCGCGGCGCAGACTACCCGTGTCCACTGGTGGCGGCACATGCGAGGAGGGTCACCTAGCATTCAAGCTCGGCGCCTGCGACGCCGCTCCCACACCGCGAAAACGGAGACTCGATGCCCAAGACCGTCATCCTCGGTGCCGCGCGCACCCCAATCGGCAAGCTCGGTGGCGGCCTCTCGTCGCTCGACGCGACCGAGCTCGGCGGCACCGCCATCAAGGCTGCGCTTGAGCGCGCCGGCGTCGAGCCGGAGCAGGTCCAGCACGTGATCATGGGTCAGGTGATCCAGGCCGGGCAGGGGCAGATCCCCTCGCGCCAGGCGCAGATCAAGGCGGGGATTCCGAAGGAGGTGTCCTCGGAGACGATCAACAAGGTGTGCGCGTCGGGCCTGCGCGCGGCCGGCATCCTCGACGCGGCGATTCGCGCCGGCGACCTCGAGGTCGCCGTCGGCGGCGGCATGGAGTCGATGTCGAACGCGCCCTACCTGCTCAAGGGCGCGCGCTTCGGCTTCCGCATGGGTGACGCGAAGGCGATCGACTCGATGATCAACGACGGGCTCACGAACCCGTTCAGCGGCAAGCACATGGCGCAGGAGGCATCCGAGGTGGCCGCGGAGCTGGAGCTGACGCGTGCCGACATGGACCGCTGGTCGGTCCGCTCGCACGAGCTGGCGCTGAAGGCGACCGACGAGGGGCGTCTGCCGGAGGAGATCGTCGCCGTGACGATCAAGGGCAAGAAGGGCGACACCGTCGTCGAGGTCGACGAGGCGCCGCGTCCCGGCACGTCACTGGAGACGCTCGCGAAGCTGCCGCCGATCTTCACCAAGGACGGCTCGCACACGGCCGGCAACGCGCCGGGCGTCAACGACGGCGGCGGCGCGCTCGTGCTCGCCTCCGACGAGTGGGCGCAGGCGAACGGCAAGAGGGTCCTCGCGACGATCGTCGCGCAGGCACAGGTCGCCGACGACTTCCCCTACCTCGCCAGAACGCCCGCGCTCGCTGCGCAGAAGGCGCTTGCGAAGCTCGGGCTCACGCCTGACGACATCGACGTGTGGGAGATCAACGAGGCGTTCGCCTCCGTCACCCTCAACTCGATCCGCATGCTCGGGATCGACGAGGACAAGGTCAACGTCAACGGCGGCGCGGTCGCGCTCGGCCACCCGATCGGCGCCTCCGGCGCGCGCATCCTCGGCTCGCTCGTGCTCGAGTTGCAGCGCCGCGGCGGCGGTCGCGGCTGCGCGGCGATCTGCTCGGGCGGGGGCCAGGGCGACGCCGTCATCGTCGAGGTGCCCGCGTCCTGACCGCGGAAGACGCAGCCGGCGACGGAGTCGCGACGGGCGCTGAGCAAGCGCCCGTCGTGACCGTGCCCGGCAACCACGACGGCGAGCCGACCGGTCGCGCCGCCGCCTTCTTTGACCTCGACCGCACGCTGATGGCGGGCTCGTCGGCATACGAGTTCGCGCGCGCCTCCTACCGCAACGGCTTGTTGAGCCGCCGGCAGCTCGCGCGTGGGGCGTGGGCAAACGTGCAGTTCCGCCTGCGCGGCTCGACCGACGCCGCCACCGACGAGCTGCGTGAGCGCATCGCGCAGGCGATCGAAGGCGTCCGCGTCGTCGAGCTGCAGCGCCTTGGGCCATCCGTACTCGCGGGCGTCCTCCCGCGCATCTACCCGCAGATGCTGCAGGTCGCCTGGGAGCACCAGGACGCCGGCCGGCAGGTCTACATCTGCACCGCGGCGGCGCATGAGCTGGCTGAAGTGCTCGCAGGCGTGCTCGGCTTCGACGGCGGCATCGGCGCCCGCTCGGAGATCCGCGACGGCGTCTACACCGGCCGGCCGCATGGCCCGTTCACCTACCGCGAGGGCAAGGCGATCGCGATGCGCGATTTGGCCGCGCGCGAGGGGATCGACCTGACCGCCTCGTGGGCCTACTCCGACTCGGAGTCGGACCTCCCGATGCTGCGCGCGGTCGGCAACCCGGTCGCCGTCAACCCCGACGCGACGCTCGCGCGGATCGCCCGCGAGGAGGGCTGGGAGGTGCTGCGCTTCGAGCGCCTCGGGCGGCGCCTCGTCGTCGCCGGGTCGGTTGTCGCGGCGGCGACGATCGGCGGGCTCGGGTCGCTCGCGCTCGGCCGTCGCAAGCCTGTTCCGCCGCCCCGCCGCATCCCGCCGCGTCGTCCGCCGCGCCGCCGCCGATGAGCGAGCACGAGCTGACCGACGAACAGCGCGAGATCCGCGCGCTCGCCCGCCGCTTCGCGCAGGAAGAGATCGCCCCGCAAGCTGCGGCCTGGGATCGCGAGCATCACTTCCCGAAGGAGGTCTTTGCACAGCTCGGCGAGCTGGGCCTGATGGGGGCGTGCGTGCCGGTCGACCACGCCGGCGCGGGGGCGGACTTCCTCTCCTACGTGCTCGTGCTCGAGGAGCTGGCGCGCGCCGATGCGGGCATCGCGGTGACCGTCGCCGTCCACACGAGCGCCGCCACGCTGCCGCTGCTCGCGCACGGCACCGACGAGCAGATCGCGCGACTCGTACCGCCGCTCGCGCAGGGGATTGAGCTGGGGGCCTTCGCGCTGACCGAGCCGGAGGTCGGCTCCGACGCCGCCGCCCTGCGCACGCGCGCCGACGCCGAGGGGCGCATCACGGGCTCCAAGCAGTTCATCACCACGGGCTCACACGCTCACCTGCTGCTCGTCTTCGCGAAGGACCCCGACGACCGGATCGGCGCCTACGTCGTCCGCCGCCCAGCGCCCGGGCTGTCGGTCAGCAAGGAGGAGGAGAAGCTGGGCTTGAACTCCTCCAGCACCGCTGCGCTCTCCTTCGACGCCGTCGTGGGAGAGTGTCTGGGACCCGCAGGGGCCGGCATGCGGATCGCACTCGGCACGCTCGACGGCGGTCGCATCGGGATCGCCGCGCAGGCTGTCGGGATCGCGCAGGCCGCGCTCGACGTGGCAACGGCCTACGCGAGAGAGCGCACCGCGTTCGGCGGCCCGATCGCCCGCTTCGGGCAGATCCAGGGCAAGCTCGCGGACATGCAGACGGAGATCGAGGCGGCGCGCGCGCTGACGTGGCGGGCCGCACGCCTCAAGCAGGCGGGCCGGCCGCACACGGTCGAGGGCGCGCAGGCGAAGCTGTTCGCCTCCGCCGTCGCGCGGCGCCAGACGGGCGAGGCGATCCAGGTGCTCGGCGGCTACGGCTACACGAAGGACTACCCCGCCGAGCGCTACTACCGCGACGCGAAGGTCACCGAGATCTACGAGGGCACGAGCGAGATCCAGCGGCTCGTGATCGCGCGGGCGCTGCTCGGCGACGCCGCCCGCAACCTCTCCTGACGGGCATCTGTCAGGCATGTAGGAGGAGTTTCACTTACCATCTGCCGCGCAATGAGCACGACCGACCGCAAGATCCGCGTCGTCGTCGCGAAGCCGGGCCTGGACGGGCACGATCGCGGCGCCAAGATCATCGCCCGCGCGCTGCGCGATGCCGGCATGGAGGTCATCTACACCGGCTTGCACCAGACGCCTGAGCAGATCGTGGAGACCGTGATCCAGGAGGACGCGGACGCCGTCGGGCTCTCGATCCTCTCGGGTGCGCACATGACGCTTGTCCCGCGCATCGTCGAGTTGTTGCATGCGCAGGACGTCACAGACGTGATCGTCACCGTCGGCGGGACGATCCCGGCCGACGACATCCCCGAGCTCAAGCAGCTCGGTGTGGCCGAGGTCTTCACGCCCGGCACGCCGACGCAGGACATCGTCGCGTTCGTGCGCGGCGCCGTCCGCGCCTCGGCGTAATCCTCGTCCGCACGGGCGCATCGGCGCTCTGTGGGCAATCGCACAGGGTAGTGCGATTGACTGGTCAGTCAACGCGGTATCATCCGCGCGCACACCTGCCGAGAACTTGCGTTTTGCACTGCTGAGGAGGCACCCGAGTTGAAGATTTGCGTCCTGGTCAAAGAGGTGCCAGACGCCGCCGTCGAGAAGCGCATCGACCCATCGACGGGGCGAATGGACCGCAGCGGGGAGAAGAACCTCAACCCGTATGACACGCATGCCATCGAGGCAGCGATGCAGATCAAGGAGGGCGGGGCGATCCCCGTCGAGGAGATCGTCGCTGTGACGATGGGCCCGGAGACCGCCGTGCGCGCGCTCCACAAGGCCGTCTCGCTCGGAGCCGACCGCTCCGTGCACCTGACCGACCCCGCGCTGGCGGGCTCCGACGTCGCCGCGACGGGCTACGCGCTCGCCAAGGCGCTCGAGTCCGAGTCGCCTGACCTGGTGCTGCTCGGCCAGCAGTCGGACGACGGTGAGTGCTACACGATCGGTGCCGTCGTGGCCGACCACCTCAAGATGCCCTCGCTCACGCAGGTCATCAAGATGGACGTCGACGGCGGCGCGCTGCGCTGCGAGCGTCAGGCCGAGTACGGCTACGACACCGTCCAGGTCCAGCTTCCGGCCGTGATCTCGGTCGGCGACGCGATCAACGAGCCGCGCTACCCGTCGCTGAAGGCGATCATGGGCGCGAAGAAGAAGCCGCTCGACACGAAGGCGTCCGGCGACGTCGGCATCGACGGCTCGTTCGTCGGCACGGACGGATCGCGCGTCGACTGCGGCGACTACAAGGCTCCGCCCGCCAAGGCCGGCGGCAAGATCATCGAGGACGAGGACACCAACGAGACGGTCGAGCAGATCGTCGCGTGGCTCGACGAAAGGAAGCTGATCTAGATGGGCGGGATCCTCGTCTACGTCCTCCACTACGAGGGCGCTTTCAACAAGAACTCGCTCGGCGCCGTCTCCGAGGGCGCGAAGCTGGCCGGCGAGCTCGGCACCACCTGCGACGCCGTCGTCGTCGGTGGGGGAGACCTCACGAACGACCTCTGCGCCACGCTCGGCACCTACGGCGCCAAGCGCGTCTTCAAGGCCGAGGGCGCCGAGGGCCTCGCGCAGCCGGTCATCGACGTGATGGACAAGGTCATCACCGACAATGGCCACAGCTATGCGCTGTTCGGCGGCGGCCTGCTCGGCTTCGAGATCGGCGCCGGCCTCGCCGCCCGCAAGAACGCGGGCGTGACGATGGAGGTCACCGCAGTCAACGTCGCCGACGGCAAGCTCGTCGCCGAGCGTCCGATCCTGGGTGACTCGCAGATCTCGACCTCCAAGTACCGCGGAGACCTCGGGATCATCATCGGGCGCATCAACGCGTTCGAGCTCAAGGAGTCCGGTGCCGGCGCGGCCGAGGTGGTCGACGTCGCCGTCGAGTACTCCGCCTGGTCCAACCAGGCGACGATGGTCCAGCGCGGCGAGCAGCGCGGCGCCGATGTGAACATCGAGGACGCCAACGTGCTCGTGGCCGGCGGCCGCGGGCTCGGCAAGGCCGAGGGCTTCGAGCTCTGCGAGGAGCTCGCGGGCGCGCTCGGCGGCGCCGTCGCGGCGACCCGTGCCGTGGTCGACGCCGGCTGGTACCCGTACGCGGCGCAGATCGGCCAGACGGGCAAGACCGTCGCGCCGAAGCTGTACCTCGCCGCGGGCATCTCCGGCGCGATCCAGCACAAGGTCGGCATGCAGGCCTCGGAGAACATCGTGGCGATCAACAAGGACGCGAACGCCCCGATCTTCGAGTTCTCCGACCTTGGCATCGTCGGCGACCTCAACAAGATCCTGCCGAAGCTCACCGAGGCCGTGAAGGCCAAGAAGGGAGCGTAAGCCCCATGTCTGCCAGCAACGGAAACGGCAAGGCGGTCCCGGCGGCGTATCCGCCGCCGGTCGACTCGCCGAAGGAGTTCGTCAAGCGAGGCCTCGACGCAGAGGACGAGCTGATCGAGGTCGGCGTCGCGATCGTCGGGGGCGGCACCGCCGGCCTCGCGTGCGCGAACCGGCTCCTGCAGTTGCTGGCAGATGACCCGGCTCTCATGGAGCGTCTCGGCGAGGTGCCGGTGGCGGTCTTGGAGAAGGCCAAGACGTGCGGCGGTCACAACCTGTCCGGGGCGGTCATGCGCCCCGGCCCGTTGCAGGAGCTGTTCCCGGATCTGAGCCGCGAGGAGTGGCGCAAAGAGGGCTTCGCCTTCGGCGAGGTCACCAAGGAGGCGGTCTACATGACGCCGACCTCCAAGATCAAGGTGCGGATCCCGACGCCGCCGCCGTTCAAGAACCACGGCAACGAGGTCATCTCCGTCTCCGCGCTGGCGCGCTATCAGCAGCGCATGGCCGAGGAGGCCGGCGCCTACATCCTCACCGAGACCTCCGCGACTCAGGTGATCGTCGAGGACGGCCGCGTCGTCGGTGTCCGCTCCGGTGACAAGGGCCGCGGCAAGGACGGCGAGCCGCTCGGCAACTTCGAGCCCGGCACCGACATCAAGGCCAAGGCGACGGTCTTCGCCGAGGGCTGCTGGGGCCACCTCACCGGCGCCGCGATCCGCGAGTTCGACCTCGCCGATGGCCGTGAGCCGCAGGTGTGGGAGCTCGGTGTCAAGGAGGTCTGGAAGGTCCCGAGACCGCTCGACCGCCTGATCCACACCGTCGGGCCGTGGCCGGTCAAGATCTCCGCCAGATACGGACAGGTCGGCGGCACCTGGATCTACCCGATGAAGGACGAGAGAACGGGCGATGACCTCGTCTCGATCGGCTTCGTCGTCGGGCTCGAGTACGCCGACGCGACGACATCCCCGCACGACCTGCTGCAGCTGTTCAAGCTCCACCCGCTCGTCAGAGGCATCTTGGAGGGCGGCGAGCGCGTCGCGTGGGGCGCCAAGGCGCTGCCGGGCGGCGGCTACTGGTCGATGCCGAAGCTGTCGATGCCGGGCGCGGTGATCGTCGGCGATGCCGGCGGCATGGTCGACACCGCCGCGCTGAAGGGTGTCCACCACTGCATCGCCTCCGGCAAGCTGGCCGCCGAGGCGATCTACAGAGGCCTCAAGAACGGCGAGTCGTCGTTCGAGTCCTACGAGTACGCGATCGAGGACTCGGACACCGGCAAGGAGCTGTACCAGGTCCGCAACACCCGCCAGCCGTTCCAGAAGGGCTTTCTCAAGGGCGGCCCGCTCGTCAACCTCGCGATCGCGTCGAGAGGCAAGCTGCCCCCGGGCCGCCTCGCCTGGCACCGCAACGATGAGATGCCGATGTTCATCGGCAACACGAAGGACCGCTATCCGAGACCGGACGGCAGATACATCTTCGACAAGCTCTCGTCGGTCTTCATCACCGGCAACGCGACGCGCGACGACGCGCCGAACCACATCCGCGTGCAGAAGCACGTGCCGCGCGAGGTCGCGGAGACATGGAAGTGGATGTGTCCGGCCGGCGTCTACGAGATCCCCGAGGACGCACCCGAGACGGGCCCGGTCGACGTGATCGTCAACTACACGAACTGCGTGCAGTGCGGCGCGATCACTGCGAAGGGCGGGCGCCTGACGACGCCCGAGGGCGGCGACGGGCCGCTCTACCAGATCACCTGAGTCGCATCTGCGGGCGCTCGAACGGCGAGCGCCCCCACCCGCTGCGCGGCGCGGCCGGACCGTCACCGGTCGCGCCACGCAACTTCCTTCCCGCATGTCGGTTAAAGCGACACGATGATCTCGCGTGCTGGCACGAGCGCTCGGGCGGTCTCGGTCACCTTCCTCGCCACGCTCGCAGCCTCCCTTTTTTCGCCGATGGCGCCTGCCGCTGTGCCTGCACACGGCACAAGCGCCGCGACCGACGCCCCGGCCGGCGCGCGGCTGCTCGCCTGCCACCGCTCGCCGTCGATCGACCAGCGCACTGCCGTCGTCGGCGCCTGGATGAGACCACTGCCGGCCGGCAGACGGCTCGCCCTCAGAATCGACCTCTACCAGCGCATCTCCGGCAGCCACTGGACGCTGCGCTCCGACGTCCCAGGGCTCGGCACGTGGACGACGCCGAGCGACGTCCTCGTCGGCACCCGCGCCGGCGACGTCTTCAAGTACCGCCAGGCAGTCGGCCGTCTGGTCGCGCCGGCGGCGTACCGCTTCCATGTCGCCTTCCGCTGGACCGACGCGAATGGCGCCATCGTGCGCGAGGCGGCTCGCACGACCGCCGTCTGTCGTCAGCCCGACCTGCGGCCCGACTTCGTGATCGACTCGGTGAACGCGACGCCGTCACCGCGTGGCTCAGGACTCGTGCGGTATGCGGTGACGCTCAGCAACGAGGGCAGAGGTGCGGTCACCCAGGCGACGATCGCCGCCACCTTCCCCGGCGACGCCACGCCGGGCCTGCACCTCCGCACGGTCGGGCGCCTCGCGCCTGGCGGGACGGTCCTCGTCGCCTTCACCGGTCCCGGCTGCGCTGTCGGCGAGCAGCCGGCAGCGTTTCTCGGCGATCCGTCGAACGCCGTCGAGGAGGCCGACGAGACCAACAACGCGCTGACCGCATCGTGCCCGACGCCGTAGCCCCGTCGGCCCCGGCGAGGCCGCCCTGCCCGCGTCGCTACACTGGTCCGACGATGAAGACTGAAATTCACCCCACCTACCGCGACGCGCACGTCCGCTGCACCTGCGGCAACGAGTTCACGACGCGCTCGGTCGAAAAAGAGATCCACGTCGAGATCTGCTCGAACTGCCACCCCTTCTACACGGGCCGTCAGAAGCTCGTCGATACCGGCGGTCGCGTTGAGCGCTTCCAGCGCCGCGCGGCGAGACGCAACAAGGCCGGCTCCGCCGCGTAGCGGCGGGAGTCCGATCTGATGCGCCGCCTTCGGGGGAAGCGGTCGTGAGCGTCGCCGACAAGCCTGCCGAGGCCGTCGGCGACGCAGCCGTGCCCGGCCAGCTGCGCGCCGCGCGCGACGCGCCGGTCGGTGGCCAGGCCGTGCTCGAGGGCGTGATGATGCGCGGCATCAGAACGTGGGCCGTCGCCGTGCGCAAGCCCTCGGCCGAGCAGCTCGCCACGCACAGAGAGGGGCTCGACCCGGAGGAGGCTGCCGAGGGCGAGATCGAGGTCGTCACCGAGCCGCTCCAATCGTTGCTCAGACGGCATCGCGTCTACCGCCTGCCCATCATCCGCGGCGTCATCGCACTCGGCGAGTCGCTCAAGATCGGCTTCAGAGCACTCGGCATCTCCGCCAACGCCCAGCTGCCAGACGAGGACGACGAGATCTCCGGCGGCATGTGGGCCGGCACAATCGTCGTCTCGATCCTGCTCGCGGTCGGACTGTTCTTCTTGATCCCCGTCGGCTTGACGTCGCTGATCAAGGACCAGCTCAACTCCTCATTTCTGTTCTGGCTCGTCGAGGGCCTGATCCGCACGGCGATCTTCCTCGGCTACCTGCTGGCGCTCAGCCGCCTCCGAGATCTCCGCCGCGTGTTCGAGTACCACGGCGCCGAGCACAAGACGATCTCCTGCTTCGAGGCCGGCATGCCGCTCACGCCGCAGAACGCCGAGCGCTTCTCGCGCCTCCATCCCCGGTGCGGGACCACCTTCCTGTTGCTCGTGATGGTCGTCGCGATCTTCGTCTTCGCGCCCATCGGATTGCCGGCCTGGTACTGGCTCCTCCTCACCCGCATCGTCGGCGTCCCCCTGATCGCCGGCATCTCCTTCGAGCTGATCAAGCTCAGCGGCAGACACCGCAGACGCCGCTGGGTCCGCGCCATCATGTGGCCCGGCATCCAGCTCCAGTACCTCACCACCAGAGAACCCGACCGCCAGCAGCTCGCCGTCGCCATCGCCGCCCTTGAGGCCGTCCTCGCCGCCGAGCCCGAGCTCCGAGACACCGACGCCAAGGACCTCATCGGCGTCGAGGTCGTCGCCTAACCCCCGCCCGAGGGGCGAATCTCACCACCTGTGCGGATCAGGGTCCCGTATGGGGACCCCATCCCACACAGATTGCGCCATCGCGGCGTTGGCGGCCCGGCAATGGGGTGTGGTGGCCCGAGGCGAGCTGCTCGATGCCGGCCTCTCGCGGAAGATCGTGGCGAACCGCGTGCGCAGCGGGCACCTGCTCCGGCTCCATCCCGGCGTCTACGCCGTGGGACACGCGAGACTGCGACGAGAGGGACGCTGGCTCGCGGCCGTGCTGGCGGTCGGGCCCGGGGCTGTGTTGAGTCACCGCGACGCGGCTGGGCTGCACGATCTGCGGCCCGCCAACCACCGTCTCATCGACGTAACGGCGACGACCGATCGGAGGAGCACCGCCAGAATCCGCATCCACCGAACCCGCTCCCTCGTTGCCCAGGACATCACCACCGTCCACGGCATTCCGGTCACGACGGTGGCCCGCACGCTCGTCGATCTTGCCGGCACCGTGCCGCGCGACCACCTCACACGAGCCGTCAAGGAGGCCGAGCGCCGCCGCAACTTCGACCTGAAGGCGGTCGAGGCCACATTGGCACGCACGAGAGGCCGGCGCGGCCCCGGCCACAGAGCACTGAGGGAGGCGATCGCGGAGTACGTGGCGTTGGGGCTGTCCGCCAGCCTTTCGCCCCTCGAGGATGCTTTTCTGCGGCTCACGCGGGATGCGGGCCTCCCGAGACCGGCCACGAACGCCCACATCGAAGGCTTCCAGGTCGACGCCGTCTGGCACGCGCCGCGGATCGCCGTCGAGCTGGACAGCTGGCAGCACCACCACGACCGCCACGCCTTCGAGCGCGACCGCGAACGAGACGCCACACTCACCGCCGCCGGCTGGCGCGTCGTCCGCTTCACGTATCGCCAGGTCACCAGTCGACCCGACAGCGTCATCGAGACCCTGCGTAGACTCGGCCTCTCATGATCGAGCAGCTTGTCGAACAGATCGAGGCCCGCTTCGCGGAGCTGGAGCGTCTGATGTCGGACCCCGAGGTGATCGGGGACCGCGAGCGCTACGCCGCGACCGGACGGGAGTACGCGAAGCTGGAGGAGGCCGCGAAGCTGGCGCAGGAGTGGCGCCGCGCGGTGGACGACGAGGCCGGGGCGCGTGAGCTGCTCGCAGAGGGCGGCGACGACGAAGCCGAGGTGCGCGAGATGGCCGCTGCTGCCCGCGAGCGGATTGAGGCGCTCGACGAGGAGATCCGTCTCGCGATGGTCGAGCAGGACCCCAACGACGACAGAAACGTGATCGTCGAGATCCGCCCTGGCGCGGGTGGCGACGAGGCCGGCCTGTTCGCAGGAGATCTGTATCGCATGTTCAACCGCTACGCCGAGCGTAAGGGCTTCCAGACTGAGGCGCTCTCCGAGGGCGAGGGCCAGTACACCTTTGCCGTCAAGGGCGGCGGCGCTTACAGCGTCTTCAAGTTCGAGGGCGGCACGCACCGCGTCCAGCGCGTGCCGGAGACCGAGTCGCAAGGCCGGATCCACACGTCTACGGCGACGGTTGCCGTGCTCCCGGAGGCCGAGGACGTCGACGTCGAGGTCAACGAGACCGACCTGCAGATCGACGTGTACCGCTCGAGTGGCCCGGGCGGCCAGTCGGTCAACACGACCGACTCGGCGGTTCGCATCACGCACAGACCGAGCGGCATCGTCGTCTCGATGCAGGACGAGAAGTCTCAGCTGCAGAACCGCGAGAAGGCGATGCGCGTCCTGCGCGCGCGCCTCTACGAGCGCGCGCTTGCCGAGCAGCAGGCCGCGCTCGCCGCCGACCGCCTGGCACAGGTCGGCAGCGGCGAACGCGCTGAGAAAATCCGCACCTACAACTTCCCGCAGGGCCGCGTGACGGACCATCGGATCAAGCTGACGGTCCACAACATCGATGCCGTGCTCGCGGGGGAGATGGACGAGCTGACGGCGGCCTTGCAGGACGACGAGAAGCGCCGCCGGCTGGAGGCCCAGGCGGTTGCCTGATGAGCGAGGGGGAGCGGTGGGGGCCGAGAGGATGGAGTTCGCCGATGGGCCGGCGGTGCGGATGGCATTGGCCGTGGCGACGGCCGAGCTGCGCGGCGCCGGCTGCGACACGCCGCGGCTCGACGCCGAGCTGCTGCTCGCCGATGCGATGGGCACCACGCGCACGCAGCTGCACCTCGCGCCCGAGCGCGAGCTGACGCGCACCGAGTCCGACCGCTTCGCCGAGCTGCTGCGCCGCCGCCGCGCGCGCGAGCCGGTCGCCTACGTGCTCGGCAAGCGGGCGTTTCGCTACATCGAGCTGACGGTCGACGACCGCGTGCTGGTGCCGCGGCCGGAGAGCGAAGGGCTCGTCGAGACCGGGCTCACGCTGCCGACCGGTGCGCGCGTGGTCGACGTCGGCACGGGCAGCGGCGCGATCGCACTCGCGCTCAAGCACGAGCGCCCCGACCTGGAGGTCCTCGGCACCGACGTCAGCCCCGACGCGCTCGCGGTCGCGCGCGCGAACGCGCGAGCCCTCGGGCTCGACGTGACGTTTGTGCAGGGCGACCTGCTGGATGCCGTCGAGGGCGAGCTCGACGCAGTCCTCTCGAACCCGCCCTACGTCGCCAAGCGCGACCTCGACAGTCTCCAGCCGGAGGTCATAGCGGAGCCAGACGTGGCGGTCTTCGGCGGCCACGACGGCTTCGAGATCGTGCGCCGGCTCGTGCCGGCCGCCGTTGCACGCGCGCCGCTCGTCGCGATCGAGGTGGGCATGGGGATGGCAGAGACCGTGGGCGGGCTGCTGCGCGACGCCGGCGCCGCCGCGGTCGAGGTGGAGCGCGATCTGGCGGGCATCGAGCGGGTGGTGGTGGGGCGGCGGTGAGCGCCGCGCTCACGCCCGCGGACGCCGCCGCGTTCGCCACCTGCATCGAGGGAGGGGGAGTGGCCGTGTTCCCGGCCGACACGGTCTACGGGCTTGCGTGCGACCCGGAGAGCCACGACGCGGTCAGGCGCCTCTACGCGCTGAAGGGCCGGCCAGCCGACAAGCCTGCGGCCGTCATGTGGTTCGACCGCGACAGGGCGCTCGCAGCGCTGCCCGGCCTCCCACCTCGCATCCGCGCCGCAGCGGAGCGCCTGCTCCCAGGGAAGGTGACGCTCCTGCTGCCCAACCGGCAAGGCCGCTTCTCCCTCGCAGCCGGTCCCGGCGGGGACGCGAGAACCCTCGGCGTGCGGGTCCCGGACGTGCCTGCACTCGCGACCATGCCGCTCGCGGTCCTCCAGTCCAGCGCCAACCACGCCGGCGGCCCCGACGCCCGCACGCTCGGCGAGGTCCCCGCGGCGATCCGCCACGGCGCCGACCTCGTGCTCGACGCCGGCCCGCTCCCCGGCACGCCCTCGACCGTGATCGACCTGCAGAGCTACGAGGACACCAGCACGTGGACGGTCATCCGGGAAGGCGCCGTGGCGACCGCGGACGTCGCCAGAGCCCTTGGTATCGTCGGCTGCCCATGAGGATCGCGCTTGCCTCCGACCACGCCGGCTTCACGCTGAAGGACCATCTCGCGACGGCGCTCGCCGCGGCCGGGCACGACGTCCTCGACGTCGGCACCGGCGGACCCGACTCGGTCGACTACCCGCAGTACGCGGCCCCCGCCGCGCGCCTCGTCGCCGACGGGGAAGCGGACAAGGGCGTGCTCGTGTGCGGCTCGGGCAACGGCGTCGCGATCGTCGCGAACAAGGTTCCGGGCGTCCGCGCCGTCAACGCCCGCGACCAGAGCGAAGCCGAGATGGCCCGCCGCCACAACGACGCAAACATCGTCACGCTGTCTGGAGCGCGCCTGAGCGCCGACGCCGCCGACGCGATCGTCGCAACCTTCCTCTCGACCGATTTCGACGGCGGCCGCCACGCCCGCCGCGTGGACCAGATCACTGCGATGGAGACGCCCGCATGACCGAGCTGCCGCCCGACTACTTCACCCGCCCGCTCGCCGACGTCGATCCCGAGATCGCCGACGTGCTCGCGAATGAGCTCGACCGGCAGCAGCGCACGCTGGAGATGATCGCCTCCGAGAACTTTGTCCCGCAGGCGGTCCTGGAGTGCCAGGGCAGCGTGCTGACGAACAAGTACGCCGAGGGCTACCCCGGCCGGCGCTACTACGGCGGCTGCGAGTTCGTCGACGTCGCCGAGCAGCTCGCGATCGACCGCGCGAAGGAGCTGTTCGGCGCCGAGCACGCGAACGTCCAGTCGCACGCGGGCGCCCAGGCCAACGTGGCCGTCTACCAAGCGCTGTTGCAGCCGGGCGACACGATCATGGGCCTCTCGCTGGCACATGGCGGTCACCTCTCGCACGGGATGAGAATCAACGTCTCGGGCCGCCTCTACGACATCGCGCCCTACGAGGTCGACCGCGAGACGAGCCTCATCGACATGGACGAGGTCGCGCGGATCGCCCGCGAGCACAAGCCGAAGCTGCTGCTCGCCGGCTGGTCGGCTTATCCGCGCCAGCTCGACTTCGCCCGCTTCCGCGAGATCGCCGACGAGGTCGGCGCGCTGCTGATGGTCGACATGGCGCACTTCGCCGGCCTTGTCGCCGCCGGGCTGCACCCGAGCCCAGTGCCGCACGCCGACGTCGTCACCTCGACGACGCACAAGACGATCGGCGGCGGCCGTGGTGGCCTGATCCTCTGCAGAGCCGAGCATCAGAGAAAGATCGATTCGGCGGTTTTCCCCGGCCAGCAGGGCGGCCCCTTGGAGCACGTCATCGCCGGCAAGGCCGTCGCGTTCAAGATCGCGATGAGCGACGCCTTCAAGGAGCGCCAGCAGCGCACGCTCGACGGCGCGCGCGCGCTCGCCGACGAGGTCCTGAAGGCTGGCGCAGGCGTGTCCGTCCTCACCGGCGGCACGGACGTCCACCTGATCCTCGTCGACCTGCGCGAGTCCGAGCTCGACGGCCAGCAGGGGGAGGACCGCCTCCACGAGATCGGCATCACGGTCAACCGCAACGCGGTCCCGTTCGATCCGCGCCCGCCGATGGTCTCCAGCGGTCTGCGGATCGGGACTCCGGCGCTCGCGACGCGCGGCGTCCAGGCGGAGGACTTCAGCGAGATCGGTCGCGTGATCGCCGCCGCGCTGCAGCCCGGCTTCGCCGACCGCCGCGACGAGCTGGCAGAGCGCGTGCGCGCGATCGCCGAGCGCTACCCGCTGTACCCGGAACTGAGCGCAGCCGCCGCCGTCTAACGCCGCACCTCGGCGGCCGCCGGGGCTGCGATGCTTCCGCGCGGACAGCCATGACCGAGCTGGACGCCCTCTACGCCTTCCTCGTCGCGCTCGCCGTGGCAGCGCTTCTGACGCCCTTCGTGGCGCGCCTGGCAGTGCGCGTGGGCGCCGTCGACGAGCCGCGCGAGCGCGGGCTGGCGGCGCGCAGCACGCCGCTGCTCGGGGGGCTCGCGATCCTCGCCGGCGTGCTCGTCGCCGCGCTGATCTGGCTGCCGATCGACCAGCAGACGACCGGCATCCTGCTCGGCGCGGCACTGATCGCCGCGATCGGCGCAATCGACGACACGTTCGAGCTGTCGCCGGCGGTCAAGCTGCTCGGTCAAATCGCCGCCGCCTTGATCCCGGTTGTCGCGGGCGTGCGCGTCGAGCACGTCACGCTGCCGTTCCTCGGCGCGCTCGACTTCGGCGCCGTGCTGGGCGGGACGCTCACGGTGATCGGCCTGGTGGGCCTCATGAACGTCGTGAACTTCTCCGACGGCGTCGATGGGCTCGCCGCTGGCGTGTGCGCGATCAGCGCGGTCGCCTTCTCGATCATCGCCTTCGACCTCGGGCGCACGAGCGCCGGCGTGTTGGCGGCAATCGTCGCGGGCGCGGCGCTCGGTTTCCTGATCCACAACTTCCACCCGGCGTCGGTCTTCATGGGGGACTGCGGCGCACTGCTGCTCGGCTACCTGCTCGGCTGCGCTGCCGTGCAGGGCTCGCTGAAGACGAACGCGTTGATCGCGCTCGTCGGGCCGCTCGCGATCCTCGCGGTGCCGTTCCTCGACACGGGCTTCGTGATCGCGCGGCGCCTCAAGTACAAGCGCGCGCCTTGGTCGGCCGATGCGCATCACTTCCATCACCGCATGGCGCGGATCGGCTTCAGCCAGCGCCGCACGGTCCTCTACCTGTACGCGTGGACGTTCATGCTCGCCGGCCTCGCCGTGGCGATGCGCTTCATCCCGTACTCCGACAACCACGGACACTTCAACCTCGGCTGGTCGCTGGTGATGGTCGCGCTTGCGCTCGTGGTGTTGGCGACGAGTGTCTATCTCGTCGTCGTGCTGGAGATCCTCAAGCTCAAGCGCCTGCGCGCGTGGCAGCTGCGGCGCAGCGACCCCGACACGACCGAGCACGAGATCGACGAGCAGGTGGAGCGTGAGCTGGAGACGGGCGAGTTCCCGGCGCTGGAGCCGCAGCGTGATCGCTGACGCGTGTCAGTGCATCCGCGGCGGGCGCGTGCCGGGTGTCACAATGTTGTTACAAGCGCGCGAGATTCTGTAGACTCAAAGCGCCCGCGAACTCATGGAGGACATCTTCAGGTTCGTGGTGGTCCCGCGCCGCCCGGTGCGGGCTTTTTGCATCCAGGCGGCAACGCCTTTCATGTGTCCCCCCAACCAGCCCGAACGGCAGCCAGATGACTGCGTCGCACGCACACAGGTCCGCTGATCCGATGCTCTTCTTGCGCTATCTCGATCTCGTCATCGCGCTGCTGGTGCTGCCGATCTTCGTGCTCGCCGACCTGCCGCTTGCGGGTTGGCTCACGGGGGCTGGGACGTACGCCGCCCAGCGCGCAGTCGGGGAGTACACGGCCCGTCGCGCCGCCGCCAGCGACGACGCCCGCACGACCGTCGGGCTGATGGCCGGCTCGATGATCGGACGCGGATGGCTCGTAGCCCTTACGATCTTCGCCGTCGGGGTGACCGTCGGCGACGAGGCCGGGCTGTCAGCCGCCGTCCTCTTCATCGCCCTCTTCACCGTCTACTTCACCATGCAGATGATCCTGCGCCCGTTCGAGAAGGAGAACCCGCGTCCATGAAGGCCCGTCTGACCGGGACTCCCGTCCGCCTGCTCTTCGCCGCACTGACGTCGCTCGCCCTGCTGCTGGCGAGTCCGGCCGGCGCGTTCGCGATCGAGGTCAACGAGAACTTCAAGCCGCAGAACGAGTTCAAGCTCGAGCCGTGGGTCGAGATCAAGGTCGGCGGGCTCGACCTCTCGATCAACAAGGCCGTCTTCTACGTGATCGTCGCGTCGGCGCTCACCTGCATCACGATGGTATGGATCGCGAGACGGATGCAGGCGCGCCCGAACCGCGTTCAGACCGCCGTCGAGGCCGCCTTCTCGCTCATGCGCGACAACATCACGCGCGGCAACATGAGCGACGCGATGGCGAAGAAGTGGTTCCCGTTCATCGGGGCGCTGTTCCTCTTCATCTGGTTCTCGAACATGATCGGCTACCTGCCGCTGCCGACGAACACCGAGCACACGGTGGACATCTTCGGCCTCGAGGTCCCGTCGCTCGCGCTCTACGCGGCAACCGCCAACCTGTCCGTGCCGCTCGCGCTGACGCTCGTCGTCGTCGCCAGCTACCACGTCGAGGGCGTCCGCGCCAAGGGCCCGGTCGGCTACCTCAAGAGCTGGATCCCCGCTGGCGTCGAGGGCTTTGCGGCCGGCCCGATCTTCGTGATCGAGGTGATCTCGCACTTCGTGCGGCTCGTCTCGCTCTCCGTTCGTCTGTTCGCGAACATCCTCGCCGGCCACCTGCTGATCCTCTTCATGGGCGGCGGGCTGGTCGTGCTCCTCAACCTCGCCGTCGTCGGCTCGCTGCTGCTTGGCACGATCACCGGCGTGATGGCGATCGCGTTCTTTCTCTTCGAGGTGGGCCTTGTTGCCACCCTCCAGGCGTTCATCTTCGCCACCCTCACTGCCATCTACCTCGGCGGCGCTGTCGCCGAGTCTCACTAACCAAACAGGAGATCTGCTGTGGACCTCTCCGTCATCAACACGCTGGCCGCCACGGTCGCCGAGAATGAGGCGATCGGCCGCAAGGCCGGCAAGGCGATCGCGCTCGGCGTCGGTGCCGGCCTCGGCACGATCGGCCCGGGCATCGGCGTCGGCTACATCTTCGGCAAGGTCATCGAGTCGGTGACGCGTCAGCCCGAGATGCGCGACGAGATCACGAGCATCCAGTGGCTCGGCTTCGCCCTTACCGAGGCGATCGTCTTCTACGCCTTCATCTTCGGTCTGATCGCGTTCTTCCTCTCCTAAGCCCATGAACCTCGTCATCGCTGCCACAGAGGGCGCCACGGAGGAGAGTGGCAACTTCCTCGTCTCGCCCTCCGTGGGCTTGATGATCTGGTTGCTGCTCGCGTTCTTCGTGACGCTGTTCATCCTGCGCAAGTACGCGTTCCCCGCGATCGGGGACGCGCTGGACAAGCGCCAGCGCGCGATCGAGGAGTCGATCGACGCGGCCGAGCGCACGCGCACCGAGGCCGACCAGCTGCTGGCGGAGTACCGCCAGCGGCTCACGGACGCCCGCGCGCAGGCCGACGAGATCGTCGCCAGAGCCGAGCGCTCCGGCGAGGTCGCCAAGGAAGAGTCTCTTGCCGCGGCGAAGACGCAGCGCGAGGAGCTGCTCGATCAAACCAAGCGCGACGTAGAGGCCGAGACGCGCCGTGCGATCCAGGAGATCCGCCGCGAGGTGGCGGACCTCACCGTGCTCGCGACGGAGAAGGTCACGCGCAAGACGCTCAGCGCCGATGACCAGAAGCGCCTCGTCGACGATGCGCTCGCCGAGCTCGACTTCAGCGCCCTGTCGGGCGAGGGGAGTCGGAACTAGGATGGTGGCCCTCCTGACAGACTCACACGCCGCTCGGCGGTCCCGGATGACCGTCTGGCTGCGTCCTCGGATCTCGAAGTACCTCCGGTACTCCTTCGATCCTGCGTCCTTGCCAGCCGGCCCCCGGAACTCGCCGATCGACGCGCGAGCCCGCCAGGAGAACCACTGATGGAGGAGATCGCCCAGGTCTACGCGCGCGCCCTCTTCGAGGTCGCGCAGGAGCACGACAAGCTCGACGTCGTGCGCGAGCAACTCGGGCAGTTCGCCGACGCGCTGAACGAGAACGCCGACCTGCGCGTGTTCTTCTTCTCGCCGTACTTCTCGACGGAGGAGAAGAAGGACGGGCTGCACAAGGCACTCACCGATGCAGACCCGGCGATCGTGAACTTCCTGGAGACGCTGCTTGAGCGTCACCGGATGCCGGTCATCTTCCGCATCCGCGACGAGTACGGGCGGCTGTGGGATCAGGAGAACAAGCTGCTGCCTGTTGAGGTGACCAGCGCGGTCGACCTCGACGAGGCTACGGTGAAGTCGATCGGCGAGCGGATCGGGGAGCAGACCGGTCAGCGCGTCGAGCTGACGAGCACGGTCGACCCCGGGATTCTCGGGGGCATCGTCCTGCGCGTCGGCAACTCGATCCTCGACGCCTCGATCAAGCACCGCCTCGACCAACTTCGCAAGCACGTCGCGCAGGCGTAGCCGCCGCGCTTCCAAGGAGCCACTGAACCTGTCATGCAGATCAAGCCCGACGAGATCACCTCAATCCTGAAGTCGCGCATCGAGGGCCTCGACACCGGCGGCGCAGACCTGACCGAGGTCGGCACCGTGCTGTCCGTGGCCGACGGCATCGCCCGCATCCACGGGCTCGAGAACTGCATGTCATTCGAGATGCTCGAGCTGCCCCACGACGTCACCGGCCTCGCGCTGAACCTCGAGTCCGACAACGTCGGCGTCGTGCTGTTCGGCGACTGGCAGAAGGTCGTCGAGGGCGACACCGTCAAGCGCACCGGCAGACTGCTCGAGATCCCGGTCGGCGACGCGCTGCTCGGCCGGATCGTCGACCCGCTCGGCAATCCGCTCGACGGCAAGGGCGATGTCCTCACCTCCGAGATGCGCCCGGCGGAGTTCAAGGCCCCGGGCGTCGTCCAGCGCCAGCCCGTCACCGAGCCGCTGCAGACCGGCATCAAGGCGATCGACGCGATGATCCCGATCGGCCGCGGCCAGCGAGAGCTGATCATCGGCGACCGCCAGACGGGCAAGACGGCGATCGCGATCGACACGATCATCAACAACAAGGACACGGGCGTCGTGTCCGTCTACGTCGCGATCGGCCAGCGCATGGCGACGGTCGTGCAGATCGCCCAGACGCTCGCCGAGAACGGCGCGCTCGACAACACGATCATCGTCGCCGCCTCCGCCGACGAGGCGGCACCGATCAAGTTCATGGCGCCCTACGCCGGCGCGGCCATGGCCGAGCACTTCCTCTACAACGGCAGACACGCCCTCTGCGTGTACGACGACCTGACGAAGCACGCATACGCGTACCGCCAGATGTCGCTGCTGCTGCGTCGCCCGCCGGGCCGCGAGGCGTACCCGGGCGACGTCTTCTACCTGCACTCCCGCCTGCTCGAGCGTTCAGTCAAGCTCAACGACGACCTCGGCGGCGGCTCGATGACGGCTCTGCCGATCATCGAGACGCAGGGCGGCGACGTCTCCGCCTACATCCCGACGAACGTGATCTCGATCACCGACGGGCAGATCTTCCTCGAGCCGAAGCTGTTCAACTCGGGCGTGCGCCCGGCCATCAACGTCGGCATCTCGGTCTCCCGTGTAGGCGGCAACGCGCAGATCTCGCCGATGAAGAAGGTCGCCGGCAAGATCAAGCTCGAGCTCTCCCAGTACCGCGAGCTCGAGGCGTTCGCGCAGTTCGGCTCCGATCTCGACGCCGACACGCAGGCGACGCTCGCCCGCGGCGAGCGGCTCGTCAAGACGCTCAACCAGGGCGAGCGCGCGCCGCTCGCGGTCGAGGATCAGGTGATCCAGACCTTCGCCGCGACGAACGGCTACCTGGACCGCATCGATGCCTCCAAGGTCGAGCGCTTCCTCGACGGCCTCACGCGCCGCGCGCACGCCGAGGGTGCCGACGTCCGCGCCAAGATTGCCGGCGGCGACTGGAAGGACGAGACGCAGCAGGCGGTCGACGCGCTCGTGAAGCGCTACGCGGAGGACTTCGGCTACGACCTCGACGAGGAGGGCCAGCCGCTGACCGACGAGGACGCGCCCGAGGTGCGCCCGACGCACGCCGAGCCGGCCGCCGCGGCTGACGAGACCCCGGAGCAGGAGCCGGCAGCGGTCTAACCGCCTACGACGATGGCTCAGCGAGACGTCAAGAACCGCATCGCGTCGGTCAAGAACATCCAGAAGATCACGCGCGCGATGGAGATGGTCGCCGCGGCGCGCCTGCGCCGCGCCGAGCAGCGCATCGCCGCGCTGCGCCCCTACGCGGGCGCGATCCGGCGGATGACGCGGCAGGCGGCCGAGGCCGCCGGCAACGTGCCGGCGCTGCCGATCCTCAGCGAGCACGAGACCGAGGAGCGGATCGCGCTGCTGCTCGTCACGGCGGACCGCGGCCTCGCGGGCGCGTTCAACTCGCAGATCATCCGCGCCGGCGTGCGCACCGCCGTCGACTACCAGGGCGAGGGCAAGGAGGTCGTGTACTACGCGACCGGGCGCCGCGGCGTCTCCTCGCTCACGTTCCGCGGCACCGAGCCGGAGCAGGGCTTCACCGGCTTCACGGAGCGGCCGTCGTACGCGAACGCGCGCGAGATCGCGCATGCGCTGACCGCCGCCTACATCGACGGCAAGGTCGACCGCGTCGAGATCCTCTACAACGGCTACATCTCGCCGATCACGCAGGAGGTGCGGCGCGAGACGCTGCTGCCGCTGCAGCAGGCGACGATCCTCGAGGCGGAGACGCCCGAGGAGGAGGCTGCGCCGACCGGTCATCACGCTTTGGTGGAGTACGAGCCGGAGCCGGAGGAGATCCTCCAGCGGCTCGTGCCCGACTACGTCGAGATCTCGATCTTCCGGGCGCTGCTGGAGTCGACCGCGTCGGAGCTGGGCGCGCGCATGACCGCGATGCGCAGCGCCTCCGACAACGCCGGCGACATCATCGACGACCTCACGTTGGAGATGAACCGCGCCCGCCAGGCGGAGATCACGCAGGAGATCATGGAGGTCGTCGGCGGGGCTGAGGCCCTGTCGTAACGTCGACCGGAGGTCGTCGCTCGCGGCGACCGTAGGGCGAAACGCTTTCACTGGAATTCCCCGAGGAGAACCCAACACATGTCAGCCACAGCAACAAAGAACGTCGGGCGCATCGAGGAGATCCAGGGCGTCGTCATCGAGGCCGTCTTCCCGAACGAGCTGCCCGAGATCAACCACGCGATCACGATCGATCGCGGCGAGCAGGGCATCCTCGTCTGCGAGGTGCAGCAGCACCTCGGTGACGACCGCGTCCGCGCGGTCGCGATGGACTCCACCGACGGCCTTGCCCGCGGCATGGAGGTCGGCGACACCGGCGGCCCGATCACGGTCCCCGTGGGCCGTGCCACGCTCGGCCGCATCTTCAACGTCCTCGGCGACGCGATCGACCTCGCCGGCCCGGTCGGCAACGAGGAGCGCTGGCCGATCCACCGCCCGGCGCCCACCGTCGAGAACCTCACCCCGACGACCGAGATGTTCGAGACCGGCATCAAGGTCGTCGACCTGCTCGCGCCCTACGCCAAGGGCGGCAAGGTCGGCCTGTTCGGCGGTGCGGGCGTCGGCAAGACCGTCCTCATCCAGGAGCTGATCCACAACCTCGCCAAGGAGCACGGCGGCCTGTCCGCCTTCTGCGGCGTCGGCGAGCGCTCCCGCGAGGGCAACGACCTGTGGCTGGAGATGAAGGAATCGGGCGTCATCGACAAGACAATGCTCGTCTTCGGCCAGATGAACGAGCCCCCGGGCGCGCGCATGCGCGTCGCGCTGTCCGGCCTGACGATGGCGGAGTACTTCCGCGAGCAGGGCCAGGACGTGCTCCTGTTCATCGACAACATCTTCCGCTTCGTGCAGGCCGGCTCCGAGGTCTCCGCCCTCCTGGGCCGCATGCCCTCGCAGGTCGGCTACCAGCCGACGCTCGAGTCGGAGATGGG
>DASYLH010000061.1:0-36818 GCA_036009645.1 Conexibacter sp.
CTACGGGGGTCTTGCACGAGCAGGGCCTTATCCGACAGAGCCCTCCATCTGGAGCTGGATGAGCTTGTTCATTTCGACGGCGTACTCCATCGGCAGTTCCTTGACGATCGGCTCGATGAAGCCGTTGACGATCAGCTTGGACGCCTCTTCCTCGTCGATGCCGTGCGACTGGAGGTAGAACAGCTGCTCCTCGCCGACCTTCGACACGGTGGCCTCGTGGCCGACGTCGACGTCGTCCTCGCCGATGCGGATCGTCGGATAGGTGTCCGAGCGCGACGCCTCGTCGAGCAGCAGTGCGTCGCAGACGACCTTCGAGCGCGATCCCTCGGCGCCCTTCGCGACCTCGAGCAGGCCGCGGTACGAAGAGCGCCCGCCGTCCTTGGAGATCGACTTGGCGAAGATGTTCGACGTCGTGTTCGGCGCGTTGTGGATGATCTTGCCGCCGGCGTCCTGGTGCTGGCCCTTGCCGGCGAACGCGATCGACAGGATCTCGCCGTGCGCCCGCTCGCCCATGAGGTAGACGGACGGGTACTTCATGGTCAGCTTCGAGCCGAGGTTGCAGTCGACCCACTCGACCGTCGCGTCGGTATCGGCCGTGGCCCGCTTGGTCACGAGGTTGTAGACGTTCTGCGACCAGTTCTGGACGGTCGTGTACCTGATCCGCGCGCCCGGCTTCGCGAACAGCTCGACCACCGCGGAGTGGAGTGAGTCGGACGAGTAGGTCGGCGCGGTGCAGCCCTCGACGTAGTGAACGTATGAGCCCTCGTCGGCGATGATGATCGTGCGCTCGAACTGGCCCATGTTCTCCGTGTTGATGCGGAAGTAGGCCTGCAGCGGCATCTCGACGTGCACGCCCGGCGGCACGTAGACGAACGAGCCGCCCGACCACACCGCGCTGTTCAGCGCGGCGAGCTTGTTGTCGTTGGCCGGGATGATCGTCGCGAGGTACTGCTTGACGATCTCCTCGTGGTCGCGCAGCGCGGAGTCCATGTCGAGGAAGATCACGCCCTGGTCCTCGAGGTCTCTGTGGACCTGGTGGTAGACGACCTCGGACTCGTACTGGGCGCCGACGCCGGAGAGGAATCTGCGCTCGGCCTCGGGGATGCCGAGGCGGTCGAACGTCTTCTTGACGTCGTCGGGGACGTCGTCCCAGGAGCGCTCGGCGCGCTCAGACGCACGCACGAAGTAGTGGATGTTGTCGAAGTCGACCTCGGCCAGCATGGGGGAGCCCCATCTCGGCATCGGGTGCGCGAAGAAGTGGTCGAGCGCCTTGAGGCGGAAGTCGCGCATCCACTGCGGCTCCTGCTTGAACTCGGAGATCTTCTCGACGATCTCGCGGTTGATCCCCTTCGGCGCCTTGTAGAGGTAGTTCTCGGCGTCGTGGAAGCCGAAGCGCTCCTCGTAGTCGGCGTTGATCCCCTTCAGGCTCTGCTGCTCGGCAAGGACCTCGGGCGTGGCCATGTCAGTCAACCTCCAGCTTGATCACGTCGTCGTCGACGACCACGGGAAAGGTGTCCACCGGCAGGTAGGCCGGCAGCGTCAGGGGCTTGCCTGTTCTGAGGTCGAAGCGGGCGCCGTGGCGCGGGCACTCGACCGTGCAGGACCCTTCGTCCAACTCCCCCTCGGCCAGCGGTCCGTCGTCGTGCGAGCAGCGGTCCTCGATCGCGTAGTAGGCGCCGCCACAGTTGAAGACGCCGATCTCGACGTCGTCCCATTCGACCAGGCGCATCGCGCCGGGCGGCAGGTCGGTGACGGGGCAGACGGTGATCGTGTCGGGCAAGAGAAGGAAAGTCCTAGTGCGGGGATCGGATATACGCTGAGGAGTGTAGCGGCCGAGGAGGGTTTGCCGGAGCCCGCGCGAGCGACTGGCGGATGGGCGACCAAGCGGGGCAAGGACGCAGGGAGGCGGGAATAGCAGCGCTATCCCGGCTCCCGAGGACGCAGCATCCGCGCAGCGTCGCCCGCCGCCAGACGCCGCGGGGGTTCGGCAAACCCTCCTACGCCGCCTCGTCCTGATCCGGCCACGCGGCCGCGCCACCGAGCGCAGCGCTCTTGAGCACCTTCAGCGACAGCAGCGCGCACTTCATGCGCGTCGCCGAGATGTCGATCCCCAGCAGGTCGAGCACGAACGACTTGTCGAGCGCCAGCACATCGTCGATGGGCATCCCCCTAACCTCGTCGGAAGCCATCGAGGCGGCGGCCTGCGAGATCGCGCAGCCGTGCCCGGAGAAGCGCAGGTCGGCGACGCGGCGTTCGCCGTCGAGCGCGATCTGCACGCGCAGCTCGTCGCCGCAGAGCGGGTTGTTGTCCTCAAACTCGAGGTCCGGCGACGCCAGCTCGGCCGCCGGAGGCGACCAGTTGTGAGGCCGCTTGTAGTGCTCGAGGATGTACTCGCGATAAAGATCGTCCATCGCGACACACCCTAGTCGCGCGCCTGCCGAAACGACGGCTCGCCCGCGGTCGGCAGGGGCCTTAAATGCGGCGAGGGCCGTGGTCGCGACGGCCCTCGCCGGTTCGCCGCTGTCTCAGCTCGCGTCCCCGCGAGCAAGTCAATGGGCGGCAGGTCAAGCGGAGAATGCGTGCAAGCACGCCCCCTGCCCAACCGGGGCGAATGCTAGACCGGCGTTGACCAGAAGTAAAGTAGTTCGAAGCACTCAGAGCGGGTTCGAACACTGTACGGCGCCCGCCGATCCGCGAGCAACTCCACCCGGTTAGAGCCGGAACACCCGACGGACCTCATGCAGCCCGTGAACCAGCGCATCGATGTCATCGCGCGTCGTGTGCGCGGCGAAGCTCGCGCGCGTCGTCGCGGAGACGCCGAGCTGCCGCATCAGCGGCTGCGCGCAGTGGTGGCCGGCGCGTACGCAAACGTTGCGGCGGTTCAGCAACTCAGCGATGTCATGCGGATGGACGCCGTCGAGCGCGAACGAGACGAGCGAGCCGCGGTGCTCTGCGGCGGGCCCGTAGACGGTCAAACCGGGGACCTCTGCGAGCGCGTCGAGCGCGTAGGCGACGAGCGCGTGCTCGTGCGCGTGGACAGCCTCCAGGCCGAGCGCGTCGAGCCACTCGACAGCCGCGCCAAGGCCCGTCGCCTGCACGTACGGCGACGTGCCCGCCTCGAACTTCCACGGCAGCTCGTGGAACGTGCTCGACTCGAAGTCGACGGAGGAGATCATGTCGCCGCCGGTCAGGAACGGTGGCATCGCCTCCAGCAGCTCGCGTCGCCCATGCAGCACGCCGACGCCTGTCGGCCCGTAGACCTTGTGGCCGGTGAAACCGTAGAAGTCCGCGCCGAGCGCGCGCACGTCGACGCGCAGGTGCGGGACCGCCTGCGCGCCGTCGATCAGTACCACGGCCCCGGCCGCGTGCGCTCTCTCGACGATCTGCTCGACCGGGTTGAGCGTGCCCAGCACGTTCGAGATGTGCGCGACCGCGACGAGCTTCGGCGAGCGCTCGAGCAGCGCGTCGAACGAATCGATGTCAAGCCGGCCGTCGTCCGTCAGCTCGACGTAGGCGAGTCTCGCGCCGACCTCCTGGGCGAGCTGCTGCCACGGGACGATGTTCGCGTGGTGCTCCATCGGCGTCAGCACGATCGTGTCGCCGGCGCCAACGTTCTTGCGTCCCCACGAGTACGCGACGAGGTTGATCGCCTCGGTGATGTTCTTCGTGAAGATCGTCTCGGCCGTCGGCGCGCCGATGAAGCGCGCGATCCGCTCGCGCGCGCCCTCGAAGCGCTCGGTCGCCTCCTGCGCGAGCGTGTAGACGCCGCGGTGGATGTTCGCGTTGTGCAGTCGGTAGGACTCGTCCAGCGTGCGCAGGACGGCCTCGGGTTTCTGCGCGGTCGCGCCGGAGTCGAGGTAGACGAGGCGGCCGCCGTCGAGCTGCCGCGAGAGGATCGGGAACTGCGCCGCGACCGCGGCGGCGTCGAAGGTCGAGCTGGCGGCGGTCGCGGACATAGCGATGGCTAGGCCGCGGAGGCGGCCTCGACCTCGTCCTTGATCCAGCCGTAGCCCTTCTCCTCCAGCACGGTGACGAGCTCCGGGCCGCCCTCCTTGACGATCCGGCCCTGGTACATGACGTGCACGTGGCTCGGCTGCACGAGGTGCAGGATGCGCTGGTAGTGGGTGATGATCAGCACGCCCATGTGGTCGCCGGCAACGGAGTTGACGCCCTTGGAGACGACGCGCAGCGCGTCGATGTCGAGGCCCGAGTCGGTCTCGTCGAGGATCGCCATCTCGGGCTTCTGCAGCGCGAGCTGGAGGATCTCCATGCGCTTCTTCTCGCCGCCGGAGAAGCCTTCGTTGAGGTAGCGCGAGGAGAACTCTCTCGGGACCTCGGTCAGTCCCATCGCCGCCTCGACCGTCTGACGGAACTCCTTCAGCGAGATCGGCTCCTCGCCGCGCGACTCGCGGTGCGCGTTGATGACCGTGCGGAGATACTTCGTGACGGTCACGCCGGGTACGGCGACCGGGTACTGGAAGGCCATGAAGAGGCCCATGCGCGCGCGCTCGTCGGGGGCGGCCTCCGTGATGTCCTCACCCTTAAAGATCACCTGGCCCTCGGTCACCTCGAGGTTCGGGTGACCCATCACGACGTTGGCGAGCGTCGACTTGCCGGAGCCGTTCGGGCCCATCAGGGCGTGGATCTCGCCCTTGCCGACGGTGAGGTCGAGACCCTTGAGGATCTCCTTCTCGCCAGCGCGGACGTGGAGGTTGCGGATCTCGAGCTCGGCCATGGTCTCCTGCAGGTCTCGGGGGAGGGAAAGGTCTAGCCCGCCGGCACGGCGGCGGCGGGGGAAGCGGCGCTCGCGGCGCCGGAGCGCGCGACGACCGGCGGAACCGGCGCCACGGATTCGCGGCGCGAGAAGTCCACCAGCTCGGCGAGCGTCGTGGTCTGCAGCGAGCGGGCGATGCCGCCCTGCACGCGCATCCACAGCAGCTTCGTCGCACAGTGCTGACCGGTGTCCGGCTCGTGCGTATGCGAGCACAGCACGCGCTCGGTCGTGTCGGTCAGGAAGCACTCCATCGGAGCGATTGCGCCCTCGAGCGCCTGCACGACCTCGTCCATCGTGATCTGCTCGGCTGGACGGGCGAGCCAGTAGCCGCCGTGCGCACCACGAGCGCTCATCACGAGCCCCGCTCTCTTGAGCCGCGCGACGACTTGCTCGAGATAGGCGAGCGGCAAGCGCTCGGCCTCCGCGATCGCCTTCAGACTCGTCGGCTGCTCGGGCGACTGGCGCCCCAGCTCGACCATGAGGCGAACGCCGTACTCGGCCTTCGAGGAGAAGATCACGAAGGAAATCCTACCAACGGGGTCGGTTAAAGCGCGGTCGCCCCGCGCGCGCCGTGGCCGCCACTCGGTCATGATGCGCAGCAGTGGAAGCATCGACGGCCCCCACGCTCGCTGGCCAGGACGAGGTCGCGCGCATCGCAGCACTCGCGCGCGCCGGCGGACGGCTCGGGATCGATACCGAGTTCATGTCCGAGGGGCGCTATCGCGCGCTGCTGTGCCTCGTGCAGGTCGTCGCGGACGACCCCGATGCCGCAGGCGGCATCCGCATCGCATTGTTCGACACGCTCGAACCGCTTGACGCGACCCCGCTCGCCGAGGTGCTCGCCGACCCGGAGATCGAGATCGTGCTGCACGCCGCGCGGCAGGACGTAGCGCTGCTGCGGCGCGTCTGGAGAACCGAGGTCACGAACATCTTCGACACGCAGGTGGCGGCGGGCTTTGCCGGACAGGGCGCGCAGACCGGCTACGGCAACCTGATCGGCGGCGTGCTGAGACTGCACGTCGCCAAGAGCGCGAGCTACACGCGCTGGGACGCTCGGCCGCTGACGGCCGAGCAGCTCTCCTACGCGCGTGAGGACGTGCTGCACCTGCTGGAGCTGAGCGACGCGCTGCACGAGCGACTCGAAGCGAAGGGGCGCCTCGAATGGGCGCGCGAGGAGTGCCGCCGGCTCGAGGGCGCCAGCGACGAGCGGGACCCCGAGACGGCCTTCGAGCGCCTCCCGCGCGCCGCCTCGCTCGACCCGCGCTCGCGCGCCGTCGCCCGCGAGCTGGCAGCCTGGCGTGAGCGCACCGCCTCGCTCGAGGACAAGCCGGTCGGAACGATCCTGCCCGACCCCGCGCTCGTCGAGATCGCCAAGCGCAAGCCGACGCAGGCCACCGACCTGGAGCAGATCCGCGGCCTTCACGGCGGGCACCTGAAGCGGCGCGGCGCTGAGCTGATCGAGGCCGTCGAGCGCGGGCGCGCGGCCGAGCCGATCCCGCGCGAGGCGCGCGGGCCCGGCTCGGAGGCGGGCGACGCACCGCTCGTCGCGCTGGTCGAGTCGGTCATCCGCGCGCGTGCGATCGAGGCGGGCCTCGCCTACGAGCTGGTCGCCTCGCGCGCCGAGCTCGAACGGATCGTGACCGCGGCACGACGGGGCGACCCGGAGCCCGACGTGCGCGCGCTGGGCGGCTGGCGCCGCGAGCTCGTCGGCGCCGAGTTGGCCGAGCTGCTCGAAGGGCGGCGCGTAGTGACGATCGAGCGCGGCCGGCTGGCCGTGCGCGACGCCGCCGGCTGAGCCGGGCCGTCCACGCGGAAGTGCCCTGCCCTGGCGCGCTCCTGCGACACCACGACAGGACGCTTGTCGAGCTGCGGCCGACCGGCCTCGCCGGAACTGCGGCTAAGCTGCCGAGCCGTGCCGGGGTACCGTCGTATCGCACTGCTTGCGCTCCTCGCACTCGCGACCGGCGGCGCCACCGCGACGGCAGCCGGCCCCGGCGGCGCGGCGCCGGGCGACACGCCGCCGAGCGGCGGAGGCGGCGGCGGGACCACCACGACACCGGTCGTGCCCCCGCCGGCCACGCCGTCGCCCTTGCACCTGCACACCTCGACGCTCACGCAGGACAGCGGCGTGCTCGTATGGTCGCTCGCCACCTCGAGAGCGTGGACGCCGACATCGCTTAGCAGCGACAGACAATCACTGTGCCTGCGGCTCGTCTTCCAGTCGGGCGGCAGCTTCGCCTCGCGCGACGTGTGCGTCGCGCCTTCCGGCGACGCACCGAGACTCGCCTATGCGCGCGTGCTGAGATCGGGCGGCCACGGGCCGATGCACCCGCTGAGCGCACGCCTGCGCCGGCCCGACGATCGCTCGCTCGTCGGGCGCTTTGACCCGGCCAAGCTCGCGATCCCCTTCAGCTCGCTGCGCTGGCGCACGCTGTCGAGCACGAACGGCTGCAGAATCGCCGACGGCGCGGCCTGCTTGGACGCACTGCCGGCCGACGGTGCCGTCCTGAGACTGCGCGCGCCGCAGCCGGTCGGCTGCACGCCGGCCGGGCCGTCCTACGTCACGAACGGCTCGCGCAGCCGTCACGTCGTAGCGCTCACGTTCGATGACGGCCCGTCGTCTTACACATCCGCCGTGCTCGACGTACTCAAGCGCGAGCAGGTGCACGCGACCTTCTTCCTGATCGGCCAGCAGGTCGCCGGCGGCGCCTCGTTGGTGCGGCGCGAGCTGGCCGAGGGGCACATGCTCGCCGACCACACGTGGAGCCATGCGGACGTGTCGGGTGGCGGCGGGTTCGCGTCCGGGCAGATCACGTCAACGGCGAGCGCGATACAGAAGGCGACGGGCTTCCGCCCCTGCCTTTTCCGCGCGCCGTACGGGGCCGTCAGCGGTTCGCTGATCGGGGTGGCGCACGGGCTCGACTTCACGACAGTCCAGTGGGACGTCGATCCACAGGACTGGGCCCTGCCAGGCAGCGGCGCGATCTACTCGCGCATCGTCGGCGGCGCGCATAACGGCTCGATCATCCTCATGCACGACGGCGGCGGGCCGCGCTCGCAGACGCTTGCCGCGCTCCCGGGCATCATCCGCACGCTCAAGGCGCGCGGCTACGGCTTCGTAACAGTCGATCAGCTGACCGGCGCAAGACTGCGCTACGGGTAGCTCCGGCGCGCCTCGTCTGGACGCCGACGGGCTTCGCCCGCGTGCGTCCAAACCCGAATCTCACGATCCCGGATTTTGGTATGGTGCCGCCGGGATCCGGGAACTCGTATGTTCCCCGTTGCAGAGAGAGTTTGACCTGGGAAGTCAATCGACGACGTGCCCGAGCGGTGGCACTCGGCAGGATGCCGTGCGCCGACCGGATGCGGGCCGGGGGAAGGCCAATGCCAGGAGGAGACGAGGACGGCAAGCCGCGCCGACAGTGGGCGCCCGACGCTCGCGCGCTGAGCGTCGTCGGCGACCGCTGGGTGATGGTCATCGTCCGCGATCTCGCCTCCGGGCCGCTGCGTCTGGAGGCGCTGCGCCGCTGGCTCCCCGGCGTCTCCGCCGGAGCGCTCGAGTCGCGCCTCTCGCGCATGGCCGACGCCGGGCTGATCACACGCCGGCGCCGCCGCTCGCTGCCGCCCCGCGTCGACCTCGAGCTGACCGAGCAAGGCCACGCGCTCGGCGCGGCGATCGGCGCCCTGGCCCGCTGGGAGCTGCGCACGCAGTGGTCGCGGCCACGCGATGACGAGTGGATCGACGTCGGCGCGTGCTTCCGCCTCGCACCACTGCTCGCACCCGCGGCCGCCACACCCGCCGACGGCCAGCTCGCGCTCACAATCGCCGACGGCACCAACGACGGCCCCGAGCACTACACCTTCATCCGCGAGCACGGCCGCGCCCGCATCGAGCGCCGCGACACCCCATCGCCCGACGCCCGCATGACCGGCACCGAGGCCGCCTGGGTCAAAGCACTGAGCCCAGAAAGCACACCCTCAAGCCTCGCCATAACCGGCAACCCCGACCTCGCCGCCGAGTTCCTCGACCTCTTCAAGGTCTAACGGAGCAAGAACCAATAGGCGCCGGCCACGGCAGCGCCCACACTGCCGAGCCTTTTCCTGGGGAAGGATCGTCGTGCCTGAGAAGGACGCAGGGAGCGTGGGCTGCACTCGCAGCCGAGCGACCGAGGACGCCCTCAGGCGCGGCGAGACGACCCAGGAAAAGGTTCGGCGGCCAGCGCGTCCCCCACGCGCTGGCCGCCGGGGCCATAGATCCACCGAGGCGGGTCTATTGGCGGTTGGTGGCGCTGCCTGCCGGCTGCGCAAACGTGACGGAGGTCCCGGGGTAGAAGACGTCGAGAATCCCCCGATCTCGACGGCTCCGGGTCCACATCCCATCGTCACGCGGCGCTGCCTGGCACGAGGCCACCTTGCACTGCCGACCGTGATGCGTCGCGCCTCCATGCGCTGGCGTGTTGGCGCCTCCGTCGCGCTCGTCCGCCCCGTGCAGGAGGACGGAGGACGCGCGCCGGCGCACACGGCGATCACAGACCGGCAGGTCTGAAGAGATCGAAGATGTCGCTGCTGCAACGAACTGCGATTGATCGTCTGCGTGCAGCAACGAGCCTCCCGATCTCGAGCTTTAACTTCCGGAAATACGAAGACTGTTTGAACGTGTCTCCGTCGTGAGCCGGCGGCGACGCGTTCCCCCTCCATGCGTTGACTTCTCAGTCGATCGCGAGGGGCACGCTAACGCGGCCAGCGCGTCACGTCAAGCGCTTAATTTGATTGATCAGACAAGTGCTCTCGGGATGGATCGAACGCAGTTGAAGAAGACCCCGGAAGATTCATTGTTCGCGTTCTCGAAGAACAGATCTATGGGGTCTAGACCCGTGGACGCATGATCGAACGAGGCACGTTGGCGCGCTTGCTCAGGCCGGCGGTTCGGCGCCGATCTCGTGTCCGGCGAGCACCTCGAGTGCGCGCACGATGGTCGAGTTGTCCGCCTCGCCGTGGCCGCGGCTCTGCTCTGCGTGGAACAGCTGGTCGACGATCGCGGTGCCGGGCAAGGCGACGCCGAGCTCGCGCGCGGTCGCGAGCACGATCGCGAGGTCCTTGGCGTGCAGGTCGAGTTTGAAGCCGGGCGCGAAGTCGCGCGCGAGCAGCTTCGGCCCACGCACCTCGAGCACGCGGCTCGCCGCGAGTCCGCCGCCGAGCGCCTCGACGATCGCGGCCGGGTCGACGCCCGCCTTCGAGCCGAGCACGAGCGCCTCGCCGAGCGCCTCGAGCGTCAGTCCGACGACGATCTGATTGCACGCCTTCACGACCTGGCCGGCACCGCTGGCGCCGACGTGCGTGATGCGCGTGCCGAGCACCTCCAGCGCGGGACGTGCGACATCGAGCCCTGCGGTGTCGCCGCCGACCATGATCGACAGCGTCCCCTCCTGTGCGCCGACATCGCCGCCGCTCACGGGCGCGTCGAGCATCGCCGCGCCGAGCGCGGCCGCCTCCTGCGCGAGCTCGCGCGCGGCGCGCGGCGCAATCGTGCTCATGTCGACCAGCACGTCGCCGGAGCCAGTTCCGGCGAGGACGCCGTCGCCTGCCCGGTAAACCGCCTCGACGTCTGGCGAGTCGGACAGCATCGTGATCGTGATCGCCGCCCGCTCGGCGACCTCCCGCGGTGTGGCGGCCAACGCGGCGCCCTCCGCCACGAGCGCGTCCGCGCGTGACGTGGTGCGGTTCCAGACGACCAGCGGGAAGCCGGCCCGCAACAGGTTGCGGGCCATCGGCGCGCCCATGATGCCGAGGCCGATCACGCCGACGAGCGGCCGCGTCCCGACAGGTGATGCGTCGGGCTGCTGGGCTGGCGTGTCGGCGTTCATCGCGATCCTCCGGGACGGGGGCGGTTTCCGTAGTATGGAAATGTCCGTGATACCACGGCGGGAGAGACGAGCGATGCCCAGCACTGCCAAGCACCCCACCGTCGTGCAGTCCGTCGTTCGCAGCTTCGAACTGTTGGAGGCGGTCGCGGCCGCGGACGAGGCTGGGCTCGTCGAGCTCGCGCACCGGACCGGTCTGCAGCCGAGCACGACGCACCGACTGCTCGCGACACTGATCGAGTGCGGCTACGTCGTGCAGGACCCGCAGACGAGCCGCTACCGCCTGAGCATGAAGGTCGTCGAGCTGGCCGGCGGCCCCGAGCACCGCACCGAGCGCCTGCGCACGGCGGTGCGCCCGCACCTTGTCGCGATCCGCGACGCGACGAACGAGACGACGAACCTGTGCGTGCTCGACCGTCACACGATCGTCTACGTCGACCAGGCCGAGAGCGCACACGCCGTGCGGATGCTCACCGAGATCGGGCGACGGGTGCCGGCGCACGCCTGCGGCGCAGGCAAGGTCATGCTCGCCCACCAACCGGAGAGCGTGATCGCGGCGCTGATCGCGCGCGAGCCGTTCGTCGCGCTCGCGCCGCACACGCTGACGACGGCCGCCGAGCTGGAGGTCGAGCTGCGGCGCGCGCGTACGCGCGGCTACGCACTGGACCGCGAGGAGTACGAGGAGGGCGTCGCCTGCGTCGCGGCGCCGATCTTCGGCGCCGACGGCGAGGTGCTGGCGGCGGTGAGCGTCTCGGGGCCGACGGCGCGGTTGCTGCGCAACGACCTCGGCGAGCTCGGGGAGCTGGTCCGCTCGCACGTGCAAGACATCTCACGCGAGCTCGGTCATCGGCCGGCCAACGCCGCCGAGTCGTCCGCGCCGGCAGTCGCCTGATCGTCGCGTGCCAGCGCGCCGCTCCGACACGCTCCCAGCCGAAGGCGAGCCGTTCGCTGCGGAGGTCGTCGTGCGCGGTCAGCGCTTCGCGAACGAAGAGAGCGGCTTCGCGGTCCTCGACGGGATGGCGGACGGGCAGCACGTGGTGCTCGTCGGGCCAATCGCGCACTTGGAGGCGAGCGAGCGCGTGGCGGTGACGGGCGCGTGGGTGCGCGACCCGCGCTACGGGCCGCAGGTGAAGGTGCGCGAGGCGCATCCGCTCGCGCCGACCGACGAGGGCGCGCTCGTCGCCTACCTGCGCCGAGTGCGGCACGTCGGGCCGAGACGCGCGGCTGCGCTGTACGCCGCACACGGGGAGCACGTGCTGAGCACGATCGATGCCGACCCGCGCGGCGCCTTCGCGCGCGCTGGCCTGTCGCCGACGCGCGCCGGCGAGGCGGCGCGCTCGTGGGATGCACTGCGCGCCACGCGCGGGCTGCACCTGCTGCTCGCGCCGCACGGGCTCGCACACCTGGCGGCGCGGATCCACCGCCATTACGGCGACCGCGCCTACCGCGTGGTCGCCGAGCGGCCGTACGAGCTGACGGCCGTGTTCGGCGTCGGCTTCGCGACCGCCGACGCGATCGCGCGCGGGGTGGGCGTGCCGCTCGACGCGCCCGAGCGGGCGCGAGCGGCGGTGCTGCATGTGCTCGCCGAGGCCGAGCGCGACGGCTCGACCTGCCTGCCGGAGGGCGCGCTTCGCGCGACTGCGGGGCAGCTGCTCGGCCCCGACGCGCCCGCGCCGGAGGAGGAGCTACTGCGCGAGATGGCGGAGACGAGGGATCTTGAGCTGGACGAGGACGCCGGCGACTCGGGCGAGCCGGCCGTGTGGGTCTACCGCGCCGAGATCGCCGCGCTGGAGCGGGAGTTGGCGCAGCGGGTCCACGCGCTGCTCGCTGACGCTCCGTCAGAGAAGCTGCACGCGCCCGAGACCCCTCCCGATGACGTCCTGCCCGACGGCGGAGAGCTGGCCGCCGAGCAGTGGGCTGGCGTGCAGGGCGCGTTCGCCCACCGCTTCTCGCTCGTCACCGGCGGCCCGGGCACTGGCAAGACCGCGTCGATCCGCATGATCGGCGCAGTAGCAGCGCAGCAGGGCGCAACGCTGCTGCTGGTCGCGCCGACCGGGCGCGCGGCGCTGCGCATGCGCGAGGCGACCGGGCTGGAGGCCTCGACGGTCCACTCGGCGCTCGGCTGGATCCCCGGCGAGGGTCCGACCCTGGACGAGGACGACCCGCTCAGATGCGACCTGCTCGTCGTCGACGAGACGTCGATGGCGAACCTGGAGCTGCTCGTGACGCTGCTGCGCGCGGTCGGACCCGGCACGCACGTCGTGCTCGTCGGCGACGCCGACCAGCTCGCGCCGGTCGGAGCGGGCAAGCCGTTCGCCGAGCTGGTGGCGAGCGGGCTCGTGCCGACGGCGCGGCTCGCGCACATCTTCCGCCAAGCGGCCGGGTCGATGATCGTGCAGGGCGCGCACGCGATCCGCGAAGGCCGTCCGCCCGTGTTCACGCACTCGGAGGAGATGCAGCACGACCTGTTCCTGATCGAACGGGCAGATCCGGTGTCGGCGCGCGAGCAGATCGCCGGCCTCGTCTCGCGGCGCCTGCCCGAGCACTACGGCGTCGACCCCGTGAACGACGTGCAGGTGTTCGCACCGGTGTACCGCGGCGAGCTGGGGATCGACGCGCTCAACGACGCACTGCGGGCGGCTTTGAATCCGCACGGCAAGCCGATCGGCAACGGGCGGCTGCGGATCGGCGACAAGCTCATGCTCGTCGGACGCAACCTGCACGAGCTGGGGATCATGAACGGCACGCTGCTGCGTCTGCTCGAGGCGCTCGAGGACGACTCGGGCGATGACGAGGACGACTCAGGCGCCGGCGGCGTGCTCGTCGCAACCGACGCCGGAGCAGTGATCGAGATCCCGCCGGCAGAGGTCGGCAACCTGCGGCTCGCGTACGCCTGCTCGGTGCACCGCGGGCAAGGGATCGAGCTGCCGATCGCGATCGTCGTGGCGCATCCGGCTGCGGGCGGGCGCTTCCTGCGGCGCGAGATGCTCTATACGGCGATCACACGCGCGCGGACTGCGACCGTGGTCGTCGGCACCAGCGCAATGGTCGCGCGCGCGGCGGCGACCGCCGACGTGGGGCGGCGCCACAGCCGCCTCGCCGTGCGGTTGGCGCGGGCGAAGGTCTGAGGGCGCGCGGCGCGCCTGACCGCGGCCGACAGGTCCGACCACTAGCCTTCCGCGCGCGTGAACGCCCTGCAAGCCATCGTCGAGGGGGTCGTCCAGGGCCTCACGGAGTTCCTGCCGATCTCGTCGACCGCCCACCTGCGGATCGTGCCGGCGCTGTTCGGCTGGGAGGATCCGGGCGCGGCCTTCACGGCCGTCGTGCAGCTCGGGACGATGGCGGCGGTGCTGCTCTACTTCCGCGCCGACCTGTGGCGGATCGTGCGCGCGTGGCTGCGCGGGCTGCGCGATCCCGAGCAACGCAGAACGCTCGACTCGCGCCTCGGCTGGTACATCATCCTCGGCACCGCCCCGATCGCCGTGCTCGGGTTGGCGTTCAAGGACCCGATCGAGAACGAGTTCCGCAACCTGTATCTGATCGGCGCCGCGCTGATCGTGTTCGGCCTCCTGATGGCGTTCATCGACGAGACGTCGAAGCGCACGCGCGAGATCGACTCGCTGAACGCACGCGACGGCGCCTTCGTCGGCTTCGCCCAGGCGCTCGCGCTCGTGCCGGGCGTCTCGCGCTCCGGCGCGACGATCTGCGCGGGCCTGCTGCGCGGCTTCGACCGCGCGGCAGCGGCGCGCTACTCATTCCTGCTGTCGGTGCCGGCGGTCGTGCTGTCAGGCCTGTTCGAGCTGCGCCACGTCGGCGGCGAGGGCTCGGCTCCGGCCGGCGCCACGATCCTCGCCGTCGTGATCGCGTTCATCACTGGCTACGCCTCGATCGCCTTCCTCCTGCGCTACCTCGCACACCACACGCTCGGCGTCTTCGTCGCCTACCGCCTCGTCGTCGGCACGCTCGTGATCGTGCTGGCGGCAGCCGGAGCGATCTCGTAGCGCCGCGCTCCGGTCGCGCGCCTCAGCACGCGACCTTCGCGTCGGCGCTCGCGTTCGCGCCGCCGCGGAACGTGAACGTGCCGCGCATCCGCCCCTTGCCGCCGCTCGGGCAGTGCGTGGCCTCGACATAGCCGCGCTTGACGCCGTTGACGGTGCGTGTGGCTCCGAGCGAGAGGTGGACGCGGGACGTCACGATGTCCCCGTCAAGGATCGTGTTCAGCTCCGACGGGAGGACGAGCGTCAGCTTGTCGGCCCCTCTGAGCCGTCTCAGCCGCGCGGAGACGGTGGTGTTGATGATCGCCGGGACCCGGACCCGCACGTTGACCGTGATGCTCCTCCCGCCGGGCCCGTTGAACAGCGTCAGGCGGCCGCGCGAGATCAGGGCACCGAGGTCGACGGCGCGTCCGGGCACGACGCCGCTGCCGATCTTCGAGCCCCTTGGGCAAGCTCTCAGCCCCCCACGCGCCCGGTTGAGCATGCGGACGCTGCACGACGGGAAGCGGCGACCGTTGAGGGCGACGCTGCGCGGGAACAGGTAGTCGGCACGGCGCAGCACGAAGCGCCCGCCGGGTGGCCTGCTCCCGAAGCGCGTGTCGATCGAGAAGCGAATCGGCGTGCCCGGCGACAGCCGTCGTCTATGAGGCGAGACCTTCGCCTTGAGCTTGGTGGTGGGGACCGAACCGGCCGGCGATCCCGCCAGGGACACCGCGGCCGAGAACGCGGCCAGGACGAAGACCGCCGCGACCGACATGGAAAGGACGCTCCGGAATGTGGTCATGTCGGGTGCACCCTACTTGCGGGAGCAAGGCGGTTAGGCGAAGTCGGTGATGTCGAACGACTCGCCCTCGTCGTCAATCAGCCGGCTGTAGGCATGGCCGCCGAGCGAGTAGCGCAGACGCATCGTCCAGCGGTAGCGATGCGGGTCGGGCGGTTCGAGCGGGGATCCGCTCGCTGACATCACGACGTAGGTGACGACGGGGGCGTTGCGGGCCGGCGCGAACGTGAAGGGCGCGGTCGGCTGGTAGGTGTCGTCGTAGAAGGTGAACGTCGGAGGACGCGCGGTCAGCCTCAGTCCAACGTACTGTGAGCCCACGTCGCCGGAGCCCTCCGAGCAGAGCACGAGCGACCGACCACGGAGGGGCGGCAGGCGCTCGAATGACGCGAGTGCGATCGACTCGATCGTGAGCGTGTATGGGGAGTCGTTGACGACTTCGAGCCGTAGCCAGTAGCGGCCCGCAGGGACGGCGCCCAGGCCACGGAACCAGGCAACCTTGCGTCTGACCTGCTCGGGCGTGCAGTCGGAGGCGTACGGCGGGTGGTCCACCTCGGCCCCGCCCACTGGCGATTCGGGGACGATCCAATGGTCGCCCGACTGGTACTCGATCGACGTCCGAATGTGAACGAGCGATGCTGCCGCCGGTCTGGACCCGGCCGCCGGCCGCGAGTCTCCGGTCAGGAGCTTCGTCACCGGCACGGCGACCACTGCCGCCGCTACTGCCCCCACGAGCCACTTGCCAAGGCGAACGGGATGCTCCGAACGCCGCCGCGGTCTTCTGCGACCAGTCATCTGGGAACCCTATGTCCCACAATCCGGATAAGCGAGCGGGAACCGGGACGCACGCCGGACCGCGTGCACGCGATGGGAGAGCCGACGCCCGGATTCGAACCGGGGACCCCTTCATTACGAGTGTTCGACCCGACCAAGTCCACTCCCGTTCCCGTCGGCAATAGTCCTGCAAATACAACCCTTCTAAGAAAGCGCCAATCCGCCAGTTTCTCGCTGATTTCTCTGAGGGTCTTCCAAGAGACATCCAGACCCGCGATCCCGCCAGAAGGGAGCCACGGCTACGCACCTAGACAGCAAGTCACAGCAGGTTCGGAACCGTCGCCAGCGGGCAGCAAGGCCCAGACCGCGTAGACACGTCCGCGACTGCTAGCGCTCGCATGCGCGAACGCGAGCGTTTACTCTGCAAGTCGCCTTCATCAAAGAGCGTGTTCCGCGCGCCGCGATCCGTCGATCGCCACTTCTGATTGCAGCCAACTCGCCATGCTCCGCCATCTTCTGTCCACGCTTTGCGGGCACCGAGAGGTTGGGCGTTGAGCACGCCAACCGCCGATCCTCTCGCGGCGACGATCACCGTCGCGGAAACGCTCGGGCTGCTCGACGGGGCCTTCGCCGAGATGGCGCAAGGCGTGGGCAACGGGCGCTACGCATTCTGGCTCGGATCCGGAATCTCGCGCGGGCGAGTTCCGGGTCTCGACCGCCTGGTGCCACAAGTGCTGGAGTTCCTCCGTGCGCGGATCGACCCAGCGCGGCCCGACTGTCCGCACCGCGAGGCTCTCGACAAAGCTCTCTCAATGGCGGCGCTGCGAGACGATGAGCTTCTCGCGATCGACCTCAACCAACCAGTCGCGTCATGGCCGCCTCTCACGCAACTGGTGAGAGCATTGACGCGCCGATACTCGGAGCTGCTCGACATTGAAGTGAGAGGTCAGAGACCCGACTATCTGGTATGGGACGGTATCGATGTGCGCGCCACGTACGGCAAGGCCGGCGATCCGGGCTGCGAGCACATTGCTCTGGCGATCCTCGCCCTTGAAGGCGTCGTAACGGATGCGCCCATGCCGAACTGGGACGGCCTTATAGAGCGTGCACTCGACGAACTTGCCGGCAGAGCAGCGGACATGGTGCGCGTGGTCGTGCTCCCCGAGGACTTGCGCGATGCGAAGCGACCGCTCACGCTCTTCAAGTTCCATGGCTGTGCCGTAATGGCGACCGCCGACCCCGATAAGTACCGCGCTTCGCTCGTGGCGCGTAAATCGCAGATCAGCGAGTGGCCACGACAGCCAGAGATAGCCGCAATCCGCCAGGAACTTGTTTCGTTGGCGACAACGCGCCCCACACTGATGATTGGCCTGTCTGCTCAGGATCCAAATATTCAAGACATCTTCTACGAGGCAAAGGCGCGGATGCAGTGGCCTTGGCCGTCAGACCCACCAGCGCACGTGTTCGCCGAGGACGAGCTCGGTGACGACCATACGAATCTCCTGCGCGTTGTCTACCGCGGTGCTTACGAAGGCAATGAAGCGGCGATTGTGGACGGTGCCCGGCTCCGCGCGTACGGAGAGCAGCTGCTGACCGCGCTCGTGCTGCACGTCCTCGCCGCGAAGCTGCGTGGGTTTCTGCAAGAGTGCGACGCGCCCTTGCTTGATCAAACCGCCCGGGACGACCTTGAGAAGGGCCTGCCCGTGTTGCGTGACGCAATCGCGAGCCACGCTGAGCCTGATCGGCTCGCCTTCATCCGCGCGCTGATCGCAGCTCAGACACGGACGCTCACGCTGTTTCAAACCGGCACCGAGCCCGCTGCTGGCGCGACCGAATATAGGCCAGTGAGCACTGGCCCGACAGACCGAATCGCGAACGAGTCAACACTGCAGACCAGTGGCCTGCCGGAGATGGCAGCCGCGCTCTCGCTGCTCGGACGAGGAACCACCAACACGGGTTGGAATCTTGGGCTCGGACTCACTGCCGCCGGAACTGACGGTGCGCTTAAGCTCGTGTCCTCGACGGGCATGGAATCGGCCGTTTTCTTTGCCGCTAATGGCAGGGCTGGAGTCCAGATCGAAGGCAATGCTCGCTCGGGCAGTGCTGCCGAAGAGGTGGTCATCATCCACAGCACCGATCCCGTCGAGGAGTTCGCGCGCTCGCCTCACGGGCGCTACGGCCGTGGGGGCGATCCGCTACCGCGGCATGTGGACATGTCGAGTCTGCTGAAGACATCATCCGGGCTTGCAGACCTCGAAACCCGCTTCCGGCAGGCGGCTGCTCTGTGAGTTTCCCCGAGCCGATCCAGCGAGTGGTGGCGCTGCTCGCGGGCGCACGTTACGAAGTGATGGAGCAGCCACGCCAGATCGGCGGGATCCCATTCGAGTTTGCAGCCATGCTGGCCGGTGTTGGCTCGCTGGACCTGATTGTAGTCATTGACGTCGATGCAGAGCCCGACCGCGGCCGACTGCGTGCCCGAGTCGAGGGCCTTGCCCGTGCCCTCGACCTCGTCCGTTCTCGAAGGTCACTTACCCTTGTCCTCGTCGGCGTACGCCCTGAACCAGAGCTCATTCAGGCGCTCGCACGAGTCGGTCGCGTTTTGCTAACCACTGCGCCCCCGGGAGATGAGGGCGAGGCTGAGCTGACCGACGCCCTCGCAGTCCTCTTGCCGCTTCAGATTTCGACCGACCCCGGTAGAGCCGCTGAGTCATGGACGGCGGCGCGTGCCTCGATTGCAGCGAGGTATCCATCGGAGACCCATGGCGTGCTTGCTGCCGCCACAACGAATAGGGCCGCTGCTGTTGAGACGACTCTTGGCGAGCTGCTCGCGGAACCGTTGCGCGCGATTTCCACGGATGGCGAGAACGAGGACTAGCGGAATGACGACGCCCCATCTCGACGCAATCACCATTGCCAACTTCCGCGGTATTGGCGGGCCGCTCGCGGTGCCGCTGGCGGCTCCGGTGGTTCTGATTCACGGAACCAACGGAGCAGGGAAGTCCACCGTGATGTCGGCGATCGAACTCGCGCTGACTGGCCAGGTCGCAGGCGTTGCCCAAGGCGAGAGCGAGCACCTGCTCCATCGCGGCGCCGAGCACGGCCGGATTGAACTCCACACCGCTGACCAAGCCGCCGGCTTCGATCTTGATGGACACACAATTCGAGGCAAGCCGCTGCTCAACCGGACCGACGCGAGCTTCTTCACGGAGCGCTGCTACCTCGCCCAACGTACTCTCGGCAGACTGCTCGAGATGTACGAGAGACCAAACGCTACCGGAGATTCGGCTTTGAGCCTGTTCGTCAAGGAGCTCACGGGGCTCGACGAACTCGACGCACTGATCGAGGGCCTCTACCCCGTAGGCCACAAGCGGCGCGTACAGCAGTTGGTACCGGAATACAAAGACGCCGAGCGCGAGCTTGAGGTTCAGCAGCAACGCCAGCGCAGCCTCCAGGACGAGCTCGACCAGAACGCCCAACACCTGGAGACCGTCCGCAGCAAGCTGCGCGAGCAGCTCGCAAGTCTCGACGCGCCGCCGCTGCTCACGAGGGACCTCGACGCGGCATCGCACTGGCTCGAGCGCTCTGATGTCGACAGCGTGCTTGTAGAGCTTGTTGGAGCACGCCGAGAGCTGCTCGCGATTGCCCGCCGAGCATCGGAAGTAGCGGAGAGCGCCAATGCCAAGGAGATCGCTGCGCTCGCGGCAGCAGCGACAACGGCGCGCTCCGCAGCTGACGCGTGGCGTGACTCGTACGGCCGTGCACTCGAAGAACTCCTCGATGCGGCACGCCGGGACCTCGCGTTGGTCCCGGCAGCGGGCACCGCTGATCCCGAGGCGATTCGTACCACAGCGTTGCACGCTGTGCGCACGGAGGTGGACCGTTTGAGCGCTGTGATCGCCGCCGACGACCACGCGCATCGCGAGGCCACTCGGCTCGACGCAGCAATCGAGGGGGCACAGGCACGGGTGACGCTCGTGGACGCTCAGCTCGCAGCCTCGGGTACCGCGACGGCATCCGAGGAGCTCGGAAAGGTGCTCGCCGCGCTGATCCCGCATGTCCACTCGGACGACTGTCCGGTGTGCGGGCGTCACTTCTCTGAGGTCACACGCGAGCCACTGTCAGCGCACCTCGCAACGCGGGTGTCGGAACTCGCCGAACGTGCCGACCGATTGCAGGCACTGGCGAAGGCACGACTGGACGCGCTCGCCGATCTCCGGCGCCTGCAGGACGAGCGCCGAGCGCTTGGCGATCAGCGCCTTAAAGCTTCGGTAAAGCTGCAGGCGCAAGCCGCAGTCGCAAGGCTGGAGGATGCCCACCGTCGCCTTGTCGAGCTGGCTCCCGGCATTGCCGAAGGAGCGACAGTAATCCGCCGCGCCACCGCGGCCGAGCGCGACTTGGGGCTCGCACGAGAACGGGATCGCGCCTCGGCGGAGTTGCGGGTAAGCCTCACGGAGCTTGGGGCGAAGCTCGGCTACTCGCCTGACAACGGAGCGTCACTCGCCGACGCCGTCAACGTGCTCAGCCAAGGCGTGGCAAAGCAGATCGGCTTGCTCGAGACGCGTGCCGCGACGCGGGGATCAGCACAGCGAACCCTCGCGGAAGTTGCTCGCGGTGAAGCCAGGCAGCAGGAGCTGGAGGCCGCAATCGCACAGGTCAGCGCGAGCGCAAAGCGGATCGCGGCTTCGATCGGCGAGCTCGGCCGCCGCCGCGACATCATGAAAGAGGTGCGTAAGCAGGCCGAGGCCGCGCGCTACACGATCATTCGTCAGGTGTTTACAAGATCACTGAATCGCGTTTGGCGCGACCTGTTTGTCCGACTCGTGCCCGAGGAACCGTTCGTGCCGGTATTCCGCGTTCCCGACTCAGCGCGAGACCGAGTAGTAGCCAGGCTTGAGACGCTGCACCGCGACGGTAAGCCCGGGGGCACGCCAGCCACAATGCTCAGTGCGGGCAATCTGAACACGGCAGCGTTGACGCTTTTCCTTGCGCTCAATCTGTCGGTGGAGCGCAGGTTGCCCTGGATCTTGCTGGACGACCCGGTCCAGTCGATGGATGAGGTCCACGTCTCGCAGTTCGCCGCGTTGCTCCGGACTCTTTCGAAGCAGCACGGCCGCCGCATCGTCATTGCTGTCCACGAGCGTGCCCTCTTCGACTACCTCGCGCTGGAGCTGAGCCCAGCCAGTCCCGACGATCTCCTGATCACGGTGGAGCTGAACCGCTCGCCCGAAGGCGTGACTCTCGTGCGTCCCGGCTTCACACAGTACGAAGAGGATCGCGCATTTGCACTCGCCTAGGTAGGTGCCTCGTGTGGGAAGACCTCGCGCCATCGCCACGCCGCCGGACGCTAGGATGAGCCTCCGTTGCTCGTTCTGTGGCGAGCAGGTATCCGCCGACGTAGCTCAGCTGGTAGAGCACCACTCTCGTAAAGTGGGGGTCCCGAGTTCGAATCTCGGCGTCGGCTCTAGGAGCAGGCCAAGCGCGCGCTAGGCCCACGGCCAGCTCCGATCACGACTCTCCCGGCTTCCGCCAACTCCTCGCAGACTCGCCGTACCTCGTGGAGCCACTTCGCCGGCAGCTCCTCGTCCAGGCGGGCCAAGAGAACCTGCACGTCGACCCCACCGCGCGTCGGCATCTCCAGGACCGGCAGACTGCTGTCGCTCGTCTCGCCACCGATGAGTGCGCGCGTGAGCTGCGCCTGCAGGTCCGGCCGCGGCGCATAGGCCATGTACTGCTCGGTCGTGCTGATGCGGTCGTGGCGCATGAGTGCCTGGATCGTCCGCACGTCGAAGCGCCCGCTGCGCGCAAGCGCAGTGCCGAAGCTGTGGCGTGCGTTGTACATCGGGATCGCCTTCAAGCCCGCCGCGACGCGCGCCGTCCGGAACGCTCTCCGCAGCGAGGCTGCCGAGGCCGGGCGCCCACGCACATCGCGCGTGTGGACGAAGTCGTCGTCGGCCGTGCGATAGCCGCGCTGCTTGAGCTTCCACAGTGCCGCTCTCCACCGCGGCGTCATCGGGACCGCCACCGTCGCCTCCGTTTTAGTCGTGTCGAGCTGGTTCTCGACGAAGTTGTCGTAGACGCGTACGACCTCGGCCTCGAAATCGACCGCGCCCCAGCGCAACCCGAGCGCCTCGCCGGGCAGGCGCATTCCTCCATCGAAGCCGCAGAGCCAGACAGCCTCCTCGAGATCGCCCGGAGCGTGCGCGAGGAGCGCAGCGATCTCCGCCTTGTCGTAGAAGTCATCCCGACGCAGGATGCGCTGCCGTTCCGCCTTCCGCCCTCGGCGCGGCTGGCCCTTGATTGCGTTCTCCTCGATCCATCCCTGCTGCACCGCATAGTCGAGGGCAGCAGAGAGCAGGTCGCGATAGCGATTCACGGTCTGCGCCACGGGCTCGGCGAGGACGACCCAGCGCCGCGTCTCGCGCTGTCTGACGATCCACCCCTGCTCGCGCCGGCGCTCCGCCTCGCTGCGCCGAACCCGATGCGGGCGTCTGGCGTTTGGCGGCGTCACACGGTACGAGCCTCTGGCCATCTGGCTCCACTTGCCGCCAATCCCGCGCGCGACCTCCTCGGCCTCCTTACGCGTGGCGACGTCGACGGGCGCGCACTCCGGCGGCTGCACGGTCCACCGCACCACGGTCACCTCCTCGACCGCGACGCCGGCGTCCCGCAGCTCCCGCGCTCTCTTCCGGCCGATCGCCGTCTGCGCCTTGAAGCTCGCGAAGTAGTCGCGCAGGAGCTCTCTGTCGTTGACCTCTTCCAGCTCCCGGTCCTCGCCGAAGTCGCGGTAGAGGCGCTCGTAGACGTCCTCGTAGCCGATGATCGTGCCCCGCTTGAGTCCCTTCTCGCGCTTGCGCTCGGCGATGTTGCCCTCGGCGGCGTCTCGCAGCGTGTGGTGCGCCGACTCGACCGCCTTGGACGAAACCCGCGGAGCCGCGGCAAGGATGTCCTCGAGCAGCGCCTGGGCCTCCTTCGGAACGAGATGCTCGGGGGACGGCTTGGGGCCGTCGGCCGCTCGCCAGACGACAGCGCCGCGCGGGGTGCGCCGCCCCGAATCCTTCACATGCGCCGAACCCAGCCGCTTGCCGTGCTTGCCGTTGGCGTCGTGCCAGAACGCGTAGTAGGACCGGCGACCTCCGGTCGTCTTGACCTGGGTGTGGCCAGTCGGTCGAACCTGGGCGGACGTGAGCATCGCGACCTCCATAGATGGCTACTACATGTGCAGTAGCGATCCGCGCCAGATTCCCCCACGCGAGATTTCCCCCGGATTTCCGAAGCTGTCGCACGGAACCCCACTCAACGGGCTCTTGTGACCAGCACTGGGAGCAACGGGACGTAACGGGCGTCCAGGCGGGGCCGTTACGAGTGAAGTGCTCTACCAGCTGAGCTACGTCGGCGAGGGCCGACATCGTAGCCGAGGCGGCCGGGGTGGCGTGTGGCGGGAGCGGCGACCCGGCCCTGCACTGACGGCAGGCTGCCCTCAGGCGACGAGCGCCGCGGCGAGCTCGCGCGAGTCGGCGATCACCGACCGGTGGGGCAGGGTGAGCGCCACGGTCCCGTCTTGTGCGAGCAGTTTGCCGGCGCCGATGATCGTGACGCCTTGGCCCCATGCCCAAGCGGTAGAACCCCCGGCCGAGTCCCTCGTGCGCCGGACCGGCGTCGCCAACACATATCCAGCGTTACAGTTGGACGTGTGATGTCACTTCGTCGTAGCAGCGCAGCTCCCAGACCAGTCGCGTCTGACTCGCTCGACGGGGCGCGGCGGGCGCGGGAGCTGGCGGCACTTGCGGACGGCGAGGTGGTCGACGTGCTCGTCGTCGGCGGCGGGATCGTCGGGACGTGGACGGCGCTCGATGCCGCCTCGCGCGGGCTGAGCGTCGCGCTCGTCGAGCGCGGAGACCTCGCGCAGGGCACGAGTCGCTGGAGCTCGAAGCTCGCGCACGGCGGCCTGCGCTACCTCGCGCAGGGCGACGTCGGCGTCGCGTGGGAGTCCGCACGCGAGCGGGCGATCCTGATGGACGTCAGTGCGCCGCACCTGATCCGTGCGCTGCCGATGCTGGTCCCGCTCGGTGCGCAGGTCGACCGCAAGGCGGGCGCGACGATGGAGGCCGGCCTGCGCCTCGGCGACGCGCTGCGCGCAGGCGCCGGCACGAATCGACGTCGCCTCCCGCCCGCTCGCCGCATCAGCGCCGCGGAGGCGCGCGAGCTCGCTCCCGGGCTCAGCGACCGTCAGCTGCGCGGGGCGCTGCTGCACTGGGACGGACAGATCGAGGACGACGCACGCCTTGTGCTCGCCATTGCGCGGACGGCCGCCGCGTACGGCGGGCGGATCCTCACCTACGTCGCCGCGACGGAGCTGCGCGCTGACGGAGCGACGGTGCGAGACACACTCGAAGGCAACGGCGCCACCTTCGACCTGCGCGCCCGTCACGTCGTCAATGCCACCGGCGTCTGGGCCGGCGAGCTGACCGGCGGCGCGGTTCGCCTGCAACCGAGCAAGGGCTCTCATCTGCTCGTGCGCGCCGCCGTGCTCGGCGCGCCGCGCGCGGCCGTCAACGCACCGCTGCCGGGCCACGGCACGCGCTTCGTGTTCGCCGTCCCGCGCCTGGACGGGCTCGTGATGATCGGGATCACGGATGTGCCGTTCGACGGCCCGATCCCCAACGAGCCGACGGTCGACGCCGAGGAGGAGATGTTCCTGCTGACGTCGATCGGGCGCGTGCTCGAGCGCACCCCGACCGCGGACGACGTCGTCGGGCGCTTCGCCGGGCTGCGGCCGCTGCTGGCCGGCGAGGGCGACGCGGCGGGCGACCCGACCGCCGACCTCTCGCGCCGGCACGCGGTCGTGGAGCACGACGGCGTCATCACCGTCGTCGGCGGCAAGCTGACGACCGCGCGGCGGATGGCCCAGGACACGCTCGACCGAGTTGTCGCACGGCCGCATGCCGAGCAAGCCGGGCCGTGCGTCACCCACCGCATCCGCCTCGCCGGCGCCGACCGCCCCGCCGCGCTCCTGACAGACCGGCTCGCCCCCGACGTCCCCGCATCGCACGCGCAGCTGCGCTTCGCCGTCGAGCACGAGCTCGCGCTCACGACCGACGACCTCCTCGACCGCCGCACGCGCCTGGGATTCGTCTCCGAGTGGCGCGCCGCCGCGCTCGACGCCGCACACGAGGCGCTCGCCGACGCGCCGGCTCGCACCTGAACGGGCGTCCACGCGCGGCCGCTTCCGCCCGCCCGCGCACTACGCTCCCGCACGCACCCGGCTCGCACCGCGCGCAGCCACGACCTTCCACGGAGGCCACGCAATGCTCCGCCCCATCCCCCGCCGCTTTGCCCTCGCGACCGCCGTCGCTGCGCTCGCCGCCACGGCCGCGCTGCCGACGACAGCCCATGCCAGAACAGCGCCGCGCTGCACGGTCTCGATGCTGCTCGGCGAGCTGAGAACGCCCACCGCCGGCGCCGGCCAGCGCCAGGCGAAGCTGCTGCTGACGAACGTCACGCGCAGAACCTGCTCGCTCGGCGGTTTCATCGGCGGTCAGCTGCTCGGCGCGAGAAACAACGACCTGCCGACGAACGTCGTGCGCAACACGGCGAGAAGAGCAGGGATCGTGACGCTCACCCCGGGCCAGAGCGCGACCACGACGCTGCAGTGGGGCGTCATCACCGGCACGGGCGACAGACAGACGGGCGAGTGCCAGCCGACGCCAGCGCGGATCGAGATCACGCCGCCGAACGCGAGCAGTCACCTCGTGCTGCCGTGGCGCAACGGGCCCGTCTGCCAGCAGGGGCGGATCACGGTCAACCCACTCGTTCACGCGTAGCGCGCGGGCGAACAGCTTCAAGCGGACCCGGCGCCGGGCAGCGGCGCCGGGTCGAGCAGCTTGCCGGGGTTCATGATCCCGGCCGGGTCGAGCGTCGCCTTCGCGGCGCGCAGCAGCTCGACTCCCAGCTCCCCGACCTCGCCCGGCAGCCACGGCGCGTGGTCGCGCCCGACCGCGTGATGGTGCGTGATCGTGCCGCCGTGGGCGAGGATCGCGTCGCTCGCGGCCGCCTTCGCTGCGTGCCACTGCTCCAGCTCCGCACCGGCCTCCTGGCGCGCGACGAACGTGAAGTACAAGGAGGCGCCCGCGCGGTACACGTGCGAGACGTGGCTCATCACGACCGGCGGCGTGCCGCGACCGCGCAGCGCGCCGTCGATCGCCGTCGCGACCCCGTCGTGCAGCTCCAGCAGCCGGTCCCAAGTGGTCGCTGTCTCGAGCGTCTCGACCATCACGCCGTGCGCGAGCAGCTCGTCGCGCAGGTACGGCGCGTGGAAGCGCCCGTGCTCCCACGCGTGCCCGACCTGTGTGCCAAGCACGACGGCGCCGTGCGCGCGCAGCAGGCGCGCCGCGATGGCGCGGCGGCGGCGCAACTCGGCTTCCTCGGTCCCGGCCCAACCAGCGATCACGAGGCAGCCGTCGCCGTGGCCACGCGCTCGCAGGTAGCCCTTCAGCGCACGCGTCGTGAGGCCGTCGCCGCCCGACATCGCAAGCGAGACCCGCGTCTCCTGTTCGTCCGAGAGGCGCATCACATCGGGCGCGGCACCGGCCTGCACCAGCGCGCGGAAGACGTCTACGCCGGCCTCGAAGCGCGGCAGGGAGAAACCCTCGTAGCGGCGCACCGTCGGGCGCGCTCTCACGCGCAGCGTCACGTCGACGATCACACCGAGCGTCCCCTCTGAGCCGACGAGCAGCTCGCGCAGGCTCGGCCCAGCGGCCGACGCCGGCACCGCGCGCGTGGCGATCTCGCCGGTCGGTGTCACGACGCGCAGCGCGACGACGAGTGCGTCGACGCGGCCGTAGCCGGTCGACGCCTGTCCGGAGGAGCGCGTAGCGACCCAGCCGCCGACGGTGGAGAACTCGAACGATTGAGGGAAGTGGCCGAGCGTCAGCTCGTGCTCGGCGAGCGCCTCCTCAAGCGCAGGGCCGGTCATGCCGGCCTGTACCGTCACGGTCAGCGAGACCGGGTCGACGGCGAGCAGCTCGCCCAGGCGCGCGAGATCGAGTGCGACGACCGCGAGGAAGCGCCCGCGGAACGGCTCGACGCCACCGACGACGCTCGTGCCGCCGCCGAACGGGACGACCGCGACCTGCTCCTGCGCGCACACCTTCAGCACCGCCGCGACCTCCTCGGCGTTGCCGGGGTAGACGACCGTGTCGGGCGCGCCGTTCGCGTTGCCCGCGCGCAGGCGCACGAGGTCGTGGTAGCCACGACCAGCGGCGTGGGTCACACGCGTGAGGCGGTCGTCACGCACGTGCTCGGCGCCCACCGCGCTCGCGAGCCGCTCGCGTGCGCTCGACGGCAGCGCAGCGGCGGGCAGACGTACGTCGTCGAGCGCGACAGGGTCACGGTGGTCGGCCGGGAGCGGACCCAGCTCAGCGGCGAGCATCGCCTGTGCGCCAGCGGACAGCGGAGCGTCATGGCCGTCCTCGCCCCAGCCCCACCAGCGCATGCGGGGCGCCGGGGCGGTCACGACCCTACCCGCGAGCGTGCGCCGCGCCGCGCCCGCGTGTCAGCTCTGGCGCGCGCTGACGGTCGCGCGTCCTCAGCAGGCGCGAGGTAGCGGTCGAGCAGGCGCCGCAGCTCCGCCAGCTCCTGCTCGCGCTCGTCGTGCGCGCCAGGCGCGAGCGTCTGGAAGGCGAAGCCGCGCAGCGCCAGCTCGATCGTGCGTGCCGCCGCCGCGGGATCCGGTGCGGCGATCGAGCCCTCGGCGACGCCGTCGGCAAGTCGCGCCTCGAACGCCCCCACGGCGGCGCGCTGGAAGGCGCCGCGACGCGTCGTGATGTACGGCAGCAACAGCTCGGGGTCGACATCGACGATCCGCAGGAACAGCGGGTGGCGCGTGAGCCGGTCGACGCCCGAGACGGCCGCCGTCACGACTCGCTCGCGCGCAGTCGGAAGCCCGGCAACCTCCGTGTCGACCTCGCCGATGATGTGCGTGAACTCGCGCGTCATCAACGCCTGCATCAGCGACGTCACGTCAGCGAAGCGCCGATAGAGCGTCATGCGGCTCACGCCGGCGCGACGCGACACGTCCGTCATCGTCGTGCGCCGCACGCCGACCGCCAGCACGCACGCCTGCGTGGCGTCCAGCAGCGCCTCGTCCTCTATGGATCGCTGTGACACTCTGCATGTGTTTGTATCAGGAGCTGGGTGGCTGGTGCTCCGCTCGGGGGCGTGGGTGGCGAGCGGCGCGCCACCCAGGCACCCGCCCCTCTAGCATCGCCACCATGCGCCGCGCCGGTCTCAACGCAGTCCGCTACGGCATCCCCCTCACAATGACGGCCGCGGGGATCGTCTGCCTCGTGATCGGCGGGGACGCCGCCGGCTCGGGCGTCGTGCTGATCGGCTCAGCCGGGATGGTGCTGCTGATCAACGTGCTCTTCCGGCTCAGCCTCGTCAGCAACAAAGAGCGTGAGCAGGAGGAGCAGGCGCGCGAGCAGTTCGAGCGCACCGGCCACTGGCCAGGAGACTGACGTCGCGCGCAGCCGGAGCGCGAAACTCGGCGAGCGGCGACCTGCGAGCGACGTCAGCCAAGCAGCGCCTCAAGCCGATACGCGAGCGTCTCGAGCGCCAGCTCCTCAGTGACGTTGCTGCGCAGCCGCCGGCGCGTGTCCTCGACGAGCTCGACGCCGGCCCGCAGCCGCTGCGGATCCCGGCCGGCGGCGTCTTCGGACAGCGCCGGAGTGCGATCGACGTGGTGGACGAGATCGTCCGCCCCCCACGCGACGCACGCGACGTCGCGCAGCCACAGGCTCGACAGCTGCAGCCCGAGATCCAAAGCGTCCGTCTCGACGCGCCGTCTTGTGCGGCGGATGCGCTGGTCGTACTCGTTCTCGACGCGCTTCTTCTCTCTTCTGGAGACCAGCTCGAGCTCCTCGGCGAGGCGCGCCTCGACCTCCGCGACAGCCGCGTCGCCGCGGCGTCTGCGGACCGCCAGCAGGCCTCTCCACGGCGTCTCCTGCCCAACGCGGCCACCGAGCGCCGCCCGCGCGAACGACTCGCCGCCGGCACGCAGCGCCGGTCCGTCGCCGAGCGCCAGCTCGAGCGCCCGCGCGCCGTCGCCGAGCGCCAGCCGCGCGCACGCCGCAGCCTGCTCTGGTGCGATCCCTCGCCGACCCAGCCGCTCCGCCAGCTCGCTCGGTGGGAGCGCGTCGAAGCGCACGAGCTGACAGCGCGAGCGGATCGTCGGCAGCACCTCGCCGAGGCGATCGGTCAGCAGGATCAGGTGGACGAACGGCGCCGGCTCCTCGAGCGTCTTGAGCAGCTTGTTGGCCGCCTGCTCGATCAGCGCGTCGGCGCGCTCGAGCACGAACACGCGCCGTGCCGCCTCGAACGGCGTCATCGCCGCCGCCGCGACGACCGGCTGCTCGATGTCGCCGACGAGCATCTCGTGCGCGCCGCTCGGCACAACCCACGTCAGGTCGGGATGCGCGCCGTGCTCGACCCGCGTGCGCACGCCGGCGGGATCGGTCGCGCCCTCCGCCAGCAAGGCGGCGGCGAAGCCGCGCGCCGCCGTGCGCTTGCCGCTGCCGGCCGGACCGTGGAACAGGTAGGCGTGTGAGGGACGACCGCCGAGCGCGAGCGCGGCGCCGAGCGTCGCGCGAGCGTGCGGGTGGTGTTCGGTGCCGGGAAGGTCGGTCATCGGCGACGAGGGTACCGGCGGGCGACGCCGGTATCGTCGCGGCCGCCATGCGCGGCCGGCTGATCACGATCGAGGGGCTCGACGGGGCCGGCAAGACGACGCTCGCGCGCGGGATCATGGATGCGCTCCACGCCCGCGGGATCAACGTCGAGCTGCTGCGCGAGCCCGGCGGCGTCGCCGCCTCCGAGCGCATCCGCACGCTCGTGAAGGACCCGGGCCTGCGCGTCGGCCCGCGGGCCGAGGCACTGCTCTACGCCGCTGCGCGTGCCCAGCTCGTCGAGGAGGCGCTCGCGCCGGCGCTCGAAGCAGGGCGCTGGATCCTGCTCGACCGCTTCGTCGACTCCTCGCTTGCCTACCAGGGCGCCGGCCGCGCACTCGGGATCGAGCAAGTGCGCGCGATCAACGCCTTCGCGACCGGCGGCCTCGCACCGGACCGCACGCTGCTGCTGCGGATCGACCCCGTGCTCGGCCGTGCCCGCCAGGACGGACGCGGCGAAGCGCCCGACCGCCTGGAGCAAGAAGCCGACGACTTCTTCACGGCGATCGCCGCCGCTTACGACGAGCTGGCCGCGGCCGAGCCGCAGCGCATCCGCACGCTCGACGCGAGCGCCGACGCGCCGACCGTGTTGACGCAAGCGCTGGCGGCGCTCGAAGACCTGCTCCCCGGGTAGCGTCCAAACCATGCCCGCTTCAACACGTCCCATCTCCGGCCAGGTCGTCTTCATCACCGGCGCCGCGCGCGGCATCGGCGCGACTGCGGCCAAGCAGCTCGCCGCCAGAGGCGCCAAGGTCGCGCTCGTGGGCCTCGAGCCCGACGAGCTCGCCAAGGTCGCCGCCGAGTGCGGCCCTGACGCCGCCTGGTTCGAGGCGGACGTCACCGACACCAGCGCGATCGAGGCCGCCGTGCAGGGCGCGGTCGAGCGCTTCGGCGGGATCGACGTCGTGATCGCGAACGCCGGCATCGCGACCGGCGGCTCGGTGCTGAGCATCGACCCGGCCGCCTGGGAGCGCGTCGTAGAAGTCAACCTGTTCGGCAGCTGGCGCACCATCCGCGCCGCGCTCCCACACGTGATAGAGCGCCGCGGCTACGTGCTGCAGGTCGCCTCGGTGGCGGCGATCGCGCACGCGCCGTTCATGTCGGCCTACTGCGCGAGCAAGGCCGGCGTCGAGGCGTTCGCCGACTCGCTGCGCACGGAGGTCGCGCACGTCGGGGTCGACGTCGGCGTGGCGTACTTCTCGTGGATCGACACCGACATGGTGCGTGGCGCCGATGAGCGCCCTGGCATCGGCACGATGCGCAAGGGGATCAGCGGGCCGTTCGGCAAGACGTATCCGCTGTCGGACGTCGCCGCCGCGGTGGCGCAGGGCGTCGAGCGCCGCGCGCGCCACGTGGTCGTCCCCGGCTGGGTGCGTGCCGCGCTGCTGCTGCGCGGCCTGATGGCTCCGCTGGCCGAGCGCGAGGCGCGCAAAACGGTTCCGGCCGTCGAGCGCGAGCTGCAAGCGGTGATCGCACGCGAGGGCGCTGCGGCGGCCACCGCGCCGGTCGGCGCCGGCGGCGCCGCCGACAGCGCGGCGCGGGGCGCCGGACAGCCGGCGCCCCACTGAGCGGACCTCAGCCTTCCGGTGACTCGCCAGCGATCAGCGCCTCGACGGCTTCGCTCGTCGGCGTGACAGGCACCTTCAGTCTGCCGCGCGAGATCTTCTCGCCGGCGGCCAGCCCGGCTTCGAGGGCGTCGCTCGGCGTGCGACCCGTGCTGAAGAGCCACACCCCATGGTTTCTCAGCGTGAGCGCGTACGGTTGCTCGCCGAACCTGCCGGCTCTCACGTCGCGCCGCGCCTGTTCAAAGGCCGGTCTCGTGTCGATCATGACCGACTCGAGCACGTAGTTTTCTCTGTTGGCCGCGGCCTTGTCGCCTATCACGCCGACGTACTGGTCCTCGCCCTGGATCTCCTGGACGGCCTGCAACGCGCCGAGCGTCGCGGCGCCGCCGAGCGCGAAGACCATCTGCGACCCCCGCTTCTGCATGCGGATCGCCATGTCGTGGACCTGCTTCACCGTCGCGTTGCCGTTCTGGCCGACCTGCTCGTAGTCGATCTGCTCTCTCGGATCGATGCTGCGCGCCCCGGCGACGTAGCCGCCGGCCATTCTGTTCCAGGTCGCGGTGTCCCAGGCGGAGCCGTCGGCGATCACGATGATCGCGAGTCTTCTCGTGTACGCCGACTTCGCGGCGACGAGGCCGGCCATGTAGCCGCCCGCCTTGTCCTCCACGGTGATCTGCCCGACGACGCCGTCAGACGGGTCGCTGCGTTCGCCCCACACCAGCGTGGGGACCCTCGTCTGCTTCGCGACCGCTTCGGCGACGTCGGCATAGCGGCTGTCGTGCGCGATCACGAGCTGGTTGCCTTCGTGGGAGACCTGCTCGAACACGCCTCTGACGTCGCCCGTCTTCGACGCGTCGACCTTGTCGACTCTCACATGGAGCCTTCTCGGCCATTCTTCGAGGACTTCCTGCGCCTGCAGGGTCCAGTCGGGTTCATTGTCGCTGTACGGAGCTACGAACGCGACCTTCGTCACATCCGTGCCCTTCTCGCTACTGCCGCAGCCGGCAGCGCCCATCACGAGCGCTGCGACCATGGCGAGCGCAGCCCATCGTGCACTAGCCACCCTTGCTCCTTCCCCCGAGCGGGTCGTCCCCCAAAGGACCGGATTCTCTCCGAAACGAGTGGTCGCGTGCGCCGATTCGGCGGTTGAGGCGTGTGCTCAGCTTTGCTGCGCGGACGGCTCGCCGGCGTAACCGCGCGGGTGCGACTTCGCGAACGCCCAGGCGTCGCCAACCATGTCGGCAAGCGCCGGCTTGCGCGGCTCCCAGCCCAGCTCGGCGCGGATCCGCCCGCTCGCGGCGACGAGCTGCGGCGGGTCGCCGGTGCGGCGGGGCGCCTCTCTGACGGGAATCTCGAGGCCGGTCACCTCGCGTGCCGCCTCGATCACCTCGCGCACGGAGAAGCCATTGCCGTTGCCGAGGTTGAAGATGCGGTGCTCGCCGCCGCGCGTGCCGTCGAGCGCGAGCAGGTGGGCGGTCGCGAGATCCTCGATGTGGATGTAGTCGCGCACCGCGGTCCCGTCGGGCGTCGGGTAGTCGGTGCCGAAGACCTGCACCTCCGGCTGGAGCCCCTGCGCTGCGCGCAGGACGTTCGGGATGAGGTGCGTCTCGGGGTGGTGGTCCTCACCGAGGCAGCCGCTCGCGCCAGCGACGTTGAAGTAGCGCAGGCTGACGGCGCCGAGCCCGTGGGCGCGGCACTCGTCGGAGATCATCCCGTCGACTGCGAGCTTCGAGGCGCCGTAGGAGTTGACCGGTCGCGTCGGCGTCGCCTCGTCCATCGGGACGACCTCGGGCTCGCCGTAGACCGCGCAGGTGGAGGAGAAGACGAGCCGCTTGACACCTGCGGCGCGCAGCGCGTCGAGCAGGTTGAGCGAGCCGACGACGTTGTTGCGGTAGTAGCGCTCCGGATGCGCGACCGACTCCGCGACGAGCGCGTACGCGGCGAAGTGGAGCGCGCCGTCGAAGCCCTCCGCGACCGTCGCGGCGACCCGCTCGGCGTCGAGCAGGTCGACCTCAGCGAGGCGTGCGCCGTCGGGCACCGCCTCGCGGTGGCCGCGTTCGAGGCTGTCGAGCACGACGACCTTGTGGCCAGCGTTGAGCAGCTGTTGCGCGACGATCGAGCCGATGTAGCCGGCGCCGCCGGTGACGAGGAGCTTCATGGGGCGCGGAGTAAAGCAGACGGTCTGGCGGCCGTGGCGAGCGTGGCCGCGTCTGCGCTCAGCGGCCGAGGCGCAGCCAGTCGGTGAATTCCGACCAGGTGCTCGTCGTGCGGAAACCGGCCTCGCCCCAGGCGTGGCGCACGCGCGCGATCCAGCCCGGATCCCAGCCGCGCATGCGTCCCCATCCCCACAGCAGCAGCGCGAGCAGCACCAGCACGCCGGCGGCGATCAGCGCGACGACGAGCGGCGTGCGATCGCGCTCCTGCGTACCGGAGGCGGCTGACTGAGTGGTCGTCTGCGCGGGCGCAGGAGCAGTCGTCGTGGGCGTCGTGGGGGTGGTCGCCGCCGGGACCACGGGGGCCGTCTGCGTGGTCACGGGAGGCGTCGTGACCGGCGGGGTCGTCGTCGTGGGCGTGGTAGACCCAGCCCCGCCCACCCGGGCGCCGCCTGTGGTGCCTTCTTCGGGATGGGCACCTCTGCAGTCGCCGCGCTCGTGTGCGGCGATGCCCTCGACCATCGCGGCACGCAGTGCGGGCACGACGTTTCTGATCGCCGGCGGGATCCCTCTTACGGCCGCCTTCAGCTCCGCCTCGGTGAATGCGCATGGGTCGAGGTGACCGCCCGCCGTCGCGTAGGCGGACGCGACCTTGTCGTAGGCCTGGTCGGCGCGGGCCGCGGCCGGAGCCAGGAACGCCAGCACGAGCAGTGCCACCGCTGCGAGTGCGGCTGCGCGATGGATGCGGGTATGAGACGTCATCCGCGGCGATCGTAGCGGTCTGGCAGCGTGTGACCGCGCACCCACGCAGGTACCCCCGCGTTTCCGTGCGGACCGTCGGTACGGTAGGTGTATGCGCTCCACAGCCCGCTTCGCGCAGTGGTTCCGTCCGCCCGGTGAGCAACACTTCGCTGTTACCCCCTGAGCGCGGTCAGAGGCACGGAAAACAGCGGCAAATAGCGGGAAGACAAGGAGCAGGCAGGCATGAACGACAGCTCGCAGACCCCCACCACGATCGACGTTCCGACCGGCGAGAGCCTGCGACTGAGTCGCTTTTTCACGCAGCCGGGCGTCCATCCGTTCGACAGCGTCGAGTGGGAGTCGCGAGATGCGCGGATCGGCCACGGCGGCAAGGTCTCCTTCGAGCAGACCGGCGTCGAGTTCCCGAAGTCGTGGTCGCAGAACGCGACCAACATTGTCACCCAGAAGTACTTCCGCGGACAGCTCAACACGCCCGCGCGCGAGCACTCCGTCAGACAGATGATCGGCCGCGTCGCCGGGACGATCGCCGACTGGGGCCGCCAGCGCGGCTACTTCGCCAGCGTCGAGGACGGCGACACGTTCGAGGCCGAGCTGACGCACATCCTTCTCCACCAGATCGCCGCGTTCAACTCGCCCGTCTGGTTCAACGTCGGCTTCGAAGAACAGCCGCAGTGCTCGGCCTGCTTCATCCTCTCGGTCGACGACACGATGGAGTCGATCCTCTCCTGGAACACGAAGGAGGGGATGATCTTCCGCGGCGGCTCCGGCTCGGGCATCAACCTCTCGAACATCCGCGGGTCGATGGAGCCGCTGGCGAAGGGCGGCACCGCCTCCGGTCCCGTCTCCTTCATGCGCGGCGCCGACTCGTGGGCCGGCACGATCAAGTCGGGCGGCAAGACGCGGCGCGCGGCGAAGATGGTCGTGCTCGACGTCGACCACCCGGACATCCAGGAATTCATCTGGTGCAAGGCCAAGGAGGAGGACAAGGCCCTCGCGCTGCGTGACGCCGGCTTCGACATGTCGATCGACGGCGACGGCTTCACCTCGATCCAGTACCAGAACGCGAACAACTCGGTGCGCGTCTCCGACAAGTTCATGCGGGCCGTCGAGGCGGGCGACGAGTGGAAGCTGACCTCGCGCACGACCAGAAAGCCGATCGGCGAGGCGCTCGACGCGCGCGCGCTGATGAACGAGATCGCCGAGGCGGCGTGGCGCTGCGCCGATCCGGGCGTCCAGTACGACACGACGATCAACCAGTGGCACACGTGCCCGAACTCGGGGCGCATCAACGCGTCGAACCCGTGCTCGGAGTACATGCACGTCGACGACTCGGCCTGCAACCTGGCGTCGCTGAACCTCATGAAGTTCCGCAACGCGGACGGGTCGTTCGACGTCGCCGCGTACGAGCACGCGATCGACATCGTCTTCCTTGCGCAGGAGATCGTCGTCGGCGCCTCGAGCTACCCGACCGAGGGCATCGGCAAGAACGCGAACGCGTTCCGCCAGCTCGGCCTCGGCTACGCCAACCTCGGCGCGTTCCTGATGAGCAACGGCATGCCGTACGACTCCGATTCGGGTCGCGGCACGGCGGCGGCGATCACCGCGCTGATGACCGGTCGCGCCTACCGCCGCTCCGCGGAGATTGCGGCGGCCGTCGGCACGTACGAGAAGTACCCCGACAACCGCGGGCCCCACAACAACGTCATGCGGATGCATCGTGACGCGTCCTACGCGATCCCGGACGCGACGAGCGAGGACGATGCACTGCTCGCCGCGGCCCGCCGCTCGTGGGACGAGGCGGTCGAGCTCGGTGACGAGCACGGCTATCGCAACGCCCAGGCGACGGTGCTGGCGCCGACCGGGACGATCTCCTTCCTGATGGACTGCGACACGACTGGCGTCGAGCCGGACTTCTCGCTCGTCAAGTTCAAGGAGCTCGTCGGCGGCGGGCAGATGACGATCGTCAACCGCACGGTGCCGCTGGCGCTGCAGGAGCTCGGCTACGACGACCAGCAGGTCGAGCAGATCGAGGCGCACATCAACGAGCACGGCACGATCGTCGGGGCCCCCGGGCTCGCGGCGGAGCACCTGCCGGTGTTCGACGTGGCGGTCGGCGAGCGCGCGATCTCGCACATGGGCCACATCAAGATGATGGGCGCCACTCAGCCGTTCATCTCGGGTGCGATCTCGAAGACGGTGAACATGCCGGCCGAGAGCACGGTGGGCGACATCGCCGACGCGTACCTGCAGGCCTGGCATCTCGGCGTGAAGGCGCTCGCGATCTATCGCGACGGCTCGAAGACGGCGCAGGCGCTGCGCACCGACGCCCAGGATTCCGACGAGGCCGAGGAGGGCGCGGAGGCTCCCGCCGCCACTCCCGTGCGTCACCGGATGCCGACCGAGCGCGAGTCGATCACGCACAAGTTCTCGATCGC
>DASYLH010000062.1:0-24837 GCA_036009645.1 Conexibacter sp.
GGGGCGGCAGCCTGCGTGGACTCGGTGCGTGCTGCGGTGACGCTCATGCGACCCCCTCGAGGCAGAGAACGACGTTGTGGCCGCCGAACCCGAACGAGTTCGACAGCGCGACCGGCCGCTCGCCTCTCGGCGTGAACGGACGGGCGGTCAGTGGGACGTAGTCGAGGTCGAGCCCTTCGCTCGGCTGCTCAAGCCCGATCGTCGGTGGCAGCGTGCGCTCGCGCAGCGCGGCAAGCGTCGCGATCGCCTCGACCGCGCCGGCGGCGCCAAGCAAGTGACCGATCGACGACTTCAGCGACGAGACGGGGATCGCGCGCGCCGCGTCCTCCCCCAGCGCGAGCTTGATCGCGGCCGTCTCGGAGGCGTCGTTGATCGGCGTCGAGGTCCCGTGGGCGTTGACGTAGTCGACCTGCGATGCGTCGCGACCGGCGTCGCGCAGGGCGATGCGAATCGCCTCCGCCGCGTGTCTGCCCTCGGGCTCGGGGGCGGTCAGGTGGTAGGCGTCAGAGGTCGAGCCGTAGCCGAGCACCTCGCCGTAGATCGTCGCGCCGCGCGCCTGCGCCGCCTCGAGCTCCTCCAGCAGCAGGATGCCGGCGCCCTCGCCCATCACGAAGCCGTCACGGCGCTCGTCGAACGGCCGCGAGATGCCGCTCGGCGACAGCGCGCCGGCGGCCTCGAACGACGCGCGAGCGAGCGGCGTCAGCGTCGCCTCGCCGCCACCCGTGAGGACGGCGTCGGCGTCGCCGTACTGGATCATCCGCGTCGCGACGCCGATCGCGTGCGACCCGGCCGCGCAGGCCGAGGCGACCGAGAACGACTGCCCGCGCAGCCCGTAGCGCATCGACAGCGTGCCGGCGCCCGCGTTCGGCATGAACAGCGGGACCGAGAGCGGCGAGACCGCCTTGGCGCCCCCGTCGCGCAGCAGGTCGTGCTGCGCCTCGAGCGAGCCGAGGCCGCCGATGCCGGTCGCGAGCACGCACGAGATGCGCTCGGCCGCGTAGGGCAGCTCGTCGCTCCAGCCGCCGGCGGCGAGCGCCTCGTCGCCGGCGACCATCGCGAAGTGCGCGAAGCGGTCGGCCCGGCGAATCTCCTTCTTCGAGAGATGGTCGCTGACGACGAAGTCGCGGCAGGCGCCCTCGCCATCGGCGATGCCGCTCTCGCCCGCGACCCAGCGTCGCAGCAGCACGTCGGCGCCGACACCCAGCGGGGTGACGGCACCAACGCCCGTGATGACGACGCGACGGCGGGTCATTACGCGCGCGCCACCACGAGCTCGATCGCGTCGCCGACCGTCTTGAGGTTCTTCATGTCGTCGCCCTTGAGCTCAACGCCGTAGTCGTCCTCGACGATCTGCGCCAGCTCGACGAGGTCAAGCGAGTCGATGTCGAGCTCCTCGAACGTCGCCTCGCGCGTGACCAGCTCGATGTCGGGACCGAAGCTCGCGAGCGCCTCGACGATGCGCGCCTCGACGGCCTCGGGGGTTACGGTGGTTGCCATTTGGTTTGGGCTCCTTGGTGGTGGGATTAAGCGGCCATGCCGCCGTCGACGGACAGGACGCTGCCGGTCACGTACGACGCGGCGTCGGAGACGAGGAAGCGCACGCAGGCGGCGACCTCATCCGGCGTCCCGGCGCGTCGCGCCGGGATCGCGGACAGCAGGTCGCCGTTCAGGTCAGCCGTCATGTCGGTCTCGATCAGGCCGGGCGCGACGGCGTTGACGGTCACGCCGCGGCGGGCAACCTCGGCAGCCACCGTCTTCGTCATCGCGATCAGGCCGCCCTTCGAGGCGGCGTAGTTCGCCTGCCCCGGGTTCGCGCGCAGGCCGACAACGGAGGCGATGTTGACGATGCGGCCGTAGCGCGCCTTCAGCATCGGCCGCACGGCGCGGCGGGTCGTGCGGAACGCGGCGGTCAGGTTCGTGTCGAGCACGATGTCCCAGTCGCAGTCCTGGATCTGCGGCGCCAGCCCGTCGGCGCGTACGCCGGCATTGTTGACGAGCACGAGCACCGGCCCGAAGTGCTCTTCCAGCGCCGAGAAGTGAGCGTCGATCAGATGGCTGTCCGTCACGTCGCCACCGAGCGCGAACGCGCGCCCGCCGGCCGCCTCGATCTCCCCCACAACGAGCTTCGCGCCGTCGGCGGAGCTGTTGTAACCGATGCCGACGGCCCAACCATCGGCTGCGAGCCCGCGTGCGATCGCCGCGCCGATGCCGCGCGAGGCGCCGGTGACGAATGCGCAGCCGGGCGGGCGAGACTGGGTCCCCTCAGGCATCGCCGCATCCCCACTCGACCACTGCCCCGCCCCACGTGAAGCCCCCGCCGAACGCGGCGAACAACACGCGCGCGCCGTCCGGCACGCGCCCCTCGCCGTACGCCACGGCGAGCGCATACGGAACAGAGGCGGCCGACATGTTGCCGGTCAGCTCGATGCAGTCGACGACCCGCACCGGATCGAGCTCGAGTCGCTCCGCAACCGATCTGAGGATCCGGCCGTTCGCCTGGTGGTAGACGAACAGGTCGACGTCGGCGAGCGTCAGATCGGCGGCCGCAACGACCTCCTGCGTGACTTCGACGATGCGGTTGACGGCGTGCTTGAAGGTCGCGTGACCGTCCATCTCGATCGTGCTGCCGCCCTCGCGCGCCAGGTACAGGAACTCCGGCGAGCTGGCGTCGTGGCGCAGCAGGATCGGCCCGATCCGGCCTGCACCGTCCGAAGGCGCCAGCACGACCGCGCCCGCGCCGTCAGCGAACAGCATCGCCGTCTGCTTCGAGTCGTGGTCGGTGATGCGGCTGATGAAGTCGGCGCCGACGACGAGCACGCGCTGGGCGCGACCCGCTTCGACGTGCGCGGCGCCGGTCGACAGCGCCGTCATGAAGCCGGTGCAGGCGGCGTTGACCTCGATCGTGCCGGCGCCGATCGCGCCGAGCTTGTGCGCGAGCGCGGCGGCGGCGTTCGGCATGCGATCGTCGGGCGTGAGCGTGCCGACGACGACGAGGTCGAGCTCGGCCGCGGCGACGCCGGCGCGCTCGAGTGCCTCGCGGCTCGCAGCGGCGGCGACATCGGTCAGCCGTTCGTCAGGCTGCGCGTGACGACGCTCGCGGATGCCGGTGCGTGTGTAGATCCACGCGTCCGTCTTGCCGATGCGTGTCGCGACCTCGTCGTTCGTGACGCTGCGCGCCGGCAGGCTCGCGCCGACGGCGAGGATTGCGGCGCCGCGGAGCTCAGGTGAGCCAGCGGGCTCGGCCGCCGGCGTGAGCAGCGCGTCCTCAGACACCGACGCCCTCCAGCCGCTCGGCGGCGAGCGCCTCGGCATCCGGCACGGTGCGCTTGACGAGGCCGGTCAGGACCTTGCCAGGACCGGTCTCGACGAACCGCTTGACGCCCTGCGCATGCAGCGCGAGCAGCGTCTCGCGCCAGCGGACCGGCATCGTGAGCGCGTCGGCAAGACGCGAGCACACGTCGTCGAACGGGGCCGTCGTAATCGAGCTGACGACCGTCACGGTCGGCTCGCGGAAGTCGATCCCTGCCAGCGCCGCTTCCAGCTCCGGCCGCGCCGCAGCCATCGCGGGTGAGTGGAAGGCGCCGGTGACGGGCAGCGCGACCGCGCGCAGGCCCTGGTCGCGCGCCGCCTTGCCGGCTGCCTCGAAGGCGCCCTTGGCACCGGACAGCACGACCTGGTTCGGCGCGTTGTCGTTGGCGACGGTGAGGCCGGCCGCCGCGGCGATCCCAGCGGCGTGATCGGCGGCGCCCTTGCCCAGCAGCGCGAGCATCGAGCCGTCGCCGGCGCGCTCGCCGGACTCCTGCATCAGGCGCCCGCGCGTCGCGACGAGCTGCAGCCCATCTTCGGCGCTGAGCGCCTCGGCTGCGACCAAGGCCGCGACCTCTCCGAGCGAGTGGCCGGCGTAGGCCACGCCGGCGATCCCGGCGTCGCGCAGCCGCTCGAAGCCGACGACGCTCGCACAGTAGATCGCCGGTTGGGCGAACATCGTGCCATCGTCGATGCGGGCAAACGGATCGTCGCCCACGACCTCGCACGCAAGCGCGACCAGGTCCGGACGCGCCGCCGCGACGTCGTCACGCATCTCGGCGGTCTGGCTTCCCTGGCCGGGGAACAGCAGGGCGGTGGAAGGCATTGCCTCGCTCACTGCTATCGAGACTTCCTCCCGCGTCTATCAACGCCCACGGTCCCGCGCCGCCTATCCCCCCGCCCGGGGGGTGAGGTGGGAACCGGCGGGGGGCGTTATGGCACGTACGCAGGATTCGAGACGGCTGCGGCGTACTGGTACGGTGCGCGCGTGCGCAGCCCTCGCCTCACGATCAGCGGCGCTCTGCTGATGCTCCTGCTGCTCGCAGCCTGGACCAGCGCCGCCGGCGCCGCAACCTTCTGCGTGAGCGACCCGACCTGCCCTGCCGGCGGGACGAGAGAGGCGACCGTCAGAGCCGCGTTCACGGACGCCGCGAGAACGGTCGAGCGCGACCGCGTTCAGATTGGTCCGGGGACCTTCACGGAGGACAACCTCGTGACCACCAGTTCGGTCGACGTCGTCGGCGCCGGCTCGGACCGCACGACGCTCGTCCCGAGTGGCGGCACCACAACGACGCTCAACCTGGCGAGCTCCGACTCGACCGTCTCGGACCTGACCGTCCAGGTGCCGACCGCCAGCGGCGCAGCAGGCCTCTTGATGTCCGGCACGACCGCGACGCGCGTCGCGGTGACGGGATCGGGCCTCACCAACGCAACCGGGGTCGTGTTCTCCTTCGGCGGAAGATTCGCGAACGGAAGCATCGACCTGACCGGCACGCCCACGACGACCGGCGTCTCCAGCGGCGCGTTCGGCGGCGGGCTCGTGACGGACTCCCGCATCGCCGCGCCGATCGGCGACACGGACGTGAGGCTCCAGCGTGTGCGCATCGTGGCGAGCGCCCTCGGCGTGTCGACGTCGCCGTCGCTGGTCGTCCCCAGCAGCTCGCTCACGCTCGAGGACGTGCTCGTGCAGCTCACCGCCGTCGGCGCCATCGGCGTGCGGGAGTCGGCCTCGGCCAATTTCCTCGGCAGCGCATCCGCGAGCCTCACGCTTCGCCACGTGACCGTCGTAGGCATCGGCGACGGTACGTCCGTCGGCGTCCAGGCGACGGCGGCCGGCACCATCGACTTCGGCGGAAGACCCGTCCCGGGGAACGTGACGGCGACGTTGTCGAGCACGCTCGTCACCGGCGTCGGCAAGCCGATCGACGCGAGCCTCACCGGCGCCGGCAGCGCACTCGTGCTGAGCGACTTCTCCGACTGGGACCCGAGAGCCGCCTCCTCGACCGGCGGGGCGCAGGTCGTGCGCGGCACGCACGACCTCAACGTGCTCCCCGGCTTCGCGAACGCGCCCGGCAGCGACTTCTCGCTCGTCGCCGGCTCGCCGCTCGTCGACAGAGGCGACCCCGCACTCGCGGCCGGCGAGTCGGCGACCGACGCCGCCGGTGCGCCGCGAATCGTCGACGGCAACGGCGACGGCACGGCCTCCTCCGACATCGGCGCATTCGAGTACCAGCCGCCGAGACCACCGGGCCAAGGTGGTGGCGGTGGCGGTGGCGGCAACCCCGCCGACGCACCGACGCTCGGCGGGCTCAAGCTCTCGCACACGCGTTTCGCCGTAGCCGCAGGCGCGACCGCGCGAGCCGCCGCGAGACGCCGGAGAGCGCTCCTCAGACCGCCGCGCGGCACCACGATCTCGTTCACGCTCAGCCGCCCCGCTGCGGTCACGATCACCGTCGAGCGCAAGCTGCACGGCCTGCGCAGGGGCCGCAGCTGCGTCGCCCCGACGAGAAGGCTGCGCGGAGCGAGAGCCAGAGCCTGCACGCGCTTCACGACCGCGTTCACGTTCACGCGCGGCGGCGCCGCGGGCGGCAACTCCCTCCCGTTCAGCGGCCGCGCCGGACGCCGCGCTCTGCCTGCCGGCTCCTACCGCCTCGGCGCGGTCGCGAAGGCCGACGGCAGAGCCTCCCCGGCCGCCAGACCGGTCGCCTTCGCGATCGTCAGAGGCTGAGCGGCCGAGCTCAGCCCAGCAGCCCGATGCGCTGCGCCCGCTGCACCGCCTCAGCACGGTTGCGCGCCTTCAGCTTGCGGTAGAGCGCGCTGGTGTGCTCTTTGACCGTGTGCGGAGAGAGGTAGAGCTGCGCCGCGATCTCGCGGTTCGTCGAGCCGCCGGCGATCAGTGCGAGCACCTCTTGCTCGCGCTGTGAGAGCAGCGTCGAGGGCTGGTCGGCCTGTGGCGGGAACATCGTCATCCCGAGCCCGACCATCCGCACCGCCATCGCAACGTCGTGCGCGCCCCAGTCCTTCGAGACGAAGCCCGACGCACCGACCGCTCTCGCAGCCTGCGGCGAGATCTTCCCGGCCCCGGAGATCAGCAGCACGCGCGTCTCAGGCGACTGCGCACGGATCGTCTCGCACAGGTCCGCGCCTGACTCGAGACCGAGGAACAGGTCGACGAGCGCGACGTGCGGGCGATAGCGGCTCGTCAGCTCGAGCGCCTCTCTCACGTTGCGCGCTGCAAGACAGCGCTCGACCCACGACTGCTCCCCGAGCAGCTGCCGGAAGCCCCAGTGCACGACGTCGTGGTCGTCGACGACGAGCACGCGCAGGCGCCGCTCCTCGCTCATTCGATCTCCTCTCCGCTGACGTCTGCCGTCAGCGACGACGCCGGGACCGGCACCGGCACGACGAGGCGCACACGCCAGCCCGGCGGATCGCACCCCTTGTCGGGACCGAACTCGACAAAGCCGCCGTGCTGAAGCGCCTCGAAGGCGGCGAGCCGCAGTCCCATCCCCGCGCCCGGCCCGCCTCCACCGTCGACGCGAACGCCATCGTTGCGGACCTCCAGCGAGAAGGTGTCGCCGTCGTGCTGCACGAGCACGTCCACGCGCGCCGGTTCGGCGTGCTTGGCGGCGTTGCGCAGCGCCTCCCCGAGGACAGACTGCGCGACGCCCTCCAGCCGCGACGGGACCTCGACGCCCTCGGACCAATCGAGCTCCACCGGCAGACCGGTCTGCTGCGTGAGCCGCGGGATCTCCGCGCGCAGCGTCGTACCCGTCTCGTGCGCGACCGGCGCAAGCGGGCGCTCGAGCGCCGAGCGCAGGTCGGCGAGCGCCTCGACCATCTCGGTGCGGCAGCGCTCGCGCTGCTCGCCGGTCATCGGCTGCTGCGCGCTCAGCACGAGCGAGACGCCGAACAGCCGCTGCATGACGCGCTCGTGGATCTCGCGGGCGAGGTCGATCCGCTCGCCGAGGCGGCGCGTGCGCTCCTGCTGGCGTGTCGCGCGGCGCGCGGTCGCGGCGAGCGCGGCGGTCTTGCCAAGCGTCCACATCAGGTGGCGCTCTCCGTCGGCCAGCTCAAAGTCGCCGCCGCCGCGATCGGCGGCGATGATCCCGTACTGGTGGCCGGCCGCCGCGAGCGGCGTGCAGACGAGCGAGGTGATGCCGAGCAGCGCCGCGTAGTCGCGCGGGACCTCGCGCTCGATCGCGTCGGAGTGCACGACGATGACGCGATCCTCAATCAGCGCGCGCTGAGCGATCGGCGCCTGGTCGAGCGTCGGCCGCAGCGCGGCGAGGCGCGTGTAAGAGATCCCATGCGAGCCGACCGCGCGGACGCGCTGGCGCCCGACGTCGTAGAGGAAGATCGCGGCCCGACGCATCGTCGTCAGCCGGCAGATCGCCTCACAGATGCGGTGGTAGAACTCGCTCGACGTCGTGTCGCTCTCGATCTCCGAGAGCAGGTCGACGAACACCTCGAGCGGCTCGACCCCCGCGAACAGGCTCGTCTCCCGTGCCGGAGACGCCGAATTCGCAGTCTTCACAGCACTCGATCGTACGCTCCGACTCCAAGCGGCCGCAGGCTGTCGCGTCGCCGCTACCCCCCGGTCGGGGGGTGCTACGCCGCCGCTGCGGTGAGCGGGTGCTGCTCGCGGATGCCGTAGAGCGTGGTGCGCTCGGCGGCGGGGCGGCCGGCGTCGTGTGCGGCAGCGATCAGCTGCGGCGGGTCAAGACGGACGCCGTGGTAGCTGCCGGCGAGGCGGCTGATGCTCTCCTCCATGAGGGTGCCGCCGAGGTCGTTGACGCCCCACCGCAGGCTCTCAGTAGCGGTCTCCAAGCCCATCTTGACCCACGACGCTTGCACGTTGCGGATGCTGCGACCGAGTGCCAGGCGGAAGACAGCGGTGTGCTTGAGGTTCTCCTCGCGGCTGATCTCCTCGACGCCGTGTGTACGGCCGAGCAGCGTGTGGAACGGGATGAACGAGAGCGGCACGAACTCGGTGATCCCACCGGTGCGCTCCTGCAGCATGCGGATCACGCGCATGTGCTCGGCGAGCTCCCACGGCTCCTCGATATGCCCGAACATCACCGTCGAGGTTGAGCGCAGCCCAGCGTTGTGGGAGGCCTCAATGATCTCGACCCACCGCGCGACCGGAAGCTTGTTCGGGCTGATCCGCTCGCGCACCCCGTCGTGCAGGACCTCCGCGGCCGTCCCCGGCGTGGACCCAAGGCCGGCGTCCTTCAGGCGTGCGAACACCTCGGACGGCGGCAACGCTGAGATGTCGCACATGTGCGCGATCTCCATCGGGCTGTATGCGTGCAGGTGCAGGTCCGTGCCGTGCCGGGCGGCCTCATCCTTGGCGACCCGCAGCCAATGCAGATAGTCCTCCAACTGCCAGTCCGGATGGATGCCCGACTGGATACACAACTCGCTCGCGCCAAAGTCGATCGCCTCGTTCACACGCCTCCGGAACTCCGGCTCGTCGTGCTCGTAGGCATCCGGTGAGCGCTTGCCCTGTCCGAACCCACAGAACGCACAGCCCACGGTGCAGACGTTGCTGACGTTGATGTTGCGATTCACGACGAACGTCACCGTCTCCCCTGCCAGCTCGGCACGCAGCTCGTCCGCCGCAGCGCGGATCTCCTCGATCGCCTCCGGTCGCGTCTCGGCGAACATCGCGGTCAGCTCCTCTCGCGAGAGCCACCCACCGTCGCGCGCCTTCACGATCGCCGGCCCAACGAGATCCACCTGGATCGCGAACGGCGCCTCCTGACGCCCCGACCCGCTGCGCGGAATGAAGCTCCAGTACTTCGCCTTCACGACATCGAGCACACCCTGCCCCATCCACTCGGCATCGATGTACTGCGGATAGACGCACAACCGCTCGGTCAGCGCGACGCCATCCGCCGCCAAACGCTTGCGCACCTGATGCGGGCTCGGGAACGGATGCTCCGGACTGATGTGGTCGCCGTTGGCGCTCAACCCGCCCAGGTCGGTCGCGCCCGCCGCCACCAACTCCGGCCACCAATCCGCCAGATTCGGCGGGATCTGCACACCGACATCCGGCATCAGCTCGCGCGAGACCGCGATCAACTGCTTCATCCCGTCGATCGAGATCGGGCCCGCACCACCCTCTGCCCACCCCGGCACCGGCACCTCGGGCCCCGCGTGCAAACCCGTCCGCCAGTAGCGGTCAGCCGCCTCCGTCGCGATCTCGGCCGGCTCCTGCCCGTAGTAGCGGTCATGCGGGACGAAGTTCTGCAGGATCACCTCCTGGAGGTGCCCATACTCGGCGTGCGCCGCTGCCAGCGCCGCGAGCGCCGCGACGCGGTCCTCCTCGGTCTCGCCGATCCCCACCAGGATCCCGCTCGTGAACGGGATCTTCAGCTCCCCCGCCCAGCGGATCGTCTGCAACCGCAGCGCCGGATCCTTCGTCGGCGAGCCCTGATGCGCGACCAGGTCGGCGCGCGTCGACTCCAGCATCAACCCCTGTGACGCCGTCACCTCGCGCAGCCGCGCGAGCTCCTCGCGCGAGAGCGCACCGAGGTTCGTGTGCGGCAGCAGTCCCCGCTCCAACGCCCGCTCGCACGCCCACGACACGTAGGCGACGAAGTCGTTGAAGCCCAGTGCCGCCAGGCGCTCCCGGATCCCAGGATGGTGCGCCGGATCGTCCCCGGTCAGCACCAGCAGCTCCTTCACCCCACGCCGAGCCGCCCCGTCGATCAGCGCCTCGACCTCCTCCGGCGTGTGCAGGTGCGCTCTATGCGTCTGGAACGCGCAGTACTTGCAGTGCGAGACGCACGTCCGCGACAGCGAAAGCGTGACATTGCGCGAGAACGTGACGCGGCGGCGCATCCCGCCGGAGTCTAGTCACGCCCCACCGCCCGACCCGCAGGCACCTCGTTCGCGTCACCGCCCAGCGCGCCGCCACGTTCCCCGCCATCTCCGCGCGGGATCTTCGCAAAGCGCGTCAGACATGCCACGCGCCGTCACGCAGCGTCCAGCCGCGTGGACGACTTCCCCTCCATGAAGGCCCGCCGCCTGCTCGCGATCCTGATGCGCGAGCCGCTCAACTACCGCGTCGTGCGGCAGACCGGCTCGCACCGAACGCTTCGCGCGCCAGGCCGCCCGCAGGTCTTGTTCGCGTGGCACGATCGGGCAGAAGTCACGCCCCGTGCAAATCGCAGATCGAGAAGGTTCGGGTCGTGCACCTCATGGCAAGCCCCACCGCCGCGTAGGCTCCGCCAGCGCGCCGGCTGAGCTCACGGCCTCGTATGCTGCCCGGCCGATGCGCCGGATCCTTCCCTCCTTGGCGACCCTCGCCGCGCTCCTCGCGACCGCCGCGCTGCTCACCGCCTGCGGCGGCTCCACGAACGACGATCGGCCGAACGCCGACGCGACGCTGATGCTCGACTTCACGCCCAACGCGGCGCACGCCGGCATCTACTCGGCCGTTGCGCACGGCTTCGACGACGCGGAGGGCGTACACCTGAAGGTGCACGTCCCCGGCAGCTCGACCGACGCGGTGAAGCTGCTGCTGTCCGGCCGCACGCAGTTCTCGGTGATGGACATCCACGACCTCGCGCTCGCCGGCGCGAGAGGCCGCGACCTCGTCGCCGTCATGTCGATCGTGCAGCGCCCACTCGCGGCCGTCCTCACAACACCCGACGTCAAGAGCCCGCGCGACCTCGCGGGCCAGAAGGTCGGCGTCACCGGACTGCCGAGCGACGACGCGGTCCTGCGCTCGATCGTCACCGGCGCCGGCGGCAACTACGACGCCGTCGAGAAGGTCACGATCGGCTTCAACGCGGTCCCGGCGCTGCTGGGCGGCAGAGTCGCCGGCGCAACCGCCTTCTGGAACGTCGAGGGCGTCGCGCTCAGAAGCGAGCGCCCCGGCATGCACGCCTTCCGCGTCGACGCCTACGGCGCCCCGCCCTACCCCGAGCTCGTGCTCGTGACCTCGCGCAGCACGCTGCGCGACGACCCGGCACTCGTCCACGCGACCGTGCGCGCGCTCGTGCGCGGCTATGGCGTGACCGTCCACGATCCGGCGAGCAGCCTGAACGATCTCGAGTCGCGCGTGCACGGGCTCGACGCTAGACAGCTGCAGGCCCAGCTCGACGTGCTGATTCCCGCACTGTCGCCCCCGGGCGGCCGCATCGGCGGCCTCGACCCACGGGTGCTCGCGCGCTGGGCTCGCTGGGAGGCGCGCTTCGGGATTGTCCCGCAGCCCCCCGACGTCAGGCGCCTGTTCGACACGCAGGTCGTGCCGGACTCGGGCGCTGCCAGCGACGACGCCGCGTAGCGCCTACAGCCGGTCCTGACCGCGCATCAGCAGGCGGTTCGCGCCGCGCTGCGTCACCCGGCGCACCAGCCCGGGGGCGACGATCCGCAGCATCGCGGCGAGCCAGTACGGCCGCGGGACGTAGCGCTCGGCATGCCCGCCCGGACCGGCGTCCATGATCGCCTCGGCGACGCTCGCCGGCTTCGCCACCGCCCAGCCGGTCGCGCGGCGCTCCACGAGCATCGTCTGCGGGAAGCCCTCGGTCGCGACGAACCCGGGCAGCACGAGCCCGACGTGCACGCCGTGCGGCTGCTCCTCCAGATGGAGCGAGTCGGTCCATCCGGCGAAGGCGAACTTGCTCGCCGAGTAGGCCCCTCCCGCCGCGCGACCGACGCGCCCGGCAGTCGAGGCGACGTTGACGATCGAGGAGGGCGCCGAGGCGCGCAGCAGCGGCAGCAGCGCCTCCGTCAACCGCACCTGAGCATCGAAGTTCAACGCCATCGTGCGCTGCACGTTCGCCCACCCGCCCTCGGCGAACGGCGCGTTCCAGGAGGCGCCCGCGTTGTTGACGAGCAGATCGAGCCGGCCGCCGTGCTCACGCTCGACCGCCTCGCGCACGCGCGAGGGTGCGTCGTCGTCGGTCAGGTCGACCGCCACCACCGTGGCGCCGCCGATCTCCTCCGCCAGCGCCTGCAGGCGCTCCTCGCGCCGAGCCACCAGCACGAGCCGTGCGCCGGGCTCGGCGGCGAGCCGGCGGACCGTCGCCTCGCCGATCCCGCTGGACGCGCCTGTGACCACCGCGATCATGCCGCCGAAGTCTGCCGGCTGGATGACCGGAGTGCGCAGCTACTGCGCGCGCAGCGCGCGGAACGCCTGCATCGCCGACTCCGGCCGGCCCCAGGCGTGCGTCACCTCGACGCGCCCGCTGCGCACCTCGCGCAGCGCGAGGTCTCCGGCGATCCCGGCGTCGTCGAGCAGTCTCAACGCACCGTGCACCGCGGGCACCGCGGCCGCATGGCCGAAGCGGTGAGCAACGAGGATTCGCCAGTGCCAGTCGTGTCTCGAGTACGGCTGTGCGTTGCACGTGACGAGGTACACAGCGGCGTCGACGTACTGCGACTCGTCGTGCAGGCGCACGTCGAGCTCGAGATCGGTCCAGTCATCCGGCAGCGAGTCGACGATCTGCTGGAAGGTGTCGGCAAGCGAGGTCGGCATCGCCGCGAAGCGTAGCCGGCTCAGCCCGCGAACGTCTGGTAGAGCAGGAACATGTTCAGCGCGATGATTGCGGCCGCGACGAGCGAGGCGACGACCGTCGTCGCACGGTGGTTGACGAGCTCCCCCATCACGTCGCGACGGCGCGTCAGCCAGATCAGCGGCACGAGGGCGAACGGGATCCCGAACGACAGCACGACCTGGCTGATCACGAGCGCGCGCGACGGGTCCACCCCAATCGCCAGCACGATCAGGGCGGGCGTCATCGTCACCAGCCGCCGCAGCGCGAGCGGGATCGTGCGCGCGATGAAGCCCTGCATGATCACCTGGCCGGCGTAGGTGCCGACCGACGAACTGGCAAGGCCGGAGGCGAGCAGCGCACCAGCGAACGCGAGCGCCGCGCCACCGCCGACGAGCGTGTCGAAGCCGTTGTACGCGCCCTCGATCGTGTCGACCTGCGTAAGGCCGGAGTCGTGGAACAGCGACGCCGCAACGATCAGCATCAGCATGTTGACGACGCCCGCGAGCGCCATCGCGATCAGCACGTCGATGCGCATGAAGCGCAGCAGGTGCCGGCGCTCGCCGTCGTCCTCCGCGGGGATCCGCTCCTGCGTCAGCGCCGAATGCAGGTAGATGACGTGCGGCATCACGGTCGCGCCGAGGATGCCGGTCGCGAGCAGCACCGCGTCGCCGCCCTGGAAGCTCGGCACAAAGCCGCGAGCGACGGCGCCCCAGTCGGCGCCGATCTTCAGCGTCTCGTAGAGGAAGCCGAGCAGGATCAGCGCGAGCATTGCGCCGATCGCCAGCTCGAACCGGCGGTAGCCGCGCGACTGCAAGGCGAGGATCCCGAACGCGACGACAGCGGTCATCAGGCCGGCGACGAACAGCGGCACGCCGAACAGCAAGTTGAGCGCGATCGCCGCGCCGATGAACTCGGCCAGGTCGGTGGACATCGCGATCACCTCGGCCTGCGCCCACAACCCCCACGAGGCGGGGCGCGGCAGGTGGTCGCGGCAGAGCTCGGGCAGGTTGCGCCCGGTCGCGAGGCCGACCTTCGCCGACAGCGTCTGGATCAGCATCCCCATCAGGTTCGCCGCGAGCACGACCCACAGCAGCGTGTAGCCGAACTCGGAGCCGCCAGCGATGTTCGTCGCAAAGTTGCCTGGGTCGACGTACGCGATCGCCGCCACGAAGGCCGGGCCCAGCAGCGGCAAGATCCCGCGCAGCCCGCGCCGCGCACGAATCCTCTGCAGCTCGCTCGGCGGCGGCAGCGTGACGGCGGCAGCAGCAGCCGGATCGGCGAGCGGAGGCGGCGGCGGGGTCATCCGGATAATTGTGGCATACCTAAACCTCGGATGTGGAGTGCCGCAGCAAGCGGCCGGAGCAGCCTGCGTCGCTCGCTATCCTCGATTGCGTGGCGACGATTCCCCAGCAGGTCGACGCCGATCGCGCCATCCGTGCGGGATGCGGGCTCGTCGACCGCTCCGAGCGCGGCAAGCTCGCATTCACGGGCGCCGGGGCGAAGACGTTCCTGCAAGGCCAGGTCACGAACGACGTCGAGGCGCTGACCCCGGGCACCGGGTGCTACGCAGCGCTGCTGAGCCCGAAGGGCAAGATGCTCGGCGACCTGCGCATCCTCGCCTCCGGCGGGGAGCTGCTGCTCGACGTCGAGCGCTCCGCGTTGCAGGCGATCTTCAACGTGCTGCATCGTGCGCGCGTCGGCTTCGACGCCGAGTTGCACAAGCGCACGCTGCAATCCGGGCTGCTGTCACTCATCGGACCCGACGCACGACGCATCGCCGGGCCGGAGGCGGAGGCACTGCCGGACGAGGAGCACGCCAACGCGGCGTCGCAGCTCGACGGTATCTCGGCGCGCATGGTCGTCACGGATGTCGGCATCGACCTGATCTGCGACGCCGAGCAGACGGCTGCGCTCGCCGCCGCGTTGACCGCCCGCGGCGCTCAGCCGGTGCCCGCGGCCACCGCCGAGATCCTGCGAATCGAGCGTGGCCGCCCGCGCTACGGCGTCGACCTCGACGACACGACCATCCCGCAGGAGGCCGGCCTCAACGAGCGCGCCGTCTCCTTCACGAAAGGCTGCTACGTCGGGCAGGAGACGGTCGCGCGGCTCTTCTACAAGGGCAAGCCGAACCGCCACCTGCGCGGACTGCAGCTGTCAGCACCGGTGGAGTCCGGCACGGAGCTGACGCTCGACGGCAAGGTCGTCGGCCGCCTCAGCAGCGTCGCCGACTCCCCCGCTCACGGCCCAATCGGGCTCGCGCTCGTGCGCCGCGAGGCCGAGCCCGGAGCGACGCTCACCGCCGGCGAGGCGACCGCGACGGTCGCCGAGCTGCCGTTCTGACGTCGCGCGTAGGCGGCCGCTTGCGGTCGCCGAAGCGCGAAACCAGCTTCTCGCGGAGTACGCCGCGCCCCTGCGGTCGTGTTGTGACCGCGCGCCGGGGTAGGATGTGTGGTGCACGGGGTCACCGAAGATGGAAGGAGGCGCCCGATGACCACATTCGCAGCCGACCACGACACCAGCCGCCAGCTCGAGCAGCTCGACGAGCGGACGCGCACGGCGTGGCAGACATATCGCGAGAGCACCTCGACGCTCGCCGGGTCGGATTACGAGGAGGCCGAGTCGATCTCCTGGGACCGTCTCCAGCGCGCCCTTGAGGAGCTCTCTGACGAGCGCGAGCGGCTGGTCGGCGCTGGAAGCGCCGCGTCCGCTGGCGACGCGTCCTGACGCTCGCGCCGCCCTCGCGGCGCGGCCGGGCCGTCCCGTCGGCGGCCGGCTCGCGATTGACTGGCCAGTCAGCTAAGGTTCCCGCGCGGCGGCGTCGGGGGTGCCGTCGGACGACGATTCGGTGACCGAAACCGAACACCGATAGGCCACGAGGGAGACCCAAGCCACGATGCGGACGCGGATGCTCGGAGCGCTCAGCGCCATGGTCCTCATCGCCCTCGTCTGCGTCGGTTGCGGCGCCAGCGGCGACGGCTACGACAACGCGTCGCGCCCCCCCGCGCCGATCTCGATCTCGATCGCCATCGCGGGCGAGCGCATCGGCGTGGCACCAGCGCGCGTCGGCGCCGGCCCGGTCGTGCTGCTGATCTCCAACCAGAGCAACCGCTCTCGCGACGTCACGCTCACGGCACCCGATGGCTCGGACAACTCGTGCGTCGAGTCCGAGGCCTCGAGTGGCCCGATCAACCCGCAGGGTGTCGCGCGCATCCAGCTGCCGCTCATCGAAGGCACATGCGAGGTCAGCGTCGCCGACGGCACGCTCGCGCCCGTGCGGCTGACGGTCGGCCCGGAGCGCGAGAGCGCCCAGCAGGACCTGCTGCAGCCTTGAGGGGCGCCTCGCCGCACGCCTCAGTCGGTGTCCGCCGCCGGGACTAGCGTCCCAGCCGGATGCAGGTGCTCGACGCCATCGACGAGCGCGCGATCGACGATCTGACCGCGCGCAGAGAGTTCTTCTGGCTCGACTTGGTCGAGCCGACCGAGGAGCAGCTGAGCGAGCTCGCGCAGCGATTCCACTGGCACCCGCTGGCGCTCGAGGACATGCAGAAGCGCGGCCAGCGCCCGAAGCTCGACCGCTATGGCGACCACATGCTGCTCGTCTTCTATGGCGCCCGCCAGATCGGGCACGAGGCACCGGACGTGAACGAGGTGCACCTCGTCGTCAGCGGCGACTGGGTCGTGACGGTGCGCCACGGCGGCTGCAACGAGCTCGACGAGCTGCGCCTGCGGCTGCCGGCCGACCATACGAAGGGTGAGCAGTTCGTCGTCTACCGCATCCTCGACACGCTCACCGACACCTTCTTCCCGGTGCTCGACGGGATCGACGACGCGATCGACGAGTTGGAGGACGCGATCGTGCTCGGGCCGAACGACGAGCAGCTGCAGCGCATCTTCCACCTCAAGCGCAGCCTCGTGACGCTGCGGCGCATCATCACGCCGCAGCGTGATCTCGCAGCACGCACGATCGAGGATCTCGGCGACCTGCCCGGCCTCGATCCCGGTACGCGCGACTACTTCCGCGACGTCTACGACCACCTGATCCGCCTCTCCGACATGGTCGACTCCTACCGCGACCTGCTGACGGGCGCGATGGACGTGTACCTGTCGACCGTCTCGAACCGCACGAACGTCGTCATGAAGCAGCTGACGCTCGTGGCGACGATCTTCCTGCCGATCACAGCACTGACCGGCTTCTTCGGGCAGAACTTCGGCTGGCTCGTGCTGCATGTGCGCTCGCAGTGGGCGTTCATGACGTTCGGGGTCGGCGGGATCGTGCTGTCGTGCGCGATCCTGTTCCTCTGGTTCAAGCGCAGCCGCTTCTTCGACTGAATAGGCGACCCTCCTCGCATCGCTACGATGCGGGCCTTCCACCTTCCCGTCGAACTTTGAAGAGGTGCCGTGTGGCTGTTGACGTGAGCCAGGTCGCGACGGTCGCGACCGAGCCGGGGACGCTCCCCGAGACGATGACCGCGTGGGTGATTCGCGAGGAGCGCCTGGGCGAGCCGACCGACGCCTTCCAGCTGGAGGAGATCGAGACGCCGCAGCCCGGCGCTTTCGAGGTCGTCGTGCGCGTCATGGCCGCCGGCGTCAACTTCAACAACGTGTGGGCCGCGCTCGGCGAGCCCGTCTCGGTCATGAAGTACGGCGACCACCCGCAGTACGGCCACCACATCGGCGGCTCCGACGCGTCCGGCATCGTCTGGAAGGTCGGCGACGGCGTCACGCGCTGGCAGCCCGGCGACGAGGTCGTGATCCACTGCAACCAGGCCTCCTACGAGGACCCCGAGGTCCACGGCCTCGACCCGCTCGCCGCGCCCTCGCAGAAGATCTGGGGCTACGAGACGACGTGGGGCTCGTTCGCCCAGTTCACGAAGGTGCAGGCGCAGCAGCTGCTGCCGAAGCCGAGACACCTGTCGTGGGAGGAGGCCGCCTCCTACGGCCTCACGTACTTCACCGCCTACCGCATGCTGATGGACCAGGCGAAGCTGCAGCCCGGCCACCGCGTGCTGATCTGGGGCGCCGCCGGCGGCCTCGGCGTGTTCGCCACGCAGCTCTGCAAGATCGCCGGCGCGCAGTCGGTCGGCGTCGTGTCCTCCGCGGAGAAGGGCGAGCTGATTAAGCAGCTCGGCGCCGTCGACTACATCGACCGCAACGACTTCAAGGGCATGATGCGCAAGGGCGGCGAGTCGCCCGAGGAGGAGAAGGCGCGCTTCAAGGAGTCGCGCCGCTTCTGCAAGGCGGTCGAGGAGAAGCTCGGCGCCGCGCCCGACATCGTCTTCGAGCACGTCGGCAGAGCGACCTTCCCGACCTCCGTGCTGTGCGTGAGACCGTTCGGCAGAGTCGTCATCTGCGGTGCCACCTCGGGCTACCAGCTCGACTTCGACGTGCGCTATCTGTGGATGCGCCAGAAGCAGATCATCGGCTCGCACTTCGCGAACGCATGGGAGGCGACGAAGGCGAACGAGCTGATCGAGCAGTCGCTCGTGCGCCCGGTGCTGTGGAAGACGATGGGCTTCGAGGGCGTCGCCGACGCGCACCAGCTGCTGCGAGACAACAAGCACCTCGGCAAGATCGCGATCCTCGTCGGCGCGACCGAGGAGAACCAGGGCAAGACGGCGGACGGTCCAGGGGCGATCCGGGCCGAGGTCGGGGCGTAGACCGCGAAGGCGGTCCGCAGCCCCGCTCGATAGGATCCCGCCCATGGCCGGAGTCGTTCACATCCCCTGGTACGCGACGCTCTTCCGCGGCGACAAGCTCGCCGCGGCGGTGTGCGAGGCCGCCGAGGCCTCGATCCGCTACGGCGCGACGCAGTACCGCGTCCACCGCTCGTGCGACGACAAGTACAGAATCACCCAGATGGTCTGGTTCGAGTCGAGACTCGACTGGGAGCGCTACTGGGAAGGCCCCGAGATGGTCGCCTTCCGCGCCGAGTGGATGGGCAAGTACCAGGTGCCCGTGATCTACGTGTGGCACGACGAGCTGGTTGCCGACGAGATCGTGCCGGCATCGGCTGAGGCGCCGGTCGCCGCACAGCCCGCGACCGCCTGAGCAGTCGCGGAGCCTCACCGGGCCCGCCTACTCGAAGGACCCTTCGGCCCGCAGCGCCAGCTCCAGCTCGAAGCGCCGCTGCGGGTCGTCGAGCGCGTCGCCGAACAGCTCGCGCAGTCGGCCGAGGCGGTAGCGGACCGTCTGCGGGTGGACGTGCAGGCGCTCAGCGACCGCCTGCAGCCGTCCCTGCTCCGCCAGCCACGCCGCGAGCGTGGCCGTCATGCGCGCCCGCGGGCCTGCCGCCAGCTCCGCGAGCGGTGCGAGCCGCGAGCGCACGAGCTCCTGCGCGAGCCGTCGGTCGCTGCGCAGCAGCAGCGCGGTCGTGTGGTCGGCCGCGTCGAGCACGCCGTGCTCCGGCGCCGTCCCCTCCGCAACCAGCTCCAGCACCGCGCGGGCGCGTGCGAGGCTGAGCGAAGCGTCCCCCCACGCGACCGGCGGCCCGAGCGCCGCGACATGTCGCGGGCCGACGGCATGCTGGAGCTTCCCGAGCAGATCCGCGCGCTGCGGATCCGGCAGCAGCGCGCACACGACGTCGCCGACCGTGTCGACGATCGCGTCGGCGGGCAGCCGCGGCACGATCCGTTCGCTCTCCGCCTCCGGGAACGCGAACGCCGCGAGCGTCGCCGGCAGTCGCCACTGCGCGGTGCGTGCGACCTCCTCGACGTCGAGCGGGTCGGCCGGCGGATCGCGCAACAGCAGGCGCGCCAGCCGCTGGCGCTGCGCGCGCCGCTCGCCGGCGGCGGCGGACTGCTCCAGCGCATAGCCCTCGGCCGACTTGGCCGACAGCTCGTCGATGTAGGCGAAGATCGACTCGGCCAGCAGGTAAAGCGTCGTCGGCTCCAGGCCGGCCGCGACGCCACCAGCGGAGAAGCGCCGCCAGGCCACGCGCGCGCCGACGCGATAGGCCGCGAGCAGCACGTCGAGGCTGCGCCCGGCGCGCACCTCCCCGCGCCCGAGCGCGACGTACACGCGCGAGCGCGGCATCGATCCGCCCGCCTCGATCCCGTCGATGAACTGGCGCAGCGCCTCCTCCACCCCGACGACGAGGCCGCGACCAAACGGACCCTCGAGCGGCCGCGCGTAGGCGGGCACCTCGACGCGAATCGCGGCGATGATCTCGCGCGCGAGGTCGGGCAGCTGGGGGCGCATCGCCGCAACCGCCGTCGGTGGCAGGCGGCGCCACGGGCGCGGGTCGAAGACGTCAGGTGCCGCGTCAACCATTCTTGTGGAAAAGCTACAACTTTTGACGGACGATACGTGGTCCGCAGACGAGGACAAGGCTTGCTTTGCGTCGTAGGGTGCAAAGCCATGACCCGCGCCCATCGCATCTCCAACCTCGTCGCCGTCGCGCTCCCGTTCGTCGTGTTCCTCGGCTCGATCGTGCTGCTGTGGAACAAGGCGGTCGGCTGGACCGACCTCGCGATCTTCGTCTTCATGTACGCGATCACCGGCTTCGGCATCACGATCGGCTACCACCGGCTGTTCACGCACCGCGCGTTCGAGACTTCGACGCCCGTGCGCGTCGGGCTGGCGATCGCCGGTTCGATGGCCGTTGAGGGCGACGTCATCACATGGGTCGCCGACCACCGCAAGCACCACGCCTTCGCCGACGAGGAGGGCGACCCGCACAGCCCGCACGTCGACTTCGAGGACGGCTTCCGCGGTGCGGTCAAGGGCCTCTGGCACGCGCATGTCGGCTGGATGCTGGGCGACAAGACGCACGGGCGCGCGTCGGCGCGCCGCTTTGCGCCCGACCTGATCGACGACAAGCCGATCCGCTGGGTCAGCCGCACGTTCCTCTTCTGGGTGGGGCTGTCGCTGTTCATCCCCTTCCTGCTCGGCTTCGTCCTGAGCGGCTTCTCGCTCGTCGGCGGGTTGCTGGGGCTCGTGTGGGGCGGCTTCGTGCGGATCTTCCTGCTCCACCACATGACGTGGTCGATCAACTCCGTCTGCCACTTCTTCGGCGCGCGTCGCTTCGAGACCGACGACGAGTCGCGCAACGTCTTCTGGCTCGCACTGCCGTCGCTCGGCGAGGCGTGGCACCACAACCACCACGCCTTCCCCACGTCCGCCTTTCACGGCCTGCGCCGCTTGGAGCGGCTCGCGGACCCGAGCGGGCTCGCGATCGCGGGGATGGAGAAGGTCGGGCTCGTGTGGAACGTCGTGCGCGTGAGCCCCGAGCGCCAGCAGAGCAAGACGCTCGTCGGGGTGTAGCAGTGACGTCGTCGCCCGCAGGTCGCCGCTCGCGGTGACCGAAGAGCGAAACCTTCACCACCGGGAGACGACGCCGGAGAGCGGTGCGGGTCGCGCGCACCGCTCCGACGCGGCATCTGACGCGTTCCCTACATTGTCGTGCCCGTGCATCCCCGCCTGCTGCTCCTGCTCACCGCGCTCGTCGCGTTGCTCGTCCCCGCCGCGCCGGCTGCCGCCGGCGGCCTCGTCGAGCTCAACGGCGCGGTTCTGCGCTACACGGTCGACGACGTCGAGCCGAGCAACGTCACGATCGACCACGCCGACGGCGTGCTGCGCCTCGACGAGAACGCCAGCCGGATTGCCGTCCCAGCCGGTAGCCCCTGCACGCTCGACGAGACGGGCTACCGCGTCGAGTGCCCCGACACGGGGATCGAGCGGATCGAGGTCAGGCTCGGGCTGCTCGGCAGCGACGTCCGCATTCGCGCGGATCTGCCGTCGAAGATCGACGGCGGCCCGGGCGACGACCTGATCGTCGGCGGGCCGGCGGAGGACGCGATCGACGGCGGGCCCGGGCAAGACATCATCGCCGGCGGTCCCGGCCCCGACGTGTTCAGAGGCGGTCCCGACCAGGACCTCGTCACCTACACCGACCGGATCGCGGCCGACGGCACGCTGCTGCCGCGCCGCGGCGGCGTGCGCATACAGATCGGGCGGCCCGACTGGAGCGGCTCCGGCGACGAGCGCGACACGATCGACAACGACGTCGAGCAGCTGCAGGGCGGCGCGGGCGCCGACCGTCTGTCGCTGCGCGACGGGCGCGCGACGCAGGTGGCGTGCGGCGCCGGGCGCGACACGGTCGTCGCCGATCCGCGCGACGTGCTCGACATCGATTGCGACAGCGCGACCGTTTCACCACAGCCCGGCGGCCCGCGCCTCATCGTCCCGACGCTGCCGTTCCCCTTCCCCGGCGTCAACGACAGCGGTCGCAGCACGATTGCCGTCGAGCCGCTGCTGGCGCTGCAGGGCAGCGCGATCTTGCTGCGCGTCAGCTGCCCCGCCGGCCTCGGCCTGCTGGAGCTCGTGAGAGCGCTGCCGTGCACCGGCCGCGTGCGCTTTACGCGCTCGGACGGCGTCGCGATGGGCATCCAGCGTGTCAGAGTCCCGCGCGGCGGCGCCATCACCGTGCATCTCCCCCTCACAAGCTCGCGAGCGCTCGCGCGGCGCTCCTCGGGCCTGTCGCTCACTGCGACGGCGCTGCCCGACCGCGGCCACGTCACGCGCGCGCTGAAGTTCAGCGTCCGCGGCTGAGGCGTTCAGCCCTGCTCGAGCGGGGCCATCGTGAGCCCCGAATCGCGCAGCTGTTCCCAGTACAGCTCAGCCGGTTCCTGCTGCCCGGTCCAAACGATCGCCTGGCCGCTGCGGTGAATCTGTTCGGCGTAGGCGAAGCCGTTGTCGACGTTCACGCCGGGGATGTAGCGCGCCAGCGTGTGGGCGACGTGCTCGAACGTGTTGTGGTCGTCGTTGCGCACGATCACGCGCCAGTGGCCGCCGAGGCCGGAACCCGGACCGTGTACCCGTGGTCGCTCGATCGTCTGCGTCATCGCCCGCAAGATACCGCCACCGAAGCGCGCGCCTACGCCGACTGGACGGTCGCTTCGCGCTCGGCGCGCTTGCGCCAGTAGCGCTCGAGACCTTGGTAGATGTGCTCGGCCGGGACGGCAGCCGCATACGCGGCTCGCAGGAAGCAATCGCCGGTCGTGTCGACGCGGTCTCTGACGGCCGCATCGACGGTTGCTCGATCGGCATCCCGCGTCAGCTCCGCGAACTGGTGCAGTGAGGCGCGCGTCGCCTCCAGCTGCTCCTCCACCTCGTCGACACCGCCAAAGTGCGTGAGACCGAGGCTTGCGGGCTTCCACGCGGCGATCAGGTCGAGCGACGCGTCCCACGCCTCGACGTCGATGTCCGGCGGCGGCGTCGGCGCGAGCGTCACGTTCGACGGCGGGATCCGCACGCCCGCCATGTCGCCGACGAACGCGCGGCCGCTGTCGTCGTGCAGGTAGCAGACGTGGTGGGACGCGTGGCCGGGCGTGTACGCGACGCGGAAGCCACCGGCCAGCGGAATCGTCTCACCGCCCTGCAGCACGTGGACGCGCTCGGCCGGCACCGGCAGGACCTCGCCCCACAGTGCCTTCATGTTCTCCTCGCCGTAGAGGCGCCCCGCGCTGGAGAGCAGCTTCGACGGGTCGATCACGTGCGGCGTACCGCGCTCGTGCACGTGCACCTCGAGGTCGGGCCAGCGCTGCACGAGCGCGCCAGTCGCTCCGGCGTGGTCGAGGTGGATGTGCGTCAGTAGCAGGGCGCGCGGGCGTATGTCGCCGAGCGCGGCGAGCAGGTTCTCCACGCTGGACTCCGGCCCGGGATCGACGAGCACGTCCCCGACGCGCCAGCAGCAGATGACCCGTTCGATCCCCTTGAAGCGGACGTCGATCGGCTGGATCTCGGCGTGAGGAACGTGACCTTCCACCTATTTGCACCTTACAATCGAGACCATGAGCGACGACGCACGGTCCCCCCACCGCCTGCCCGAGCCCGACCGTCCGTGGATGATGCGGACGTACGCCGGCCATTCGACGGCCGAGAAGTCGAACGAGCTGTACCGCGGCAACCTCGCGAAGGGCCAGACCGGCCTCTCGATCGCGTTCGACCTGCCGACGCAGACGGGCTATGACGCCGACCACGAGCTCGCGCGCGGCGAGGTCGGCAAGGTCGGCGTGCCGGTCGCGCACAAGGGCGACATGAAGGCGCTGCTGCACGACATCCCGCTCGACAAGATGAACACGTCGATGACGATCAACGCGACGGCCGCGTGGCTGCTCGCGCTCTACATCGTCACGGCGGAGGACGAGGGCGTCGCCGCCGAGCAACTCCAGGGCACCACCCAGAACGACATCATCAAGGAGTACCTCTCGCGCGGGACCTACGTGTTCCCGCCGACGGCCTCCATGCGGCTGACCTCCGACATGATCGCGTACACGGTCACCTCGGTGCCGAAGTGGAACCCGATCAACATCTGCAGCTACCACCTGCAGGAGACCGGGGCGACGACGGTCCAGGAGCTCGCGTTCACGATGTCGACGGCGATCGCCGTCCTGGACGCCGTGCGCGACTCGGGCCAGGTGCCGCCCGAGGGGTTCGGCGACGTGGTCGGACGCATCTCGTTCTTCGTCAACTCGAGCGTGCGCTTCGTCGAGGAGACGTGCAAGATGCGCGCCTTCGGTGAGCTGTGGGACACCGTCACCGCCGAGCGGTACGGCGTTCACGACGCCAAGGCCCGCCGGTTCCGCTACGGCGTGCAGGTCAACTCGCTCGGCCTGACCGAGGCTCAGCCGGAGAACAACATCCAGCGCATCGTGCTGGAGATGCTCGGCGTGACGCTGTCCAAGAACGCCCGCGCCCGCGCGATCCAGCTGCCCGCGTGGAACGAGGCGCTCGGCCTGCCGCGCCCGTGGGACCAGCAGTGGTCCCTGCGGATCCAGCAGGTGCTCGCGCACGAGTCCGACCTGCTCGACTACGACGACCTGTTCGAGGGGTCGGTCGTGGTCAAGGCCAAGGTCGACCAACTGGTGACCGACGCCCGCGCCGAGATGGACCGGATCGCCGACCTGGGCGGCGCGGTCGCGGCCGTCGAGTCCGGCTACATGAAGGGGCAGCTCGTCACGTCGTTGGCGCGGCGGCGGCGACGGATGGAGTCGGGCGACGTCGTCGTGGTCGGGGTCAA
>DASYLH010000063.1:0-46976 GCA_036009645.1 Conexibacter sp.
TCCATCCGTGTGGGTGGCGACGAGCTCGACGAGGCGATCATCAACTACGCCAAGCGCGAGTACAAGCTGCTGATCGGGCAGCAGACGGCCGAAGAGGTCAAGTTGGAGATCGGCTCGGCCTACCCGATGGAGGAAGAGGTCCAGGCGGAGATCCGGGGCCGCGACATGGTCTCCGGCCTGCCGAAGACGGTTGTGCTCACGAGCGAGGAGATCCGCGGCGCGCTCGAGGAACCGATCTCGCAGATCATCGACGCCGTCAAGGAGACGCTGGACCGGACTCCTCCGGAGCTTGCCTCCGACATCATGGACCGCGGCATCATGCTCGCGGGCGGCGGCGCGCTGCTGCAGGGGCTCGACGAGCGCCTGCGCCACGAGACACAGATGCCGGCGCACCTGGCGGAATCTCCGCTCACATGCGTCGCGGTCGGGTCGGGTCGCTCGCTCGAGGAGTTCGAGGCGATCCACCGCTCGCACAAGAATGCAAGGAACAACCGGCGCCGCCGCTACTGATGGCAAGCTCGCCGTCTAGCGCCATAGCGCAGGAGCAACCAGCTTTGGAGCCACTCCAACCGTGTACGACAAGCAAGTCCGTCGTCGCCGCGCAGTCCTCGTACTGCTCGTCGTCGTCTCCCTGATCCTGCTGACCGCCTACTTCGGCGAGTCCGCCGGGAGCCCGCTGCACAGCGTGCAGCGCGGCGTCGTCACGGTGCTCTCGCCGATCCAGGAGGGTGCGAGTCGCGCGCTTAAGCCGGTCCGCGACCTGTTCGGCTGGTTCGGTGACACGGCGCGCGCGAAGAAGGAGCGCGACCAGCTCAAGGCGCAGCGCGACAGACTGCTGGAGCAGGTCGTCGGCTACCAGGTCGCGCTGCAGGAGAACGCCGAGCTGCACCGCGTGCTCGCGCTCGACGACTCGAACGGCCTCGACGCCTACGACAAGCGCACCGTGCGCGTGATCGGGCGCCCGCCGAACAACCTGCTGCTCGACCGCCTGCAGGTCGACGCCGGCAGCAGCGCCGGCGTGCGCGTCGGCAACCCGGTTATCGCGGACGGCGGGCTCGTCGGCCACGTCAGCTTCGTCGCGTCGGACTCCTCGTTCGTCACGCTCATCACCGACCCCAGCTCGAACGTGTCGGTCAAGGTGCTCAACGCGGCCGGCGACACCGGGCTGCTGAAGCCCTCGGTCGGCGATCCGCTCGACCTGCTCGTGCAGCTGCTGCCGCGCCACGCGCGCATCCGGCAGGAGGACGTCGTCGTCAGCGGCGGCTTTCGCACGACGAGACTCGAGTCGCTCTACCCGCCGAACATCCCGATCGGCCGCGTGACGGAGGCGGATCCGGAGGAGCTCGCGAGCGACCAGCAGGCCCACGTCGCGCCGATCGCGGACCTGCGCCACCTCGACTTCGTACAGATCCTCATTGGGCCCTCCGGCCCGGCCGGCGAGCGCGCGCAGGTCGGACCGTGATCTCGGCGGACGGCTACCAGCTGCCGCTGCGGCTGGCCGCGCTCGGCTTCCTGACGGTCGTGATCCAGATCGCGGCCGTCTCGCAGATCACGGTCTTCGGCGTCAGCGTCGATCTCACACCATTGGTGGTCGCGTCGGTTGGGCTGCTGGCCGGCTCGCTGCCGGGGGCTGTGTTCGGCTTCGCCGTCGGCTTGTTCGTCGACGTCGCGCTCGTGCAGACACTCGGCGTGACGTCGTTGCTGTTCATCGCGATCGGCTACTGGGCCGGGCGTCTGCGCGAGCTGCGCGATCCGGCGCACGGGCTGACGCCGCTTGTCGTTGGCGCCGCTGCCACTGCCTTCGCGACGGTCGGCTTCTCGCTGATGCAGTTCATGCTCGGCGTGCGAGCGCCCGTCAGCTGGCTGCTGCTGCGCCAGGTCGTGGTGACGATCCTGATCGGCACGCTGCTGGCGCTGCCGATCTATGCGCTCGTTAGACGTGTCGTGCGGGGCTCGCTGCCGGACGATCCGCGCCGCCGTCGGCGTCGCGCGTACACGACTGGCGGCCTCTCGCCGTTGCAACGCCCCTCGGCCGGCCGATGACCGGCCTGACGCCGCCGGAGGATCGCCGTCCGCCGATCACGCCGCAGCTCGCGCTGCGCGTCGCGGTCCTCGGCGGCGTCGCGCTCGCGCTGTTTGCGATCGTCTTCTTCCGCCTGTGGTTCCTGCAGGTGCTCTCCGGCGACCAGTACCTCGCGCAGGCATCGACGAACCGCGTACGCAATGTCGTCGTGCAGGCACCGCGCGGCGAGCTGATCGACCGCCATGGCACGGCCCTGGTCGAGAACCGTCGCGCCGTTGCGGTCGTTGTCTCGCCGCCGAAGCTGCCGCAGGAGGCGGGCGCACGCACGCGCGAGCTGACGCGCCTGAGCCATGTGATCGGCATGTCGACGCGTCCGCAGAAGTGCAGAGCCGGCAACGACGTCGTGCGCACGATGGAGGTCGACTGCCTCGTGCGCAGAGGCGTCTGGAACCTGCCGTACGCAAACGTGACGATCAAGACTGACGTCTCTCGTGACGTCGCCTTCTTCCTGGCCGAGCGCACGCAGCAGTTCCCAGGCGTCTCGATCCAACAGGTGTTCCTGCGCAACTACCGCTTCGACGACATCGGTGCGCAGCTGTTCGGCACGGTCGGGCAGGTCGATGCGGCGCAGCTGAAGCAGGAGCACTACCGCGGCGTCAGAGGCGGCACGATCGTCGGCCAGTCGGGCCTCGAGTACACCTACGACCGCTACCTGCGCGGGCGCGACGGCGCGACGCGCGTGCAGGTCGACGCGATGGGCCAGGCGAAGGGCTACCTGCCCACCCGCGAGCCGGCTCCCGGCGCGAACCTGAGACTGTCGCTCGACCTCGGGCTGCAGCGCGCCGGCCAGACCGCGATCGCGACCGGCATCGGGCTCGCGAACGCGAACGGGAACCCGTCGCAGGGCGGCGCGTTCGTCGCGCTCGACCCGCGCAACGGCGAGGTGCTCGCGATGGGCTCGGCGCCGACGTACGACGCAAACCTGTTCGCCAGACCACTCTCGCAACGCCGCTACGACGAGGTCTTCGGCCCGGGCACCAACAACCCGCTGATCAACCGCGCGATCAGCGCCGACTACCCGGTCGGCTCGACCTTCAAGATCGTCACCGCGGCGGCCGCGCTGACGGCCGGCCTGATCACGCCCGACACTGTCTACGTCGACACCGGCACGTTCAGAGAGGGCGCGCTGGTCCGCAGAAACGCCGGCGGCGCCGTCTACGGGGCCGTCTCGCTGCGCGCCGCGCTCGCGGTCTCCGTCGACACCTTCTTCTACGACCTCGGCGCGCGCCTGAACGCCGACCCGTCGTCGCATCCGAACGGCGGGCAGCTGCAGGACTGGGCGCGCAAGTTCGGCTTTGGCGGCCCGACCGGGATCGACCTCGGTGGCGAGCACGGCGGCAATATCCCGACGCCACGTTGGCGCGACCGGCAGAACCGCCTGCAGGCGCGCTGCGAGCGCGCGTACGCGAAGCGCCCGAGAGCCGCCAGGCGCGCCTACTCGGCCGGTTGCGTCTTCGCAGACGGCACCGACCGCCCGTGGAGCGAGGGCGACAACACGTCGCTCGCAGTCGGCCAGGGCGACTTCCTCGCCACGCCGTTGCAACTCGCCGTCGCCTACGCTGCCCTCGAGAACGGCGGCACGATCGTGCGCCCGCATGTCGGGCTGCAGATCACCGACCCTGCCGGCAGAGTGCTGCAGCAGATCGCCCCCAAGCCGGCGCGCCACATCGACATCCCGGCGAGCGACCTCCAAGCGATCCAGGACGGCCTGCACGCCGCCGCGCAGGAGGCGGGCGGCACGTCGGTCGACGTGTTTGGCACCTTCCCGAAGCCGGTCTACGGCAAGACCGGCACCGCACAGTTCACCGGCAGAGCCGACCAGTCGTGGTACGTCGCCTACGTGCCGGACCCGGTCAGACCGATCGTCGTCGCGGCGACGGTCGAGTCCGGCGGCTTTGGCGCGCAGGCGGCGGCGCCGGCGGTGCGGCTGATCCTGTCGCAGTGGTTCGGCGTCAAGAAGGAGATCATCTCCGGGAGCTCGCACACGCTGTGAGCGCCACCCCGATCAGCCGCAGCGTCGACGAGATCACGAGCCGCCGCGGCCCGCGGATGCTGCTCGACCCGTGGCTGCTGCTCGCGACGCTCGGGCTGATCGTCTGCTCGCTCGTGACGATCAAGGGCGCGACGAAGAACGACATCCCCGGCTCGCCGCTGTTCTTCTTCGAGCGCCAGCTCGTGTACGCGATCGTCGGCCTGTTGCTGATGCTGCTGATGACGCGCTTCGACTACTCGCGCTTGCGCGAGTTCAAGCTGCCGATCTACGGCGCGCTGATCGGCCTCAACCTGCTCGTGCTGGGGCTCGGCTCGGTCGCGCGCGGCTCGCGCCGCTGGATCGACCTGCCGTTCTTCCAGTTTCAGCCATCCGAGCTCGGCAAACTGCTGCTGATTGTCGCGCTGTCGGCATTCGTCGTCGACCGCTCGCGCCGGCTCGGCGAGCGCGAGACGACCGCGCGGCTGATGCTGCTCGCGCTCGGTCCGGCCGCGCTCGTGATGATCCAGCCGGACCTCGGCTCCGCGCTCGTCTACGTGACGGTCGCAATGGCCATCCTCTTCGTCGCCGGCACGCCCGGCCGCCAGCTCGGCGGCCTCGTGGCGCTGTTCTCGGTGGCAACCGTGCTCGTGCTCGTCGCCGCTCCCGCGGTCGGCGTGCACGTGCTCCAGCCGTATCAGGTCGAGCGTCTCACGGGCTTCGTGAATCCCTCTCACGACCCGAGAAACGCGACCTACCAGGTCAACCAGTCGCTGATCGCGATCGGCTCCGGCGAGAAGACAGGCCGGGGCGTCGACCACGCGACGCAGACGGGGCTCAACTTCCTCCCCGAGCACCACACGGACTTCGTGTTCAGCGTGGTGGGGGAGACGTTCGGCTTCGCCGGCGCCGCGCTGGTGCTGTCGCTCTACGCACTGCTGATCTGGCGCACCCTGCGCATCGTCACGTTGGCAAAGAACCTGTTCGGCGCACTGATCGCCGGCGGCATCCTCGCGATGCTGATGTACCAGGTGTTCGTCAACGTCGGGATGACGATCGGGATCATGCCGATCACCGGCGTCACGCTGCCGTTGATGAGCTTCGGCGGCGCCTCATATCTGACAACGTTCCTCGCGCTCGGACTGCTGCAGTCGATCCACGTCCAAGGACGGATCGCGCAGACGTCGAAGGGACGAGCGCTCGTCCTCTCATGAGAAGGCAACCACTGTGAAGAAGCAAGTACTCGTAAGCGTCGACCGTGGCGAGACCCGCGTCGCGCTGCTGGAGGCGACCGGACAGGTCGCCGCCGCGCCGAGACCCGGCAGACGCCGCCGCAGCAGAAGAGGCGGCAGACCCGCCGCCGGCTACCGCGTCGCCGAGCTGTACCTGGAGCGCCGCGGCGGTCGTTCGATCGTCGGCAACATCTACAAGGGCAAGGTCGACAACGTCCTGGCCGGCCTCGAGGCCGCCTTCGTCGACATCGGCCTGGAGAAGAACGGCTTCCTGCACGTCGACGAGATCGTGCTGCCCGGCGTCGAGACGCCCAAGCGCGGCCGTGGCCAGGGCGGCAAGGACAGCCAGAAGATCCACGACCTGCTGAGACCGGGCCAGGAGATCACGGTCCAGGTCGTCAAGGACCCGCTCAAGACCAAGGGCGCGCGGCTCTCGATGGAGCTCGCGATCCCCGGGCGCTACATGGTCTACTCGCCGCAGGGCGAGGGCGTCGGCGTCTCGCGCAGACTGCCGGACAAGGAGCGCGACCGCCTGCGCAAGGAGGCCGCCAGACTCGACCTCCAGGGCGGCGGCGCGATCATCCGCACGGCCGCCTTCGGCGCTAGACGCGAGGACTTCGAGCGCGAGCTGCAGTACCTCTTCAAGCTGCACGAGGTGCTCGACAAGCGCGTCGAGGCGACGGTTGCCCCCGACCTCGTCTTCCAGGAGGCGGACCTGTCGGTCCGCGTCGTGCGCGACATCTTCTCCGAGCACTTCGAGCGCGCGATCGTCGACGACCCGCAGCAGCACCAGCGGCTGATCTCGTTCTTCACGCGCACGGCGCCCGAGCTCGTCGACCGCGTCGAGCTGTGGGAGGACGAGGACGTGCCGCTGTTCGAGCGCTACGCCGTCGAGAGAGAGATCGAAGGGACGCTCTCGAGTCGCGTCGACCTGCCGAGCGGTGGCTACCTGATCATCGACTACGGCGAGGCGCTGACGGTCATCGACGTCAACACCGGCTCGTTCATCGGCCGCGGCAGAGGCGCGCGGCTCGAGGACACGATCACGAGAACGAACCTGGAAGCGGCCGAGGAGGCCGTCCGCCAGCTGCGGCTGCGCGACATCGGCGGGATCATCGTCATCGACTTCATCGACATGGCGCGCGCCCGCAACCGCGACGCCGTCTTGAAGACGCTGCGCAGATCGCTCGACGAGGACCGCACGAAGACGTTCGTCGTCGAGATCTCGCCGCTCGGGCTCGTCGAGATGACGCGCCAGAACGTGACCGAGGGCGTGCGCGAGATCATGACCCGCCACTGCCCGACGTGCGACGGCGAGGGCGTGATCCGCTCCGAGGAGACGATCGCGATCTCGTTCGAGCGCAGACTGCGCGTGCTGGCGAGAGAGAAGGACGCCGAGGCGCTGCTGCTGCAGATCAACCCGCGCGTCTCCGCCATCTTCACGCGCGACGGCGCGAAGATCCTGCGCCAGCTCGAGCAACAAACGGGCAAGTGGTTCCACTTCGAAGGCTCCGAGGGTCTCCCGCTCGACCACTTCGCGATCACGATGGAGGGCACGCGCGACAAGGTCGCCGAGCGGGCGTTGCCGTTCCGCGAAGGCGACGAGGTGCTCGTCACCATCGTCGAACCGCACATGTACAACGTCGACGACGCCGTCGCCAAGATCGACGGCTACATCGTCTCTGTCACCGGCGGCGGTCGGCACGTCGGCGAGAAGCGCCTCGTGCGGATCGACGAGGTCGGTCGCACGGCGGCGGTCGCGACGCTCGTCGCGAACGGAAACGGGCCGTCTTCCGAGGCCGATTCGGCCGATGGCGGGGCCGACGACGCGGCCGAGAGCGCCGATGGCGTAGAATCGACTGCTCGGCGCCGAGGCCGCAGGGGCGGACGGCGCCGTTCCCGTGCCAAGGCGGACAGTGCCGCCGGCACGACTGACGACTGACGAGAGACACCACCATGTACGCGATCGTGAAGACCGGCGGCAAGCAGTACCGAGTCGAAGAGGGCCAGTACCTCCTCGTCGAGAAGCTTGCCGTCGACGAGGGCTCGAAGGTCTCGCTCGAGCCGCTGCTCTACCGCGGCGATAGAGAGATCCTCGACGGCGCCGACCTCGCGAAGGTGAAGGTCGAGGCGAGAGTGGTCGCCCACGAGCGCGGGCCGAAGCTGCGCGTCGTGAAGTTCAAGCCAAAACGCGGATACAAACGTCGCAACGGCCACCGCCAGGACCTCACGAGAATCGAGATCACGAGCATCAAGCTCGGCGCCGCCAGAAGAGCGGCTGCCAGCAGAGCGAGCGACGAGGAGGCGACGAGCTAATGGCGCATAAGAAGGGCCTCGGCTCCTCACGCAACGGCCGCGACTCGAATGCCAAACGCCTCGGCGTCAAGGTGTTCGCCGGCCAGACCGTCACCGGCGGCGAGATCATCGTGCGCCAGCGCGGCACCCGCTTCAAGCCCGGCAACGGCGTCGGCATCGGCAAGGACGACACGATCTTCGCGAAGGCGGCCGGCAAGGTCGACTTCAGAACCGGCCGTCGTGGCCGGGTCATCAGCGTCGTCTCGGCTGACGCTGCCGAGTAGCGCTCCCTCGAACGTCCGCTGACCGCGCCGCGCTCTGTGCTGGCGCGATTCGGCCGTGTCGCATAGGGTGCGGCCATGATCCGGTGCGTCGGTCGAGCCGTTCTCGCGACGATCCTGGTCGCGCTGCTCGCCGCGCCGGCCGGTGCGGCGACAGGTTTCGTCGCGGACGAGACGCTGTCGACGGCGAGCACGAACGTGCCTGCCCTGGCGATGGCGCCGAATGGCTACGCGGTCGTCGCGTGGGTCGAGAGACCAGCGGGCGCCAAAGTCGTGCGCGTGTCCGTTCGTCCGCCCGGCGGCTCGTGGTCCGCTCCGCAAACGCTGCCGACGACGCTCGAAGGAGTCAGCAGCCTCGGCGTCGCGATCGCCTCGAGCGGCGCCGCGGCGGTCGCCTGGCAAGAGACGATGTCGCCGTCGACCTTCGAGATCGGCGTCGCGACGCGTCCAGCCGGCGGGACGTTCGGAGCACCCGAGGCGCTGACAGACGGCAACCAGACGCTCTCTCCCGCGATCGGCATCGACGCGACCGGCCGCGTGACGCTGCTCTACTTCCCGAGCCCGGACACGGCGGTGCGCGAGTTCGCAGCCGGCTCGTCGGTGCTGGCAGCCGCGCCCGAGGTGATCTCGCCCGGCTGCTCGGCCTTCAACCAGCACCTCGCGGTCGCGCCCTCCGGCGACGCGGTCGCCGGCTACGACTGCGGCGGCGCGGTCTTCGCGCTGCGCAGAGCCGGCAGATGGGCGGTCTCGCCGAAGGTGTCCGACAACTTCCCGGGCGGGACGTGCACCAGCCCGACGGACTACCTGCCGGCGTCGGTCGCGATCGACACGGCGGGTAACCCTGTCGGTGTGCTGGAGAGCGTCTTCCAGCAGCGCTCCGACCTCGGGATCGGCGGCTGTCAGACGATGAGCATGACGGTCGACGCCAAGCTCGTGCTGCCGCTCGCCGGTCTGATGACGTCCGTTCCGGGCCCGCCTGCGGTCAGCGAGTTCGCCTTCGGCTTCGGCATCATCTTCACCCCGGTCATCGCGCCGTCGGCGGCGATCTCGCCGGCCGGGATCGTGCTCTCGTGGGGTGACAGCAGAGACTCGCAGAGAGCCGTGCCCAAGGTCCGCTTCTACGCACCGGACGGCTCCGGCGGCAGCGCCGCCGAGACGGTCGGCTCGACGCCCGCGATCGGCTCCGTCGCCCCGGTGCTCGCGGTCGCGGCGGACGGCCGCGCGCTGATGGCGTGGGCGCAGGTCAGCAGATTCGGCGAGGACGCCGTCGTGCTCGTCGCCGAGCGCTTGCCCGGCGGGTCGTTCGGGGATCCGGTGCCGGTCAACGCGCCCGGCGGGCCGAGCTTCGCGCCGATGGTCGCGACGAGCAACGCGGGCGATGGCGCGGTCGCCTGGATCCGCAACGAGACCGTGCCGTACGAGCTGCACGTGCGCGGCTTCGACGCGAGCGCGCCGACGCTGAGCGGCGTCGCGATCCCGCCGACCGCGACCGCCGGCGTGCCGGCGTCGTTCGCCGCCTCTGCGTTCGACCTGTGGGGTCCGGCGACGATCAGATGGGGCTTCGGCGACGGCGGCACGGCGACGGGTGCAGCGCCGACGCACGCTTATGCGAGCGCGGGCACGTTCACCGCGACCATGACGGCGACGGACGCAGTCGGCAACGCCGCGTCGCGATCGGGCACGGTGCAGGTGCAGGCGGCTTCGTCGTCGTCGCCGCCGGTCGGGGCGCCGCGGCTCACGAACGCATCGCTTACGCACAGACGCTTCCGCGTCGGCAGATCCCGCACGCCGCTGCGTGGGGTACTGGCGGGGCGGCGTGCGAGCAGAGCGCCGGTCGGAACGACGTTCCGCTTCACGCTGGATCGCGCGGCGAACGTGCGGATCGGGTTCGCGCGACAGACGCGCGGCCTGCGCAACAGAGACGGAGACTGCGTCAGGCCGTCGAGACGGCTGGCAGGCCACAGACGCTGCAAGCTGTTCGTCCCGGACGGCACGCTCGTGCGCAGTGCGCCGCAGGGCGCGATCAGAGTTCCCTTCAGCGGCCGCGTCGGCAGACGGGCCCTGCGGCCGGGCAGCTACCGCGCCGGTCTGACGGCGGCAATCGGCGGTAGGTCGGCGAAGCCGACCGTGCTGACGTTCCGCATCGTGCGCTGAGCGCGGCGCGCGTCCGCGGCAGGCGTCAGCTCGGCTGCAGGATCGGCCGCACCATGATGTCGCTGACGTCGACCGTCTTCGGGCGGCTGACGGCGTACATCACGGCGTCAGCGACGGCATCGGCCGGCAGCGCCCACTGCGAGACGTCGTTCTCGAAGAAGGGCGTCGCGACCATGCCGGGCTCGATCAGCGTCACGCGCACGCCGCTGTTGTCGTCGAGCTCCTGGCGGGCGGCCTGCGCCATCGCCGTCACGGCCCACTTCGTGCACGAGTAGAGCGAGCCGGGCAGCGCGACGCGGCCCGCGACGGATCCGGTCAGCAGCAGGTGCCCGCGCGACTCGCGCAGCCGCCCGATCGTCGCGCGGATCGTCAGCGCGGCGCCATAGACGTTCGTCAGGACCATCGATCTCCAGTGCTCCGGCGACTCCTCGAGGAAGCCGCGCGTCGCGCCGAAGCCGGCGTTGGCGAAGACGACGTCGAGCTGGCCGAACGCCTCCAGCGTGGCGGCGACCATCGCCTCCTGCTGCTCCCACTCAGTCACGTCGCAGGCGACCGCGAGCGCCCGCTCGGAGCCGCCGAGCTCTGCCGCAAGCGCCTCCAGCTTGTCGGTCGAGCGTGCCGCCAGCACGACGCGGTAGCCGGCCTGAGCGGCCTGTCGCGCCGTCGCGGCGCCGATGCCGCTCGACGCGCCGGTGATCAAGAAGACGGGATCGGACATTGCCCTGCCTTTCAGTCTTCGAAGGTCGCGAGCGGATGATGTTCGCGCATGAACTCCGCGAAGAGCGGCACCGTGAAGTCGACCTGTCCGCGACGTGGGCTCCACACGAGCCCTTTCTGGATCAGTGCATCACGGTGGGCCGAGACGCTGCGCTGGTCGTATACGCCGAACCTGTGCGCGACGTCGGGGGTGCGGCACGGCGCCTCGGGCAGCGAGGCCATGGCGGCCAGGTAGCGCTGCTCGGCTTCCGTCGCGAGTTCGAGGCGCGGGCCAAAAAAGCTGCTGGCCAGCTTGTCCTGGACGGTCTCGCGCACGTCGCTGACGTCCGCTGACGTGATCGGCGACTGGTCCGCGTTGTTCCAGAGCTCCAGCCCGTATTCCTGGATGAAGTAGGGATAGCTGGCGGCAGCCGCCACGACGTCGCGTGCGGCCCCCTCGTCGAACGAGACGCCCCGCGTCGTCGCCGGTCCCATGAGCGCGGCGCGGGCCGCTGCGTCGGGCAGGCGACCGAGCTCGCGGTAGGTGAACAGGCGGTCTGCGTACGGCTTGGCGGACATCAGCCGGACCTTGAGGTCTGGGAGGCCGGCGCCCACCAGCGCGACCGGCAGGCCTCGGCGGCTGATGCCTTGGAAGGCGATGCAGATCGCCGCCAGCGATGGGGCATCGAGGTTCTGCATCTCGTCGAGCAGGAACAGCGCGCCGGTCTGGGCACTCTGCATCACCTCGCCGATCTCCACGAGCAGGTCGGCGAGATCCTGTTCGGGGTCGCCTGAGTCTGCGATGCCGCTGGCTGGGTCGACGTCGAGCCGGACCTCGATTCCGGTGGGAACGGCGACGCTGAACGCCTTGACGACCCGGAGTGCGCGCTCGACGCGTTCCTTGACGCGGTGCCGGCGGCTTGTCTCCCGCAGCAGCCGCGTCGCCATGCGCGCGAACGTGACGCGGAAGTCCGGGTGAGCGCCGACCTCCTGGACGTCGGTGGTCGCCCAGCCGGCCTCGGTCGCGAGCACGTCGAGCTCCATCAGCAGCACCGTCTTGCCGACTCCGCGCAGGCCGGAGTAGATGAGGCTGCGCTCGTAGTTGCCGACCCCGAGACGGTCGACCAACGCCTGGAAGTCGTCGAGATCCTTGTCGCGCCCGGCGAGCGTCGGCGGTTTGCGTCCAGCGCCTGGCGTGTAGGGGTTGTCTCGCTTGTTCACGCGCGAGCGATTCTCGCAGTTTCTCGGACGGGAAATAGCACCAGAGAAATCCTGAGAGATCCTATCTCCAGGTGCTTTTCTCAGACTTTCTCGGAAAAACCTGAGAAAGTCTGAGAAACCGTGTTCCGCTCCCTCTGCGAGCCCGAGCCCGCAATGCCCCGTGGCCGGCTGTCACGATGTCGGCTCGATGCTGTCCGATAGAGCGCGAATCCATGTCCAGGCTGGCGGCGGCGGCGACGGCTGCATGTCGTTCCGGCGCGAGTCGCGCGTGCCGAAGGGCGGGCCGGACGGCGGCGACGGGGGGCGCGGGGGCGACGTCGTGCTGGTGTGCGACGACTCGCTGCGCGACCTGCAGTTCTTCCGTCGCACCGCCCACTTCAAGGCCAGACGCGGCGGTCACGGCAGAGGCGCGCTGCGCTTCGGGCCGGAGGGCGAGACGCTGGAGGTGCACGTCCCGCCGGGAACGGTCGCGGAGCTGGAGGACGGCACGCGGCACGATCTCGTGACGCCGGGCCAGATCGCCGTCGTGGTGAAGGGCGGCTCGCCCGGCCGTGGCAACAAGCACTTCGCGACGCCGACGCGCCAGGCGCCGCGCTTCGCCGAGCGCGGGTTGCCGGGTGAGGAGGGCTGGATCGAACTGCGGCTCAAGCTGCTCGCCGACGTCGGCCTGGTCGGGCTGCCGAACGCCGGCAAGTCGTCGCTGCTTTCTCGCTTGACCCGTGCTGCGCCAAAGATCGCCGACTACCCATTCACGACGCTCGAGCCGGTGCTCGGCACGATCGATGCCGACGACCGCCAACTCGTGCTCGCCGACATCCCAGGGCTGATCGAGGGCGCGAGCGAGGGCGCCGGGCTCGGGCACGACTTTCTCGCGCACGTCGAGCGAACGCGGCTGCTCGTGCACGTGCTCGACCTGGCTCCGATTGATGGCTCCGATCCGGCTGAGAACTACGCGACGATCGAGCACGAGCTGGCCGCGCACGACGCCCGCCTTGCCTCGCTGCCGCGCATCCTCGCCCTCTCGAAGGTCGACCTCGTGACGCCCCAGGCCGCAGCCGAGGCGGCCGCCGCGTGGCGCGAGCGGCTGGGGGAGGACGTGCCGGTACTGCTCACCTCCAGCGCGACTGGCGCGGGGCTCGACACGCTGCGCGGCGCACTGCTCGAGCGCGTCCCGCTTGCGGCGCCGCTCGAGGTCCCGGAGGTCGAGGGACTCGCCGAGCACCAGGTCTTCAGACCGGCCGCCGAGCGCGGGTACCGCATCGAGCTCGTCGAGGACGGCCGCTTCCGCGTCGTTGGCAGCGGCGTCGACCGACTCGTGCTGCGCTACGACGTCGAGAACGAGGAGGCGATGGCCCACCTCGAGCGCCGTCTCAGACGGATCGGCGTGATCCAGGCGCTGGAGGACGCCGGCTTCGAGCCCGGTGACGACGTTGAGATCGGCGGCGTCGAGTTCGAGCTCGATCCCTCGTAGGGCACGACGCGCGCCGCGGCCGCCGCCCCGCGTAACCTCCCGTTCCATGGGCCCCGTCGTGATCAAGCTCGGCTCCTCGATCGTCGCCGACGACGAGGGGCGGCCGCGCGCGGACGTGCTCGCACACGTCTGCGAGCAGGCGGCTGCGCTGCACCGTGCCGGCCGCGACGTCGCGATCGTCACGAGCGGCGCGATCGCGCGCGGGATGGGCGTGATGGCGTTCAGCGACCGTCCGCGCGCGATCGACGAACTGCAGGCGGCGAGCGCCGTCGGGCAGGGCAAGCTCTACGCCGTCTACGACGAGCTGCTGCGCGGCCACGGCATCACGAGCGGACAGGTGCTGCTGACGTTTCACGACATCAGCGGCGAGCGCTCCCACTACCTCAACGCGCGCCAGACGCTGCGCAAGCTGCTCGAATGGCGGGTCGTCCCGGTCATCAACGAGAACGACACGACCGCGACCGACGAGATCACGTTCGGCGACAACGACTTCCTCGCCGCGCAGGTGGCGATCCTGATCGGCGCGGAGCTGCTGATCCTGCTGACGTCGACTGACGGCCTCTACACCGCGGATCCGCGCCTCGACGACGACGCGCAGCTCGTCCCGCTCGTCGAGGACTTCGCCGCGCTGGAGGCGCTCGACATCCGCCAGACGACGACGACGCTCGGCTCCGGCGGGATGCGCTCGAAGGTCGTGGCCGCCGAGATGGCGACAGCCGCCGGCATTCCGGCCGTGGTCGCGAACGGCCGCACGCATGGCGCGATCGCCGCCGCCGCCGCGGGCGAACCGATCGGTACGCGCTTCGCTCCGCAGGCGGCTCGCTACTCCAGCTTCAAGCTGTGGCTCAAGTACGCCAAGCCCGCGCGCGGCACGATCGGCGTCGACGCCGGGGCTGCGCGCGCGCTGCGGGAGGGTGGCACGAGCTTGCTGCCGGTCGGGATCGCGGTCGTCGAGGGCGCCTTCGACGCCGGTGACGCGGTCGACGTCGTCCACGACGGCGCGGCCGTCGGCAAGGGGATCGCCAGCTGCTCCGCTGCAGACCTGCGGCGCGTGATGGGCCTCAAATCCGAGGAGGCGCGCGCGCTGCTGCCGCACGACAGCGAAGAGGCGATCCACCGCGACTACTTCGTGCTCGCGTAGCGGCGGGGCGCTCTGCGCGGCGGCGATCCCGCGCCGTACAGTTGCCACATGACGCGGGCGCTGGTTGACGAGCTGCGGGCGCTGCTGGGGGACGCCGGGGTGGGCGATCTCGCCGACCGTCGCTTCGAGCGCGACGCGACCGAGTCGCAGGGCCTGAGCGGCCGGCCGGACGCGGTCGTGCTGCCGGCGAGCACAGAGGAGGTGCGTGCGGTCGTGGCGTGGTGCTGCGAGCACGACGTGCCGGTCGTGCCGCGCGGCGGCGGCAGCGGCTTCGCCGGTGGTGCGGTTCCGGTGCACGGCGGCGTCGTTGTTGCGCTCGACCGTATGACGCGCGTGCGCTCGTTCGACCCGTTGCTGTGGCGCATCCAGGTCGAGGCGGGGCTGCGCACGAGCGAGCTGCGCCGGATCGTGCGGGAGAGCGGGCTGCTGTTCCCGCCCGATCCGGGCGCGGCGGAGCAGTCGCAGATCGGCGGCAACATCGCCACGAACGCGGGCGGGCCCCATGCCTTCAAATACGGCGTGACCGGTCGCTGGGTCACGGGCTTGGAGGCGGTCGTGCCGCCTGGCGAGGTCGTCGAGGTCGGCGGGCCGCTGCGCAAGGACGTCGCCGGCTATGACCTGAAGTCGCTGCTGATCGGCTCCGAGGGGACGCTCGGGATCGTGACGGCCGCGTGGCTGCGGCTGGTTCCGGCGCCTGAGGCGGCGGCGCCCGTGGTGGCGATGTATCCGGACGTGCGGGCGGGCTGCGTGGCGATCGAGCGCGTGCTGGGCAGCGGGATTCAGCCGGCGGCGCTGGAGTATCTCGACGCGGGGGCGCTGGCGGCCGCCGGGGCGGCGGCGCCGTTCGCGGTGCCGGCCGGCGCGTTCGCGGTGATCGCGGAGGCCGATGGTTCGGCTGCCGAGACGGCGGCGGTTGCGGCGGCGCTGCGCGAGGCGCTCGGCGAGGGCGCCCTGGCGCTGCATGCGCCTGAGAGCCCAGCCGAGGTCGCCGCCCTCTGGCGCTGGCGCGACGGCGTTGCGATCGCCGTGACGGCGCAGCGCGGGGGCAAGATGTCGGAGGACGTCGTCGTGCCGCTCGATCGCCTCGGCGACGCGATCGAGGCCGTGCTGGAGATCGGCGCACGCCACAGGCTGGAGGCATGCAGCTGGGGCCATGCGGGCGACGGCAACCTGCACGCGACGTTCCTCGTCGACGCGCGCGACCCGGCGGAACTGGCGCGCGCGAGCGCGGCCGCGGCCGAGCTGTTCGCGACCGCAGCTGGGATGGGCGGCTCGATCTCCGGCGAGCACGGGCTCGGCTGGGTCAAGCGCGGGTACCTCGGGCAGCAGTGGAACGAGGCGACACTGCGACTGCACCAGGCGGTCAAACAGGCGATCGATCCGCGCAACCTGATGAACCCGGGGAAAAAGATCTGACGCGGCAGCCGCGAAGCAGCGCTTCGCCGCAGTCCGACGCTTAGCCTGATGCTCCCCAAAGAGGAGCATCAACCATGAGGCATCCAGCCTTGGGCGTGGCCCTCCTGCTCGTCCTGACCATCGCCGGCGGGTTCGCGTGCGGCGAGACGCAGGAGGCGGCGAACGACCCGGCCGTCACCTTGCAGCAGGAGGCGGACCGACTCAAGGCGCGGTCCGAGGCGCTCCAGAAGCGCATCGAGGCGCACCGTCAAGCGCGGGAGGAGCGTGCGGAGCGGATCCGAGCGCAGCGGCGGGCGGCTCGACGCGCCCATCTGCGGGCCCAGCGGCGTGCAGCACGTGCGGCGGCGCGCCGAGCCGCCAAGGCAGCAGCGCAGGCTGAGGCGCAAGCGCAGGCCGAGGCGAGCTGCGACTCGAACTACAGTGGCGCCTGTCTCGATCCGAACGCCTCTGACTACGACTGCGCCGGTGGCTCCGGTGACGGACCCGAGTACACCGGTCCGGTGCAGGTCGTCGGCAGCGATCCATACGACCTCGACAGCGACGGCGACGGCTACGCCTGTGAGTGAGTGAGTGAGGCCGGCCGAACCGCGTCTGGCCGATGCGGGTCAGGCGCGGGCAGGCGTTCGACACGCGGCCTATACCCTGTACGGATGGCCGTAAGCACCGACACCACCTCCGCCGTCGCCGACATCTGCCGCGCCGCGAAGGCGGCCGCCGCGCCGCTCGCCGCGCTCGACACGCGCGTGAAGGATGCGGCGCTGTACGCGATCGCCGATGCGCTCGTCGCGCGCACGCCGGAGATCCTGGAGGCAAACCAGCGCGACCTCGAGGCTGGCCGCGCGAACGACATCGGCCCTGCACTGCTCGACCGCCTCGCACTCGATCCGAGTCGCATCGCCGCGATCGCCGACGGCGCGCGCGCGATCGCTGCGCTGCCCGACCCGGTCGGGGAGACGATCGACGGCCACCTGCTGCCGAACGGCATCGACGTGCGCCGCGTGCGCGTCCCCTTCGGCGTCGTCGCGGTCGTCTACGAGGCGCGGCCGAACGTGACGATCGACGCGGCCGCGCTGTGCCTCAAGTCCGGCAACGCGATCGTGCTGCGCGGGTCGAGCACCGCCACCCACTCGAACGCGATTCTCGCGACGATCGCTGCCGAGGCGGCAACGCAGGCTGGCGCCCCGTTCGGCGCAATCCAGCTGCTGTCTGGCGGCGGCCGCGAGGAGCTGGCCGAGCTGGCAACGCAGGACGGTGTCGTCGACCTGATCTTTCCGCGCGGCGGGGAGGGGTTGAAGAACGCCCTCAAGGCCGTAGCGACGGTGCCCGTGATCTACGCCGCCTCCGGCAACTGCCACGTCTACGTCGACGCCGACGCCGACCTCGACGCGGCCGAGGCGATCGCCCTCAACGCGAAAGTCCACCGCCCCGGCGTCTGCAACGCCGCCGAGACGCTGCTCGTGCACGCCGACGTCGCCGCGGAGTATCTGCCGCGCGCGCTGCGTACGCTGCACACGGTTGGCGTCGAGCTGCGCTGCGACGAGCGCGCCGCCGCCCATGCGCGTGACCATGAAGGGACGATCCCCGTCGTCGTCGCGACCGAGCAGGACTGGGCGACCGAGTACCTCGACCTGATCCTCGCGGTGCGCGTCGTCGACAGCGCGGAAGAGGCGATCGCGCACGTCAACCGCTACGGCAGCGGACACTCAGAGGCGATCGTGACCGAGGACCTTGGCGCCGCGCGCGCGTTCCAGCTCGGCGTCGACGCCGCCTGCGTCTACGTCAACGCCTCGACGCGTTTCACCGACGGCGGCGAGTTCGGGATGGGCGCGGAGATCGGCAACTCGACGCAGAAGCTGCACGCGCGCGGGCCGATCGGTCTGCGCGAGCTGTGCACGTTCAAGTACCTGATCGAGGGCACCGGCCAGGTGCGCTCTTGATCGGGCTGCGCGAGCGGTCTCCCACATGCGCATCGGCATTCTCGGCGGCACCTTCAACCCGCCCCACCTCGGCCATCTCGTCTGCGCGCAGGAAGCGCACGACCAACTTGACCTCGACCGTGTCGTGCTGATGCCGGCCGGCGTTCCACCGCACAAGGAGGTCGAGGCGGACCCCGGCGCGGAGGCACGCTACGCGCTGTGCGAGGCGGCCGTCGCCGGCGATGAGCGCTTCGGCGTGTCCCGCCTGGAGCTGGATCGAGCCGGACGATCCTTCACGGTCGATACCCTGAGGGCGTTGCGCGACCACAGCCCGCAGGACGACATCGCCTTCATCGCCGGGGGGGACATGGCCCGCAGTCTGCCGAGCTGGCGCGAGCCGGAGGCGCTGCTGTCGCTCGCGATGCTCGCCGTCGCCGAGCGCGCGGCCGACAAGCGCGACGCGATCTCCGCGGCGATCGCCCCGCTGGCCGGGTCCGACGGTGTTCGCTTCTTCGACATGCCGCGCATCGACATCTCGTCTTCACTGGTGCGCGAGCGCGTCGCGAGCGGGCGCCCGATCCGCTATCTCGTCCCCGACGCCGTCGCCGACGCGATCGCGCAGAATGGCTGGTACACCGCATGACTGAAGAGTTGATCGGGGCCGCGATGGCCGAGGCGATCGCTGGCTTCGCGTCCGACAAGAAGGCGATCGAGATCGTCGAGCTCGACCTGCGCGGCGTGCTCGGCTACGCCGACTATTTCGTCGTGTGCACCGGCAACACCGACCGTCAGGTGAAGGCGATCCACGACGGCATCCATGCGGGCATGAAGCAGGAGCATGGCCTGCACCCGCGTCGCGTGGAGGGACTGCCGCAGGCGCACTGGGTTCTGATGGATTATCTCGACGTGGTCGTCCACGTCTTCACGCCCGAGACGCGCGCGTTCTACCGGCTCGAGCAGCTGTGGGGCGAGGCCCCGGCGCGCACGCTCGTAGGGGACGTGGGGTAGCGGACGCCCGCGCCGGGCAGACCGCCCGGTACGACGCCATCGACGACGGAGGAGAGCGATCGCCATGGGACGCAACCTCGCGAGCCTGCTGACCGACTCGGCCGCGCGCAGTCCCGAGCGCACGGCGATCAAGCTCGACAACGCCGAGCTGACCTACGCGCAGCTCGACGGCGCTTCCGCGCATGTCGTGGGGCTGTTGGAGGAGCACGGTTTCCAGCCCGGCGACCGTGTCGGCGTGATGCTGCCGAACGTGCCGTACTTCCCGGTCGTCTACTACGGGATCCTGCGCGCGGGCGGCGTCGTCGTGCCGATGAACGTGCTGTTGAAGGAGCGCGAGGTCGCCTACTACCTTGGCGACTCGGGCGCGAAACTGCTGTTCGCGTGGAGCGAGTTCGGCGAGGAGGCGCGGCCGGGCGCCGGTGCCGCTGGGGCCGAGCTGATCGAGGTCGCGCTGGGCTTCGAGGCGCAGGTGGGAGCCGCGCCCGCGCGCACCGCGCTGGCCGACGTGGCCGACGACGACACCGCCGTGATCCTCTACACGTCAGGCACGACCGGCAAGCCGAAGGGCGCCGAGCTGACGCACGCGAACCTCTACGGCAACGCGAAGACGAAGCTCGAGACGCTGATCCAGCTGACCGAGGACGACGTGATCCTCGGCGCGCTGCCGCTGTTCCACTCGTTCGGGCAGACGGCCGCGATGAACGCCGGCGTGATGGGCGGCGCGTGCCTGTCGCTGCTGGCGCGCTTCGATCCGGCCAAGGCGCTGGCGATCATGGAGCGCGACCGCGTGAGCGTCTTCCTCGGCGTGCCGACGATGTACAACGCGATGCTCGCGGTGCCCGAGGCCGAGCGGCCCGACACCTCCTCGCTGCGCGTTTGCATCTCCGGCGGCGCGTCGCTGCCCGTCGAGGTGCTGCGCGCGTTCGAGGGCCAGTTCGGCGTCAAGATCCTGGAGGGCTACGGCCTGAGCGAGACCTCGCCGGTCGCCTCCTTCAACCACCCGGACCGCGAGCGCAAGCCCGGCTCGATCGGCACGCCGATCCGCGACGTCGAGATGAAGGTCTTCGACGAGGACGACAACGAGGTGGCGCGGGGCGAGGTGGGCGAGATCGTCATCAAGGGCCCGAACGTGATGAAGGGCTACTGGCAGCGCCCCGACGCGACCGCCGAGACGATGCGCGGCGGCTGGTTCCACTCGGGCGACCTCGCGAAGGTCGACGAGGACGGCTACTTCTTCATCGTCGACCGCAAGAAGGACCTGATCATCCGCGGCGGCTACAACGTCTACCCTCGCGAGGTCGAGGAGGTGCTCTACGAGCATCCAGCCGTGGGGGAGGCGGCGGTCGTCGCAGTACCGCACGCCGAGCTGGGCGAGGAGGTCGGTGCCGCCGTCGCGCTGAAGGCGGGTGCGGAGGCGACGCCCGAGGAGCTGCAGGCGTTCGTCAAGGAGCGCGTCGCCGCCTATAAGTACCCGCGCCACGTGTGGCTCGTGCCGGAGCTGCCGAAGGGCCCGACGGGAAAGATCCTCAAGCGCGAGATCGGCGTGCCGGCGGCCGAGCAGGCGTAGGCCGCGTCGGCGTCACGTCCCGTCGCGCCCGTCCGTCAGCACGAGCGGGCAGGCGCGACAGGCCGCGCCGCCCTCCTGGCGATACCAGCGGCAGGCGCTGCGGATGCCGCAGCGCGGCAGTCGCTCCGGCTGGTCCTCGTGCGCGCCGGTCGCGAGCACCTGCTCGATCACGCCGCAGGAGGAGCCGGTCCACTGCGCGCAGCCCGCCTCCAGGCAAGGTGCCGTGAAGCGCATGCGCGCCTCGGGTGCGCCGTGCCGCGAAGCGGCGGTAACGAACGCCTCGTCGATCGGGATCGGCGGCGACAGATGTGCGAGGTGGCCGTCGCTGCCGACGATCGCGAGCAGCGCGGCGCCGGGCTGCGCCGGCGCGCTGGGGCACGCGAGCGGCTCGTCGCGCACTGCGCGGTCCGATGGTGCGGTCATGGCGCTCAGCGGATGCCGGCTTGCTGCTCCAGCTTCTCCACCTGTGGGAGGCCCTTGAACAGCGCGCCCTCGGCCAGCTCGAGCGCGATCAGCCCGAGCCACTCCTTGTGTGGAAGCACGGCGACGTTCTGGCCACGACTGCCGAGGTCGGCGAGATGTGGCAGCACGGCCTGCTGGATCGACACGTTGATCGCCTGCTGCTGCGCCGCCGAGAGCTTGCCGTCGATCGCCACGGTGAATCTGACCACTTTGTACCCCTTTCCGGTGTGCTGGCCGGGGCGACGGTAACCGCTCGCGTCTGACTGGTCAAGAAAACCGGAGGGTTGGTTCGAGCGGGTCTGACGGGCCCGTGGTGGGTCCGAGCGTCCGCGCGCCACTTCTGGCTTGTTAGGGCTCCCTAAACGGCGGCAGCAACGGCAGCTACAGAGCCGGCAGCGACTTCGGCCGGCTGGTCTACAACCCCTAAACGCATGCGGCCGGGGGGCGGGACCTTTCGGTCCCGTCGCCGCGCGCCCGGAAGGACATCCATGCAGCTCCCGGCCAGGCGACCGCGGTCGCCCATCGCCTCCATGCTCCTGTGTGGGCTCGTGCTCTTGCTCGCGCTTATGCTGCCGGCCCCGCGCGCGCTGGCGACCGTGACGCCGATCTCGACCGGCGGCCTCGACTGGGGCGTCAAGCAGTCGTTCCGCGCCTACATCACCGGCCCGATCGCGCACGGCTCGATCGCGCTCGGCGATGGCGCCACTCAGAACCCCGACGGCACGTTCCACTTCCCGCTTTCCAGCGGCAGCTACGACGACGCCACCGGCGCGACCGTCGTCGTGTTCGGCGGCTCGGTCCACTTCTCGGGTCACGACGGCCAGCTCGACATGACGCTGAGCGACCTGCGCGTCGAGCTCACCTCCGACGGCGCCCGCCTGCTCGCGGACCTCTCGTCGCTGCCGTTCCCGGTCGGCGGGGCGGCGTCTGTCTACCCCGACACCGAGCTGGAGCGACTCGACCTGACGGGCGTCGATCCGACGATCGGCGGCGGTACCACCTCGTGGGCCGCGATCCCTGGCACGCTGGCGCCCGGCGGTGCGGCCGCCTTCGCCGGCTTCTACGGGGGCGGCACGGCGTTCGACCCAGTCACGTTCTCCTACACCGGCACGGGCGGCAAGCCGCTCGCCGAGAGCTGGAGCAAGCCCGGCGCGCCGTTCTTCGACGACGACGATGAGGTCGCTGGCCTCGGTGGCATCTACCGCCTGTTCGTCGACCCGTCGAACGATGCGATCCACGTCGTCTCGAGCGACGGCGTGGGCGCGTACGACCTCGACACGCTCGTGCCGCTGGCGAGCGAGGCGAACGCGTCGCTCGACCAGTTCGCGATCGCGTTCGACCCCGAGACGGCGACCGTCTTCGCCGACGACGGCAGCGGCAGAGTGCTGAGGTTCCGTTACGACGCCGGCACCGGCAGCTACGTCACCGGCACGGTCGACATGGCGCCGGCCCGCACGCTCGACTACGACCCCGCGACCGACAAGCTGTGGGCGATCGGCACGGCGGCGCCGTCGCCGTTCTTCTCCGGCAACCCGACCGTCGAGGTCGCCACGCGCGACGGCGCGGACTGGGACGTCGAGACGTACCCGACGCTCGACACGGGCGGGCGCAACATCCGCAGCGTCGCCCGCAGCTCGACCGGGAAGCTGGTCGCGACGTACGGCCCGATCCTCGTCAGCTCCGGGCCGCCGTTGCAGCTCGACCTGCACGGCAGCGCCACGCTCGCCGACATCGGTAGCGCGCTCGTCGCCACCGACATCCCCGACACGACGCCGACCGCGCCCGCCGCGGGCACGACGCAGGGGTACGAGAACGCCTCAGCCGCGTTCACGGGCGGAAAGGTCTACGCGTCGGAGTTCGGCATCGGGCTCGCGAGCCCGCGCCTGCTGACGCTCGTGCCGAGCGGCGCCAACCCGTCCGGCTACGCGGTCGAGGGCGGCCCGCTGGCGACCGGGCCCGGGCTCGGGGCCGTCGCGCTGGACCGCGACGACGGCACGCTCTACGCGCCGCTCGCCGACACGGTCGCCGTGTACCGCGAGGGCGCCGCCGTCGCCTCGATCCCGAGCGGGCCGATCGTGCGTGCCGTCGGCGGTGCGAGATCGCTGTACGCGGCCTCCAACGCGACCGGATCGCTGACGCGCTGGAGCCAGCACGGCACCGCGCCGACGGTCGTCCAGCAGCCGCTCGACCGTGCAGTGGAGCTGCCCACGGCCGACGCCAGAGGCGAGGCGACGTTCAGCGCGTCTGCGAGCGGCACACCGACGCCCACGGTGCGCTGGCAGCAGCGTGCGCCGGGGACGGCCGCCCGGGCCGACGTGGTCGGCGCGACTGCACCGACGCTGCACGTCGAGGACGTCTCGCGCAGACAGGCGACCGTCGGCAGAGCCGGCCGGGCGACGCTCGCGACGCTGCGCTGCCGCACGGGTAGCTGCCGCGTCGGCGCGCCGAGACGTGTGCGTCTCGTGCTCGGCGGCGAGGTGTTCTGGGCGAAGGTGCTCAAGCCGGCGACGCTCAGAGCCGGTCGGCGCGGCGCGGTGCGCGCGCAGCTCGGCACAGCGGCGCGCAGAGCGCTCGTCGGTCGCAGCGTGACGGTCGCGTTCGACGTCTCGATTCGCTCCGGGAGACAGTTGGTGAAGCGGCACCTGCGGGTGACGCTCAGCCGGCGGTAGCGAGCGTGGACCGCGCTGCCAGGGCGAGTTGCTCTCGCCTTGGCAGCCGGCCCATCGCTACGGCTTTGCCGGCGCTGTCACCAAGATGGCCGACGGCGCACCCGTGCGGAACAGCGTCGCGAGCCAGATGACGATCTGCTGGCCGCCTCTGTTTGCGGCGCGGTGGATCGTGCCGGGGCGCTCGACGATCCAGCTGCCCGCTCTGATGACGGCTGTCTGGCCGCTCGTGATCGTGCGCACGACCCGCGCATCCGTCTCCGGGTTGCCGCGCCGCACGATGACCTGGCCCGTGACGACCGTGTAGGTCAGTTCGCCGCGGGCGATGTACGCGGTCTGCGTGCCGGGATGGCGGTGCAGCGGCAGCGCGCCGCCTGGCGCGACCGTCACGCGCGAGAGCCCGAGCGTCTTGCCGGGCGCGCCGGCCGGGTTCGGCGCCTCCGCGAGCGCGGTCCGCACGACGGGCGGCGGTCCAACGGGCGTGATCGCTAGGACGGTGGCGGCGCCGCCGAGCGCGGCGGCCGCGAGCACGGCGAGGGCGATCGAGGCGGTGCGCAAGCGTGGGGCAGTCGGCACGGCGGCTCCTTCCGACGGGACGAGAGGGCCACACGGTAGCCCCAGCCGCGGCGGCCGCTAGGCTGCGCCGCGCCGATGGCGCTTCCGCGCATCACCGACTCGAACCGGTCCTGGTGGACACTCGCCGGCGCCTGCATGGGCCTCTTCATGCTGATGCTCGACTCGACCGTCGTGACGCTCGCGCTGCCCGACGTGCAGCGTGACCTGCACGCCTCGTCGAGCGAGTTGCAGTGGGTGCTGAACGCGTATCTGCTCGCGCTCGCGGTGCTGGTCGTGACGGCCGGCCGGCTCGGCGATGTGTACGGCCGCCGGCGGCTGTTCCTGCTTGGGCTGCTGATCTTCACCGGCGGCCTCGTGCTGGCGGCGACGGCCGGTGGGATGGAGGTGCTGATCCTTGCGCGGGTGATCCAGGGCGTCGGCGGCGCGGCGATGCTGACGCTGTCGCTGGCGATCGTCAGCGAGGCGTTCGGCGACGAGCAGCGCTCGCGCGCGCTCGGCATCTGGGCCGGCGTCTCGGCGCTCGCACTGTCGCTCGGGCCGATCCTCGGCGGGTTGCTCGTCGACGGGCTGTCGTGGCGCTGGGTCTTCTGGATCGGCGTGCCGCCGCTGCTCGCCGGCTGGCTGATCACCTCGCGCGCGGCGCGCGAGACGCGCGACGAGCAGGCCGATCCGCACGTTGACGTGCCCGGGCTGACGGCGCTCACAGTTGGGCTGACCGGCGTCGTGCTCGCGCTCGTCCAGGGTGCGCAGTGGGGCTGGGACGCGCCGGAGACGCTCGTCGTCGGGGTCGCGGGCATCGCCGGTCTCGTGGCGTTCGCCTTGTTCGAGCCGCGCGTGAGGGCGCCAATCGTTGAGTTCGCACTGTTCCGCAACCGCCCGTACCTCGGCGCGAGCGCCGCCGCCTTCTGCCTGGTCGGAGCGTGGTGGGGCGTGATCTTCTACTTCCCCCAGTACCTGCAGGAGATCCTCGGCTACAGCGCGGTTGCGAGCGGCGCGCTCGTGCTGCCGATCACCGCGCCGATGGTCATCATCTCGCCGCTGGCGCCGCGCCTGATCGCGCGCGTCGGCGTGCGCGCGCTGATGACGCTGGGGATGGCGTGCGGCACCGTCGGCACGCTGCTGCTGACGCGGATCGACGCGACGAGCGGCTACGCAACGTTGCTGCCCGGCTTCCTGCTGTTCGGGATCGCGCTCGGGCTCGTCTATGCGCCGATGTCGACCGCCGCGATGGCGGCGATGCCGCACGCGAAGGCGGGCATCGCGGCCGGGGTGCTGGCGATGAACCGGATGGTCGCGGGCGCGTTCGTGCTCGCTGGGATGGGCGCGCTGTTCGAGCACCTGCGCGATGACGAGCGGGTCGGCGAGAGCCTGCGCGCCGCCGACTCATATGCGCTCGCCCACTCGTTGTGGCTGATCGTCGGGCTGTGCGCGATCGGCACGGCGCTGACATGGTGGCTGGTGCGCTCGCCGGAGCGGGTCGAAGCGGTCGCCGTGCGCCCGAGCTCATCGCACGGGCACCACGGCCACCACTTCTGAGTCACGCAGCCAGGGGATCTGGCGGCAGAAACACGGGCGGATGAGGCTCCGCCGCAGGCCCCGACGCGGCCGGACCGCCGTACGGGTAGCGCTCCGTCAGCAGCATCACGTAGCCGATCGTCTGCTGGTTGTAGCGCAGCCACAACGCGATCGCGTTGCGCAGCCCGAGCGGCATCTCGCCACGCACGAGCACCGAGAACCAGCCCAGCACCACGGCGACGAACGCCACGCCGCCGTACGCGCCCGAGATGATGAAGGCGGGGATCGCGAGCACGAGCCGGAACGCCACGGTCAGGCGGTCCTGGCGCTGCGGCTCGGCGACCGTCAGCCCGATCGGGTACCCGCCTGCGCGCCCGTCGAACTCGGGATACGGCTCGGCGAGCAGGTAGACGTACGCGTAGACGTGGGTGCCGTAGCGCAGGTAGGTCGCGATGAAGCGGTGGAACCCCTCGTGCGGGCGCCCGGCGACGACCTGCACGAACCAGCTCGCGATCGCCGCGCAGTACGCCGCGATGCCCCAGATCAGCAGCCACGCGAAGTGCGGGAACGCGAGCAGCAGGCGGAAGAACGTCGTCGCGCGTCTGCGCCTCCGGTCGTCGTCGACGTCGAGCCGGATCGGGTCCTCGCGCACCGGCAGGTCGCCGAGCGCCGCGAGCGGATCGCTGTTCGGATAGCGGTCGGTCACCAGCAGCAGGTAGGCGTACAGCTGCGCCTGGTAGGCGACGGCGTAGGCACCCGCGTCGCGCAGCCCGCGCGGCATGCGGCTGCGTGCGAGGATCGCGAACCAGCCGAGCAGCGCGACGACCGTCAGCAGCCCGGTGAGCTGGTAGTACGAGTCCGATGACGAGCCGCTGTACCAGAAGCCCGTCGCGAGCACGCTCCCCAGCAGCAGGGCCGGGAGCGCCAGCAGGAGGCGGAACAGCACCGTCCAGCGGCTCTGCGGCCCCGGCTCCGGCAGCTCGACGTCGACCGGATAGTCGGCGTTCCCGCCGAACGTCGGATAGGGATCCGCGAGCAGCGCGACGTACGCGTACACGTGGACCGTGTAGCGCACGTACCGACTGGCGAACGCGTGCGCCGTCTCCCACGGCGTGCCGGTCGCCAACGTCGCGAACCAGTTCAGGATCGTCATGAAGAAGACGGCGATCCCCCACAGGTACAGCCACACGAAGTGCGGGATCGCGAGCAGCAGGCGGAAGAAGACGGTGACGCGCGTGCGCTCCAAGTCGTCGCTCAGGCGCAGCTTGACGGGGTGGCTCATGCGCGAGTCCTACCGCAGCGGGTGGACGGCGCATGGCGCCCCGGCGCTCGTCGCGTGGCGTGCGCCGTCGAACCGCAGCGAGTTGACGCGCCGCCCCAACTCATAGAGCATCGCTCCATGTACGACTACGTGATCGTCGGCGCCGGCTCGGCCGGCTGCGTGCTCGCGGCACGCCTGACGGAGGACCCGGACGTGAGCGTCCTGCTGCTCGAGGCGGGGCCGCCGGACGTCAATCAGAACATCCACGTCCCGCTCGGGTACCTGAAGCTGGCAGGCACGGAGCTCGACTGGGGCTACTTCAGCGCGCCTGAGCCGCACTGCAACGGTCGTCGCATCCCGCTGCCGCGCGGGCGCGTGCTCGGTGGCTCCTCCTCGACGAACGCGATGGTCTACATCCGCGGCAACGCGCGCGACTACGACGACTGGGGAATCCCCGGCTGGTCGTGGGCGGACCTGCTGCCGTACTTCCTCAAGGCGGAGGACAACGAGCGCGGCGCGTCGGAGTGGCACGGGGCCGGCGGCCCGCTGCCCGTCTCCGAGCAGCGCTCCGGCAACAAGATCTCGCAAGCGTGGGCCGAGGCGGCCGTGCAGGCAGGCCTGCCGCGCAACGAGGACTTCAACGGTCCCGCGCAGGATGGCGCCGGGATGTACCAGGTGACCCAGCGCGGCGGCCTGCGCGCAAGCGCCGCAGCGGCCTACCTGCACCCGGCGACGTCGCGCTCCAACCTCACGGTGCTGCCCAACATGCTCGTGCACCGCGTCCTGTTCGAGGGCACGCGCGCAGTCGGCGTCGAGGCCTCGCAGCTCGGCGCCGTGCAGGAGCTGCGCGCCGCGCGCGAGGTGATCCTCTGCGGTGGGGCCTACAACTCGCCGCAGCTGCTGATGCTGTCCGGCGTCGGCCCTGCGGAGCACCTGATGCTGCGCGAGCTGGAGGTCGTGCTCGACCAGCCGGCGGTGGGGGAGAACCTGTCCGACCACGCGGCGACGTTCGGCGTGTGGGGGACCGAGCTGCCGGAGAGCCTGCTGCTCGCCCGTGAGCCGGCTGCGCTGGAGGAGTTCATGGCGACGCAGACCGGTCCGTTCGCCTCGAACCTCGCCGAGAGCGGCGCGTTCGTGCGCGTCGAGGCGGATGCGCCTGCCCCGGACGTGCAGTTCCACACGATCCCGGTCCAGATCCTCGACGAGGGGATGGCCGATCCGGAGGGTCACGGCGTGCTCGTGACGCCGTGCCTGTTGACGCCCGAGGCGCGCGGCAGCGTGCGGCTCGCCTCGAACGAGCCGACGGCGCGGCCGATCGTGCGCAACGGCTTCTACGAGAGCGCGCGCGATCTGGACCGCATGGTCGCGGCGCTGCGGCTGATGCTGGAGATCGCCGCGCAGCCCGCGATGTCGTCGTACTGCACGACCGGCATGAACGTCCCCGACGACGACTCCGACGCGGCGCTCGTCGCGCACGCCCGCCGCACGACGTTCCCGATCTATCACCCGGTCGGCACGTGCGCGATCGGGTCCGTGGTGGATGAGCAGCTGCGCGTGAACGGTTTGGAGGCGCTGCGCGTGGTCGACGCATCCGTCATGCCGCTCGTCCCGCGCGGCAACACGAACGCGCCGACGATCGCGAGTGCCGAGCGTGCGGCGGACCTGATCAGTGGTGCCGTGCCGCTGCAGGCTGCGGCGGCACCGCCCGCGACCGCGGCATAGCGCGTCGATCAGGAGCCGGACAGTTCCGCGAGCCGGATCCGCCGCGGCTCGGCCCACACCAGCGTCGGCGTGGGTCCGGGCGCGGCGGCCAGGGCGAAAGCGCGCGTGTCCCCGGCCGGCGGTCCCGCGATCGGCGGTCCGCCGTCGACGGAGGCCGCGAAGGCGGTCGGCAGCGTCTCGCAGCCGTAGCGATCGGGGGCGAACGCTCTGCCGTCAAGCCACACGGTGACCGGCTGTCGTTGCGCATCGAGCGCACGCGCGTAGCCCGCGTACAGGCGATCGACCGGCACGAGCGAGTGCGTCTCCACCGGTGCTCCCGTGTCGAGCGGGATCGCGGCGCCGTCGAACCGCTGGCCATGGTTCGCAGGCGTCGAGCAGGCGTCGGCATAGCCGACCCACTGCACGAGCGCGGCGCCGCCGCGGGCCAGCAGGATGCCGGGAGCGACGAACGAGCTCGGACGCGGCCAGTCTGTGGTGCTCACGAGCGTGGTCGGCGGTGCGAACGCGCTGCCCTCCCAATGGGTCGCGGTCACGGCGCCCGGGGTCGGATAGACGCCGTACTCGTTGGTGATCCACACGCGACGTACGCCGTTCGATCGTCCGCCATCGCGACGGCCGGCCCTGTGGCCGGATTGTGTCTGTACGGCGCCGAGACGCGCGCTGCCGGCGCGAACGCTTCTCCGGACGCACGCACGGTCGCCTCGATCGCTGAGCAGCAGTCCGGTGCGCTCGCGTCTGCGCCGCGCCAGGCGACGATCGCACTGCCGTCGTCGGCGACGGCGGCCGCGGGGGTCGGATGGACGCCGTCGTGGCCGCCGAACGCGTTCTGAACGTCGACGAGCGGCGCGGACACACGCTGCTCACCGTCGAAGCGGGGAGCGCCTGCGCGGCGCAGCGCCGCCACGACCACGGGGGCGGCTCCGGCCTCCGCCGACTGGTGCTTCCACGCCAGCACCGCCTCGCCGCGTGCGTTGGCCGCCAGCGCGAATTCGCCGCCGCCCGCGTCGACGCGCCAACCGCGCGGGCATTGCTCGACCCATGCCACGAGCCGATCGCCCCGTGCGTTCTGCTCCGCATGGAGGTCGACGACCCGGGTCGGCGGGAGGCCTCTGAGGACCTTCGCCGGACAGGTCGGTCTCGCGATCGTCTGCGGGCTCGACCAGCTCGGGGCCGCGACCGCGTCGCCGCCGGAGAACGCGAGCGCGATCCCGGCGATCGGTCCGGCGAGCGAGCGGATGGGTCGACGGCGGGTCATGCTCGCTCCAACGGGCGCGCGGCCCGCGGGTTGCGCAGATCGCGCCGCCGACCTGATCAGAGGGTCGCCCCGCGCCGCCCCGGGATCGTCTGCGGATTGACGTCCGTCGTGACCCTGACCGCCTTCGAGACGTTGCCGGCGGCGTCTCTGGCGACGAGCGTGATGCGGAAGCTGCCGACGGGGATCGTGCGTCTGCCGATCTTGCCGCCGATCGAGAGGCGATTGGCGCCTCTGACCGCGCTGCGGGTCTGCACGCCGAACGTCTTGATGCGCTTGCAGCTTCTGCCGTGCGGCGCACGCTGCGGCGCGACGCATCTGCCGGCCTTGCGTCGTCCGGGCAGCCGGCGCTCGAAGCGGATCGTCACGGTCGCGGCCTCGGACAGCGTGAGCTTCAGCGTGCCGCTTCTGCCGACCCGCAGCAGGGGGAAGAGCGCGTTCGACAGTCTCGGCGGCGCTCTGTCGACCGTCGTGCCGCCTCCGCCGCCACCGCCGCCCGTCCCGCCTGTCCCGCCACCGCCGCCGGTGGGCGGCGCCACGACTCCGGTCACGCGCGCGACCTGTCTCGACGTCTCCAGCCCGACCCACAGCGTGCCGCCGCTGCCGGTCGTGAGGTAGCGCGGGTTCGAGTCTCTCGGGAAGCCTCTGAGCGTCGTCACCGTGCCGTTGGGAGCCATGCGCGTGAGCGTGTCGTTGCGGTTGGCGATCCAGTAAGCCCCGTCCTCGGCGAAGACGATCCCGAACGGGTCGGTGCCCGTCGCGAAGTCGGCCGTTCTGACGCTTCTCGTGTCGGGCGGGCTGAAGCGGCCGGTTTGCTGCGGGACGTTGGTCGGGTTGGTGAAGCCCATCTGCCCGCTCGGTCCCGCGACGACCTCCTGCGGGCCACCGCCCGTGGGGTAGGCAAGCGTCGTGACGCCAGCGGTCGTGACGCCGAGGATCTGCTGGCCGCCGAAGTCCGCGACGTAGAGGTTGCCGTCGCCACCCGCGGCGATCCCGCGCGCGCCGGACAGGCCGGCCGGTCTGAACGCAGTGGATCTCTCGTCCGTTCTGATGCGGAAGACGGAGTCATTCGAGGCGGTCCACAGGTTCCCGTCCGAGCCGACGGCGATCCCGTTTGCGTTGAGGCCGACGATGTCGACTCTTCTCGCGGCGCTCGGGTCGCTCGGCGAGAAGTGCGCGACAGCGTTGCTCTCGGTCACCCACAGCTGACCGTCCGGACCGGCGACGATGCCGATCGGGCTGACGATCGCGGCGCTCGTGAATCTGTCGACGGTGCCGTCGGGTCTGATGCGCGCGATGTTGTCCGTGAGTCCCTCCATCGCGATCCAGACGTTGCCGTCCGGGCCCAGGGCCAGATGTCTCGGCACGTTCGGCAGGTCGAAGACTCTGTCCACGACCGGCGCCGCCGAAGCCGTGGCGGACGCGAGGACCGCGGCCGTGAGCGCGGCGGTGAAGAGTTTCGGCAGGTGGGTCGTGCGCATCGCGGCGGTCCTCTCATATCGGGTGCGGGGCATGGGTCCAATCGTGCGCGATGTGCGCGCCCACGTCTGTCGGGCCTTCTACCCATCTCGTGTCGCGTCGGTGACATAGGCTCCGCCGCGATGGCGATCATCGTCTACGAGAAGCGCGCGTGCACCACCTGCCGCAAGCTCGCCGAGCTGCTGGCAGAGCGCGGCGTCGACTTCGAGCGCGTCGAGTACCACGTCGAGGGGCTCACGGAGCCCGAGCTCCGCGCGCTGCTCTCGAAGGCCGGGATCCCGCCGAGCGCGGCACTGCGGATGCGCGAGGAGGGCGCCGCCGAGCTGGCGGCGGCCGCCGACGAGGACGCGATCGTCGCGGCGATGGTTGAGCGGCCGCAGCTGCTGCAGCGCCCGATCGTCGTCAACGGCGACCGCGCGGTACTCGCGCGTCCGATCGAGCGCGTGCTGGAGATCCTCTAGGCGCCGGGAGCGCCTCAGCCGCCCTGCACGCGGCGGCGCCGTCGTTGGTCGAGCACCTGCGCGGGGCAGTCGCCGTGACCGGCGTTCCCGCGCGACTCGATCGAGATCTCGTGCGTCTCGACGGTGGTCGTATCTGTCTGCGTGAACGTGTCGAGCTTCTTGATCACCACCCGCTCGTGCGAGGGCTCGCGCACGCCGTTGACCTCCACGAAGCCGCCGCCGCCGACCGAGTCGCCGCCGAACTCGTCGCTCACGTCGATCTGGAAGCTGCTCGCGCAGAAGTCGAGGATCACCGGGGTCACGGTCGTGAGGTCCGCGGCACGGGCGACGGCGCGAGAGATCTGTGCCGTGGCGCCGAAGCGCGAGGCCACCTGCGCCGGCCCCCGGGTCGTGACGACGACCGGGCATCTCACCGACAGCTCGCAGAAGAACGTCTGCGGGCGCGGTCTGCCGGTGAATCTGCAGCGTGCGTTGCCGAGCCGCTGCCAGAACAGCGACGGCGCCGCGGCATCGTCGCCGCCCCAGCGGGTGACTATCTCGGTGGCGCGTCCCAGCACGCCGAAGGCGCACTGCGCCTGCTGCCCGAACGCCATCGTCGCCAGCGAGCGCGTCCCGACGCGGACCGTCGAGCGGGACGCGACTGCGATGGGACCGCGCGCAACGGCGACCGGCGCGACGCCGACGTCCGACGGCGCCGTCTGCGTGACGCTCCCGTAGCTGCGGCAGAGGAGGTCGGCCGACGACCGCTTCGTCCCGCAGCTGTCGGACGGCGCCGTGCGCGCGAGCGCGTCGGCGTGCACGGCGAGCGCGAGCGCGGCGGCGAGCAGGATGGCCCCGGGGCGTCGCATCTAGCGCCGGCGCTCCACGATTAGGTCGGCGAGCTGCGAGAGCGCGATGCCGACGAACAGGCCGGTCAGGCCGAGCCACACGTCGCCGTGCTCGTCGTAGAGGCTCTGGAGCTGCTCGCCGCGGCCGTGCACGCGCACGCTGTCGGCGCGGGGGACGGAGATGCGGACCGTGGGCCGGTCGCCGACGTCGGCGCGGTCGATCGCGATGGTGCCGGCGTTGGCCGGAGTGAGCGTGACAACCGAGTCGCCCCGGTCGAGCAGCGTCTCGACCCGGTCGCCGACGCCCAGGGTCGGCGACGCTGCTTGCACCCGCACGCTGCGCGCCGGGCTCGCGACGTGCAACGTGCGCGCGGCGACCATGTCCACCCGCGGGCGCGTGCGGCTCGCCAGCAGGAGCCGAAAGCTGACGGCGGCGTGCTGCGGCGAGCAGGCCGCCGGCACGAGCTCGCTGCGATTCGAGACCGTCAGTCGCAGCGGCTGGGGTGACAGGCAAAAGACCCGCACCGTCGCTCGCCGGGCGTTGGGGGCGAGCGAGGCGAGCCGTCCGTCGCCCTCCATGAAGAAGCCCTCGTGACCAGGCGCGGTCAGCTTCACCAGGACCGGCTCAGCGGCGTCGAGGACCGCGTCGCGACCGGTGAGCGCCCGTCCTGCCGACGCACCGCAGCGGCCGGCGAGACGGCGCTCCAGACGCGCGCAGCTCGCGCGCGGGACCGGCACGATCAGCTCGACGCTCCGCGGGGCGCGCGTGCGCGTCCCGACCGCGCTGGAGATCCCCAGCGTCGTGACGTTCGCACGGGCTCGCAGGGGCCCCGCGCGGCCGCCCGCGACGGCGACGGATCGAAGCGCGCCGGGGACCGGGGCAACGACGACCGCCGACGCGGCCGGCGTCAACGCACGCGGCACGAGCACGACGCCGCCGCCGATCGCGAGGCAGGTGCCGGCGACGATGAGCTGACGGCGGACCGGACGGTGTGCCGCATCGTCCGCCACGCCCGTGCGGCCGGTCGTCAGTGGACGCCTCCGTCCGATGGACCGAAAGTCGGCATGGGGACGCGACCCTACTGCCGTGGCGGAACCGGCGCGCCGCTGTGAGACGGCGCGACGCGGCGTCTCTGCTCGCCGCGTCCAGCCCCTCAGCTGGCGCTATGCGCGCCGCGCCGGCCGGTCCTCGATCGCGTCAGCGTCGGTCCGTCCGTCGCGACGCCCGTCGATCTCTTCGTCCGCCATGCCGTGGTCATGCAAGTCGGCGCGGGCCTCATGCAGCTCCGCCTCGGCCTCCGCCCGCTTCGCCTCGCTCTCGGCCTGGCGAGCACGAGTCGCCTGCTCCGTCGCTGCCTGGCGGTGCTGGCTCGCCAGCTCGCCGCGGCGGTTCTCGAGCTGATGCTGACGTCGACGTCCGCGCATGCGCGGCACGAGCACCGCCAGCAGCACGAGCAGGATCAAGACGCCGAGGACGATCGCGATGATCGCTCCGGTTGACACGGGGTCCTCCTTCCCTCGTGGGTTCAGATTCAGACCTACCCGCTGACCGGTGATGCAATCGATCTGACCGTCCCGCGGGTCAGCGCACGTCTTGCAGGGGTCGAGCGATTGCGCCGACGCGCCGAAGAGAAGGCTGAGACCCATGTCACCCCAGGGGATTTCGACGCCGTGAGCTCCGCGCGCACGTTCGACCGCCATTCGGCGGGCACATCGCCGGCTGGGCGGACCGTCGTCTTCAGCGGCGTGGGAACAGAGCGCGCACAGGCGCCTCCGCCGTCGTCCTTCGGCCGCCGCGGCAGCGTCGGACTGCTGGTGGTGCTTGCCATCGGCGTCGGCGTGACCACCCTTGTGGCGACGATGCCGGACCTGCGCTACGGACCGCAGCGGGCGGTCCTGCACGCACAGATCGCGACGGCCGCAGCGCTGATCGCACTGCTCGTGGCATTCCTTGCGGCTGGCCGCTACCGCCGCACCCCGCTCGCCGCCGACCTGCTGCTTGCGACGTCGTTCGCCGTGCTGGGCGTCACGAACCTGCTCACGAGCGCGGTCCAGGGGGCGATCGGGCACAGCCTGGAAGGTCCGCTCGCGTGGACGCCCGTTTCGGGGCGCGTCGTGGCCGCCGCGCTGTTGGCCGCGGCGGCACTCTCGGCCAGCAGGAGGATCGCGAGACCTCGCCACGCTGCGCGTGTCCTTGCGCTCGCCGGCGTCGGTGCACTCGCGCTGCTGGCACTCCTGCTCGCTGCCCTCGACCCGCAGCTGCTGCCGCCGGTCGTCGCGGGCGCGTCCCCGGCGTACGGGCCGCTCCATGGCAGCCCGGTCTCGATCGTGCTGAAGGGGACCTGTCTCGCGCTGGTGGTCGTCGCGGCCGTCGGCTTCGCGCTGCGCGCCCGACGCCGCCCCGACCGCCTGTCCGTCCCGCTCTCATGGGGCGTCGCGCTGCTCGCGTTCGCGTGGCTGAACTACCTGCTTGTGCCATCGCTCTACGTCAACTGGTTCTACGCGGGCGACGTGCTGGCACTCGCCGCCTATCTCGTGCTCGCGGCGGGTGCGGTCGCGGAGATCCGCGACTACCAGCACGACCGCTCGCGCCTTGCGGCGATCGAGGAGCGCGGCCGCGTCGCGCGCGAGCTGCACGACGGTGTTGCGCAGGAAGTCCTCTACCTGCTGGCGCAGGTGCGCCGCCTCCAGGCGACGCAGCCGGGACCCGAGGCGGACCGCCTGCTCGGTGCGGCCGAGCGCGCTCTGGCCGAGTCGCGCTCCGCGATCTCGACGCTGCGGGCGCCGATCGACGAGCCGCTGCCGGCGACGCTCGCGCGCATCGGCGGCGAGCTCGGCCGCCGCTTCGAGCTCGACGTGCACATCGAGGCCGACGCCGACGTCGACGTCGAGCCAGCCGTGCGCGACGCGCTCGCACGGATCGTCGGCGAGGCGCTCTCGAACGCCGCCCGCCACGGCCGCGCGCGCTGCGCGACGATTGAGCTGCAGGCCGGGCCTCCGAGTCGCCTGCGCGTGCGCGACGACGGCCGCGGCTTCGACGTCGATCCCGCATGCGTCCCCGACGGCGCCTTCGGCTTGCAGGCGATGCGCGAGCGCGCAGCCGCGGTCGGCGGGCGCACACAGATCCGCTCAGCGCCCGGCGACGGCACGGAGATCGAGGTGACGCTGCCGTGAGCGAGTCGGTCGGCGCCGGTCGCAGTGTCCTGATCGCCGACGATCACGCGGCGGCCCGCGCGGGCGTGCGCGGCGCGCTGGAGCGCGGCGGCTTCGTCGTCTGCGCCGAGGCCTCCAGCGGTCCGGTCGCGGTCGAGGCGGCGCTGCGCGAACGGCCGGACGCCTGCCTGCTCGACGTGCACATGCCCGGCGGCAGCGGGATCGAGGCGGCCGCCGAGATCGCTGCGCAGTTGCCTGGCACCGCGATCGCGATGCTGACCGTCTCCGCCGACGAGGACGACCTGTTCGCGGCGATCCAGGCCGGCGCCGTCGGCTACCTGCTGAAGGACGTCGACCCGGAGCGCCTGCCGTTCGCATTGGCTGGCGTGCTCGCCGGCGAGGCGGCGATCCCGCGGCCGCTCGTTGGGCGGATCGTGGCCGAGCTGGGCGGTCGCCGCCGGCGGCGTGTGCCGCTCTCGCGCGGCGGCGCGGAGCTGACGCCGCGCGAGTGGGAGATCCTCGAGCTGCTGCACGGCGGCGCGAGCACCGCCGAGGTCGCCGAGCAGCTCGGCGTCAGCCAGGTGACGGTGCGCCGCCACGTCTCGACGGTGCTGCGCAAGCTGCGCGTCGAGGATCGACGTGGCGCGTTCGCGCTGCTCGACTCGCTGCGCGGCAAGACCAACGGTCGCAGTCGTTCAGGCGTCTGAACGGCGAAGCGCCCGCGTGGGCGATGGTGCTCGGCGCCGCTGGGCGGGAGCATGCTCGCACCCGTGTCGTCGCCGCCAGATCCACTCCTCGAGACCGCCGCCCGCCTGCTGGAGGAGCTGCGCGAACGCTGCACGGCGCCCGACGTCGGCGGCGGCGCGGAGGAGCTGCTGATCGGCGGCTACGCGTCAGCGCTCGCGCTGGAAGGCGCGCGCAGGCGGCTGCGCGCGCGAGCGCTCGAGCTGTCGGAACGCGAGCTGAGCTTTGCCGCGCAGGAGCGCGAGCTGCGCACGCTGCTGCGCACGTTGCAGGCCCGCATGCGCGAGCCGGCGCCAGCCTCAGACGACGAGTCCGCGTCGCAGCGCCTGCACTGACGCCTGCAGCCGGCTCTCGACGCCGAGCTTCGTGAAGATGCTGGCGACGTGGCTCTTGACCGTGTTCGGGCTGATGAACAGCTCGGCCGCGATCGTCGCGTTGTCGCGTCCGTCAACGATCAGCCGCAGCACCTCGTGCTCGCGCTCGGACAGCTCGACGGCGCCGTCGCCGTTCGTGGGCCTCGCGGTCTCGGCTGCACGCAGTCGTCGCAGCAGCTCGGGGGCGACGCGCGGCGGGATGACGGCGTCGCCCGCGGCGGCCGCCTGCACCGCGCCGACGATCTGCTCGAGTGTCGCCTCCTTCAGCAGGTAGCCGGCCGCTCCCGCCAACAGCGCCTCCAGCATCGCGGCGTCGTCGTCCGACAGCGACAGCACGACGACCCGCGATCTGCCGTCTTCGGCAGCGATCGCGCGCGTCGCCTCGACGCCGGACATCCCCGGCATGCTGAGGTCCATCAGCACGACATCGGGGCGCAACTCGGCTGCCAGCCGCACGCCCGCCTCGCCGCCGCTCGCCTCGGCGACGACGTCGAGCCCCTCGTCGCCCAGCAGCTGCGCGAGGCCGTGGCGGAAGACGTCGTGGTCGTCGACGAGCAGCACGCGGATGGCCATGGCGGCAACTCTGCCCGCAGGAGCGGCGGAACGCACGCGCACTACGCCGAATGCGCAACAGCGTTCACGCAAGTGAACGCCAAAACCCCCGCGCGGACCATTGAGGGTGCCCCGGCCCTCGAACAAGCTGCACGACCAGCGGAAGGAACCACCGCAGGGAGCAGAGGCTCCAGGTGGCAAACGAAAGGAGCATTGCTCTCATGCGGAAACTGATGCGCAAGCGGATTCTCGTCCCGGTCGTCGCCATTGCGGCGATTGCGGTCGCCGGAATCGCCGTGGCGTACTTCACGGCCTCGGGCACCGGCTCGGGCACGGCGACGGTCGGCACTGCCGCCGGCGTCACGATCGACGACGTGTCGATCCCCACGACGCTGTACCCGGGCGGTCAGTCGGGGGTCACTTACACGATCACCAACCCGTCGGCCGACACGGCCGTGCAGGTCGACAAGATCGTCGCCGACACGAGCTACGGCTCGACCGGCGTCGACGGACTTCCGAGAGGCTGCGACGCGTCGGACTTCACGTTCGCCGACGTGACGGTCAGCACCTCGATTCCTGCGGGCGGCTCGACGAGAGCCAGAGGCATCCTGAGCTTTGCCGACAACGGCAGAAACCAGGACGCCTGTCAGGGCGCCTCGCCGGTTCTCCACCTCAAGGTGGACAACAGCGGCATCTAGCCGATCGAAACGGGCGGGGGCGCCCTCTTGGCGAATGCGTCCCCGCCTGCTCGATCTCCTCTCCACACACGCACACATGCGCACACCTCACACGACACGGACAGCGAAGAGCGCCAGGACGAAGAAGCGGTCCCTGACGTTGCTCGGTGTTCTGATCTTCCTCGCGGTCGCCGCGATCGGCGGCTACGCCGTCGCCGCGCCGAGAGGCCCGACGCCGACGATCGTCACCGGTCCCTCCGGCGCGACGACCGACACGAGCGCCAGATTCACTTTCACCGGCGCGAGAGGTGACAGCTACGACTGCACGCTCGACGGCGCTGCGTTTGCCGCCTGCACGAGCCCCAAGAGCTACAGCGGGCTCAGAGACGGCTCGCACTCGTTCCGTGTGCGCGAGCGTACGAGAGCCGGCCAGGTCGGCGACCCCGTCGAGCGCACCTGGACGGTCGACACGAGAGCGCCCCCGGCGCCGGCGATCACACAGCAGCCGCCGGCGATCACGAATCAGACCTCCGCCAGATTCGCCTACACCGACGGCGAGGCGAACGTCACCTACGAGTGCAAGGTCAGCGGCGGCGACTACCAGGCCTGCACGAACCCCGTCAGCTGGTGGGGCCTCAGCGGCGACGGACCGAACAGTCTCGTCACGTTCAGTGTCCGAGCGCGCGACGTCGCCGGCAACCGCGGTCCCGCCACGACCTACACGTGGAGAATTGACACGACCGCGCCGCCCAGACCGACGCTGACGCAGCAGCCGCCGAACCCGTCGGCGTCTGACAGTGCCACGTTCGCGTTCACCGACAGAGAGGCCGGCGTCAGCTACGAGTGCTCGCTCGACGGCGCCGCCTACGCTGCCTGCCCCAGCCCGAAGACCTACACGGGCCTCAGCGCCGCGATCCACAGATTCGGCGTGCGTGCGGTCGACGCGGCCGGCAACCGCAGCGCGGCCATCGAGTACTCCTGGAGAGTCATGTCGGCGACGACGGGCCAGCCGTTCACGCTCTCCGGCGGCTACAGCGGCCTGCTGTACCCGGGCAAGACGGCTGACCTGAGCCTGAGAGTCGTCAACCCGAACGGCGAGGCGATCCTCGTCGAGTCGATCGTCGTCACGATCCAGCCGGGCAGCTCGAAGGCGAGATGCGACGGCCCCGCCAACCTGCAGATCGTGGCCTCCAACGTCACCGCGGCGAACCCGCTGACGGTGCCCGCCAACGGCAGCGTCACGCTCCCCTCCGGCAGAGTGACCGCGCCGCAGGTGACGATGAAGAACCTCGCGACGAACCAGGACGCCTGCAAGGGCGCGATCTTCTCGTTCGCCTACTCCGGGAGCGCGCACTCATGAATGCGCACACCCGCCACCTGCTGCGCACGCTCGCGATCGCCTGCGTCTTCGCCGCCGTGCCCGCGCTCGTCGCGACGCTGGACGCATCGGCGTACGTGACGGGCTACGGGACGGGCAACGCCAGAGCGACCGTCACGACGCTCGCCGCGCCCACGATCACGAGAGCGACCCCCGGCGCCTCCAGCGTCACGCTCACGTGGTCGGCGGTGACGGCGCCCGGCTCGGGCTCCGTCACGTACTACGTGCGCCGTGACAACGGCGCCGCGAGCGCGGCCTGCCCGAGCCTCGCCTCGCCGACCGGCGCCACGAGCTGCACGGACACCGGCGTCTCGACCGCCGCGCACACCTACACGGTGACCGCCGTCTGGCACAGCTGGACGCACACGAGCGCGACCGCCAACGCGACCGTCAGCTTCGGGCCCATGACGCAGCTCGTCTACACGACTCAGCCGGGCAACGGCACCGGCGGCCTCGCCTTCCCGGCGCAGCCGGTCGTGACGGCGCGCGACGCCGGCGGGAACACGGTCACCGACTACAGCGGCTCCGTCACGCTCGCGATCGTCAGCGGGACCGGCACGGCCGGCGCGGCGCTGAGCGGCTGCACGGGCACGCTCACCAACGGCGTCACGACCTTCTCTGGTTGCGCGATCGACAAGAGCGGCAGCAGCTACAGACTGCGCGCGAGCGACAGAACGTTCACCGTCGACAGCTCCTCGTTCAACGTCTCAGTCGGCGCGGCCGCGAGACTCGCCTTCACGACGCAGCCGGGCAACGGCACCGGTGGCGGCGACCTGTCGACCACTCCGGCCGTGACCGCCTACGACGCCGGCGGCAATATCGTCACTGGCTACTCCGGCACGGTCGCGCTGTCGATCACCTCCGGCACTGGCGCGCCCGGCGCGACGCTCAGCGGCTGCGACGTGAACAGACTCAGAAACGGCGTCACGTCGTTCAACAGCTGCCAGGTCGACAGAGCCGCAACCGGCTACCGCCTGCACGCGAGCGACGCCGCAAACGCGCTCGCCGCCGACAGCTCGACCTTCAACGTGACGGTCGGCTCCGTCGCCGACATCGTCTTCTCGACCCAGCCCGCGGGCGCGAGGGGCGGCGCCGACTTCACGACGCAGCCGGTCGTGACGGCGGTCGACGCCGGCGGCAACACCGTCACGAGCTACTTCAGCACCGTGACGCTGTCGATCCGCAGCGGCACGGGCACCTCCGGCGCCGCGCTCAGCAGCACGTGCAGAGGCACGCGCGTCAGCGGCGTCGTCACGTTCGCCGGCTGCAACATCGACAAGGCCGGCACCGGCTACAGACTGCGCGCCACCGACAGCGGCTCCCGCACGGACGACAGCGCGTCCTTCGATGTCACCACCGGCCCCGCCGTGAGCCTCGCGTTCACCGCGAGCCCGTCGAGCGCGAACGCCGGCAGCGTCTTCTCGACCTCGCCGATCGTGGTCGCCGCCGACGCGGGCGGCAACGCGATCGCCGGCTACAGCGGCACGGTGAGACTCTCGGTCGAGAGAGATGCGAGCGCGCTGAGCGGCTGCACGGCCACGCTCAGAAACGGCGCGACGACGTTCACGAACTGCAGAATCGGCAGAAGCGGCAGCGGCTACGTCCTGCACGCCGACGACGGCACGCTGAACGGTGACAGCTCGTCGTTCACGGTCAGTCCTGGCAGCGCGACGCAGTTGGCCTTCACGACGCAGCCAGCGGGCGCGATCGCCAGAGCGGCCTTCGGGACCCAGCCGGTCGTCACCGCCCTGGACGCGCTCGGCAACGTCGCCACGAGCTACAACGGCACCGTCTCGCTGGCGATCAAGAGCGGCACGGGCACGGCCGGCGCCTCGCTCAGCAGCTGCAGCGGCAACCGCGTCAACGGCGTGGTCACGTTCAGCGGATGCCAGATCGACAAGCTCGGCAGCGGCTACCAGCTGAGAGCGAGCGACAACAGAGGCCTCACGACCGCCGACAGCAGCGCCTTCAACGTGACGGTCGGCAGCGCGGTGAGCTTCGCGATCTCGGCCGCCACGACGAGACCGACGGCGGGCGCCTCGGACAGCCTCACGATCACCGCGCACGACCTCGGCGGCAACGTCGCCACCGGCTACACGGGCGCCCACAGCCTCACGTTCGGCGGCGCGGGCAGCTCCCCGAGCGGCACGCTCCCGACCGTGACCGACAACGCCGGCAACGCGGTCGCCTTCGGCACCGCCACGCCGATCACGTTCGTCAGCGGCGTCGCAACGGTCTCGAGCGGCGCCAACGGCGCGATGGTGCTGCACGACGCCGGCAGCGACAGCGTCACCGTCAGAGACGGGACGATCTCGGAGGAGGCGACGCTCGACGTGACGATCGCCGCTGGCGCTGCCGCACGCCTGGCATGGGTCAACGTCAGCGCGGGCAGCTCGCTCAGCTCGCCGTGCCTGTTCACCTGCACGAAGTCGAACGCCAGCAACGGCGGTAGCTTCACGGCCGACGTCGCCGTCACCGACGCCGACGGCAACACCGTCTCGAGCCTCGGCTCCGGGCACTCGGTCACGATCAGCACGCCCGGCAGCGGCGCCGGCAGCGGCGGCAGCTTCAGCTCCTCCTCGACGGTCCTCTCGGTCACGCGCACGATCTCCAACAGTGGCAGCGCCGAGACGACCAGCTCGTTCACGTTCCGCAACCAGTCGAGCGGCAGCTGGACGTCGCACACGTTCACTGCTACGCCGACGGGCGCGGACAGATACACCGCCGCGACGGCCACGATCCTCAAGTAGCACGGGGCTCCCGCGCCGCGCCCATTGCTAGGGTCGCGGCGTGGTTGCCGCCGCAGAGACGCTTCGTCGTACCGCCCTGTTCGACCGCCATCAGGCGGCCGGGGCGAAGCTCGTGCCGTTCGCCGGCTGGGAGATGCCGGTGCAGTACCACGGGGTGCGAGAGGAGCACCTCGCCGTGCGCCAGCATGCGGGCGTCTTCGACGTCTCGCACATGGGGGAGGTCGAGACGCGCGGGCCCGACGCGCTCGCCTTCCTGCAGCGAATGCTGTCGAACGATGTGTCGCTGATCGCGGTCGGCGGGGCGCAGTACAGCGTGTTGTGTCGTGAGAACGGTGGCGTGCTCGATGACCTCTTCACGTACCGCCTCGCTGAGGATCGCTTCCTCACGGTGACGAACGCGTCGAACCACGCGAAGGACTTCGCATGGTTGCGCGCGCACGCCGGCGGCTTCGAGGTGGAGTTGGTCGACCGCCTGGACGATTACGCGATGCTGGCTGTGCAGGGTCCCGCCGCGCGCGAGCTGCTCGCGCCGCTCGCCGACGGTCCGCTCCCCGCCCGCTTTCGCACCGCCGACCTCCACGTCGCCGGGGCTCCCGCGCTCGTGTGCGGCACCGGCTACACGGGCGAGGACGGCGTCGAGGTCCTCTGCGCGCCGTCTCACGCGGGCGCGATCTGGGACGCGGTCGTCGCCGCCGGCGCCGCGCCGGCCGGGCTCGCTGCGCGCGACACGCTGCGCCTGGAGGCGTGCTTCCATCTCTACGGCAATGACCTGATGGAGTCGCGCGGGCCGATCGAGGCAGGTCTTGGCTGGTGCTGCAAGGAGGCCACGGGCTTCGTCGGCGCCGAGGCGGTCGCCGCGGTGCGCGCTGCCGGCCCCGCGGAGAAGCTCGTCCCGTTCGCGCTGACCGGCCCGGGCATCCCGCGTCAGGGCAACCCCGTTGTCGGCGGCGGCGAGGTCACGAGCGGCACGTTCTCGCCGTCGCTCGAGCAGGGGATCGGGATGGCCTACGTGCCGGCCGATCGGGCCGCCGTCGGCAGCGCGATCGAGATCGACGTGCGCGGTAAGACCCGTCCGGCGGAGATCCGCGACAAGCCGCTCTACCCGCCGCCCGCGGCGCGAACGACTGGAGGGACCGACTGATGGCCGACGCGAGCTACCCCGAGGGCCTGCTCTACCACCCCGAGCACGACTGGGCGCAGATCGACGGCGACGTCGCGACGCTCGGCATCACCTGGTACGCGCAGGACTCGCTCGGCGAGGTCGTCTTCTTCGACCCGCCCGAGGTCGGTACGGCCATCAAGCAGGGCGAGAGCTACGCTGAGGTGGAGTCCGTGAAGGCCGTCTCCGACGTGATCGCCCCCTTGTCGGGCGAGATCGTCGAGGTCAACGCCGATTTGGCCAACGCGCCGGAGCGGATCAACGACGATCCCTACGGCGAGGGCTGGATGGTGAAGGTGCGGCTGGCGGACGCGGGCGAGCGGGACGCGCTGCTCGACGCCGCCGCGTACCAGGCCCAGCTCGGCTGACCGCAGGATCGCCGCCCCGCCTCCGACCCGAGACCACCGCATGAGTACGTACACCTCCGCCACCGACGCCGACCGCCGCGCGATGCTCGACGAGATCGGCGCGATGTCGATCGAGCAGCTGTTCGCTGATATTCCAGGAGCGCTGCGGCTTGACCGCCCGCTCGCCTTGCCGGCGGGGATGGCGGAGCAGGAGGTCTACGAGCACCTGAAGGAGCTCGCGTCGCGCAACGTCTCGGCGGAGGACGAGGTCAGCTTCCTCGGTGCCGGGATGTACGACCACTACGTACCGTCGCTGATCGACACACTGCTGTCGCGCTCGGAGTTCCTGACGCCCTACACGCCCTACCAGCCGGAGATCTCGCAGGGCGGGCTGCAGGTGATGTTCGAGTACCAGACGGCGATCTCTGAGCTGACCGGCCTGCCCGTCTCGAACGCGTCGGTCTACGAGGGGCCGAGTGCCGTCGGCGCGGCCGCGTACCTCGCGAAGCTGACGAACGGCCGCCCGCGCGTGCTCGCCTCGCGCGGCGTACACCCGCACTCGCGGGAGACGCTGACGACGCTCGCCCGCGGCTACCGGCAGACGGTCGAGGAGATCCCGCTCGCCGCCGGCGCCACCGACCTCGACGCGCTGACCGCCGCGCTGGGTGACGACGTCTCCGCCGTCGTGCTGCAGCAGCCGAACTTCCTCGGCACGGTCGAGGACGTCGCTGCTTTGACCGCCGCCGCGAAGGCGGTCGGCGCGATCGTCATCTGCGCCTGCGACCCGATCCCGCTCGGGATTCTCGAGCCGCCCGGTGCCCAGGGCGTCGACATCGCCGTCGGCGAGGGCCAGACGCTTGGCAACCGGCTCGACTACGGCGGGCCGTCGTTCGGCTTCTTCGCCGCCGCGCAGGCGCACCTGCGGCGGATGCCGGGACGGATCGCGGGGGAGACGCTCGACGTCGACGGCAAGCGCGGTTTCGTACTGACGCTGCAGACACGTGAGCAGCACATCCGCCGCGAGAAGGCGACGTCGAACATCTGCACCGCGCAGGCACTCAACGCGCTTGCCGGCGTCGTCTACCTCGGCTGGCTCGGCCGGCAGGGGCTCGTCGAGCTGGGCGAGCTGCTGCTGCAGCGGACCGCCTACGCACGCGAGACGCTGTGCGCGCTCGACGGGGTCGAGCCGCTGCACGAGCAACCGGTCGTGCGCGAGTTCGCGGTGCGGCTCCCAGGTGCGGACGTGGACGCGGTCGTCGAGGGGCTCGCGGCGGAGGGGATCAACGCCGGCTACCGCCTCGGGCGCGCCTATCCCGAATACGCAGATGGCCTGCTCGTCGCGATCACCGAACAGCGCACGCGAGCGCAGATCGACCGCTTCGCGGAGGCACTTGGGAACGCGCTCGCGGCCGAACGCGGCGCAGCACCGGCGGGGGTGGGCGCATGAGCGCCACCACGCCGCGTCCTGCCGCATCCGCGCCCGGCTCGGGCGGCTCCGCGATCTCCGCCGCGGACGACAGCCTCACCGTCTACGAGCGCTCGCAGCCCGGCCGCCGCGCATTCGTCGCGCCTACGCTCGATGTCCCTGCGCGCCCGCTCGATGAGCTGCTGCCCGCCCGCCTGCGCCGCACGCAGCCCGCCCAGCTGCCGGAGATCTCCGAGCCCGAGCTGATCCGCCACTACCACCGTCTCTCCAAGCGCAACTTCGACCTCGACACGGGCTTCTACCCGCTCGGTTCGTGCACGATGAAGCACAACCCGAAGCTGCACGAGCGCGTCGCGGCGCTGCCGGGCAACGCGCGTCTGCATCCGCTGCAGGACGTCAAGCGCGCGCAGGGCGCGCTGGAGCTGATGTGGAATCTGCAGGAGGCGCTCGGCGAGGTGGCGGGGCTCCCGCACGTCTCGCTGCAGCCGTCTGCCGGCTCGCACGGCGAGCTGGCCGGTGTGCTGTTGACGCGCGCTTACCACGAGGATCGCGGCGAGCACCGCACGAAGGTCCTCACCCCGGATACCGCGCACGGCACGAACCCGGCGACGGTCACGATGGCTGGCTACGAGGTCGTCAAGGTCGGCACGAACGCGGACGGCGGCGTGGACGTCGACGACCTGCGCGCGAAGGCTGACGAGCAGGTCGCCTGCCTGATGCTGACGAACCCGTCGACGCTCGGCTTGTTCGATCCGAACATCGCGGAGATCGCCGAGATCGTGCACGGGGTGGGGGCGACGCTCTACTACGACGGCGCGAACCTGAACGCGATCATGGGCATCACGCGGCCGGGCGACATGGGCTTCGACATCGTGCACTTCAACCTGCACAAGTCGTTCACGCAGCCGCACGGCGGCGGCGGTCCGGGCTCCGGCCCGATCGCGGTGTCCGATCGCATCGAGCCCTACCTGCCGCGTCCGGTCATCACGCGCTCGAAGGACGGTCGCTTCGACCTGGAGGAGGATCGGCCGAAGTCGATCGGCAAGCTGCGCGGCTTCCAGGGCAACTACGGCTGCTTCGTGCGCTCCTACGCCTACATCCGCTCGCTGGGCGCTGAGGGGCTCAAGGACGCCAGCGAGACCGCGGTGCTCAACGCCAACTACCTGCTCGCCAAGCTGCGCGAGCACGGGGTCGCCGACAAGCTGCCGCTGGCCTTCGGCGAGCTCTGCATGCACGAGTTCGTGCTGTCGGGCGCACCGATGAAGAAGGACCTGGGGATCAAGACGCTCGACCTGGCCAAGCGGCTGCTGGACCACGGCTACCACCCGCCGACGGTCTACTTCCCGCTGCTGGTCGACGAGGCGCTGCTGGTCGAGCCGACCGAGACCGAGACGCGCGAGACGCTCGACGGCTTCGCGGAGGCGATCGCGCACATCCTCACCGAGGCGGGCGAGGATCCGTTGATCGCGCAGAACGCGCCGTACACGACGCCGGTGCGGCGGCTGGACGAGGCGGCGGCGGCGAAGAAGCCGGTCATTCGTCAGGTGCTGCCGGCGGCTTAGTTCGTTTGGCCGGGGGCGGTTGCGTCAGGACGGCTTCGTCAGCCGGGCCAGACGCGGCCGCCCGCTCTGCCCGGCCGAGGCGCCCGTGCCGGCGCAGAGCCACGAGCCCAGGCCGTCGCCGCTGGTCGAGAGGGTGAGCGTGGGCTCGTCGCAGCGGCCGTCGCCGGAGCGCTGCGGCAGCCG
>DASYLH010000064.1:0-47925 GCA_036009645.1 Conexibacter sp.
TGGGGCGCACGGACTACGTCTTCCTCGGGGTCCCGTCCACCGGCCTGGGCGAGACGATCCGCGGACTGCACAAGGCCGGCATCGGCAATCGCACGCCGATCATCTCGCTCGCCAAGGGTCTGACGCCACCCGACGGTCTCGCGCCCACGATCCTGCTGCGCGAGCGCTTCGGCGAGGAGCGGGTCGCGTGCATCGGCGGTCCCGCGCACGCGCACGAGATGGTCAGCGAAGGCGCAGCGCTCGTCGCGGCGTCGACGAACGAGGAGCTCGCGCGGACGATCGCCGGCGTCTTCATCCGCGCGGGCGTCGTCTGCGAGCGGTCAAACGACCCGATCGGGGTCGAGCTCGCCGGCGCCGCGAAGAACGCGGCCGGTCTCGCTGCCGGCGCGACGGAAGCCCAGGGGCTCAACGCAGCAGGCGCCGCGGCCGGACATATCTTCGCCGAGGTCTGGCGCTACGCCGACGCACAGGGCGCACGGCCCGAGTCGATCGTCGGCCTGGCGGGCACCGGCGACCTCGTCGCCACGGTGCTCGCCCCGCAGAGCCGCAACCGCCGCGCGGGCGAGCTGCTCGCGCAGGGCGTCCCGGCGAGCGAGATCCCCGCGCAGATCGGCCAGGCGGTCGAGTCGCTCGAATCGGTCCCCCTGCTCGCGCGCGCCTTGGCGGGCGCCGGCATCGCGGCGCCGGTCAACGACGCGCTGCGCCGCCTGATCGCCGGTGAGCTCCCGCTCGACGAATGGGTCGCGCTGGTGCGCGCGACGGTCCCACCGCCGGCGCGCTGGCGCGAGCAGGTGCGGCACGGCGGCTGGCGCCAAAGCTGGGGGCGCGTGCGCGAGTGGTTCGGCGGCGCGCCGCGGGACAGCGGCGAGGGCCGCGGCTAAGCCGGCTGGTTCTCGCTCGGCTCGGCGGTATCCGAGCGGGCCTCCGCGCTGCGCCACGCGGGGACGCCGAGCACGATCAGCCGCAGCTGCTTCTCGGCCCGTCGGACGATCGCCTGCTCGATCTCCGGGCGGCCGCTCGGGGCGTCGATGATCTCCTCGGCGGTCGAGACCATCGTGTTGACGATCAGCGTCGCGAGCACGCCGAGATCCTCGGTGGTCCATCTGTCGAGGAAGGGGAAGCGTGCGAGGTCGGTCGCCAGCTCGCTACTAAACAGGCGGATCTCGGTGCGGATCGCCTGCCGCAGGGCCGGCACCCCGCTCGAGCGCTCGCGCGCGATGAAGCGGAAGTGCAAGCGGTGCGCGTGGACGTGGCGCACGAGGATCTCCGCCGACTGACGGATCACGTGGTCGTACCCGAGTGGCTCCGCGCGCGCGTCGCGAATCATGCGACGCAGGGTGCGGAAGGAGTCGTCGATCAGCGCCAGCCCGAGCTCCTCCATCGTGGCGAAGTGGCGGTAGAAGGCGGTCGGAACGACACCCGCCTCGCGCGCGACCTCGCGCAGGCCGAGGCTGCCGAAGCTTCTGCGCTCCAGCAGCCGCAGCGCGGCGTCGAGCAGCGCGATGCGTGTCCGCTCCTTCTGCTCGGCACGCGTGAGTGGTGTCTCGCTGTTCACCGAGTCCGTGTGCCCCATGTCACACAGCTTAGCTGGACGGGAACGTGCATTATCTCTACTCTGTGCACGACTGTTCACTGAAAGGGAGGGAGCCGACGTGTCGCCGACATCTGCAGCGCCAGCCCGGACCGGTGGTTTCGCCCGCCGCCTGCTCGGCTCCGCGCTGGCCGAGGCGCTGACGACCCCGCACGGCGTCGACCGCTACGTCGAGCTCGTGCGGCCCGCCTTCTCGCTGCGCGACGTGCGCGCGGAGGTGCTCGCCGTCCGCCGCGCGACCGACCGCAGCGTCACGCTCACGTTGCGCCCGAACGACAACTGGCAAGGCTTCCGCGCCGGCCAGTTCGTCCGCCTCGGCATCGAGGTCGACGGCGTGCGGCGGACCCGCTGCTACTCCCCCGCCTCGTCTGCGCATGTCGGCGACCTGCTGGAGCTCACCGCGCACGCGCAGCCCGACGGCGAGGTCTCGCCGTTCCTGCGCAGGAGCGCGCGCCCCGGCACGGTCGTCTCGCTCTCCCAAGCCGAGGGCGACTTCGCACTGCCGGACGAACGCGAGATCCGCGTCGCAGGCGGCGAGCTGCTGCTGATCAGCGGCGGCAGCGGCATCACGCCGGTGATGTCGATGGTGCGGACGCTGTGCGAGGAGGGCCACGACGGCCCGGTCGCGTTCCTGCACTACGCGCGCGACGAGCACGACGTCGCCTACGCCGAGGAGCTGGCCGCGCTTGCCGCTCGCCATCCGAACGTGCGGCTGCTGCGCGGCTACTCGCGCAGCCCGCGGGCGGGTGAGCTCACCGGGCGCTTCTGCCGCGAGCACATGCGCGCGGCGGGCATCGACCCCGCCGCGGCGCTGACGTTCGCGTGCGGGCCCACCGCTCTGGTTGAAGCCGTTCGCACGACGTGGGCCGAGGACGAGCTGGACGAGCGCCTCTACGTCGAGCAGTTCGCGCCGCCGGCGCCCGCGCGCGTGGAGACGGACGGCGTCGTCGCCGGAAGCGTGCGCTTCGCGCGCAGCGGACGCGAAGCGCCGAGCACCGGCGCGCCGCTGCTCGACCAGGCAGAGGCCGCGGGCCTCACGCCCGAGTCCGGCTGCCGCATGGGCATCTGCCACACCTGCACCTGCCGCAAGCTCGAGGGAGCCGTGCGCGACATCCGCACCGGCGAGGTCTCGACCGCGCCCGACGAGCTGATCCAGATCTGCGTCAACGCGCCCGTCGGCGACGTGACGCTCGACATCTGACTTCCAGGAGCTACGCCATGACACCGACACCGCCGCAGCTCACCCCCGAGCAGCTCGACGCGCTCGGGCACGAGCTCGACGCCATCCGCGAGCGCGTGACCGCCGACCTCGGCGAGCGCGACGCCGGCTACATCCGCCGCGTTATCAAGGCCCAGCGCGGGCTGGAGATCGGCGGCCGCGGCCTCCTGCAGTTCGGCTTCCTGCCGCCCGCGTGGCTCGCGGGCACCGCCGCCCTGTCGCTCTCCAAGATCCTCGACAACATGGAGATCGGCCACAACGTGATGCATGGCCAGTACGACTGGATGAACGACCAGGCGGTCAACGGCCACGCGTTCGAGTGGGACAGCGCCTGTCCGTCGGAGCAGTGGCGCCACTCGCACAACTACATGCACCACACGCACACGAACATCATCGGCAAGGACCGCGATATCGGCTACGGCGTGCTGCGGATGTCCGAGGACCAGAAGTGGCACCCGTACTACCTCGGCAACCCGGCCTACGCGGTGCTGCTGGCGCTGCTCTTCCAGTGGGGCGTCGCACTGCACGACCTCGAGGTCGAGAAGCTGAACACCGGCAAGGCGTCGTGGAGGGACAAGGGCGAGATGCTGCAGGCGATCTGGAAGAAGGGACGCCGGCAGGCGCTGAAGGACTACGCGCTGTTCCCGCTGCTCGCGGGCCCGGGCGCTCCGGCGACCTTCACGGGGAACATGACGGCCAACGCCGTGCGCAACGTGTGGGCGTTCATGATCATCTTCTGCGGCCACTTCCCCGAGGGGACGCACGAGTTCAGCGAGGAGGAGTGCGAGGGCGAGTCGCGGGGGCAGTGGTACGTGCGCCAGCTGCTCGGCTCGGCGAACCTCACCGGCGGCCAGCTGTTCCACATCATGAGCGGCAACCTCAGCCACCAGATCGAGCACCACCTGTTCCCGGACCTCCCGGCGCATCGCTACGGCGAGCTGGCGGTCGAGGTGCGCGAGATCTGCGAGCGCTACGGGCTGCCGTACAACGCGGGGCCGCTGCACAAGCAGTTCGGCAGCGTCGTGAAGAAGATCGTCAAGCTGGCACTGCCTGGAGCGGCGGCGGGGAGCAGGGGCCCGCGCCGGAGCCGATCGCCGTCGCGCCCGAGCCGGCGCCGCAGCGCCGCGAGCGCGTGCCGGTCGCCGCCTGACGACGTTCGCGCGAGCGCGGTTCAGGTGCGCTCGGCGAGTGTCGTGACGACGGCCTCGTAGACGCCGGCGCCGTAGGCGCCCTCGGCGATGCGGACGTTCTCGCGGCCGTCGATCGCCGCGCGCAGCGTCGGGTCCTTGTCGAGCGCGTTGCCGACGAACCAGAAGGCACCGACGGCAGCGGCGGCGGCGAGGTCCTCGCGCGAGTCGCCGACCGCGATGCACTCCTCCGGCCGGTAGCCGCGGATCTGCATGTGGCGCGCGACGGCGCCGGCCTTCGAGGCCGCCTTCGGGACGAGGTGGTAGGCGCGCACGAGCGGCAGTCCGGCGAGGTCGGCCGAGCGCGAGCGCACGACGCCGTTGTCGACGAGGCGCAGGTGACCGTGGCCCTGCTGCTCCAGCAGCGCGTCGGCCTCGTCGGCGTCGATCAAGCCGCGGAAGAGGTGCGAGACGTCGCGGTTGGTGTGCCACGGCGCGTGGTACTCGAGCCGTCTGGCGTAGTGCTCCAGCAGCAGCGCGGGCGCGCCGCACGTCTCGATCTGATCGTGGATCGAGATGCCCGCCTCCGTCGGCTCCAGCCCGCCGGTGAGCCACTCCAGCTCGCCGTCGACGACGAGCCCTGAGCCCGCCTCGAAGATGTAGGCGGTCTGGCCGAGCAGGCGCGCGTCCTCCATCACCTGCGCCTGCCGGCGGCCGGAGAAGATCACGACCTCTGCCTCGGCGCGGTGGCAAGCCTGCAGCGCGCGCACGGCGTCGAGGCTGAAGCCGCCGTCGGCGTCGCGCAGCAGCGAGGCGCCGGGGCCGAGCAGGGTGCCGTCGAGATCGACGTAGACGCAGCGCATACGGCGCCGAAGTGTGAACCATGGCGCTACGGTCCGCGCATGACGCTCCCCCGCCTGTCGCTGCTGCTCGCGCTCTTGGGCGCCGGGCTCGTGCTTGCAGGCGCGCTCGTCGGCGGCGACACATCCTGGGTCGGCGGGATCGAGGGCGCCACCTTCACGCGTGCGGCCGGCACGCCGGCGTATTCGGGCGTGTTCAGCGGCAGCTTCAACCCTGACGGCCCGCAGCTGCTCTCGCTCCATGACGGCAACCTCTGGCTCGGCGCAGGCATCGCGCTGCTGCTTGCCGCAGCCGCCGGGCTGTTCGCGCACCGTGCGGGCTTGCGGCTCGTGCGATCCCAGGACTGAGCGCGCCGCGGCGCGCACCGCGCGTACCATCGACGCTCATGGCCGTCGCCCCGCACCCCGAGCCGTGGGACGCCCTGCTGGAGCGCGGCCGCGCGGACGAGCGGCTCGTGCACGAATCGGTCGTGCCGCCGCGCGCGGGGCATGCGGTGCCGATCCCGGGCGAGCTGCACCACGAGCTGCGCGCCGCGTTGGCGCGGGTGGGCATCGTCGCGTTGCACACGCACCAGGAGGACGCGCTGCTGGCGGCGATGGACGGGCCCTTGATCGTGACTACAGGCACCGCCTCGGGCAAGTCGCTCTGCTTCAACCTGCCGACGCTGCAGCAGCTGCTCGTCGACCCGCGCGCCCGCGCCTTGTACCTGTATCCGACGAAGGCGCTCGCGCAGGATCAGGCGCGGGCGCTCGCGGCGCTGAGACTGCCGCGCATCCGCCCGGCGATCTACGACGGCGACACGCCGCAGTCCGAGCGGCGAGCGATCCGCGCAAGAGCGAACGTCGTGCTGACGAACCCCGACATGCTGCACGTCGGGATCCTCCCCAACCACCGCGCGTGGGGCGACTTCCTCTCCAACCTCGCGGTCGTGGTGGTGGACGAGGCGCACGTCTACCGCGGCGTGTTCGGGTCCCATGTGGGGAACGTGCTGCGGCGGCTGCGGCGGATCGCCGCCAACTACGGCACGCAGCCGCGCTTCCTGCTCGCGAGCGCGACGGTCGCGAACCCGGTCGAGCTGGCGGAGCGGCTGACCGGCCTGGAGGAGATCGCGCTGATCGACGAGGACGGCGCGCCGGCCGCCGAGCGCAGAATCGCGATGTGGAACCCGCCGATGCTCGACGAGGCGCTGGGCGTGCGTGCGAGCGCACTGTCCGAGGCAGCGGACCTGTTCGCCGACCTGGTGAAGGCCGGCGCGCGGACGATCTGCTTCATCAAGTCGCGCAAGGCGGTCGAGCTGATCCTGCGCCACGCGACCGCGCGCCTGACCAGCGGCGACCGCGGCGACCTGGCGGACCGCATCGCGCCCTACCGCGCCGGCTACACCTCGCAGCAGCGGCGCGAACTGGAGGAGCGGCTCACCCGGGGGGACCTGCTCGGCGTCGTGGCGACGGACGCGCTGGAGCTGGGGATCGACATCGGCGAGCTCGACGCGGCGATCTGCGTGACGTTCCCGGGCACGGTCGCGTCGCTGCGGCAGATGTGGGGCCGCGCGGGGCGGCGCGGCAGAGGACTCGCGGTGTACGTCGCGGGCGAGGACGCGTTGGATCAGTTCTTCTGCCGCCACCCGGACGAGTTCCTCGGGCGGCCGGTCGAGGCGGCGATCCTCGACCACGAGTCCGAGCAGATCCATGCGGCGCACCTGCTGTGCGCGGCGCACGAGGGACCGCTGGCGCCAGGCGAGGCCGACGTGCTCGGCGCGGGCTGGAGACTCGCAGCCGAGCGGCTCGTGAGCGCGGGGCTGCTGATCGAGCGGCGCGGCGCGTTCCAGCTGCGTGCGCCGGAGGACTACCCGGCGGCTCGCGTGCCGCTGCGCTCCTCCTCGGCCGACGTGTTCTCGCTGGTGGACGTGGCGTCCGGCGAGATGATCGGGACGCTGGAGGCGGCGCGCGCGTTCTCGACCGTGCACGAGGGCGCGGTCTATCTGCACCTCGGGCGCGCGTACGAGGTCGTGCAGCTCGACTTGACGGAGCGCCGCGCGATGCTCTCGCCCTTCGACGGCGACTGGTTCACGCAGCCAAAGCGCGAGACGATGACCGCGATCGAGCGGCTCGTGGAGCGGCGCGAGGCGATGGGCGTGACGCTGTCGTTCGGCAACGTCGTCGTGACGGAGGTCGTGACCGGCTACCAGCGCAAGGCTTTGTCGGACCACCAGCAGATCGACTTCCGTTCGTTGGACCTCCCCGAGACCGCCTTCAGCACGCAGGCGCTGTGGTACGAGCTGGACTCGCTGTCGGCGCTGGGCGTGGACGCCGAGCTCGGTGTCGAGCGGCTGCTCGGCTCCCTGCACGCGACCGAGCACGCGCAGATCGCGGTGCTGCCGCTGCTGGCGATGTGCGATCGCTGGGATATCGGCGGTCTCTCCACCAACGCGCACCCGCAGACGGGCAAGCCGACGATCTTCATCTACGACGGGCACCCCGGCGGGGTCGGGATCACGCGCGCCGGCTACCGTGGCTTCGAGCGGCTCGTCGGCGACGCGCACCGACTGATCGCCGAGTGCAGATGCAAGCGGGGCTGCCCATCGTGCGTGCAGTCGCCGAAGTGCGGGAACCTCAACGAGCCGCTGTCGAAGGCAGGCGCGAAAGCGCTGCTGGAGCGGCTGCTGAGCGCCTGAGCGCTCACCGCGGTTCGCATGCGGACTGCGCACGGTCTCGATGCACAGGTTCGCTGACCGAAGCTGCGCAAGGACGCTTGCGCGCTTGGAGCGGGTCAGGTTCGCTGCCGACGCTGTGGGAGATGGCTCGATCCATTCGCGCCACGACTCTCCTCCTCATAGCTCTCGGGGCCGCGGCGCCGGCGCTGCCGGCCAGTGCGGCAGCGGCGAATGCCGGCGGCGCGGCCCCGGGGAGTGAGGCGGTCGGTCCCGTCCCGACGAGCGAAGGCTCGGTCGGCGGTGCAGCGCCCGGCGTCACGCCGGCGCAGAGAGCCACGAGCTCCGGTGTCGGCGGTGCGCTCTCCGGGCGCAAGCCGCCGCGACCCAAGGTCGTGCGCAGAAAGCCGGCTGCGAGAAAGCCGGCGACGAGAGCGCCGGCGACGCCCAAGCCGGTCGCGCCGATCACCACGGTCTCCGGCGTCTTCCCCGTGCAGGGTGCGTTCAACTTCGGTGGCGAGGATGCGCGCTTCGGCGCAGGGCGCCCCGGCCACATCCATCAGGGGCAGGACGTCGTCGCGGCGAGCGGCGAGCCGATCGTCGCGCCCGTTGCCGGGACGGTGACGTGGAAGGCGAACCAGCCGGGCGGCGCGGGGATCTATCTGGTCGTGCGTGGCGCCGGCAGCGGCGAGGTGCGCGACTACGTCTTCATGCACATCAAGCGCGGCACGGTGCTCGTCGCGCCGGGCGATGCCGTGAGCGCAGGCCAGCAGCTCGCGCAGGTGGGCGCGACCGGCGCCGCGTCCGGTCCGCACCTGCACTTCGAGATCTGGATCGGCGGCTGGTTTGCCAGAGGCGGCGCGCCGGTCGACCCGCTGCCGCAGCTGCAGCGCTGGGCGGGGCTTTAGGCGACCCGCGATGATGCAGGCGTGAGCAGCTTCACGCCTGCCTCGCCGCCCGCACGCCGCCGTTCGCAGCAGTCGCCCTTCCTGGCGCTCGGCGTGCTGGTCGCCGCCAGCCTCGGCGTGTTCGCGCTCGAGGTCGTGACCGCTCCGCTGAGCGACACGCTCCACGGCAGTCTCGTCGAGCACGGCGGCCTCTACGGCCCGGCCGTCGACGACGGCGAGTGGTGGCGGATCCTCACCGCCGGCTTCCTGCACAGCGGGCTGGCGCACCTGGTCGGGAACCTGATCGCGCTCGTCGTGCTCGGCGGCGTACTGACGCTCGCGATCGGGCCGCTGCGGATGGCACTGACGTACCTCGCCGGCCTGCTCGGAAGCTCGCTGGCCGTGCTGGCATTCGCGCCCGACGCGCTGACCGTCGGCGCGTCCGGCGCGATCTTCGGACTGGCCGGCGGGGCGCTGCTCGTCGGCTGGCGGCGCAAGCGACTGCTGCTGCTCGTGTTCGCGGGCGCGTGGATCCTCTACACGCTCAGCAGCACGCTGTTCGTGCCGGGGATCTCGCAGGCCGGCCACCTCGGCGGCCTCGCCGCGGGGGCTGTGTGCGGTGGGCTGCTCGTGGGACCCGGCGCGGAGCTGCGCAGCGAGCGGGCTGCGCTGGGGCTCGTGTCAGCGCTGCTGGCGGCGCTGTTCGCGCTCGCACTGCTGGTGTAGCGGCTCAGGCCTCGACTTTGCTGGCAATCGCCAGCTGCTGCACGATCGCACCGCCGGCGAGCAGCGCGATCGCCGCCTTGCCGGCCTTCGGGATCGACCTGCCGGCTGCGAAGGTCGATATGAGGTCGACCGAGTCGGCGAGCGTTGCGCCGAGCAGCCACGGCTTGAGCGGGCTGCCGTTGCGCTGAGCGGCGAGCGTCCCGAGGGCAAGCGCCATGTCGCGCCCGCCGACGGCGCGGAACAGCATGCCGGTGCTGGCGCGTCTGGCCTCCTCCCCGCCGACCCAGCCGGCGCCGACTTGTCCCTGCGGGCGGGCGACGAGCAGAGCGCCGATCGCGAGGCGTCCGGCGGCGAGGGTGGTGAGCATGGCGCGCGTGTTCATGCGATCGATGCTAGTCGGGTCCGGCTTTCCGGTGCGCCGGTCGGGGGGTAGGCTCGCCCCCACGTCCCGCCGGTCGGAGAGGAGCGTCGATGGGGTTCGAGTCCTACGAGGAAGCGTGCGCAGCGCACAGCTGGGAGGTCCCGGCGCGCTACAACATCGCCCAGGACGTGTGTGACAAACACCCGCCCGACAAGCTCGCGATGGTGTGGGAGCGCTTCGACGGGGCGCGGCGTGAGCTGACGTGGGGCGAACTGCAGGCGCTGGCGAACCAGGCGGCGTTCGTGCTGCGAGACGCCGGCGTGGAGCGCGGGGATCGCGTGGCGGTCGTGCTGCCGCCGACGGCGGAGACGGCGGCCGTGTTCTTCGGCATCTGGAAGCTCGGGGCGATCCTGCTGTCGATGAGCGTGCTGTACGGGGATGAGGGGATCCGCCATCGGCTGGGTGACGCGGAGCCGGCGGTACTGGTGACCGATGCGGCGAATGCGGGGCGGTTTGAGGGGACAGGCGTGCGGGTGCTGGTGCTCGACTCGGACGGCTCGCCGGGTGGGCTGCTCGCCGGCGCTCCGACCGATCCGATCTCGGCCGACACCGCAGCGGACGACCCCGCACAGCTCTACTACACGTCCGGCACGACCGGCCTCGCGAAGGGGATCGTGCACGCGCACCGCTATCTGCTCGCCCACGAGGAGTTCGTCTACTGCCACGAGGTGGAGGACGGCGAGCGCTTCCATGGGATGGGCGAGTGGGCATGGGCGGCGGGGATCGCGCCGCTGCTGGGGCCGTGGCGGCTGGGGGCGGTGCAGTACGTCTTCCAGCGGTCGGGCGGGTTCGATCCGCATGAGCAGCTGGCGTTCCTGTCGCGCAATTCGGTGACGAACGTCTTCACCACGCCGACGGCGATGCGCTCGATGATGGCGATCGGTGATGCGGGCTCGCGGTATCCGTGCTCGTTCCGCCGGGTGTGCTCGGCCGGGGAGCCGCTGAACCCCGAGGCGATTCGCTGGTTCCGCGAGCAGTACGGCGTGACGGTCTTGGACTTCTACGGGCTGACGGAGTCGTATCCGCTCGTCGCGAACTACCCGTTCATGGAGGTGCGCGAGGGCTCGATGGGGCGGCCGGCGCCGGGCTGGGAGGTGGCGATCCTCGACGAGGACGAGCGGCCAGCGGAGGTCGGAGAGCGCGGCGAGATCTGCCTGCGCGCGCGCTCGAACCCGCACTACCCGCTCGGCTACTGGCGCAACGACGAGGCGGCGCGCGAGACGTTCGGCGGCGAGTGGTTCCACACGAAGGACGCGGCCTCTCGTGATGAGGATGGTTACTACTGGTACGAGGGCCGCGCCGACGACGTGATCATCTCAGCCGGGTACCGGATCGGTCCGTTCGAGGTCGAGTCGGCGTGCCTGGAGCATCCGGCGGTGCGCGAGGCCGCCGTCGTCGCCTCGCCGGACGAGCGGCGCGGGACGGTGGTGAAGGCGTTTGTCGTCGTGGCGGACGGGTTCGAGGGCTCGGACGCGCTGGCCGAGGAGATCAAGGCCCACGTGCGCTCGCATCTGTCGGCGTACGCGTACCCGCGACTGATCGAGTTCGTGGACGAGCTCCCGAAGACGCTGACGGGAAAGATCCGCCGGATCGAGCTGCGGCAGGCCGAGGCGGAGCGGGTGCGCGCAGCCGAGGATGCCGGCAGCAGCTGAAGCAACACCGGCGTGGACGCGTTATCGCGCGGCGCGTTATCGTCCGCGCACGATGAGCGTCGTCAAGATCAACGCGATCACCGTTCCGCGCGACCGCTTCGACGAGTTCGAGCGGCGCTTCGCAGCGCGCGCGGGAAGGGTCGAGTCCTCGGAGGGGTTCGAGGGCTTCGAGCTGCTGCGCCCGAACGACGAGCGCGAGCTGTGCCTGGTGCTCACGCGCTGGCGCTCGGAGGAGGACTTCCGGGCCTGGGTCGCGGGCCCAGACTTCGCCGCCGGCCATGCCCAGCACCGGTCCGACGGTCCGGTCGGCACCGCCAGCGAGGTGTGGTCGTTCGACGTGCTCGAGCGCATCGAGGCGACCGCGCCGCAGTAGGAACGGCCCGTCCAGACCGGGTACCATGGCCCGTCTCGGCGAGATAGCTCAGTTGGTAGAGCACACGACTGAAAATCGTGGTGTCCCCGGTTCGAGTCCGGGTCTCGCCATCGGTGAAGCGCCTGCTAAGGGCGCTTTTCTTGTTCTCGGGCTGTTGAGCCCTCAGACGGGGGTTTTGGCCACTGACTGTCGTTTCGTGGCCAAAACCCGGCGCCGATCGACGCCGGGCATCCTCATGCATTGCCCGTGTTGCCTGAAGACACATAGAAGTAGCGGATCGCCAGGAAGGCGTGTGGCGGGCACCAGCACGTCCGCGAATCGTGGTCTTCCCAGTTCGATTTGTGACACTGCCAAGCGCAAAAAGTTCCCGCAAACAAGCACCTTTTATCTGGACACGCACAAGCGCCGTTCCGAGCCGCGCATTCCAGGTTCGAGCGGCGGACGAGCACAAGGGACGTCGCTGCAGGGACCGGCCCGACGCCAGCTGCCGACAATGCGGGCCGCGTGCTCGACGCCCGCACACCCGGAGACGTGCCGCCCTGCACGGTCGCGACCTCTAACGCCGCTCGGCACAGCCCCTCACGAAATGACACGGCGGCGCTCGTCTCGTGGGCGACACTTGCTTGATGCCCTCACCGATGCCTCGGTACCTGGACTGGATGATGGAGTTCGACTGCGCCCTCGCAGAATGGGCCGGGACTCGCCCGTGCAATCTCTTGACACGAAGTGTCGCGCTCGTACCCGAGACCTTGCGCCTTAGTCAAGAGACCAGGACCTATCTCACCTCGGAGAAGGATGCCGTCATCACTGTCGCGCTAGCTGCGCTCGGCGCCGGCGGCGCCCGTTCGGCAGCCGGCTGCCTTGCGCTCTTGCAGAACGGTCTTACTTCCTCGGCCATCCCGCTCGTCCGAGTTCTCGCCGAAGTGGAGCTTCACATTGAGCTCATCGAGGCGGACGACAGTGGGGTATATGCCGCGCGCTGGCTTGAGCACCCTCCCAGCCGTATCAGACACCTTTTCGGGAAAAGGAGCGCTTACGATGCGCTCCACTACAGATACCTCTCGAAGTTCTCGCACGCAGACAACAGCCTGGCGAGCGATTTGCACGAAACGCTCGAGCGACACAAAGGTGCGTGGAGCCTGCTTGAGGAAGGCGCTGAGCGTGACACGGCAGCCCTGCTGGTATCGCTGTACGCCGCGAGAATCTCCAAGCTGATGTTCTCCTCGGGCTTTCGCGCTCTCGAAGTGGTCGTTGGCGACCATGCTGAGGTCGAGGCTGAACGGCTGCAGGACCTCGCCAGACTCAGCCGCTTCCTCCTGGAGGAACTCACCGAGACGCTCGACCAAATCGACGAGCTTGCTCGTTCATCGTTCGACGCCGCGGACGTCGAGGCTGCTGTTGCGTGGTTCCGCGCCAACGCCTGATCCAATCGCAGAGCGGATGGCTGACACGGAAACGCTCGTACGCAGCTTGTACGAGCGCATGGTCCACTTGGCGTGGCGAGGACGCTAGCAATGCCTCGCCCTTCGGGAGGTCCAAGCGGTACGTCAGGCCTGCAATGGCCTCCCTGCGTGATAACTGCAGCAGGTAGACGTGGCCTGTCCATGCCCGACGTCTCATGCTCCGATAGACCTCAGCCGATGCCCGACGCGATATCCGAGCTTCTGCTGACCGAGGCGGCCATCGACAAGCTCGGTGCCCGCGGGATCTCGATCGAGGAGATCCACCAGCTCGCTCGCAACGCCAACGTCACGGTGCGCAACCCGCACAGCGACCCACCCGACAAGCGCCGGCTGATGATCGGCCGCACCGACGGCGGCCGAGCGCTGACGCTCGTGGTCGAGCGGACGAGCGATCCCACGACCTGGCTGACCGTCACGGGCTGAGATGCGACGCCGCGTGAGCGTAGACTTCTTGGGAGCTGATGCCCGTGGATCCATGGACAGACCCTGACCCGAATCCCGGCGACTTCGACGCCGAGCTGGCGGATGTCGATCCTCGCTACGTCGAGGCGCACCCCGCGAACCCCGACGCGAAGCTCACGATCGTCGTCGGCATCGAGGACAAGGACGCCGAGCGCCTTCAGCAACTCGCCGCCGAGCGCCACCAGCGCCCCGGCGAGGTCATCTCCTCGCTGCTGCGCAGCGCCTGACGTTCCCGGAGCCGCACCGACCGGCTCCAGCTCGGTGCCCGGTCAGCCGGGGCCGATCCGGCCCGCCCGGACATCGCCGAGATCGCCAAGCAGGCGATGGTCCGCCGGCGCCTCCCGTCGGATGCGCTGCAGCTCCGCCGCTGGCACCCAGGGACTTGGACGCGCAGCGTGCGGGACGATGTCGGCGACCGGCTCGCCGTCGAAGGTCAGCACCAGGCGCTCGCCCGCCTGGACGACGGCGAGGACCCCGTCTGTCCGGACGCACAGCTCGTGGATGGAGACCTTGCGCGGCATCGGACGACCGTAGCGCGCAGCGCGACCGGCGCCGCGGAGCAGCCGAAGGGTTTTGGCCACGGACCATCCTTTCGTGGCCAAAACCTCGCCGTATCCGCCCGTATCTGCACGTATCTCGGCCGTCCAGGCGCTCAGGCCATCCCCACATCTGTGCTGCAAATCGCCACATATGACCAGCACCGCTCGAGGCGCCTGAAAATCGTGGTGTCCCCGGTTCGAGTCCGGGTCTCGCCATCGAAGAAGTGCCTGCTATTGCGATGGTTTCGTTGTCTCGCCGCTAGCCGTTGGAGCACTGGGTTTTGGTCCCAGGATCGGCTCTGGGACCAAAACTCCTTGATCCGCTCCGCGGTCTTGACGGTCACCGACATCGGCGCGGAGCCCGGAACTAGCCCTAAGAGCAGCAAGACCGGTAAGTGGTGTGCTCGAACACCAACGGCACGAGCCAGATTCGAGGTGTGCTCGGTTTGAGTCCCGGCGGCCAGAGAGAACCTGGCGTCGCGCAACCAAGTGCTCGCACCGGTGGCGCTGACGGCCTGAGGACTCGACTCGATGCCGCGGTGTGGCTCGTGTGGTCCCAGCTAGTCTCCGCCGCGTGCGCATCAATGGCGCTGACTTCGATTGGGATTTGACGCGCGTCCAGGCGCTGCGGAGTGATCCGCCTGGACAGGTCCAGACGCAGAAGCATCGGCAGCGAGTATTTGGCGCTGCCTTGGAGCAGTTCGATGGCCTCGCCAGGGCCTCAGGTGGTGTGCCGCTGCCAATCGCTCCGATCCTCCTCTTCTATGCGCTCGCTCAGGCCAACCAAGCCATTTCGGCGGCAAGAACGCTTGGGAATCGTTGGCGCCCGGTGGGGCATGGTCTGGCCATCACAGCCCCATCCGACGTCCTCGGCGAGGTCTTGGTCTCGCCCGATGGTGGCGACCAGTCGTCATTTCGCCTGTTTTGCAGCGCGATCAGATCTGCGTCTCTGACGGCCCCCGTCTCGTTGGGGGAGCTGTGGGCGGCGGTTGGGATGCTTCGCTGCGTTGCTGGAATGGGAAGCGACCACCGCGAGGGTCTGCGCCTCAGCACTCGGGGTGATGATCGGGCCTACATCGGCGGCCCCCTCGCTGACCATCTGGGCACTACGAATAGCGAGGCAGAGCAGACGCTGGCGGCACGTCTTAGCGCGAGCTACCCAACTGCGACGGAGGCAATCCGCGTCGAGGAGTTCGGATCGATCGGCAGCGAGGAGCCCGGCGCCCTCGTGTCGTGGGTTGACTGCGAGGGGGAAAGGCGGAAGGTCGAAGACGTGTTCCCGCCGTTCCTTGGTAGCGGAGGCGGCGCGATTCTGCCACCGGCCTTGAGTAGTGGCGATGTCATCGAGCCGGTGGCCGCTTGGTGGGCGGTCCTGCTTGCCCTTTCGAGCGTGGCTCGGTATCGGCCCGATCTCTGGCGTGCTTCGTTGGATCGGGACAGAACTCCCATTGCGATCGCCGTGGAGGACGGGATTGCGAGGACGCGAGAGCTGATGCCCATCATCGTGATGTGGGCGATCACCGGGCAGGGCTGGAACCGGTGAAGCCTCTGTATTGAGATAACGCCATGTCCAGTGATCGCACAGAGCCATCTCGTCGTAGTGGAGACCTCCCGGAGAAGGTCTACGCATGGCTCCAGGATGAAGGCTATCCCCTTGAGTTCGCCACCGCTGATGCCTTCCGGAAGGCTGGCTTCAGGGTCCTCCAGGGCGAGTACACGCAGCCTACGAGAGACGCGCCACGGAGGGAAGTAGACGTCGTCGCGAGCATGTCCAGTCTCAGAGGCAGAGATCAATTGCTGCGGGTTGAGTACGTGGTCGAGTGCAAGTGGTCGGGCGACAAGCCCTGGGTTCTCTTCAGCTCAGGGCGAGGCATGACTACCGCTGCGTGCGTGACGCAGTCGATCGGGACTCGGCTCGCGGAGGCGCTCCTCTGGAAAGAGGCTGGTAATGACGAGCTTGCCGATCTTGAGGTTTTCAGCGCTTCGCGTGAGCGCTCGGCGTACGGTGGTCGTCAGGCCTTTTCGAGATCAAGAGATCTCGTCTTCGACGCCATTCGGGCTGTAACCGAGAGCTGTCGCGCGTTTGCGGACGAGTACGACTCCGGTTACGAGCATGAACTACAAGCCGGCCGGCTGCCACGGAATGCGGTCGTGAGCTTCCCTGTGATCGTGGTCGAGGGGCGATTGTTCAAAGCCCATCAATCACGCGAGGGCCTCAGACTTGCAGAGGTGCCAGCGGCACGTGTGCATTGGCGAGGCTCCGAGCGCCATCGCCTTGGACACGCAACCCTCGACATCGTGCGATCAGATCGCGTCGAGGAGTTCGCAAAGACACGCGCGTCGGATGCCAGAACACTGCTCGACGTGATGTCCTCCGCTCGAACCGAGCTGCAGGAACGGCTCGCCGAGGGACGGCTCGATCGTCTAGCGATTACTCCCGGATCTCGTGGGATGACCGGCTATCCGCCGTTGATCCATTTCCTACTGCACCGACTGCGGTCTCAGACAGGTGAGAGCTTGGAGGCGGGCAAAGACGAGTCTGCGGCCTCGGGCGGAGCTGAACGGGAGTAAGCGCATGGTGGCGGTGGCCTGCCTGCCCCGCTTTCCCTAACGCGACGACAAGCGGAAGGCGCAGGTCGCCTCTGCGACGCTCGCCTCCGAGCTATCTGCGCTGGTCGCTGCGCGCTACGTTTGCTTCGACTTGCTGGATCGCAGCAGCCTGCTCCGGTGTGAGGTCGCCTTTGCCCTCCGGATCGACGACCGCGCGCAGGAAAGGCGCGATCTTCGCCGCGGGAAACGCTGCCGTATGGGGCTCTCTCATTGGCTCGGGGGCCACGGGATGACCTCCTTGAACGCTTTGACGATTTCCAGATGCAAGAACTCCGGAACACCGTAGCCGTCCTTCCGGATACGTGAGATCAGCAGGGCATACACGGTAGCGATGATCTCATCGAACACCTGGAGGCGGCCGTACCCGCCTGGATAGTCGATCGACGCGCGCATCCCGTCGGAGAGCAAGCCGAGGAGGCGCACGCCACTCCTTCGCTGCTCGTGGGTCGAGCGCGTCAGGCTCAGCGCGTGCCCGTACTCGTGCCATGCGATGTAAGCGACGAGTTGCTTGCGTGACGCATCCGTGAGCCCCGTAGTCGCCGCCTGCATCAGAGGCCCGTTGAAGACCACGGTGCGGAGCCCATCGAGCCACACCGCAGCAGCGTTGACGAGCGCGGCGTCTGACGGCGGCACCTCCTGCACAGAGCGAAAGAGGTCTTGGACTCCCGACGGCCAGTCCTCGATCACACCCTCTTGCGTGCCGATCTGCGCGAGCAGGTTCCGATGTTCGGCGGGGAGCTGCGCGCGAGCCCCTCTGATCTCGCTGAGCAAGCGATCGAACTGTCCTGGGACACCGAGCGACATCGGCGGAAGAGACTGCCGTACGTCGCAGCGGTCTGCCAAACCGGAAGCTGCAACGCGCGAGCGGTTTTGGTCCCAGCCGTCCGCTCCAGGACCAGAACCCACACGAATCGGCCGGTAACTGCAGGCATCTACCTTGCTGACACGGCCACATCGGAGCTCGCGAAGCTGCTGCAAATCTGACCTATCTCTCCACGGACGGCGGGCTGGCTGAAAATCGTGGTGTCCCCGGTTCGAGTCCGGGTCTCGCCATCCGGAAGGCGCTGCAAATGGGCGCCTTTTTTGATGGGCCGAGGGCACCGGGGACGAGCGACGACGCGCCACTTTTGGTTTGCCGCCGGCCTCGACCGCGCGCGTCGAGCACCGCCCAAACAGCCCGACCCCGATGACGACGGCGTCGTGCGTCACGCCGGCCGCGGCACGTCAGCTCGCGCGGGTACCGGACTCGGCGCGGTCGAGGCTCGGCGTGTCGGCGAGCAGCCGGCGCGTGTAGTCGTGCTCGGGAGCGTCGAGCACGCGGGCGGTCGGCCCGCCCTCGACGATCCGCCCCTTGTCGAGGATCACGACGCTGTCGGCGATCGAGCGGACGAGCGCGAGGTTGTGGGTCACGAACACCATTGCGAGCTGCTCCTCCTCCTGGAGGCGCCCGAGCACGCGAACGATCGAGGCCTGCACCGAGACGTCGAGCGCCGAGGTGATCTCGTCGCAGATCAGCACGTCGGGCTGGCAGATCAGCGCGCGCGCGATCGCGACCCGCTGGCGCTCGCCGCCCGACAGCTCGTCGGGGAAGCGGTGGGCGTGCCGCGCGGTCAGCGAGACGCGCTCCAGCGCCTCGTCGACGCGCACGCGCCGCTCCTTGCGACTCAGCGAGAAGAACACGTGCGCCGGCGCCGCGATGCTGTCGCCGACCGCGCGCCGGCGGTTCAGCGAGTTGTACGGGCTCTGGAAGATGTACTGCACGCGGCGTCGCACGTCGTCCGGACGGCGCCGCGCGAGCCCCTCGAGCGGCTGGCCGTCGAAGACCACCTCGCCGCCAGACAGCGCGTGCAGCCCAACGATGCTGCGCGAGAGCGTCGTCTTGCCGGAGCCCGACTCGCCGACCAGCGCGACACACTCGCCGCGCCGCACCTCGAACGAGACGCCGGCCAGCACGCGGTGGTCGCCGTAGGAGGCCTCAGCCTCCCGCACGCTGAGGATCGGTGCACCGTCGCGCGCGGCACTCATCGCCGTCGCGACGCGCGCGGCGAGCGGGCGGTCGGCCAGCTCCTCGCCGCGGACGCAGCGAGCGAGGCGCCCGGGCGCGACCTCGCGCAGCGCCGGCTCGCCCGTCAGGCAGCGAGGCTCCGCGAACTCGCAGCGCGGCGCGAACGTGCAGGCCTCGGGCCGCTGTCCGGGCGCCGGAGCGCGGCCCGGAATCGTCTCGAGCGTGCGACGGCTGTGGACCTCCGGGATCGCCGCGACGAGGCGGCGGGTGTAGGGATGCGCGGCCTGCCGCACGACCTCGGCGGTCGGGCCGAGCTCGGCGACGCGCCCGGCGTACATCACCATGAGGCGGTCGGCGAGGTTGGCGACGACCGACAGGTCGTGCGTGACGTACAGCGCTGCCACGTCGAGCTGCTTGGACAGCCGCCGCACGGTGCGCAGCACCTGCGCCTGAGTGCTCACGTCGAGCCCCGTCGTCGGCTCGTCGAGCACGATCACCTTCGGGCGCAGCAGGAACGCCATCGCGATGCACACCCGCTGCTGTTGGCCGCCGGACAGCTGGTGTGGGAAGCGGCGCAGGAACCCTTCGTCGGTGGCGAGGCCGGCCTCCTCCATCGCGGTGGCGATGCGCTCCTCGGCCTGCTCGGTCGAGCAGTCCGGCTCGTGGTGGACGAGCAGCTCGCGCAGCTGGCTGAGCACGCGGCGCGCCGGATTCAGCGCGGCGGCGGGGTCCTGCGGGATGTAGCTGACGACCTTGCCGCGCAGCCGCCGCAGCTCCTCGGGGCTCGCCTGCGCGATGTCGCGCCCGTCGACGCGGACCTCGCCGCCGACCTGCCGTGCGCCCTTGCGCGTGTAGCCCAGCAGCGCGGTGCTGACGGTCGTCTTGCCGCAACCGGACTCGCCGACCAGACCGAGGATCTCGCCCGCCTCCATCGTGAAGTCGACGTCCTCGACGATGTTGACGGAGGGGTCCGCGACGAGCGCGACGCGGAGCCGCTGCACCTCGACGACGCTCATCGCGGATCCTCCTTGCGGCCGCCGCCCGCAACCGCACGGGTAAGCCCCTCGGCCGTCATGTTCACGCCGATCGTCAGCAGTGCGATGCAGAGCACCGGCGCCAGCACGCCCCACGGCTGCTGGACGATGCCGGCGCGGTTCTGGTTGATCATCAGGCCCCAGTCGGCGGCGGGCGGCTGGATGCCGGCGCCGAGGAAGCTGATGCCGGCGATCAGGCCGACCGACCACGTGACGCGAATGCCGAACTCGACCATCAACGGCCCGGTGATGTTCGGCAGGATGTCGCGCACCATGATCCGCCACTGCGGGACGCCGAGCACCTCGCTGGACTCGACGAACTCCTTGCCGACGATCTCCAGCGCAGCGCCGCGCGCGACGCGCGCCACCTGCGGCGCCCACGCGGCGGCGACGAGCAGCACGATGAGCCACGGCTTCGGTCCGAGCAGCGAGACGAACAGCAGCACGAGCACGATGTTCGGGAACGCCAGCACCACATCGGTCGAGCGCATGAGCGCGCCGTCGATCCACGAGCGGCTGTAGGCGGCGGCGACGCCGATGACCGTCCCGGCTGCAAGCCCGAGCAGCACCGAGACGAGCGACATCCACACGACGGTGCGGCCGCCGGCCAGCAGGACCGACAGCACGTCGTGCCCGAGGTAGTCGGTGCCGAGCGGCATGCTGCTGCTCGGCTTCCCGAAGGCGAGCCCGACGAGCGCGTGTGGGTCGTGCGGCGCGAAATAGGGGCCGACGAAGGCGATGAACACCATCACGGCGGTGATCGCGAGCCCGATCTGCGTCTGGCGGATGCGCAGGGCGCGGCGCCCCAGCACGTTGGCGCGATGGTTCGAGCTGACCGCGGCAGCGGGCGCCTCCGCAGCGGTCGCAGTCGGCGTGGTGGTGGTGACCGTGCTCACGAGCGCAACTCCGTCCGCAGGCGCGGGGTCAGGTAGACGGTGGCGAGGTCGGCGAGGATGTTGAAGACGATGTACGCGCCCGCGAACAGCAGCACGATCGCCTGGATGACCGGCAGGTCGCGGCCGTTGACGGCCTCGCTCAGCGCGGCGCCGAGCCCGGGGAAGCCGAACAGGAACTCGATCAGCACGATGCCCCCGAGCAGGTAGGCGAGCGTCAGCGCGGCGCCCTGGACCGCGGGCACGAGCGCGTTCGGAGCGGCGTGGCGCAGGAGCACCGTGCGCGACGGCAGCCCTTTCAGGCGCGCCACCTGGATGTACTCCGAGTCGAGCACCTCGATCATCGATGCGCGGAACAGCCGCGAGAGATAGGGCACGACGCTGAGCACGAGCGTGGCCACGGGCAGCACGAGCTCGTCGGGATGCGAGAGCGCGCTGTCGCCGGCGGGGATCAGCGACACCGCCGGAAAGACGTGGAAGACCGTCGTCGCGAACAGCAGCACGAGCAGCAGGCCCTTCACGAAGTCGGGGATCGAGGCGAGCACGAGGCTCACGGTGCTGACGCCGTGATCGAGGGGACGGTCGCGACGCGCCGCTGTCAGCAGGCCCACGAGGAACGACAACGGCAGTGAGATGAGCACCGAGAGGGAGACGAGCACGAGCGAGTTGCCGATCCGCTGCCCGATCAGCTGCGTCACCGGCTCGCGCGCCACCAGCGAGTCGCCGAAGTCGAACGTGACGACGTGGCCGAGCCACAGCACGTATTGCTCCAGCAGTGGCCGGTCGAGCCCGAACTGCTGCTGCAGCGCGGCGATCTGCTGCGGCGTCGCAGTCGAGCCCAGCACGATCGTCGAGGTGTCGCCCGGAAGCGCCTGCGTCGCGATGAAGACGAGCGTCCCCACGGCCCACAGGACCGCGACGCCGGTCAGCAGGCGACGCGCCAGCCACCCCCAGACCGACGTCCCGGCGGCGACGCGCCGCGACGATGGCGACGGCACCGCCGCCATCGTGTTGGTGACGCTCTCGCTAGCCATCTCTCCGCGACCGGCTACACGAAGTACATGCGCGAAAGGTCTCGCACGAGGAAGTCGTAGCTCGTCAGGTCGTCCGCGTTCGTCCCGGCGACCTTGTCGGTCGTCGCGCCGATGTTGTAGCCGAACCACGGGACCACCCAGGAGCCGCGCTCGAACAGGACCTGCTGCATCGTCTGCACCTGGTCGGTGCGCTCCGACTCCTCGAGCGTGGCATAGGCCTTCGCGTACGCGGCGTCGAACTCCGCGTCGGTCCATCTCGTGCGGTTGTACGGGCCTCTGCTCGTGTCAGCCTGCTGGGCGATGGTGAGGATGTTGAAGCCCGGCCACGAGGTCACGTTGCTCGGCCACTGCGGCTTGCTGTAGAAGGTTCCGATGTCGACCTGGCGGACCTTCACGGTGACCCCGGCGTCAGCGCAGTTCTGCGCGAACACCTGCGCCGTCTCGACCAGGCCGGAGGCCTGCGGGGCGACGACCAGCTCGAAGCGCAGGTCCGACTGGCCGGCCTGCTTGAGCAGCGACTTCGCCTGCTCGACGTCGCGCTCGCGCTTGAGCGAGCTGTCGAAGGCCGGATCGCCAAGGCCGTAGAAGTCGTACGCGGGAGTGCCGAGGCCGCCGAGGCCGATGTCGATCGTCTGCTGGCGGTCGACCGCCAGCCGCAGCGCCTGCCGCACGCGCAGGTCCTTGAAGACGCCGTGATCGACCGGGAGCTGGATCGGCCCCGTCTGGGCGCAGGGGCCGGAGAGCACTCGCAAGCCCGGGTGCCCCTTGATCTGGTTGACCTGCGACGAATCCAGGCGGTGGACCGCGTCGACCTGGCCGGACAGCAGCGCGTTCGCGCGCGCGGTGCCGTCCGCGATGAACGTGATCTCGATGCGGTCGAGCAGCGCCTTCTCGCCCCAGTAGTTGTCGAAGCGCTCGAGCGTCGCCGACTGGCCGGGAACGTACTTGACGACTCTGTACGGGCCGGTGCCGTTGGGCTTGGTGGGGTCGAAGCCCTTCGGCACGACGGCGGTGCGCGTGTTGGGCAGCGTCGTCGGGAACGCGCCGCTCGGGCCGTTCATCGTGAACTCGACGGTATGCGCGTCGCGCTTGCGCATGCGCGCGACGGCGCCGAAGGCGACGATCCCGGCGGCGCCGGTTCTCGGGTCGAGGATGCGGTTGACGCTGTAGATGAAGTCGTCGGCGTCGAACGTCTTGCCGTCGTGGAACTCGACGCCTCTACGCAGGTGAGCGGTCCACACCGAGGCGTCCTTGTTCGGCTCCCACTGCTCGACGAGCACGTTCGTCGGCTGGAAGCGGCGGTCGCGCCCGGTGAACTCCTCGTAGACGTTGTAGTACGCCGTCTCGAGGTCTGGCGCGATGATCTGCGGGTCCAGTGGCCCAGGCGCGGCGCCGCTCGCTGCGAGGCGCAACGTGCCACCAGCTCTAGGTGTACCAGTTATTTCAGTAGACCCGGCAGCTGTCGTGCCACCTGAGGGCTCGCTATCGCCTCCGCATGCCTGCAAGAGCCCGCCGGCGCTCAGCGCCAGCGCGCTAGTACCGCCGATTTGCAGCAGCTTTCGGCGTGAAAGCGACCGATCTTCATACCGGCCTTCGCTTGACTCACCCATACTCATGACCTCTCCTCCTGGGGACCGAAGGCCGCCGCCTTCGTCTCTTACTATACGGGTCAGCGTAGTGAAGTGACTTGTTATTCGTCAAGCTCACCTTTCACCGGCGTCCCGGATCAGCAGCGCGGGCAGCACGGCAAGCGTGGCGATCGCGGCAGCGGCGGCAACCGTCGCGTGGAACGCCTCGCGCTCAAGCGGACCGAGCACGCGCGGGCGACTACGCGACCTACGCCAGCGACGTCCCGCTGCGCTGGTCCGTCGTCGGCGACGCCGACGCGGAGGTGTGGGTCATCATCACCTTCCCGCTCCCCACCGCGCTCTGACCCCACCGTGCCGTCAGCGCGCTTTTTTCAGTACCGCCGACGTCGCGAACGTGAGCACCTGCGCGCCAGCGGAGCGCTCGGTGGCACTCAAGGCCGCCGGAATGGCGGCGGCGACCCCTGTAGTAGAACTAAGGCGTGCCATACACGCTCACGAATCTCAAGGAGGACCTGGAGGATCTCGGGTCCAACTTCGACGGCGCGCCGGACTTGGAGTTCCGCCACGCAAGCAAGGCGCTTGAGCTCGAGCAGTCCGGCCTGAGCTACCAGCGTGTCCCGCCCGGCTATCGCTTCCCGTACGGCCACACGCACAAGAAGCAGGAGGAGGTGTACGTGGTCGTGCGTGGGAGCGGGCGAATGAAGCTCGACGACGAGATCGTCGAGGTCAAGGAGTGGGACGTGGTGCGCGTCCCACCCGGCACGTGGCGAGGCTACGAGGCCGGGCCGGAGGGCCTCGAGATCCTCGTGGTCGGCGCGCCCAACCTCGGCGAGAATCCGCGCGACGACGTGGAGGGTCAGCGCGACTGGTGGGCTGACTAGCGTCCGGTCGGAACTTCTGCACTCCGCACCCACGGGCTCCGGCGCGGTCCGTGCGAAACGACGGCGGCGACTGGGCCGCGGTCGTCACGGCGAACCCGAGCGCCTGCGCGCCAGCCGGGTGCTTCGTGAGGGACTCGGCTCAGGTTTGTGGCCCGGGTCGTTCCGCGACGTGACGGCCGAAAACCGCTAGGAATGCCGACTCGTGAGTGGCGATGATGCGGGCGCTCGACGACCACGACACCTGAGGAGACGTCCGATGGCAGGCGACGATCGCGCCACGCCGGTTTGTGTGGCTTATGAGGTCTCACATCGTGACCTTGCCGGCGTTGACGGCCCATGAACCGAATTGACGTGCAGGTCGACGTAGCGGGTGATGCGTGCGCCGGATGGATCTACGAGGCTGGGAGCGCCGGGCCGGAGCAGGGCCGCCCAATCGTGGTGATGGCGCACGGATTGTCCGGGACGCGGCGCGACGGGCTGGCCGCCTTCGCTGAGCGCTTCGCTAGCCACGGCTGTTTCGCGTTGGTGTTCGATCACCGCGGGTTCGGCGACAGCGCTGGCAGCGCCGACCTGTTCCACCCGGCACGCCAACTCGAGGACTGGCGGCACGCGATCGCCTTCGCGCGCCGATGGCCTGGCGTCGATCCAGACCGCGTCGTGACGTTCGGTTCTTCGATGGGCGGTGGCAATGCGCTGGCGGCGGCTGCAGACGACCCGCGCGTGGCGGCCGCCATCAGCCAAGTCCCGTTCCTCAACATCCTCCGTCAGGCCTACCGCGCCTCCCCAAAGGCGATGGCCAGGATGCTCCTCGCGGCAGTCCGCGGCGAATACATGCCAGCTGTCGGGCAGCCTCACGAGGCAGCGTTCATCAACGCGCCGGACAGCGAGGCAGGGTGGCGGCACGTCGTCGCGACCGGCGAGGACTCGCGCTGGCGCAACCGCGTGTCATCGCGCTGGTTGCTCGGCCGCCCGTTCAACCCCGGTCGCCATGCAAAGCGCTTGCACTGCCCGTGGCTGGTCTGCGTCGGCGCCGCCGATCAGGTCGCCCGGCCGGCTGTCGCGATCGCCGCCGCCAAGCGCGCGCCTCACGGTGTCCTGCGCCTCTATCCCGGCGTCGATCACTTCGACATCTACGACGGCCCCGGACACGAGGCGGTGATCGCAGACCAGTTGACTTTCCTCGGGCGCCACGCCCTCACCCGCGAGGAACGCCAGCGAACCTGAGCTCGGCAACCCCGACGCCGGTCCAGGCAGCGTGAGACACGGTCAGGCGGGCTGCCACAGCTCGATCCGATTGCCCTCAGGATCGGTGACCCAGCCAAATCGACCGACACCCTCCATGTCCTGCGTCTCTTCAGCCACGTCCGCTCCCTTAGCGCGCAATTGCGCGAGCATCGCATCCAGGTCGCGGACCCGGAAGTTGACCATCGTCTGCTGGGCACGGGACCCGAAGTAGTCGGTCTCGGACTCGAACGTCGCAAACACCGTCGGCCCAGCTTCCTGACGCCACAGGCCGTTCTCATCGGCGTCCAGGCCTAGGCAATCGCGATACCACGCGCCCAGGGCCGCCGGGTCGGCGGCCCGCATGAAGTATCCACCGATTCCAAGCACACGCTCCATGTCGCCATCTTGCCAGGACGATGGTCGGGCGGGCCCACCTCGTCAGGACTGATGGTCACATCAACATCGTTTCGGTTGGCGGCTCGACAAAGGTGCGGCGGCGCCATCAACCCCGACGGGCGAGTGCACGTAAGGCCAGCAGCACCGAACGTGGGCTCGACGCGACTGCCCCGCGACCGAGCGCCATCGGGTCCCAGACCTCCGCCGGTCTCTCAGGGTCGACTCAGGGGTCGCCACCCGGTGGCGAGCGCCCGCGCGTCGGTGGGACAGTCAACTCGACGGGGACCTCAACACCTCAAGGAGGGGACTCACATGTTTGTTTTCAACCGCGTGCGGCGGCTGCTCGCCGCCGTCCTGACGGCGGCGTTCGTGGCGGTCGCCTGCAGCTCGGCGTCGGCGATACAGCTCTCGCTCAGCGAACCGACGTTCAGAGTCGTGTGGGCGCCGGCGAGATTCGTCTTCTCGGGCGTCACGGTCAGTTGCAACGCGACGCTCGAAGGCAGCTTCCACAGCACCAGCATCGCGAAGGTCGAAAGGTCACTAATCGGCTCCATCACGAGAGCAACGTCTAATTCGTGCAGCGCCGGCACGATGTCGGTCCTAACCGAAACGCTGCCGTGGCACGTGCAGTACGGCAGCTTCACGGGGACGCTACCCAACATATCTACGGTGACGATGAGGGTTGTCGGGATGAGTGCGAGCTGGACCTTCCTCGGCATCACGTGCCTAGGGAGAACGGAAGCGGGCACGCCCGCCGCAATCATCGCCGAACGCAACGGCGCCGGCACGATCACCAGCTTCCGCTGGGACGAATCGCTGCCGATACCTCTGACCGGATCGGGCTGCTCGTCGATCAGAGGAAGGCTGGCCGGCACGTCCAGCTCCGCCACCGGGCTAGGCACCGCAAGACAGATAACGCTCACACTAATAGGCGAACCGCCGACGCTGTCGCCCTCACCCGTTGAATTCGGCATCGTCGAAGCCGAAGGAGTGGCGTCGAGAAATGTGACGATCAGGGCCGGCACCAGCTCCGTCGAAGTGAGATCGATCGCGCTCAGAAGCGGGACCAGCTTCGCGTGGCTCGATCCCAACAGATGCATCGGCAGCACGCTGTCCGCCAGAGGCACCTGCGTGTTCAGGGTGATATTCGGCGCGCCGAGAGAAACCGGGAGAGCGTTCGAAGACACGACCTCCGTCGGCACGAACGCCGGCACGCTGACGGATCCAGTGAGAGCCTCCACCTGATCGCTGGCGGTGGGCGCGCCGGCAGACACGGCGCGCCCACCGCGGCATCGCAGCGGTGGCCCGGGGAGCCCGCTCCGGGATACAGTCCGCCGATGAGCTCCATCGGCTACGCGGCACCTGCCGCTGCCGCACGCACGCCAGCGCTGTTCGGACGCGTGATGGCGCTCGTGGCGCTGACGGTCGCCGCCGCCACGCTCGGCGTGTGGGTCGCGCGCGGATGGGGCGGCGCCGGCTGGTTCATCGCCTGGCTGCTGGCGCTCGGATGCCTGGTCGGCTTGAACGTTGCCAACGCACGCGGCCAGACCGGGCTCGCCTTGGGGCTGCTGCTCACGTTCGGCCTGCTGGCCGGCGCGAGCGTGGCGACGACCGTCAACTACTACGCCGAGACCGACCCGACCGCCGTCCGCCAGGCGTTCGGCGCCACCGCGCTGTTCGTCGCGGCGCTCGGGTCGGGCGGCTACGCGATCCGCCGCGACCTGTCGTTCCTCTACCGCCTGCTGTTCTGGCTGCTGCTCGCGCTGATCGCCGGCGGGATCGTGCTGATCTTCGTGCGCATCCCGGCCGCCTACACGGTCTGGTCGCTGCTCGGGCTCGCGGTCTTCGGGCTCTACACGGTCGTCGACTTCAACCGGCTGCGACGCGCCGGCAAGGAGGAGGCGATCCCGCTCGCAGCCGGCATCTTCCTCGACGTGCTCAACATTTTCCTGCTGTTCCTGCGCCTGTTCGCGCGCTCTCGCTGAGGCCGCCGCCCCGCTCAGCTCGGGATCAGCTGAAGAAGGGGGATCGTGCGACCGCTGCGCGCGGCGTGCGCGCGATACGCGACGTACGGCGGGTAGAAGCGGTCGGCGAGCTCCCACAGCCGCGCACGGTCGGCGTCGTCCACAACGGGCTCGGCGCGGCAGAGCCTGTCGCCGAAGCGCACAGCGGGGTCGGCGAGCGCGTTGTCGTACCAGTGCGGGTCGCGCGGTCCGCCACCCCGGGAGGGGACGACCGTGATGCGCTCGCCGTCGTGGAAGTAGATGACGCAACGACGGTGCGGGCGGCCGTTGCGCAGGTCGCACGTCTCCAGCACGGCGACCGGGACGGGCAGCAGCGCCGCGAGGCGCCCGCCGGTCAGCCGCATCAAGCGCGGGACGAGTCGCCAGACGACGAGCCGGGACGGCAGCGACCGCTCCACCGCGCCGAAGGCGCGACCGCTCATGAGCCGGAGGGCGCGGCGTCGCAGCCCATGCGGCGCGGCGGGCTCGACATGTGGGAGGTCCTTGTAGCGCGGCATCTGCACGTCAGACCTGGGCGAAGCGCTCGGGGTTGACAAAGTTGCGGATCGCGTGGATCCGGCCCTCGGCGACCTCCAGCAGCGTGATCGCGTACGGACCGCTCGCCGGACTGACGAAGCGCACGCCCAGCTCGCCGTTGACGAGCACGAGCCCCGGCACGAGGTCGCCCGGCATGGTCCGGGCGCGGCGGACGTTCGCGTAGAAGCGCGCGATCTTCTCCGCGCCGTACATCGGCTTGCGCGCGACCGCGGCGCGGCCGCCGCCGTCGGAGTACTGAATTGCGTCGGCGACCAGCAGCTCGCGCAGCAGCTCGACGTCACCCCGCCGCGCGGCGAGCAGGAATGCGGCCGTCAAGCGCTGCTGCTCCTCGCGCTCGACCGGTCGCACACGCGAGGCATCGCCGACACGATCGCGAGCGCGCTTGGCGATCTGGCGCGCATTGGCCGGCGAGGTGTCGATCGCATCGGCGATCGTCGCGTACTCCAGGTCGAAGACGTCGCGCAGGACCAGCACCGCGCGCTCGACGGGGTCGAGCCGCTCGAGTGCGACCAGCAGCGCGACGCTCAGCCGCTCCGCCTCGATCGCCGACGCGGCGGGATCGTCGATCTCACGCACGAGCGGATCGGGCAGCGAGCAGGCGCGGGCGGTGCACGGCGAAGACGTCGTCGGGGCTCATGAGCAGAAGACGAGACAGTCTCCCGCGCCGTGACAAGCGCGCGACGCGCTTGGTCTCCTAAGGAGCCGCGTCGCCGTCCGCCAGGTCCTCCACGCGGCCCGGCTTGCGCGAGTGCATCTCTCTGTCGGCGCGGGCGATCGCACTGCGAGGGTCGTCGCCCGGCTGGGCGAAGGTGGCGCCGACGGTCATGAAGACGGGCTCGGCGGACTCGCCGACGTGGACCGTGCCGGAGATCGCCTCCTCGAGCCGCTCCCACACGTCGAGCGCGGCATGCGTGTCCGGCACCTCCGCCACGACGACGAACTCGTCGCCGCCGAGGCGCGCGACCGTGTCCTGCGGGCGCGTCGCCGCCGTCAGGCGCTGGGCGATCGCCACGAGCACCTCGTCGCCGACGTCGTGACCGTAGGCGTCGTTCACCTGCTTGAAGCCGTCGACGTCGATCACCACGACCAGCACCTCGCCGCCGTGGCGCAGCCGGCGCCCGAACGCGTGCGCGAGCCGGTCGCCGAGCAGCAGCCGGTTGACCGTCCCGGTGAGCGGGTCGCGATACGCCCCGTCGCTGACGTCGCGTGCGATCCGCGTCAGCTCGAGCCGCCAGACGGCCTGCTCGGCGACGTCCTCGAACCGCGCGAGCTGCTCGTCGTCGAGCTCGCGCGCCTCCGTGTCCCAGGCGCACAGCGTGCCGATCACCTCGCCGCCGCTGACGCGCAGCGGCACCGACAGGTAGAAACGCACCGGCTCCGGACCCTGCACGAACGAGCTGTAGCCGAAGCGCAGATCGCGCGTCGCGTCCGCGCACACGACCCGCTGCTCGCCGTCCACCACCAGCCGACACATTGAGTCCTCGCGCGGGTGCTCGCCGAGCGGCGCGCCGACCGCGGCGACGCGGTGCTGGACCTCCTCGGTGAACAGGTGCACAGCGCCGGCGCGCGCGCCGGTCACGTACGTGCCGAGCCGCACGAGCGCCGTCAGCGCAGCGTCCCCGGCCTGCTCCAGCAGGCCGAGGCTGGCGATCGCTTCAGCACGACGACGCTCGACTTCGGACATCTAGGGTCACCAACGGCAGGAACGCGCCAAGACTTGAGCCAAATGTCGTGGCGGCACTCAGTGCAGCGCCTCGGCGCGGAGGTGCCGCGTGTCCACGAACTTCAGGACGCTCTGTTCGTGCCGCGGCACGGGCGCGAGGTGGGCGCCGGGGGCGTTGAACCGCACGAGCCCCGCCGGCGTCACGTCCTGGAAGCCGCGCTGGTCGAGCGCGTCGAGGAGGCCTCTCCCGGTCGGGACCGGGACGAGGACGGTGTTGCCGCCCGCGGCCCGGAGTGCGGCAAGGGTCTTGTCCACCTGCTCCACCGTCGGCATCGATTCGGCACCGGTGTAGGGGGAGACGTTGACGACTCCGTTCGCGTCGGCGATGCGATGGCCCGTGGTGAGCAGGATGACCACGGGCGCTCCCCGCTTGATCGTCCAACGGCCGGGACCATCAGCGAGCGCCGCGAACAGCTGTCGGTCTTCTGCGTCGGGGCTTGGTTGGAGCGGCCGTTCGTAGCGGTTGAGGGCGTTGGCCGTGAAGCCGCTCGTCAACCGATCGAGCTGCGACCAGGGAGCGGGGATCTGGGCCAGCGAGCAGACGAGAACGCCGAGTGCGAAGAGCGACGCGACGATCGCCGGGGTCGGTCGCCGCGAGCGATCGGCCGCGAGCGCCCGGATCCCGACGTGGGCGAGCAGGACGACGGCGAAGCTCCACGGCGAGAACAACGCCACCAGGTTGTACGGGTGCGAGCGACCCACGTAGTAGCCGGCTGACCCGAGGCCGAAGACGCCGATCCACACGAGCATGCCGGTGAGGACCACGTTTGGATCGCGCTTGATCGCCAGCACGGTCCCCGTCCCGATCGCGGCGACGTACGTCAGGTAGATGAGCAGGGGCAAGCCGAGGACGTCTGCCATCGGCAGCATGCCGAAGCCCATCGAGAAGAGGCGGGCGAACTCGACGAGGCGGTCGAGCTGCGGCAGCTCGCCTGCGCGGACGAGCGTCAGCGCCGCCACGAGTATGAAGGCGGCGAGGAGCCCCGTGGCGGCCATGCCCGCGAGACGCAGGGCCGCTTTGCGACGGGGCTCGGGCGCGGTCCACAGCAGCGCCGCAAAGGTGGCCCCGAGCGCCGCGACGCCGAACTCGACGTTGTTGAAGACGGCGAGGCCGGCGATCAGGAAGATCGCCCATCGGCCGGCCCTACCGCCGCCGCGCTCCAACTGCCGCGCGGTCAGCCAAGCCAACAGGAAGGGCGCTCCGAAGCGCAGCGGAAACATGCCGAAGTAGCTCCCGTAGCTGTCCCGGAGGTCCCCGCTGCCCTCGGAGATGAACAGGGTCGTCGCCAGGAACGGCAGGTACAGCCCCAAGGCGGCGAAAGGGCTGCGGGTCACGCGCCGCAGCACGCCGAACATCGCGAGCAGCGCAAGCGTCGTCAGTGCGGTCATCGTGAGCGTGAACGCGAGCAGCGTCTTGCCGAAGACCGTCAACACGAGCGCAGGGAGGTACGGCAGCAGCGAGCCGTACTGGGCGGTGAAGTCGACGAGCGGCGTGAGGCCATTCACGACGGCGAACGTCTCGTCGAGCGTGAAGCCGAGATGGAAGCGCAGGGACGGATTCGCGGATGCGACCGACTGGTCAGAGTTGACCGACGCGAGCATCCACACCACCGTGAAGGCGACTGCGAGGCCGGTCGCGATGAGCGAGCGGTTGCGCGTCGGCTCGAGCCAGCCCACGACCGTTTCGCGTACGCGGCTGCTCCTGATCCCGAGCACGAGCGCCCCAGCCAGGACAGCAGCGACCAGGAGCGTGACGGGAGTGAAGTACCGGTGCTGATAGGCGAAGTCGTGGGTGGCGGTGTAGATCGGCCCGTACACGCGTCCGTGCTGGGCGATCAGGGCCGCGGCCACGACTCCGAGCAGGACGACTTGGGCCGCCAGGGCCGCGGCCGATGCCACGCGAGCGGGCACGGCTGACGGCCGGCGCGCCAGGCTGGCGGTGGCCCACACCAGCAGGAGCGGCGCGGTGAGCGCGACCGCGTAGCGGCCCTGCTCCGTCGGCTCCGGGAGGAACGGCTGGGGCAAGTCGCCCGAGAGCAAATGGAACGCATGGTCGGGCTCCAGCAGTCTGCCCACGGGAGCGCCGAGCACGACGACTGCCAGGACCGCGACGACGGCACACGGAAGCGCGCACAGCCATGCGGCCGTCGCCGCATCCATCCGGATCGTGCGACGGCCGGTTCGATCCGCCGGCTGCGTGACAGCCGTCCCCCCGGACGCGGCGCTCATGTGGGCACTTTACCGGCGGTGCCCGCCGTAAGCGACCGCGCGGTAGGGCCTGCGCGGCGCTAGCCGGTGCGCTCCAGCACCACGACCGGGATCTGGCGGTCGGTCTTCTTCTGATACTCGTCGTAGTCGGGCCAGACGGCCGTCATCTTGCGCCACATCTCCGGCTTCTCGTCCGGCGTGGCGTCCCGCGCGTGAGCTCTGAAGACGTCGCCTCTGACCTGCACCTCGACGTCCGGCTCGGCCTGCAGGTTGAGGTACCAGCCGGGTGGCTGGTCGGTCCCGCCGCGGGACGCGACGATCAGGAAGTCGTCGCCGTTGCGCTCGAAGATCAGCGGCGTCACGCGCTCGGTGCCGCTCTTGCGCCCTCTCGTCGTCAGCAGCAGGATCGTCGTCCCGCGCTGCCAGCTGTAGCCCTCGTCACCGTCGGTCGCGCGGTAGCGATCGACGTGCTCCTGTCCAAACAACACTGGTGCCTCCTCGGCTGGTTCGCCTCGAATCTAGCGTGCGGGTGACGAGCTGGGTTAGGGTCTCTCAACCACCACCGACACTGCTCGGCGCCTATGGGGGACGCTGGGAGCGGTGCCGACAAGGAGCATGTCGTGAGCAAGCTGAGGTTCGTCGCGCTCGGCGGCGCGCTCGTCCTTGCGCTGGGGACCGCCGGGTGCGGCAGCGACAGCGTGCCGCTGTCCGGGTCCATCCGCATTGACGGCTCGCGCACCGTGGCGCCGTTGACGAAGGCGATGGCCAAGCGCTTCATGGCTGAGCACCCTGACGTCCGCATCTCGGTCGGCACGTCCGGCACGGACAGAGGGTTCAAGCAGCTCTGCCGGGGCGAGACGGACGTCAACGACGCCGCCGACAGGATCAATGCGGCGATGATCGCCGCCTGCGACAGAGCCGGCGTGGCGTGGGGCGAGATCCCCGTCGTCAACGACGCGGTCGTGCTGATCGTGTCCTCCGAGGTCCCGGTCAGATGCCTCACGACCGTCCAGCTGGAGCAGATCTGGCACGGCAACTCGGAAGTCACGCACAGCTGGAGTCAGGTCAACGACCTCGACCCGCCGTGGGACGGCAACCTCAACGCCTGGGGCCCGGGCACCGACACAGAGGAATTCGCCTTCTTCACCAAGGCGGTGAACCACAACGAGGGCGAGACGCGCGACTACAACAACACCCTCCACAGGCTCCATCTCACGATCCCCGGGGTGATAGGCGCACCTGGGAACCTCGGCTACGACGAGTACGGCCGCTACAAGAGGAGCGAGGAACCGGTCGAGGCGCTCGAGGTCGACAGCGGCGACGGCTGCGTCGCCCCTTCGCCCGAGACGATCGCCGACGGCACCTTCAGGCCGCTCTCCCGCAGGCTGTTCGTCTACCCCGCAGCCGACGCGCTGGCGAGACCGGCGACGCAGGCGTTCCTGCAGTTCTATCTCGACAACGTCGAGACGGTGGCGCCGGAGGTCGGCTTCGTGCCGCTCACCGACGAGCAGTTGGCGGACAGCAAGGCGAGGCTCGAACGGCTGGCTGCGGAGGCCGAGTGAGGTATCGCGGCTCGGGTCAGCGCCCGCACCCGGCTCACCGGCGGTAGACGGGATCCACCACCGGCGCCAGCGCCGGCATCGCCTCGCGCGCGACCAGATAGTTCTCGAACGGGCTCCCGCAGCAGGCGTTGCGCACGACGACGACCACCCGGCCGGTGCGCGGGCTCGCCATCGCGAGCGTCTCCCAGCCGAACAGCTCGCCGATGTGGAAGTGCCAGCCCTTCTCGATCTGCAAGCCAAGGCCGTACGCCGAGCCGCGCAGCAGGTGATCTGAGGGGACGCGCCGCAGGCGCGTGGCGCGCAGGCGCGGGCTCAGCAACGCGTTGCCGAAGTCGGCCGCCGCCCAGCGCGCGAGGTCGTCGAGCGTCGAGACCCCGCCCGCGGCTGCGCCGCCTGACGAGGTCGACCAGCTCGTGGCGTCCGTCCCCGCGCTCGCGGCCTCATGCACCTGCGGCGACGGGGCGTCGCTCCCCCACAAGGCGTCGAGGTAGCCGTGCATCGCGACTGGCGGTGTGCGCGTAGGCGTCGGGATGCGCGTGTGCCGCAGGCCGAGCGGCTCCAGGATCCGCCGCTGCACGAACGTGCCGAACGGGATCCCCGCCACGCGCGCGACGAGCTCCCCGAGGATCACGTAGTTCGTGTTCGAGTAGTTGAACGCACCCGGCTCGTCGGGCGCGTAGCGGGCGGCCGCGGCGACGACCTGCACCGGCGTCCAGACGCGCTGCGGGGTGAGCACGCTCGTCGTGAACGGGCCGTCGCCGCGGCCGCCGTAGTCGGGGAAGCCGCTGGTCATGTTGAGCAGTCTGCGGACCGTCGCGCTGCGACCACCCGACAGCGGATCCACGAGCCCGCCGACGTAACGGGCGACGGGTGCGTCGAGGCGGACCTTGCCGTCGTCGACGAGCAGCAGCACGGCCGTCGCCGTGAACGTCTTCGTGATGCTCGCAATGCGGAACGACTGATCCGTGCTCGCGGGCGTGGCGGTCTCCCGATTTGACAGGCCGAACGCGCGCAGCGCGGTCCCGCGCGCGGGATCCCACACGCCGTACATGACGGCGGGGGCGTCGTAGTCGCCCAGCGGCCGCGCGCCGGCGACCTGCGGTGTCGGCAACTCTGCCAGGTCGATCGCGCTGATCGACTGCGTCGGGAGCGCAAACGGGAGCGGCACCTGCGCGGATGCCGCGCTTGTCAACGCGAGCGTCGCGACGATCGCGAGCGCGACCAGCCACACGCGATGCGAGCGCATCCCCGGATGCTAGCCAGGCGCTCCACCCGGCTCGCGAGCTCGGCTCAGCGCCGATCGGGTCGGGTGCCGGCTCAGCCCGCGACCATGCGGTACACGCCCGGCAGATCCGGGTAGCCGCTCGAGGCCCAGCCGGAGTGCTGGAGCGCGGCGATCTGCAGCTCAGGCGGCTGGCCGGCGCTCGTGAGGATCGACTGCACCCCCGCGCTCGCGCGGCCGTAGCCGGCGACCGTGTCCTGCCCCTTCAGCCAGCCGGCGGTCGCGTTGGCGGCGGCGATCGGGTCGGACCAGACGGCGCCGCCGGTGCCGTAGCGGCCGGAGTCGGTCCAGCCGATGTTGAGCCAGTTGTGGTTGCCCTGCGCCTCGCGCGACGTCGCCGCACCACCGGACTCCTCCGCCAGCATCCAGGCCGCGACGACCTGCGGGTCCATGCCGGTCTGCGCGGCAAGCTGCGTCGCGAACTGCTGCTGACCCGGCGTCATCATGCTCGCGGCGTGGGCGCTCAGGCCGGCACCTGGAACGGCCGCCGGTGCCTGCGCCTGCGCGAGCACGTTCGCGAAGCTCGTCGACCCGGACGCCGCGGCGAGCGGCGCGGTCGCCTGCACGGTGGCGACAGGCGCAGCCGCCCCGCCGTTCTGCAGCGGCTCGATCAGCTGCCCCTGGATCTGCTGGATGCGCGCAACCGCGTCGACGAGGCTCATCGTTCCCCCGGAGTGGTCGGCGCGGAGCGGAGCTTCTTGAGCGAGGCGCAGCGGGGCTCGAGTCAGGAGAGGCGCGCACGACCCGCGCGCGTGCGGAGCGTGCTACGTCCAGTACTCCGGAGGGACCATCGCGTGCGTGCGTGCGTCCTCGGCGAGCTCGCGCACGCGCACGCGCAGCACGTCACCATCGCCCCCGCGGACGGCAGATGCGACGACGTCCGCGAGCTCGTCGACGTGCTCGGAGCGCAGTCCCGCCGCGGCGGAGAACGACGTCCCGAGTCGCAGCCCGTAGCCCAAGGCGTAGGGCAGCTTCCGGTAGTTCGTGTGAACGTTCGCCTGGGAGAGCCGCTCGAACTGCTCGAATGCGACGTCCCGGTTCGGCGCGCGGAGCCAGATGTGATGAGTGTTCGGCCACTCGGGACAGCCCTGCTCCGTGCGTGACACGACGTCGAGACCATGGTGCAGCAGCTGCTGCTCGAGCTCGAGCGCGGTGTCGAGCAGTCGCTCGACGTACGTCTCGAGCCATTCCTCCCGCAGCAGCGTCAGGCCGACGAGATAGCTGTCCTCTGCGTGAGAGCTCGACACCAGCGTCGAGAGTCCGGCGACGAGGTCGGCCCACAGTTGCCCGTCCTCGCGACCCACGATTCCCGCCTTCTGCGGACCGGGGAAGCTCTTGTGGAGCGAGAACAGCATGAGGTCGAAGCCCCATTCGAGCGGGTTGGGATAGCGGCCGGTGACGATCTGGGGGACGAAGTGCGATGCGTCGAAGATCTTCGTGGGGCCGTCAAGGCCTCCGATGAACGAGAAGTCCTCGTACCGGAGCCCCTCGCTGCGATCGACGAAGATGAAGTCGGGGCGCTCGCTGCGCACCATCCTGAGCGTCTCGGCTCGGTCGATGCAGAGACGTCGATGATCGATCGGGAGGTCGACGGTGCTGAGGCCGAGCCGCTGCAGGATCGCGTGCGCGCTGAAGTGACCGCCCGCCTCCTCGGCGAGGAGCATCACCTTCTGGCCGCTGGCGCTGACGCTCATGAACGTCGCGGCGTGAGCATGGAGCCCCGACAGCAGCCGCAGCGAACCAGCCGCCGCACCAAACGCCTCGGCCAGCAGGCCGTGGATCATTGCGAGGTCGCGAACCGCGGCCTCACGACCGCCGAACAGGATCTGGGCGTTCTGCTGCGCGGCCTGGTCGCGGTCCTTGTCCGTCAGATACAGGCCGTGGAGGAAGGCGGTGTGCTGACGATCGACGAGACTGAACGGAAGGCTGTCCACCGGCGTCAGGACGACCGACTCCGCCAACGACTGTCGCTGGCGCGCCAGCGACAGGAGCAGAGCATCGCGCCTGCTCGCGCGACTCGTGAGGGTGAGCACGAGGCCGATCGTAGAGGATGGCGTCGACGGGCTTTGTCGGCGCCTGCCACTGGGCGGTCTACGTGCGACGCAGTGCCTCTGGACGAGGAGGAACCTGCGCACACTAATCAACCAACTTCTACCTTTTCGGGATGGTGCATACCGATCCCGCCGCCCGGCCAATCAATGCATCAGAGGCCGCGCGCAGGCGCCAACGCCGCAAGAAGCTCACCTACGCCGGCCTGCTGCTCGCGCTGATCGCCGCCCAGGGCATGTGGTTCGTGCCCGGTCTGGACTTGGCCAACACGCTCGGCTTCGAGGCGGTGCTGCTGGCGGTCGCCGCAGTGGTGTTCGCAGTGCAGCACGCGACGGAGCTCGGCAACGCGACGGACGAGCTCGGCAGCCTGACAGTGTCCGCAGGCCAGCATGCGACTGACCTTCAGGCGGTGGCGGACGAGCTCCGCAGCGTCGCGAAGTCCCTGCCCACGCGGGTAATCGGCGTCTTCCCCCTCTACATGGGCGAGATCGCCGAGCTCGTCGGCCGCACGAGAAGCAGCCTGCGCATCATCTGCGACACGCCGGCGCACGCCGCATTCAGCAACACAGCTGACTTCGAGCGGTACTGGCAGAACCTGGGGCGTCTGTGCTTCGACGGGGGGAACGTCGCGATCACGTGCGCCTTCATCGATCGCGACGGGCGGAGACTGATGCACGATGCCCAGATCAAGAGCGACAGGGACGACTGGGCAGCTTGGAAGGACCACAACCGGGCGAACTGCGAAGCGTTCCAGCGTTTCGCGGTCAGCCTGCGGGTGAGACCGGTCAAGCAGGACAAACACGACCCGGTGGAAGCATGGGGCGCCGAGCCGGAGGACTTCGTCCAGAGCATGATGCGGATCAACGAGGCCGTCACGGCATCGTTGAGCCACCGCATGGACATCGACTGGCTGCCCTCAGAGGACCCGCTTCACGACGGTCCAAACATTTACGTCTGGATTCGCGACGAGGACCAGGAAGCCGTGTTCGTGATCGTGCCGGTACCGGGTGTCGGCGTTCGCGACTTCGCGGGCTTTCACACCAGAGCGCCCGAGCTGATACGCGCACTGAACCACGTCTTCGAGTTTCAGCGCGGCCGCGCTGCGCCTTCCGAGCCGGAAGCGGTCCCGCTCAGCGCGGGTCCTCCACCAGCTCTTCATCCGCACGGATGATGTGCATCACCGCGTTGATGAGCGCGAGGTGGGTGAACGCCTGCGGAAAATTGCCCATGTGGCGACCGGAGTGCGGGTCGATCTCCTCCGCGTAGAGCGCGAGCGGGCTCGCGTATGAGAGCAGCTTGTCGCACAGGTCGCGGGCGCGCGTAACCTCGCCGATCTCCACCAAGGCTGAGACGAGCCAGAAGGAGCAGATCGCGAACGTGCCCTCCTCGCCGGCGAGCCCATCGTCGGTCTGATCGACGCGGTAGCGCAGCACCATGTCGTTCTCCGTCAGCTCGTCGGCGATCGCCAGCACGGTCGCGCGCGTGCGCGAGTCGTTGGGCGGCAGGAAGCCGAGCAGCGGGATCAGCAGCAGCGAGGCGTCGAGCGCCTCGGTGTCGTAGTGCTGGACGAAGACGCCGCGCTCGTCGACGCCACGCTCGCAGATCTCCTCGTGCATCTCGTCGGCGGCGGAGCGCCAGCGCTTGGCGGCGGCGCGATCGCCGCGCAGCCGAGCGAGCCGCGAGCCGCGGTCGGCCGCGACCCAGCAGAAGACCTTCGAGGAGGTGAAGTGCTTCGGCTCGCCGCGCACCTCCCAGATGCCGCGGTCGGGCTCGCGCCATTCGGCGACGGCGGCGTCGACCTGCTGCACGATCAGCGGCCACATGCGGTCGTCGAGCCGGTCGCCGGAGCGCACGTGCAGGCGGATCGAGTCGAGCAGCACGCCCCACACGTCGTGCTGGCGCTGGTCCCACGCGCCGTTGCCGACGCGCACCGGCTTGGCGCCCTCGTAGCCGCTCAGATGCGGGAGCTCCTCTTCATCGAGCCGCTCGCGCCCGTCGATCCCGTACATGATCCGCAGCGGTCCGCCGGCCTCGAGGCGGTCCATGATGAAGTAGAGGAAGTCGTGCGCCTCGCGGTCGAAGCCGAGCGTCGAGAGGCCCCACAGCATGAACGTCGAGTCGCGCAGCCAGGTGTAGCGGTAGTCCCAGTTGCGTTCGCCGCCGGGCGTCTCCGGCAGCGAGGTCGTGGCGGCCGCCATCATCGCGCCGGTCGGAGCGTAGGTGAGTCCCTTGAGCGTGAGCGCGGAGCGCTGCAGGTGCACGCGCCAGGGGTGGTCGGGGAAGCGTCCGCGGCTGATCCACTCGTGCCAGAAGTTGCCGGTGTAGGACAGCTGCGCTCTCGCCTCGTCGTACGTCGCGGGCGGCAGGTGCTCGCTCCAGCCGAGCGCGCAGAAACGCGTCTCGCCCGCGCGCAGCCGTGTCTCGGCGCGGGCACGCGGGCCCTCGAAGCCGAGCCGCATGTCGCTGCGCAGCCGCAGGCGCATCGACTGGCCCTCGACGGTGCAGACGCCGTCGCCGTAGCCCTCGCCCTCGTAGTGCCAGGCGCCGCGCTTGCGGCCGTAATCGAACGCCGGCTCGCAGTCCATCTCGACGTCGACGAAGCCGTTGAGGCAGCGCAGCGTGCGCAACAGCACATGCGCTGCCTCGTGGTCACGCGGGGAGCGTGCGTAGCGGTGCGAGCGCTCCTCGCCGTGGTGCCACGGACCGAGCACGAGCACGTCGCGCACGACGAGCCAGCCGGTCGGCGTGCCCCACGTCGTCTCGAGGATCATCGTGCCGGGCAGGTAGCGGCGGTCGGTCGGGACCGCCTCGTCGCGCGGGCCCACGCGGAAGCGCCCGGCGTGGCGGTCGAGGATCCCGGCGAAGACGCTCGGCCCGTCCATCCGCGGCAGACACATCCACTCGACGTTGCCGCTCAGCGCGACGAGCGCACACACCTCGCAGTCCGACAGGAAGCCGTAGTCCGCGATCGGCGGGAAGGGGCTGCCGCCGAGCGGAATCTCGTGCTGCGCAGCCTCGGTGGGGACGACGTCGAACTCCACGACCGACGTGAGGCTAGCGGCCGCGCGCCGAACCGCGTTTATCCAGACGGATGAGGTTGCTGCCCGATCCGCTCAGCAGCCGAGCTTGCGCTCAGCGGTCGCCCGCTCAGCGGTCGCCGTCAGTCGTCGTCGCGCCTGAGCGCGTCCTTCACCTTGTCGGCCGCATCGCCGACCTTGTCCTTCACGGTGCCGCTCGCCTCGTCGACCTTGCCCTCGCGGCGCAGATCGTCGTCATCAGTGAGATCGCCGGCTGCCTTCTTAACGCGGCCCTTCGCGGTGTCGACGTCACCGTCGCCCATGGTGGTGCTCCTTCGTTCGGTCGAATCGGGTCGAGTCCCACGGTCCCCGGTGCGTGGAGCTGCGAAACGCGGGGTAGCACTTCCATGCATGGCGCGATTCGGCTACACGATGATGTGCGAGCAGTCACGGCCCGACCAGCTCGTGCGGGACCTGGTTCTGGCCGAGCAGGCCGGCTTCGACTTCTCCGTGATCAGCGACCACTACGCGCCCTGGCTCGACTCGCAGGGCCACTCGGGGTACGCCTGGTCGATCCTCGGAGCCGCCGCGCAGGCGACCGAGCGGATCCCGCTGATGACGTACGTCACCTGCCCGATCCTGCGCTACCACCCGGCCGTCGTCGCGCAGAAGGCGGCGACGATGCAGATCCTCTCCGGCGGGCGCTTCCGGCTCGGGCTCGGCGCCGGCGAGAACCTCAACGAGCACGTCGTCGGCCAGCGCTGGCCGATGGTCGGCGAGCGCCACGAGATGCTGGAGGAGGCGGTCGAGATCATTGCCGCGCTGTTCGACGGCGACGGAACGGTCAACTATCGCGGCCGCCATTTCGATATCGAGTCAGCTGTGCTGTACGACCCGCCCGACGAGCGCGTGCCGATCGGCATCGCGGTGTCCGGCCCGGACTCGTGCCGGCTGGCCGGCGCGCACGCCGACGCGATGATCGCGGTGCAGCCCGAGGCGCAGCTCGGCGAGCTGTTCGACCGCGCCGGCGGCGCCGGCAAGCCGCGCATCGGCCAGGTCGCGATCTGCTGGGACCCCGACCGCGACGCGGCGGTGCAGCGCGCGCACGAGCAGTTCCGCTGGTTCGGGCTCGGCTGGAAGGTCAACGCCGACCTGCCGAACCCAGCCGCGTTCGACGGCGCCTCGCAGTTCGTAACGCCCGAGCAGGTCGGCGACGCGCTCGCCTGCGGACCGGACGTCGAGGAGCACGTTGCGGCGATCGGGCCCTACCTCGACGCCGACTTCGACGAGGTCGCACTCGTGCAGGTCGGCGCCGACACGCAGGCGGACTTCTGCGCGTGGGCGGAGCGTGAGCTGCTGCCGGCGTTGCGGGGGCTGTAAGGCACCCGCCGCAACTCCACCGCCGGTCCCTGTGTTTGGATCCTCCGATGGTCGCGGACGGGCACGACGGCGAAGGGCAGATCACGCGGCGCGATGCACTGCGCGCCGGCGCCGGTGCATGCGCCGGCGGTGCCGCAATGCTCGGCCTGCTCGGTCCGCTCTCCGAGCCCGCCGTCGCCGAGCAGCTGAAGCGCTACGGGCGCAGCGCGGTCGACCCCGTCACGCAGAACGCGATCCTGATCGTCACGGACTCCACGCGCGCGGATTACCTTGGCGCCTACGGCAGCAAGCGCGGGCTGACGCCGAACCTCGACGCGCTCGCGCGCGACGGGCTCACGTTCACGCGCGCGCATCCGGAGTCGATGCCGACCGGACCGGCGCGCAACACGCTGCTCACCGGCGACCGCCAGTTCCCGTTCCGCAACTGGCGCCCCGAGCAGAACCTGCCGAAGAACCCCGGCTGGAACTCGATCCCTGCGGGTGAGCCGACGTTCCTCGAGCTGCTCGACCGCGCCGGCATCACGACCGCGTACGTGACCGACAACCCGTTCCTCGTCGGCCCGCGCTACACGCGTGTTAAGAGCCGCGCGGACCACTTCGTCGGCTTCGAGGGGCAAACGGCGGTCTACTCGGCGAGACACCGCGACCCCGTGCCGGTCGAGCAGGTGCAGCGCTTCCTGCCGCCGTCGCTGCGTGGGGGCAGCGGCGCCGAGGCGGCGCTCGCGCTCTACCTCGCCTACGCCCCGCGCGGGATGGCGGAGGACGACTACTTCACCGCGAGAGTCTTCAAGGCGGCGATCGACCTACTCGACACGCTGCGCCAGCACCAGCCGTTCGTGCTTGTCGTCGACGGCTTCGACCCGCACGAGCCGTGGGATCCGCCGCCCGCGTGGGCGAGCAGATTCGCCGGTGACAACCCGCTCGACTACGAGCCGCTGCATCCCTTCAACGCACCGATCAGCGCGATGAGCCAACTCGGCCTCTCGCCCGCGGTCGCCAAGCGCGTGCAGGGCCTCTACAGCGCGGAGCTCGCGTTCACCGACCACTGGATCGGCAACCTGCTCGGGAAGGTCGCGAGCGCCGGGCTGACCGACTCGACCGCGGTCATGTACACGAGCGACCACGGCATCCTGCTCGGCGAGCACGGGCTGATCGGCAAGAGCGGGCGGCACATCCACAAGGAGATCCACCACACGCCGTTCATCGTCAAGCACCCCGGCCGCAAGCTGGCCGGGCACCGCAGCGCCTACTTCGCTTCAACGAACGACGTCGCCCCGACGCTGATGTCGTTCCTCGGCGTGAGACCCGGTCGACGAATGGACGGCGAGGACCTGACCGCTGTCTTCGACCGGACGCGCAAGGGCGAGGTCGCGCCGCGCAGATTCATGACTGCGTCCTACGACGACTACGTCATGTGCCACGACGGCCGCTGGCTGCTGAGCATGCGCACTGATGGCTTTGACAAGCAGCTGTTTGACACGCGCTATGACCGCGGCGAGACGCGCAACCTCGCCGCCTCTCGCCCCGACGTCGTGCGCCGCCTGACCGACGCGCTGCGTCGCGATGCCGACGGCCCGCTGCCGCGCTTTGGGCGCAGCGGCGTCGTCAGCTAAGAAACCAATCTCAAACATCTGGTCTCCGGGTAGAACAAGCGTGGTACGTTGACTGACATCCACTACTGAAAACTGGTATATCGCGTGGAGCGAGGGGATCCGGACGCGGAGGACGTCGAGGCATTGGCACGCGATTGGGGGACGGCCCAACGTGAGGAGGAGGCACGCCGGCAGTCCGAGCTCGACCAGGCCACGGCGAACCTCAATCAAGTGCAGTCCGACGCCGATCGGGCGTACTCGGACGCGGACCAGATCGCTGCCGACGAGGATCAGGCGACCGCCGACCGCGAGCAGCACGCTGCGGATCGCGACGAGGCAGCCTCCGAATGGGAGCGCACACACCTTCCTGACACACCCGCCACGCATGCAGCGCGCGAACGGTCGCGCAAGGAGCGTGCACTGTCCGAGGGGGAGCGTGACGACACGGCAACCCGTCGTGCGGAGAGCGGCGCGCAGCGGCGCGCAACGCGCCTGCGCCGCGACGCAGCGACGCGACAACGCGACTTCAACGCCGCGGCACGCGACAACACCGCCCGCGCGCGCGACGAGGCGGCGGAGGCGCGTGACCGCGCGGCGGACGCGCGTCAGCGCGAGACGAGCGAAAGAGGCAGCCCGGACGACCCCCGCAAGTCATTGTCGGAGTTGAGCGACGCGGCTGCCGCCGCGCGACGCAAAGCCGCCACCGACCGCGCCGCAAGCGCAGCCGACCGCGAGGCCGCCGCCGTAGACCGTGCTGAAACTGTGGAAGATCGCCAGGGCGATCGTCAGGACAGCTGACAGGCGCCGGGGATCGCCGGCGCCAGCTCCGGAGCACCATCTGGGGCTGTGCTCGTACGCGCCCCGGTAGCGTGGCCGCCGACCCGTTCCGCGAGCTGGAGGCCGGCATGAGCAGCGAGCCGACGACGATGACGTACGCGGTCGCCGACCGCGTCGCGCGCATCACGCTGAACCGGCCCGAACGGGGGAACGGGCTGACGCCGACGCTGATCGCCGAGCTGGCGGCGTGCGTGGAGCGAGCGGACCTCGACCCCGCGGTGCACGTGATCCTGCTCGCGGGCAACGGCAAAGGCTTCTGCGGCGGCTACGACCTGGTGGCCAGCGCGGAGGGGATGGGTGAGGGCGACTTCGGCGGCGCGGGCGCCGGGCACGCGTCGACCGCCGGCCTCCCTGGCACCACAGCGCCGCCTCCGCCTGGGTCACCGCTGGACCCGATGACGATCGCGGTGAACCACAACCCCGCGAGCACCTGGGACCCGCTCGTCGACCACGCGATGATGAGCCGCAACGTGCGCGCGTTCATGACGCTGTTCCACGCGTCCACGCCGACCGTCTGCAAGGTGCACGGCTTCTGCGTCGCCGGCGGCACCGACCTCGCGCTCTGCTCTGACCTGCTCGTGATCGCCGACGACGCGAAGATCGGCTACCCGCCGGCGCGCGTGTGGGGGTCGCCGACGACGTCGCTGTGGGCGGCGCGCCTGGGCCCGCAGCGCGCGAAGCGGCTGCTGTTCACCGGCGACTGCCTGTCCGGCGCCGAGGCGCTCGAGTGGGGCCTCGCGATCGAGGCGCCGTCGCCGGAGCAGCTCGACGAGCGCACCGAGATCCTCGTCGAGCGGATCGCACGGCTGCCGCTCAACCAGCTGCAGATGATGAAGCTGCTCGTTAATCAACAGTTGTACGCCCAAGGCCTCCACGCGACGCAGCTGATCGGGACCGTGTTCGACGGGATCGCCCGCCACACGAGCGAGGGCTTCGCCTTCCAGCAGCGCGCTGCGCACGAGGGCTTCCGCACTGCGGTGCGCGAGCGTGACGAGCCGTTCGGCGACGTCGGCGGCTCGACGTTCAAAGGCTGAGCGGGCCGCCCCGCTCAGCTCCCCGCCGCCACCAGCACCTTCGCCCGCGCCGCCTTCACCGCCAGCTTCAGCGCGTCGACGTCGTAGGCGCTGTGGTGGCGCGTGCCGTTGATGAAGAAGGTGGGCGTGCCGGCGACGCCGCTGAGGTCGGCGCTCTCGACGTCGCGCGCGACGCGACCGGCGTAGTCGCCGTCGCGCAGCTCGCGGCGGAAGCGATCAACGTCGAGCCCGAGCTGCTCGGCATATCTGACGAGCTGCTTGGGCTTCAACGCGTCCTGATGGTCGAACAGCAGCGCGTGGTAGTCCCAGAAGCGGTCCTGCGCGGCCGCCGCCTCCGCCGCCTCGGCGGCGACCTCGGCGTTGGGATGGACGTCGTTGAGCGGGAGGTGGCGCCAGACGTAGCGCAGGTCGCCGTCGCCTTCGAGCAGCTCGCGCACGATCGACTCGGCCTGACCGCAATAGGGGCACTCGAAGTCGCCGTACTCGACCAGCGTCACGGACGCGTCGGCCCGGCCGCGCACGCGGTCGTGGTGCGGGTCGACCGGCAGCGCGAGGTCCTCGAGCTGGTCGGCGTCGCCGATCAGCAGCCGCAGGCGACGCCCGCGCGGGAGCCGGGCGATCAGTGCGAAGACCGCCCACGACACCAGCGGCGCGAGCAGCACGCTCAGCAGCACGCCGAGTGTCGCCTCACGCAGCTCCACGCCGTCGAACGCGCGGCGTGCGATCAGCAGCGCGACCGTGAAGCCGACGCCAGCCGCCGCGCCTGTCCCGCCCAGCGCGCCCCAGCCGACCGGCAGCGCCAGCGCGCCGCGCCCCATCCGCAACGCGATGCGCGAGGCTACGAGGATCCCGAGCGGCTTGCCGATCACATAGGCCAGCACGATCCCCAGCGTGATCGGCGAGGTGAGCGCATCCCCGAGGAACCCGCCGCCGAGCGGGATCCCCGCGTTCGCGAGCGCGAACAGCGGCACGATCACGTAGCTCGACCACGGGTGGAAGCGGTGCTGCAGGCGCTCGTTCGGCGACAGCGCCGAGTCAACGCTCGCGCGCGCCACCTGCGCGAGCTGCGCGGTCGGCTGCTCGCGGAAGTCGCGGAAGCGGTCGGTCGCCTCCTCCAGGTCCACGCGCGCCGCCGGCCGCGCCACGGTCAGCAATCCCATCACCAGCCCGACGATCACCGGGTCGACGCCCGACTCGCGCACTGCCAGCCACATCGCCACACCGAGCAGCCCGTAGACCCACCCCCGCGCGACGCCGAGTCCGCGCGCAGCGAGCACCGCGACCAGCAGCCCGGCGGCGATCACGAGCGGCGTCACCGACAGATCGCTCGTGTACGCGACCGCGATCACGCCGAGCGCGACGAGGTCGTCGACCACCAGCAGCGTCACGAGCAGCACGCGCATGCGTGCCGACAGGCGCGGGCCGACCAAGGCGAGGATCCCGATCGCGAACGCGGTGTCGGTCGAGAGCGCGACGCCCCAGCCGGCGGCCGCGCCCGACCCGGCGTTCAACGCGAGGAACACGCCGACCGCCGCCCCCATCCCGCCGAGCGCAGCCGCCGCCGGCAACAGCAAGCGGCGCCGCTCGCGCAGCTCGCCGAGGTCCAGCTCGCGCCGCGCCTCCAGCCCGACGACGAGGAAGAAGATCGCCATCAGCCCGTCGTTGACCCAGTGGCGCAGGCTCGCGGCGATCGACCAGTCGCCGAGGCGAATCGACAGCTCCGTCCCCCACACGCTCGCGTACGAGCCGGCGTCGACGTTCGCCCACACGAGCGCGGCGATCGCCGCCGCGGCCAGCACCACCGCGCCGCCCGTCTCGGTGCGCAGGTAGTCGCGCATCGGCGTGCCGAAGGAACGCGCCCAGGCGGTCGTGCGGCTGACCGGACCGGCGCTGTCGGCGGCTCCGGTACTCATCACCGCACGCGACGACTCAACGGCAGCACGACCCACAGCAGCACGAACAGCAGCGTCGACAGCACGGTCACGACGACCGTCGCCGCCGTGCCGAACAGGATGTCGCTGATCAGCGCCGTCACGCAGATCATCGCCAGCGCGAGGAAGCCGGTTCCGGCGATCACGAGCTTGTTGGAGATCAGCACGATCGCCTCCTTGTCATGCGCGCGGAAGTTCAGGCGATGGACCGCGGTCGGCGCGATCAGGAATGCGGTCGCGATCAGGGAGAGCGCCAGGCCGGCAAAGTAGACGTCGCGCTGGAAGCTCGTCGTCTGCCCGAAGCGCGCCTGGAACGGCACCGCCAGCAGGAACGCGAACAGCACCTGCACCCCCGGCAACGCGACCCGCAGCTCGTTCAGCAGCTCGATCAGCTCGCGGTTGAGCCGCTCCTTCTCCGTCTCGTCGCTCATCGCGCCGTGAGCGTACCCGGCTGCCGCCAAGCCCTTACCGCACCGGCCGCAGGAATGGCTTCGTGCGCAGCACGATGCGCGTCTCCGTCACGGCCGCGCCCGCCTGGCGCAGCGCGCGGACGGTGTGGTCGAGGTCGTCGGCGTCGACGCAGGCGGCGCGCAGCTGGTAGTCGAACCGGCCGGTGACGAAGCTGACCTCGCGGATCGAGGGCAGCTCGCCGGCGGCCTCCTCGAACGCCTCGGGCTTGGCGTTCGAGAGCAGCCGCAGATCGATCAGTGCGTCCAAGCCGCGGCCCACATGCCCGTAGTCGACGAGGGCTGTGAAGCCGGTCACGATCCCCGCGTCGACGAGGCGCCGCACGCGCGGCGCGACGGCGTGCGGCGAGAGCCCGGTGAGCTCGCCGAGCTCCTTGAACGTCGCGCGTCCGTTTCTGATCAGCTCACTGAGGATCACGCGGTCAGTGACGTCAAGTGTTGTAGAAAGCACTGGAGTCCTCATCTCCTGATGACAGTACCGCGGCGCAGGCGCATCATGACGCACATGACCACTATTGGCGTTCCCACTGAGATCAAGACTGATGAGTATCGCGTCGCGTTGACGCCCTCCGGGGTGCGTGAGCTGACGGACCGCGGCCACGTGGTGCTCGTCCAGGCGGGCGCCGGCGTCGGCTCGGCCATCCC
>DASYLH010000065.1:0-10621 GCA_036009645.1 Conexibacter sp.
CCACGGCGGCTTCCTCTATGACGCGGGTGAGTTCGATCCCGAGTTCTTCTCGATCTCGCCGCGCGAGGCGCTCGCGATCGACCCGCAGCACCGGCTGCTGTTGGAGGGCGCGTGGGAGGCGTTGGAGGACGCCGGCATCGACCCCTCCGCGCTGAAGGGCAGCGCCACCGGCGTCTTCACCGGCGTGATGCACCACGACTACGGCGGCGCGGGGGTGCCGGCGGAGCTGGAGGGCTACATCGGCACCGGCGGCAGCCTGCTGTCCGGACGGCTCGCCTACGCGCTCGGTTTGGAGGGTCCGGCGGTGTCGGTCGACACTGCCTGCTCGTCGTCGCTGGTGGCGTTGCACCTGGCGTGCCAGGCGCTGCGGCAGGGCGAGTGCGACCTCGCGCTTGCGGGTGGAGCGACCGTGCTCGCGACGCCGACCGCCTTCGTCCAGTTCTCCCGCCAGCGCGCGCTCGCGCCGGACGGGCGCTGCAAGGCCTTCGGCGCGGGCGCGGACGGGACCGCGTGGTCGGAGGGCGCCGGCCTGCTGGTGCTGGAGCAGCTGTCCGACGCGCGCCGGCTGGGTCACGATGTGCTCGCGGTGGTGCGCGGCAGCGCGGTCAATCAGGACGGTGCGTCGAATGGGTTGACCGCGCCGAACGGCCCGGCGCAGGAGCGCGTGATCCGGCAGGCGCTCGCGGTCGCCGGCCTGTCGCCGGCGGATGTCGACGCGGTCGAGGCGCACGGGACCGGCACCGCGCTTGGCGATCCGATCGAGGCGCAGGCGCTGCTCGCGACGTACGGGCGGGAGCGCTCGAACGGACCGCTGTACCTGGGGGCGCTGAAGTCGAACATCGGCCACACCCAGGCCGCCGCCGGCGTCGCTGGCGTGATCAAGATGGTGCAGGCGCTGCGCCACGGGCTGCTGCCGCGCTCGCTGCATTGCGAGGAGCCCTCGCCGCACGTCGACTGGTCGGCGGGTGACGTCGAGCTGCTCGCGTGGCCGGTCGACTGGTCGCCCGGGGAGCGCGCGCGCCGCGCGGGGGTCTCCTCGTTCGGGATCAGCGGCACGAACGCGCACGTGATCCTCGAGGAGGCGCCGGGCGCGGAGGTGGCCGCGGTTGCCGACGGTGACGCGCCGGTGCTTGCGGGGGGGTTGCCGTTCGTGGTGTCGGGCACCGGCGAGGATGCGCTCGGAGCCCAGGCGGGTCGGTTGGCGGCGTTCCTTGAGGTGCGCCCGGATGCCGGGTTGGCCGACGTGGCGACGGCGCTTGCGACGCGGCGCGCCGCGCTTTCGCACCGCGCGGTGGTCGTGGCGGGTGAGCGGGCGGAGCTCGTGGCGGCACTGCGGTCGTTGGAGCGCGGCGAGCTCGCGGCGGCCGGGACGGTGCGCGGCGTCGCGACCGAGGCGGGGCGGGTGGCGTTCCTGTTCTCGGGGCAGGGTTCGCAGTGGCCTGGCATGGGCGCGGAGCTGCGGCAGGCGTTCCCGGTGTTCGCCGGCGCGCTCGAGGAGGTGTGCGCGGAGCTCGATCGCCAGCTCGAGCGGCCGCTGCTGGAGGTGATGCTCGCCGAGCCGGGGTCGCAGGACGCGCAGTTGCTCTCGGACACGCGCTACACGCAGGTGGCGTTGTTCGCGTTGGAGGTCTCGCTCTATCGGCTGGTTCGCAGCTTCGGGCTGGAGCCGGATCATCTGATCGGTCACTCGATCGGCGAGTTCGCGGCGGCTCATGTGGCGGGGGTGTTCTCGCTTCCTGACGCTTGTCTGCTGGTAGCCGAGCGGGCGCGGCTGATGAGCGTGTTGCCGGCGGGCGGGGCGATGCTGGCGGTCGAGGCATCGGAGGACGAGGTGGTGGAGAGCCTGGCCACCTTCGAGGGCCGGCTTGCGCTCGCGGCGGTGAACGGCCCGCGGGCGGTGACCGTCTCCGGCGAAGCGGAGGTGATCGCGGAGCTTGAGGCGCTGTGGCGCAGACAGGACCGCCGGACGACGCGGTTGGACGTCAGTCACGCGTTCCATTCGCAGCTGATGGAGCCGATGCTCGATGAGTTCAGGGCCGTCGTCGCGCAGGTCGAGCTGCGCGAGCCTGCGATCCCGATCGTCTCCAACATGACCGGCGAGCAGCTGACGGCCAAGGAGGCGTGCTCGCCGGACTACTGGGTCCGGCACGTGCGGGAGCCGGTCCGTTTCGCTGACGGCGTGCGTCATCTGCGGGAGGCCGGTGTGACGCGCTTCCTCGAGCTGGGGCCGGACGGTGTGCTGTCGGCGCTGGCCGCGCAGACCACCGAGCAGGAGCTCTTGTTCGCGCCCGTCCTGCGTGGGTCGAAGGTCCCCCAGGACGAGGCGCTGCTCGCGTTTCTCGGAGCCGCGCACTGCCATGGCGTCGACGTCGACTGGGGCCTGCTGCTCGGCGGCGGGCGTGCGGTCGGGCGCGTGGAGCTGCCCACGTATGCGTTTCAGCGCCAGCGCTACTGGCTCGAGTCGGTGAGTGCGGCGGTGGGGCATTCGGCGCTCGGGCATCCGCTGTTGAGCAGCGGACAGCCGTTGGCTGGGAGCCGTGAGTGGTTGTTCACCGGCCGTTTGTCGCTTGGGACTCATTCGTGGCTTGCAGACCATGAGGTGGCAGGCGTTGCCTTGTTGCCGGGGATGGCGTTCGTCGAGCTGGCTCTGGTGGCTGCGCGGCATGTCGGCGTGGACGAGCTCGAGGACCTCACGCTGCTCGCGCCGCTCGTGGTCGAGGGTGCGGGTGCCGTCCAATTGCAGGTTGCGGTGAAGGCGCCCGACGAGGAGGGTCGTCGTCAGTTGGAGGTCTACTCCCGTCGGGAAGGCGGGTCGGTTGACGAGCCGGGCGAGGAGGCGGACTGGATCCTGCATGCGTCCGGGCTGCTGGGGAGCGCCGCGCGCGCCTCCGAGGAGGACGCGGCGCTGCTCGACTTCGCAGCGGCGAGCTGGCCGCCCACGGACGCCGAGGAGCTCGACGTGGAGCTGTTGTACGAGCGGCTCGCCGATGCCGGTTACGAGTACGGGCCGGCGTTCCAGGGGCTGCGTCGCGCGTTCCGGGACGGCGATGAGTGGTATGCCGAGGTCGCGCTCGCGGACGAGCAGGATGGCCAGGCCACGAGCTTCCGGCTGCATCCTGCGTTGGGAGATGCGGCGCTCCACGCGATGCTGCTCGCGCCGCTCGATCGGGGCGAGCTGGGCGTGGCGCCCGCGGTGCCGTTCTCGTTCGCGGGCGTGAGCCTGCGCGACGAGGGCTGCTCCGCGTTGCGTGTGCGCGTCGTCGTGACCGAGGACGCTGAGGCCGAGGCCACCACCGTGCAGCTGTTGGCGCTGGACGAGCTCGGCTCGCCGGTGCTCGCGATCGAAGCGCTCGAGACTCGCCCCGTCGACCCGGCGGCGTTGCGGGCATCGGCGTCTGCCGAGGACGACGCACTGTTCGCGCTCGAGTGGACTGGGCTGGAGGCTGCCGCCTCCGACGGTGCCTCGCTGCGCGTGGCGCTCCTGAGCTCCGGCGAGGACGTTCGCGAGCTCGACTTCGTCGAGATCGCGCTCGAGCGTGCTTCCGATCTGGAGGCGCTCGAGGAGCTCGTCGCGTCCGGTGTGCCGGTGCCCGACGTCGTGCTCGTGCCGGCGGCGGCGTCGAGCGGCGGGCCGGCGGCGGCCGCACACGCGGCGGCCGCGTGGACGCTCGCGCTGCTGCAGGCGCGGTTGCGCAGCGAGCGGCTGACGGAGACGCGGTTCGTGTTCCTGACTGACGGTGCGCTCGCGGTCCTTCCGGGCGAGCGGCCGAACCTTGGTCAGGCTGCCCTGCTGGGTTTGCTGCGCAGCGCCGCGTCGGAGAACCCCGGCGTGTTCGCCGTCGTCGATCTCGACCGCGGCGAGGATTCCACGGGCGCGCTGCTTGCTGCCCTCGGCAGCGACGAGCCAGAGCTCGCGATCCGCGCCGGTCGCGTCCTCGCGCCGCGCCTCGCGCCCGCCGTCGTGGAGCAGCCGCGCGCCGCGCAGGATCTGGACCCCGACGGCACGGTCTTGATCACCGGCGGCACCCATGGGTTGGGTGCGCTTGTGGCGCGTCATCTCGCCGCCGAGCACGGCGCGCGCCGGCTGCTGCTGGTGTCTCGCAGCGGCGCCGACGGCGATGGGGTCGAGGAGCTCGTCGCGTCGCTCGCGGAGCTTGGCTGCGAGGCGCGGGTGGCCTCGTGCGACGTGGCCGACCGGGCGCAGCTGCAGGCGCTGCTCGCGGAGATTCCAGCGGAGCATCCGCTGACGGCGGTCGTGCACGCCGCGGGCCTGGTCGCCGACGGCGTGATCGGCTCGCTCGACGACGAGCTGCTCAGGCGGGTGATGGCGCCGAAGGTCGACGGCGCGCTCAACCTGCACGAGCTGACGGCCGATCTCGGTCTCTCGCAGTTCGTGCTGTTCTCGTCGGCTGCCGCGACGCTTGGCACACCGGGGCAGGGCAACTACGCCGCCGCGAATGCGTTCCTCGACGCGCTTGCGCAGCAGCGCCACGCCGACGGCCTGCCCGCGACGTCGCTCGCGTGGGGGACGTGGGAGGGCGCGACGGGGATGACCGCCAAGCAGGATGTCGACCTCGAGCGCTGGGAGCGCGCGGGAATCGCAGCGCTTTCCCAGCAGCAGGGCCTGGCGTTGCTGGACACCGCGCGCGGCCAGACAAGGCCGCTGTTGGTGCCCGTCCGCCTCGAGCGCCGGGCGCTGCGCGCGCACGCACGAGCCGGGACCATCGCGCCGATCCTGCGCGGCCTGTTCCACGACTCGGACGGCAGAACGAAAGCGGCCGGCGGCTCGTTGGCGCGAAAGCTCGCGGACCTGCCGGAGGCCGAGCGGCAGCGGCCCGCGCTGGAGCTGGTGCTCGGCCATATCGCGAGCGTGCTGAAGCACCGCCCGGGCGCGACGATCGACCCGCAACGCGCGTTCAAGGATCTCGGCTTCGACTCGCTGAGCGCGATCGAGCTGCGCAACCGCCTGAGCCGGGCGAGCGCACTCACGCTGCCTGCGACGCTGATCTTCGACTACGCGACGCCGGCGGCGGTCGCCGAATTGCTGGTCTCCAGGCTGGCGGGCGCCGCGCCGTCGACGCAGGTGGCGCGCCGCGCGCGCTCGCACGACGAGCCGATCGCGATCGTCGGGATGAGCTGCCGCTTCCCCGGCGGGGTGCGCTCGCCCGGTGACCTGTGGGAGCTCGTGCTGTCGGGCACGGACGCGATCGGCGAGTTCCCCGGCGATCGCGGCTGGGACGTCGAGCGCCTGTACGACCCGGACCCGGATCACACGGGCACGAGCTACACCCGCCACGGCGGCTTCCTCTATGACGCGGGTGAGTTCGATCCCGAGTTCTTCTCGATCTCCCCGCGCGAGGCGCTGGCGATCGATCCGCAGCACCGACTGCTGCTGGAGGGCGCGTGGGAGGCGCTCGAGGACGCCGGCATCGACCCCTCCGCGCTGAGAGGAAGCGCCACCGGCGTCTTCACCGGCGTCATGTACGGCGACTACGGCAGCGGCGGCCTGCCCGCGGAGCTGGAGGGCTACGTCGGCACCGGCGGGAGCCTGCTGTCCGGACGGCTCGCCTATGCGCTGGGCCTGGAGGGTCCGGCGGTGTCGGTCGACACCGCCTGCTCGTCATCGCTGGTGGCGATGCACCTCGCATGCCAAGCCCTGCGACAAGCGGAATGCGACCTCGCGCTCGCGGGCGGCGCGACCGTACTCGCCACCCCCACGATCTTCGTGCAGTTCTCACGCCAGCGCGCACTCGCGCCCGACGGGCGCTGCCGCGCCTACGGCGCAAACGCAGCCGGCACCGCATGGTCAGAGGGCGCCGGCCTGCTCGTGCTCGAGCGGCTGTCCGACGCGCGCCGCTTGGGCCATCACGTGCTGGCGACGGTGCGCGGCAGCGCGGTCAACCAGGACGGCGCCTCGAACGGGCTGACGGCGCCGAACGGGCCTTCACAGGAGCGCGTGATCCGCCAGGCGCTCGCGAACGCGCGGCTGTCGGCGGCGGATGTCGACGCGGTCGAGGGGCACGGGACGGGCACGACGCTGGGTGATCCGATCGAGGCGCAGGCGCTGCTCGCGACCTACGGTCAGGAGCGCTCGAACGGGCCCCTGCATCTGGGGTCGCTGAAGTCGAACATCGGCCACACCCAGGCCGCCGCCGGCGTCGCGGGCGTGATCAAGATGGTGCAGGCGCTGCGACACGAGCGGTTGCCGCGGTCGCTGCACTGTGAGGAGCCGTCGCCGCACGTGGATTGGTCGGAGGGCGCGGTCGAGCTGTTGCGGGAGCCGGTGGAGTGGCCGTCGGGCGAGCGCCTGCGGCGTGCCGGCGTGTCGTCGTTCGGGATCAGCGGCACGAACGCCCATCTGATCCTCGAGGAGGCGCCGCGCGCCGACGCGAGCGCGGCCGCCGGCGGCGTCGTGCCGACCGGGGCACTGCCGTTCGTCGTCTCCGCCTCCGGCGCCGGCGCGCTCGGACCGCAGGCGGGCCGGTTGGCGGCGTTTCTCGATGCGTACCCGGACGCCGCGCCGGCGGACGTGGCGACGGCGCTCGCGACGCGGCGTGCGGCGCTCTCGCACCGGGCGGTAGTCGTGGCGGGCGAGCTCGGTGAGCTGGCGGCGGCGCTGCGGTCGCTGGAGGGCGGCGAGCTGGCGGCGGGGACGGTGCGCGGCATCGCGAGCGACGCAGGGCAGGTCGCGTTCCTGTTCTCGGGGCAAGGCTCGCAGTGGCCCGGGATGGGCGCTGAGCTGCGGCAGGCGTTCCCCGAGTTCGCCGACGCGCTTGAGGCGGTGTGCGCGGAGCTCGATCGTCAGCTCGAGCGGCCGCTGCTGGAGGTGATGCTCGCCGAGCCGGACACGGAGGCCGCGGCACTGTTGTCGGACACGCGCTACACGCAGGTGGCGTTGTTCGCGCTGGAGGTCGCGCTGTTCCGGTTGCTCGCGAGCTTCGGTGTCAGGCCGGACTTCCTTATCGGCCATTCGGTGGGAGAGCTGGCGGCTGCGCACGTCGCGGGCGTGCTGTCGCTGTCCGACGCGTGCGTGCTGGTGGCCGAGCGGGCGCGGTTGATGAGCGCGTTGCCGGCGGGCGGGGCGATGCTGGCGGTCGAGGCGTCCGGCGCGGAGGTGGTGGGGAGCCTTGCGGCGTTCGAGGGTCGTCTGTCGCTGGCTGCGGTGAACGGTCCGTTGGCGGTGACGGTGTCGGGGGACGAGGGCACGGTCGGCGAGCTGGAGGCGCACTGGTCCGGTCGCGGGCGCCGGACGAGGCGGTTGGACGTCAGTCACGCGTTCCATTCGCATCTGATGGAGCCGATGCTCGACGAGCTCGAGGCGGTCGCGCGGCAGGTCGAGCTGTCAGCGCCGACTATCCCGATCGTCTCGAACGTGACCGGCGAGCAGCTCACGGCCGAGCAGGCCTGCTCGCCGGACTACTGGGTGCGGCAGGTGCGCGAGCCGGTCCGCTTCGCCGACGGGATCCGTCATCTCCGGGAGGCCGGTGTGACCCGCTTCCTTGAGCTCGGTCCGGACGGCGTGCTGTCGGCGCTGGCCGCGCAGACCGCGACCGCCGGCGAGGAGGAGGAGCTGCTGTTCGCGCCCATCCTGCGCGGGTCGAAGGTCCCCCAGGGCGAGGCGCTGCTCGAGTTCCTCGGCGCCGCCCATTGCCACGGCGTCGGCGTCGACTGGGGTCCGCTGCTCGGTGGGCGCGCGGTCGGTCGCGTCGAGCTGCCGACATACGCGTTCCAGCGCCAGCGCTACTGGCTCGAGTCGTCCGTCGCTGCGGGCTCGGCCGCTGGAGGGCTGACGGCGATCGAGCATCCGCTGCTGAGCAGTGGGCAGTCGTTGCCCGGGAGTCACGAGTGGCTGTTCACGGGGCGGCTCTCGCTCGGGACACATCCGTGGCTCGCCGACCACGCGGTCGCGGGCGTCGTGCTGCTGCCGGCGACGGCGTTCGCCGAGCTCGCGCTGCTGGCTGCGCGGCACGTCGGCGCGGGCGACCTGGAGGACCTCGTGCTGCTCGCGCCGCTCGTGCTCGACGGGCCGGCGGCGGTGCAGCTGCACGTCGTCGTGAAGGAGCCCGACGACGACGGACGTCGTCCGCTGGACGTCTACTCCCGCCCGGCGGGCGGACCGGTCGGCGAGCCGGGGGAGGAGGCGGACTGGACGCTGCACGCGTCCGGGCAGGTGGGTGCGGTCGTCGGCTTCTGCGAGGGCGACGAGGCGCTGGAGGACTTCGCGACGGCGAGTTGGCCGCCGGAGGATGCCGAGGAGCTGGATGTGGAGCTGTTGTACGAGCGGCTCGCCGATGCCGGTTACGAGTACGGGCCGGCGTTCCAGGGGCTGCGTCGCGCGTTCCGGGACGGCGATGAGTGGTACGCCGAGGTTGCGCTCGCGGACGCGCAGGACGGCCGGACCGCGGGCTTCCGCGTCCATCCCGCGCTCGTCGACGCGGCACTCCATACGCTGCTGCTCGCGGGGCTCGACGGGGGCGAAGAGGAGGGTCCGACGAAGGTTCCGTTCTCGCTCGCGGGTGTGCGGCTGCGCGGCGAGGGCTGCTCCGCGCTGCGTGTGCGCGTCACCGTAAGCGAGGACGCCGAGGCCGACGTGGCCACGGTGCGCCTGCTGGCGCTCGACGAGCACGGCGCGCCGGCGCTCGCGATCGAGACACTGAAGACGCGGCCCGTCGACCGCGCGGTGCTGGGGGCATCGTCGCCCGTCGCGGACGACGCGCTGTTTGCGCTCGAATGGAGTGCGCTGGAGGCCGCCGCCTCCGATGGTGCGCTTCCGCACGTGGCGCTGCTCGGCTCCGGCGAGGACGGCCCTGCGCTCGAGCTCGCGCTGGAGCGCCATCCGGATCTGGGGACGCTGGAGGAGCTCGTCGCTGCGGGCGCGCCGGCGCCCGACGTGGTGCTCGTGCCGGCGGCGGCGTCGAGCGGCGAACCGGCGGCGGCCGCGCACGCGGCGGCGGCGCGGACGCTCGCGCTGCTGCAGACACGGTTGCGCAGCGAGCCGCTCGCGGAGACGCGGCTGGTCCTGCTCACGCACGGCGCGCTCGCGGTGCGTTCGGGCGAGCGGCCGGATCTCGGTCAGGCGGCAGTGCCGGGTCTGGTGCGCAGCGCGGCGTCGGAGAACCCCGGCGTGTTCGCGCTGGTGGACGTCGACGGCGGCGAGGGCTTCGAGGCCACGCTGCTTGCCGCGCTGGGGAGCGATGAGCCGGAGCTGGCGATCCGCGACGGGCGCGTGCTCGTGCCGCGCCTCGCGCGCGCGGTCGTGGAGCAGCCAGGCGCCTCGCGCGAGCCGGATCCGGACGGGACGGTCTTGATCACCGGCGGCACCCATGGGTTGGGTGCGCTCGTGGCGCGTCATCTCGCCGCCGAGCACGGCGCGCGCCGGCTGCTGCTGGCGTCCCGCAGCGGCGCCGACGCCGAGGGGGTCGAGGAGCTCGTCGCGTCGCTCGCGGAGCTTGGCTGCGAGGCGCGGGTCGCCGCGTGCGACGTGGCCGACCGGGCGCAGCTGCAGGCGCTGCTCGCGGAGATTCCAGCGGAGCATCCGCTGACGGCGGTCGTGCACGCCGCGGGCCTGGTCGCCGACGGCGTGATCGGCTCGCTCGACGAGGAGCGCCTGCGCACGGTGTTGGCGCCGAAGGTCGACGGCGCGCTCAACCTGCACGAGCTGACGGTCGATCGCGGTCTCTCGCAGTTCGTGCTGTTCTCGTCGGCTGCCGCGACGCTCGGCGCGCCCGGGCAGGGCAACTACGCCGCCGCGAACGCGTTCCTCGACGCGCTCGCGCAGCAGCGCCGCGCCGACGGCCTGCCGGCGACCTCGCTCGCGTGGGGGCCATGGGACGGCGCCGCGGGCATGACGGCGGCGGCGGACGTCGACGCCGAACACTGGGAGCGCGCAGGGATAGCGGCGCTCTCTCAGCAGCAGGGCCTGGCGTTGCTGGACGCCGCGCGCGGCGCGAGCGAGGCGCTGCTGGTGCCCGTCCGCCTCGAGCGCCGGGTGCTGCGTGCGCAGGCGCGGGCCGGGACGCTGCCGGCGATCCTGCGCGGCCTCTTCCGCGGCACGGACGGCAAGGCGAGGGTCGGGGGTTGGCTGGCGCGAAAGCTTGCGGACCTGCCGGAGGCCGAGCGGCAGCGGCTCGCGCTGGAGTTGGTGCTCGGTCACGTCGCCGCCGTGCTGAAGCACGGGGCGGACGCGACGATCGACCCGCAACGCGCGTTCAAGGATCTCGGCTTCGACTCGCTGAGCGCGATCGAGCTGCGCAACCGGCTCGGTCAGGCGACTGGGCTCACGCTGCCGGCGACGCTGATCTTCGACTACGCGACGCCGGCGGCCGTCGCCGAGCTGCTCGCGTCGAAGCTCGCGGGCGCCGCGCCGTCGACGCACGTGACCCGCCGGCGGCCGCGCACCGACGAGCCGATCGCGATCGTCGGGATGAGCTGCCGCTACCCCGGCGGGGTGCGATCGCCCGACGACTTGTGGGAGCTCGTCCTGTCGGGCACGGACGCGATCGGCGAGTTCCCCGGCGATCGCGGCTGGGACGTCGAGCGCCTGTACGACCCGGATCCCGACCACGCCGGCACGAGCTACACCCGCCACGGCGGCTTCCTCTATGACGCGGGTGAGTTCGAT
>DASYLH010000066.1:0-112586 GCA_036009645.1 Conexibacter sp.
CCCGACGCGGCGAAGGTGATCTCGTGGCTGCCTTCCGCGCACATCGCCGAGCGCGCCGCCCACCACTACCTGCCGATCGTCTACGCGATGACGATCACCTGCTGCGACAACCCGCGCGAGGTCGTCTCCTACCTGCCGGCCGTCAAGCCGACGTGGTTCTTCGCCGTCCCGCGGATCTGGGAGAAGCTCAAGGCCGGGCTCGAGGCGATGCTCGCGGGCCAGCCCGAGGAGCAGCGCGAGCCCGCGCGGGCCGCGCTGGACGCAGCGATCCGCAAGGTCGAGCTCGAGCAGGCGGGCGAGCCGGTGCCCGAGGATCTCGCCGCGACGGTCGCGGAAGCCGACAGGCAGATGTTCGCGGGGCTGCGCGCGATGCTGGGTCTCGACGAGGTCGTGACGGTCAACGTCGGCGCCGCGCCGACCCCGCGCGACGTGCTCGTCTTCTTCCACGCGATCGGGATCGAGCTGGCGGAGCTGTGGGGGATGTCGGAGACCTGCGCCGCGGGCACGTGCAACCGGCCGGGGGAGGTGCGGATCGGCACCGTGGGCCCCGCGTCGCCCGGCGTCGAGCTGAGACTCGCGCAGGACGGCGAGTTGCTGATCCGCGGCGACTTCATGATGCGCGGCTACCGCAACCGCGCCGAGCAGACGGCGGAGGCGATCGACGCCGACGGTTGGCTCGCGACCGGCGACGTCGCCACGATCGACGACGACGGCTACGTGACGCTCGTCGATCGCAAGAAGGAGCTGATCATCAGCGCCGGCGGCAAGAACATGTCGCCGGCGAACATCGAGGCAAGTCTCAAGGCCGCCTCGCCGCTGATCGGCCAGGCGTGCGCGATCGGTGACGGGCGTCCGTACAACGTCGCCCTGATCGTGCTTGACGCCGACTTCGCGCCGATGTGGGCCGAGCGCGAGGGGATCGAGGCGCGCGACCTCGCCACGCTGGCGAAGGACCCACGTGTGCGCGCGGCCGTGCAGGAGGGCGTCGACGCCGCCAACGCGAGACTCGCGCGCGTAGAGGGGGTCAAGCGCTTCGTCCTCGTCGAGGGCGACTGGCTGCCCGGCGGGGACGAGCTGACGCCGACGATGAAGCTCAAGCGTAAGCCGATCGGGGAGAAGTACGCGGGCGCGATCGAGGCGTTGTACGCGGGCTGAGGAGACGCCTCGTACACTGAGGGAGATGGCTTCTCAGCGGCAGATCCACGTCGGGCCGGTTCCGGTCGGCGGCGGCGCGCCCGTCGCCGTGCAGACGATGACGAAGACGGAGACGGCGGACCTGGCCGCGACGATGGCGCAGATCCACCGCGTCGCGGAGGCAGGGGCCGACATCGTGCGCTGCGCGGTGCCGCGCGAGCAGGACGTCGAGGCGCTCAAGACGATCGTGCGCGAGTCGCCGATCCCGATCATCGCCGACATCCATTTCAACCACACGCTCGCGCTGAAGGCGCTGGATGCCGGCGCGCACTGCGTGCGGCTCAACCCGGGGAACATTGGCGGACCGGACAAGGTCGCCGAGGTGGCGACGCGTGCGAGACAGCTGGGCACGCCGCTGCGGATCGGCGTCAACTCGGGCTCGCTGCCGAAGCACTTGCACGCGCTGGAGCGTGAGAACAGCGTCGAGGCTTTGGTCACGGCCGCCGTTGAGTTCGTCGAGTTGATGGAGCGGCTCGAGTTCGACAACTTCAAGGTCTCGATCAAGTCCACGAACGTGCCGAACACGATCGCGTCGAACCGCCTCCTGTCTGAGCGCATCCCGTACCCGCTGCACCTTGGCATCACCGAGGCGGGCACGAAGTGGTCGGGCTCGCTCAAGAGCGCCGTCGGCCTCGGCACGCTGCTCGCCGACGGGATCGGCGACACGATCCGCATCTCGCTCTCCACCTTCCACGCGGAGGAGGAGGTCAAGGTCGCCTGGGAGATCCTCAAGGCGCTGCAGCTGCGCGAGCGCGGCCCCGTGCTGATCGCCTGCCCGACGTGCGGCCGCCTGCAGTTCGACATGGACACCGTGGTGGCCGACATCGAGAAGCGCCTGGAGGCCTACGAGGAGCCGATCGAGGTGGCCGTGCTCGGCTGCGCGGTCAACGGCATCGGCGAGGCATCGCACGCCGACTTCGGCATCACCGGCGCCAAGAACGAGGGCCTGATCTTCAGCCGCGGCAGAGCGCTGCGCAAGGTGCCGACCGAGCAGCTGGTGGACACGCTCTTCGATGAGATCGACAAGTTCGTTGGCTCCGGCGCGAAGCGCATCGACGTCGATCAGCGCGAGGCCGCCGAGGGCGCGGCATGGCTGCAAGCGATCGAGGACGAGAACGCGGGGGAGATGACCCCGGAGCGGCTCGCCGCCTTGGAGAAGGCCAAGCAGGCCGAGGAAGCGGACGAGATGTCCGGGGCGCTGCTGGAGACGGTCGCCGAGCGCACGCGGCTCGATGAGGCCGCCTCGCCGACCGCTGGTCGGCGCTTCACGCGCACCTGAGCGTCGTCGCGCGGCGGCTCAGAACGCCTTGTGCGAGCCGCTCGCGCTGATCGTGCTCGTCGAGATCGCGTTGGCGGCGAGGTCGGTGAGCGTCGCTGCTGGGGTGTATCTCTCGGTCGCGTTGCCGGCCGAGGTGGCGGCGGTCCCGGAGTCGAGCGAGCCGAGCACGATCGTCAGGGTTCTGCCGCTGAGCGTCATCGTCGAGGACGTGCCTCTGCCGGTGGCGAGCCCGAAGACCGCGTAGGAGCCGGAGGTAACGAAGTCCGAGCGGCCGAGGTCGATCGTCCCGACGGGCAGGAATCTGGCCACGTCGAAGGCTGACTGGTCGTAGACGCGGAGCGTGTCGTTAGCCGAGCCGCCGCCGTCGACGACGGCGACCTGGACGTTGGCGACCGTACCGTCCCAGCCGTCGACGATCGCGTCCGGCTCGACCGCTTCGCTGAAGCCGATCGCCACCGTGTCGCTCTGCTCGGCGCGCCCGGCGGTGCCGCCGGTGCGGTTCGTCGTCGCGATCGAGCTGGCGCTGGGCGAGTCCTTGTCCGCGGTGACCGAGCCGGTAGACGTGTCGGTCAGCGACGCCGCGTCGGTGGCCGTGACAGTGAAGGACTTAGCGCCGTTGCTGAGCGAGCTGCTCGCGGTCTGCGACGCGCTGCGGTAGCCGTAGCTGACGCCGCCCGCCGTGTAGCTCCCGGCGGTCAGGGTAACGGCGGTCGAGGAACCGGTGACATTCGTGAGGGTGGCTCTGACCGACGACACGGCGGCGTCATCGGTCGCATTGGCGTAGACGTTGAACGTTCCGGAGCGCTTCACGTACCCGACGGTGCCGCCCGCGGACTTGCCGATGACGGCAGCGGTGACGTCCGGCGCGGTGTTGGCGGCCGCCGCGAAGCTGTTGCCGGTGTTCGTCGTCGTCGCGGTGAAGTCGGACACCGTCCCGGGCAGAGCGCCGAGCGGGCGCAACAGGCGGCCGAGCAGCGGGACGTGCCCGGCGACACGCCCCACCGGCGCATCCGCTCTCAGCACCCACCGCTCGGAGGCGTCGTTCGCGTCTCCGCGGGTGACGACGGTGACACGGTCGCCGTCCCGTTCGACGGAGACGACGCGGTGCGTGATGAGCCGCCCGCTGACCGGGTCGGGGATCGTGGCGATCTGCCCGCGGACGAGGTCGGCTGCGGTGGCGTCGCGCACGAGCACGACGTCGTCCGTCGCGATCGCAGGGGCCATGCTCCCGCTGTGCTCGACGAGCGGCGCGATGCCGGCGATGCGCAGCCCGGCGCCCAGTGCGAAGACGGCCAGCACGAGCCCGAGCACGACGCTGGCACCGCGGTTCGCCCAGCGCAGGGTGCGGCTCACGTACTCGCCGCCAGCCACGTGAAGTCCGCGGTCGCCGACAGGCCCACGCCGCTCGCGCTGTTCATCGTGACCGTCAGCTTGTAGGCGTGTGCCTCACCGTTGTCCCACTGCTCGGGCGCGCTGCTCGTCGGGTCGACAAGCGTCCCGGCCGCTGAGGTGGGGAAGGCGGCGAGCGTGCCGCTGTAGATCACCCCGGCGCCTCTGGAGAGGTAGTCGGTGCTGTCGGCGACGAAGCCGGTGCACGACTTCGCGGCGGGCGTGCCGGCAATCGTGCCGCGCGTGATCGTGAGCGTCAGGTAGGTGGCGAGCCCGCCCCCGACGGTGCCGTAGATGCGCACGTCGGACGGGACCGTCCCGCCGTACGTCAGCTTCGTGCAGCTGGTGACGCTACTGCCGTTTCTCGCGCCGGTGAGCAACAGCAGCGGGGCGTCGCCGTCGTTGTCGGCGAGCGAGACCGTCCCGGTCGCGACCGCGTTTCCCGGCGAGGACGCGGTCCGGTCGAATGCCGACCAGGTCCCCGCCGACCACACGGTCGCGCTCAGGACGAGCGCGACCGTGATCCCGACCAGCTTGATGGCGAGCGAACGAGTGGCGTCGGACATCTTGGGACGGCCCTCGCGAGCCTCCGACAGCTACGAAGCTGCGGTGAACGTGTAGTCGACCGAGGTCGAGGCACCCTGGTAGGCGTTGTCGCCGCCCTGGGTCCCGCTGTTCGGGAAGGTGACGACGAACTCGTAACGGTGCTTTTGGCTGGCGATGAAGGTGCCGAGCGAGATCGCACCCATGCCGGCGAGCGTGCCGCTGTAGACGGTCGTGTCGGCCGGGCAGCTTCTGCTGCACGACGGATCGCCCTGGTCGGTGATCACGACGGTCAGCTTCGCCGACAGCGCCGGACTGGCGGGCGTGTCGATCGGCGTGCTCTTGGTGAGCGTGAATACCCCCGACGCGGAGCCGGTGTTGGCGATGTCTACCGTGCCGGTGGACGTGCCGCCTGGCTTCAGGTTCGAGGCAGTGAGGATCGCCTGGTTGGCCTTCGAGTTGCTCTGCGAAAGCGTCCCGGAGCTGAACGTATTGGACGGGTTAGCCGTGGCCGAGTTGAAGTTCGCGCCGGATCCGACGGCGATGCCGGCGGCGGCCAGGACGACCAGCAGGGCGAGGAGCACCTTTCTCGGCGACGCCGACCACAGTGCCTTGAGACGAGACATGCAAGCTCCTTCTTGGGGACGCCTCAGATGCGCTGCTCAAATGTCGACACCTGGGTGCAGAACTTGAGGCCGATGTCCGAGCGTGAGATGACTGCTCAAACATCCGTCCAGACGGCTCGACCAGTCCGCCGATTGGCCCGACTACGTTGGGGTCATGCCGTCTCGGATGTCCCTCCGGCCGGGCTTCCTCCTCAGCTTCGCCCTGCTGCTGGCGATCGGGGTCGGGGCGCTCGCGTACGCGGTCTCCTCCGTCAGCAGCAGCGACATCCGCGAGGAGCAGGTCTCGGCCGCGCGCGAGCGCGCAGAGCTGCTGGCGCAGGCCGCCTTCGCGCCTCCGCTGCGCGCGCGGCTGTCCGGGCTCGACGCTGCCGATCTCAGACCGCTCGACCAGGCCGCGCTGGCCGCCAAGAGGTCGGAGGAGCTGACCTCGCTGGCCGTCTGGGACCGCAGCGGCCGCATCGTCTACGCGACGGACCATGGGCAGATCGATCGCACGTACCTGCGGCCGAGAGCGGTCGTGGACGCGTTCACGGGCCAGACTGTCGTCACGACGCCGGACAAGTCGACCAGCCCGGTCGACCAGTCGGAGGGCAGACAGATCCAGGTCGTCGTCCCGCTGTTCGGCAAGGACGCGGAGAAGCCGCATGCGGTCTTCGAGCTGCATGCCCCATATGCGCCGGTGGCAGCCGAGATCTCGCGCCGCACGAAGCGCATCAACCTGATCCTGCTCGGCGGCGCGCTGCTGTTCCTCGCGGGCATGTGGCCGCGGCTGATCGCCGCCTCGCGGGCGCTGCGCGAGCGCGAGGACCCGAGACGCAAGGCGATCCTGCGCGAGCTGAAGAGCGCGATCGAGCACCAGGAGCTCGAGCTGCACTACCAGCCGAAGGTGAACCTGCGGACGGGCGAGATCGCCTCGGTCGAGTCGCTCGTGCGCTGGAACCACCCGAAGGACGGCGTGCTCAGTCCGCAGAGATTCCTGCCATACGCGGCCGACAGCGAGGTGATCGGGTCGCTGACGGTGCACCTGATCGAGCTGGCCCTGCGCGACTGCGCCGGCTGGCGCTCGCGCGGCGTCAGCGCCGGCGTCGACGTGAACCTCGACGTCGCCAGCGTGCTCGACCCGCAGCTGCCCAAGGAGGTCGAGCGACTGCTCGCGAAGTGGGAGCTGCCCGCGCGCGCGATCGGCTTCGAGCTGACGGAGGCGGCGATCCAGGCCGATCCCGACAAGGCGGCGGGCGTGTTGCGGACGCTGGCCGACATGGGCGTGCGGCTGGCGATCGACGACTTCGGCACCGGCTACTCGTCGCTCGCGGTCCTGCGCGAGATGCCGGTCGACGAGATCAAGATCGACCGCTCGTTCGTGTCGGGCCTGACGAGGAGCACGGCCGACGAGTCGATCGTGCGCTCGACGATCGGCCTGGCGCACGACCTCGAGCTCGACGTCGTCGCCGAGGGCGTCGAGGACGAGCAGACGCTGCGCCGCCTGGCCGAGCTCGGCTGCGATCAGGCGCAGGGGTACTACTTCAGCCGCCCGCTCGTGCTCGATGCGCTACTGGCCTGGTTCGAGCAGCCGGTCCTCGACGCTGAGCCGCCCGAGCCCGTCGAGGCGTGATGCGGCGGTCGGTCGTCGGCGACCTCCCGCAGAGAACGGTGCGCCGGCTGCTGTTCAGCCTGGCGGCGCTGCTGCTGGCGACGGCGCTCGCGGCCGGCAGCGGTGCGAACTTCATGGCGGTCTCGGCCAACAGCGGCAACGTCATCAAGGCCGGCATCGTCTCGTTCACGACCACCGCGACCGGATCGGCCGCGGTCACCGTCACCGCGCTTGCGCCGGGTCATTCGGAGACGGACACGGTCGACATCGTGAACACGGGTGACCTGACCGCGACGTTCACGTTGGCCGCCTCCGGCCTGGTCGACAGACCGGCGAGCCCGGCGCTGTCGGCAAAGCTCGATCTGGTCGTCAAGGACCTGGGCGACCCGGCGTGCGCGAGTTCGTGCCCGGATCCCGTGACGCGCTTCACCGGCAAGCTCAGTGCGCTGAGTTCGGCGAGCCTGGGCTCCTGGGCGGCCGGGTTCAAACACCGCATCGCGTTCGTCGTGAGCATGCCCGACGCCGGCAGCGGGGCCGAGAACGCCTACCAGGGCGCGAGAAGCACAGTCGACTTCAGTTGGACGGCGGCGGGCTAGACATGGCCGCACGGCTCGGCATGAACCTGGCGATGATGACGCTGTTCTGCCTCGCGGCGATCATGCTCGTGCCGGCGGCGCTGGGCTTCCACCGTTACGTGATCCTGACCGGCTCGATGACCGGCACCTACGACCCCGGCTCGATCGTCTACGACCGTCCGGTGCCGACATCCACGCTGAGAGTCGGCGACTCGATCACCTACGCGCCGCCCCCGGGCGCCTCGCTCCACGACCGCGTCACGCACCGCATCTACCGCGTGACGACCGCGTCCGACGGTCGCCGCGTGTTCCAGACGAAGGGCGACTTCAACGAGCTGCCGGACAACTGGAGATTCGTGCTGCCGCAGCCGACGCAGGACCAGGTCGTCTTCCACATCCCGTACGTGGGCTACGCGTTCGAGCTGCTGAGCGTCCCGCAGTACCGCAAGATCGTGATCGGCATCCCGGCTGTGCTCGTCGCCATGTGGGTGATCGCGGGCTTGTGGAAGGAAGGCGGGGAGGCACAGCGCCGGCGCGAGCGGGGCATCGCACCGTGGCCCGAGGACCTTGCCCGCTCGCTGCCCAAGCTCGCGCCGGCGGCGGTGGACGGCGACCCGAGTGCCGACTACGGCACGGTGCGCGTCCCGATCACGTGGCCGCTGCCCGGCCGGGGTCGGCGGCGCGGCGTGCTGCCGGCCGTTCCGGCGAGGCCGGCTCCTTTCGCGGCGCGTGCTGTCCAGCCGTGGGCCTCGTCGTCCGAGACGAGGAGTCCAGCTCGCGTGCTGCTGCCTGCGACTTGCGTGGCGCGCGCCCGCGGACGCTCGCGCGCACCCCAGCCGTTGCCGGCGGACTGGCGGCTCGTGATCCGCCGCCGTCGCCCCGGCTGAGCAGCTCCGTTTGTGGATCGGTCCGGGGGAGGCAGCGTCGCCGCGGATCGCGCTCGCTAGGCTCGCACCCGATGCAGCTCGCGCATGACCGCAGCGGCTCCGGCCCACCGCTCGTGCTGATCCACGGGATCGGCTCGCGGCGCGGCGTGTGGAAGCCGGTCGTGCCACTGCTGGCGGCAGAGCGGGACGTACTCGCGGTCGACCTGCCTGGGTTCGGCGAGTCGACCGTGCTCGCCGAGAAACCGACGGTCGAGACGTTGGCTCGCGCGCTCGTGGAGTGGTGGGGCGAGCTCGGTCTCGTGAGACCGCACGTCGCCGGCAACTCGCTCGGCGGCGGGATCTCTTTGGAGCTGGCGCGGATGGGCGCGGTGACCTCGGCGACGGCGCTGTCGCCGGTCGGGTTCTGGAGCCCGGGGGAGGCGCGGTATAGCCGCACCATGCTGCGCACGACGCACTTCCTGGCGACGCGGCTCGGCCCGCAGATGCAGCGGATGGTGCGATCGCCGGCAGGCCGGCAGGCGACGATCGGCTTGATGTACGGGCGACCGGCGCAGCGGGACGGCGCCGAGGCTGCCGAGGACCTCGTGCAGCTCGCACGCGCGCCGGGCTGGGAGGCGACGCTCCCGATGTCCCGCGAGTACGCCTTCCGCGACGGCGACGAGCTGCGCGTGCCCGTCACGATCGGCTGGGGCACGCGCGACCGGCTGCTGATCCCGCGCCAGGCCGAGCGCGCCCGTGCCATGCTGCCCCAGGCCCGGCATGTGCCGCTGCCGGGGTGCGGGCACATCCCGATGAGCGACGACCCCGACGGCGTCGCCGCGCTCCTGCTTGCCGGCAGCGCCTGATCGCGTCTGCGCGCGGCAGCGTCCTGTTCCTGTCCGGCTCGGTCGGTCCAAGGCAGGATGCTCAACGGAGTGGGGCGCAACTCGTCCGCTCACACTGGGTTCACACCGATGACACTCCGCGGCCGGTGGCGCCGCTACAGTGCGAGCCGCCGACCCCAGCCAGGCAGGGGACTGGCGTCCCGCCGAGAAAGGAATCCACGACGTGAACCCCCGCCGCTCGCTGCCCCTGCTCCTCATCGTGCTCGTCTGCGCCGCGCTTGCTGCGCCGGCCACGAGCGGCGCGTATGTCGTCGGCATCGCCGACCAGAACGCGACCGTGTTCACGGAACCGCATTTCGAGCAGCTGGCGCCGACGCGGACGCGCTACATCACACCGATCGACTCGGTCTTCAAGCAGCGCGCCACGGTCGACGCGTGGATGGACGCCGCGCAGGCCGCCGACATGGAGATCGTCGTCGCGTTCAACCCGCCGTCGACCATGAGATGCCCGAACATCGGGCGCGCGAAGGGCTGCAGACCGATCAGCGCAGCGGCGTACAGAAGAGCGTTCCGTGCCTTCCGCATGCGCTATCCGTTCGTGCGCATCTATCAGCCGTGGAACGAGGTCAACAACCTCACGCAGCCGACGGCACGCTACCCCGATGCGGTCGTCACCTACTACCAGATCGCGAAGGCCAACTGCCTGGGTTGCACGGTGCTCGGCGCGGACATCCAGGACCTGCCGAACCTGGCGCAGTACTCGGCGGCGGTGCTGAGAGCCTTCAGAGCCCACCACGTGGTCACGCCGAAGGTGTGGGGGCTGCACAACTACACCGACACGAACCGCTTCCTGAAGGACGCGAACAGCTCGATGCGCAGAGCCGCCAGAATCCTGCCGGGCAAGATCTGGCTGACCGAGACGGCCGGCCTCTTCCGCTTCCAGCCGCAGAACGCGCGCCAGTCCTTCCGCCCCGACCTCGCACGCCAGAAGAGAGCGATGCAGGCGATCTTCAAGCAGGCGAACCTCTACCGCCGCAAGATCGACCGTGTCTACCTCTACCAGTGGTTCGCGTCGTCACCGGACAACCGCTGGGACTCGGCCGTGCTCGACGTCCACGGCGCCCCGCGCCCGGTCTTCGACGTGCTGCTCGCGAATCGCACGCTGTTTCGCTGAGCGCGCCGCGGTGTGACGTCGCGCGGACGCGGCCGCTCGCGGCTGCGGTAGCGCGAAACCGACATACTTCGCCGCCCGATGACACGCCTGTCCTCCTACCTGCTGCCGACCGAGAAGCAGGCCCCCGCGGATGCGGAGGCGATCTCGCACAAGCTGATGGTCCGTGCCGGACTGGTGCGCCAGCTTGGCACCGGGCTGTGGACGTGGATGCCGGCTGGCTGGCGGTCACACGCGAAGGTCGTGCGGATCATCCGCGAGGAGATGGACGCGATCGGCGGGCAGGAGCTGCTGATGCCCGTCCTGAACCCGGCCGAGCCGTGGAAGCGGACCGGCCGCTATGAGATCGACGAGCTGCTGAAGCTGCAGGACCGCAAGGGCGCCGAGATGGTGCTTGCGATGACGCACGAGGAGGTCGTCACGACGCACGTGGCGCAGATCGTGCGCTCCTACCGCGACCTGCCGCTCATCCTCTACCACTTCCAGGTGAAGGAGCGGGACGAGCCGCGTCCGCGCGCAGGAGTCCTTCGCACGCGCGAGTTCATCATGAAGGATGCCTACACGTTCGATCGCGATGAGGAAGCCCTGGCGGTCAGCTACGAGAAGCACATCGGCGCCTACGACCGCATCTTCGAGCGCACCGGCCTGGAGTGGTACCGCGTCGAGTCCGACGTGGGGATGATGGGCGGCTCCGGCGCGCACGAGTACATGGCGCCCTGCGCTGCCGGCGAGGATGCTGTCGCGCTCGCGCCCGGCTACGCCGCCAACGTCGAGGTCGCGAGCGCCGATCCGCAGCCGGTGCAGCTGCCCGCGCCGCTGAGCGCGCCCGAGGAGGTCCACACGCCCGGCCTCACGACCGTCGAGGAGGTTGCCGGCAACCTCGGTGTGCCCGCCGGTGCGCTGCTGAAGGCCTACCCGGTCATCGTCGACGGGCGCGGGCTCGTACTCGTCGTCGTACGCGGCGACCATCGGGTCAACGAGATCAAGCTGCGCAACGCGCTGGGGGCTCCTTGCCGTCCGGCCCAGCCGGACGAGTTCGCGCGGAAGATCGGCCCCGCTGGCTTCATCGGGCCCGTTGGCGCGAACGCGCCGGTGCTGCTCGATGCGGCCGTGACCGAGGGCGCCTACGTGACGGGCGCCAACCGCCCCGATTTCCACCTGCGCGGCGTCGAGCCGGGGCGCGACTTCGCGTTCGAGCGCGTCGACGTGCGCACGGTCGAGGCAGGGGACACGGTGAACGGGCAGCCGATCCGCATCGAGGCGGCGATCGAGGTCGCCAACATCTTCAAGCTCGGCACGCGCTACAGCGAGCCGCTCGGCGCCACCTACCTTGACGAGTCGGGCACGTCGAAGCCGATCGTGATGGGCTGTTACGGGATCGGCCCTGCGCGCATCGTCGCCGCCGCCGTCGAGCAGACGGCGGACGAGGCGGGCATCGCCTGGCCGCGCGCGCTCGCGCCGTTCGAGCTCGAGCTGGTCGCACTCGGGAGAGCCGGCAGCGAGGAGCAGGCGTACGCCGACAAGCTCTATGACGAGCTGCGTGCGCTCGGCGTCGACGTGCTCTACGACGACCGCGACCTCGGCCCCGGCCAGAAGTTCGCCGACGCAGAGCTGCTCGGCTGCCCGCTGCGAATCACGGTCGGCAAGCGCACGCTGTCCGGCGGCGAGCTGGAGTTGCAGGTGCGCCGCGGCCGTGAGACACGCGGCGTCCCGCTCGAGGGGGCCGCCGAGGCGGTGCTCGAGCTGTGGCGAACGCTCCCGTAGAACCGCCGCGCAGCGACGGGAAGCCGGCCGGCGCCGATCCGGCCGCCCAGCGGCCCCTGACCGCTCGCCGCCTGCTCGGGCTCGACCGCTCGGGGCCGCCGCCGGCCGCCACGCTCGTCGGCGCCCCGCTCAACCCCTGGACGATCCCGAACGCGATCGGCTTCGCGCGGCTCGCGCTGATCCCCGTCTTCCTCGTCGTCGCGCTGTCGAGCGACGACGGCGTCGGCGCGCCGCAGGCGATCCTCTTCGCGGTCATCGGCTGGGGCGACTACGCCGACGGGATGGCCGCGCGCATCACGCGCCAGTACAGCCGCCTCGGCGCGCTGATGGACCCGGTCACCGATCGACTGCTCGTGATCTGCGGTGTGATCGTCAACTGGCACTTCGAGCTGCTGCCGCGTTGGGCGCTCGCCGTGCTCGTCGCCCGCGAGCTGCTGATGCTGGTCGTCGGCCGCTACGGGCTCAAACGCGGAGTGGACCTGCGCATCAACTGGCCGGGACGGCTCGCGGTGGCACCGGTGATGGGCGGCCTGTTCTTCCCGATGTGCGGACTGGGGACGCTCGGCGAGGTGCTGCTCTACCTGGGCCTCGCGCTCGCGCTGACCGCGACCGCGCTCTACCTCCGGGACGGCTGGCACACCATGCGCACGGCCAGACCCTCAAGCTAACGTTGAGGTTGCGAGGTCGCGCGGCTATACTCGCGCGTCCCGCCAGTGAGGATCGGAGATCAAGCGTGACGATGGAAACCTTCCCGGACCTCGGCTCCCTGTCGGATCAGGAGCTGAAGGACCTGATTCAGCAGCTGACCGAGGAGGAGCTCGAGATCAGCTACAAGCGCCGGATCCTCCACGGCAAGATCGACATCCTGCGCGCGGAGCTGGTCAATCGCCTGCGCAAGAAGCACGAAGGTGGGGAGGACGTCTTCTCCGGCGCCGACGTCGAGAAGCTCACGAACATCCTCGCGGGCCGCGGCCCGAAGCTGGACGAGGAGTAGCCGGAGGGCTCACCCGCCCACCGGAGGGACTTGTGGCGCTCCACTGCCCCGAATGCGGCTTCGCCAACGCCGTCGGAGCCAACTACTGCCAGAAGTGCGGTGCGTACCTGGCCGTCTCCGAGGGGACCAGTCATGAGACGACGGCCACGTACCGGATCGGCGAGACCGGCGAGATCGAGCCCGTCCAGCTCGAACAGGTCGTCGCGCGCGGTGCCGCGCTCGTCATTCGCTCCGGCGGGGGCCGCGCGGGCGAGAGCTTCGCGATCGACGGTGAGCGCCTGTCGATCGGGCGCCGGCCCGACAGCGACGTGTTCCTCGACGACGTGACCGTCTCGCGTGACCACGCGCTGCTCGTTCGCCGCGGCGACGACTGGTACCTCGACGACTGCGGCTCGCTCAACGGCACGTACGTGAACCGCACGCGGATCGAGTCGCACCGGCTGCAGGACGGCGACGAGCTGCAGATCGGCAAGTACAAGCTCGCCTACCTGGCCCGCTGACGATGACTCCGCACGCATCCGACACCGAGCTGGATCCGGTCCTCGCCGTCGCGCACGACGCGGACACAGAGGCGCCGGTCGCGCCGGAGGCCGAGCCCGACCAGCCGCGCGCCCGTCAGAAGTCGCTCACGATCGGGGCGGTCTGCAAGGCGATCAAGCAGGAGTTCCCGGACATCTCGATCTCGAAGATCCGCTACCTCGAGGATCAGAAGCTGCTCACGCCGCGCCGCACGCAGGGCGGTTACCGCCTCTACACGCAGAACGACGTCCAGCGGCTGCGCACGATCCTGCGCCTGCAGCGCGACGAGTTCCTGCCGCTGCGCGTGATCCGCCAGGAGCTGGCCGGCGGCCGCACCGACGGCGAGATGGCGCAGGAGCGCACCGCGCAGAGACCGGACATCCGTCACCTGCGCCGCACCGCCGTCGCCGTGAAGGGGCCGGGTGCGGTCTACTCGCTGGAGGACGTCGTCGAGGAGACTGGCGCCGCGCCCAGACTCGTCGGCGAGCTGGAGGAGTTCGGCGTCATCAGAGGCGAGTCGCGCGCCGGCGTGCGCTACTACGACGAGACCGAGCGCGAGATCGTGCGCGCCGTCGCCGAGCTGGCGAGGTACGGCGTCGCCGGGCGCAACCTGCGCGTCTTCCGCACCTCGGCCGACCGCGAGGCCGCGCTGCTGCAGCAGATCCTCGCCCCGGCGCTGCGCTCGCGCAATCCGGAGCGGCGCAGAGAGGCGGTCGAGACGCTCGAGAACCTCGCCGCCGTCGCGACGTATCTCAAGCACCTGCTGCTGATACGCGACCTGCGCAACCTCGCCGGCTGACCGCCTAGGCTCCTCGCGGTGCCGACGACGCGCGTCAACCGCACGCTTGCGGCCTCGCCCGAGGCCGTCTGGGCCGTACTCGCGGATCCGTGGCACCAGACGCGCTGGTGGCCGCGCGTCGTGCGGATGGAGGCGGTCGAAGACGAGTGCTTCACGCAGGTGCTCGGCACCGCGAGAGGCAGAGGCATCCGCGCCGACTTCCGCATGCTGGAGACGGAGCCGCTGCGGCGGCTGCGGTGGGAGCAGCAGCTGGAGGGGACGCCGTTCGAGCGGCTGCTGGCCGAGGCGGTGACGGCCGTCGAGCTGGCGCCGGCCGACGGTGGCGCAGGGACGAGCGTGACGATCGAGCTGCGTCAGCGACTGCTCGGCTGGTCACGGCTCACGCCGTTCCTGTTCAAGCGTGCGGCGAGGCGGCAACTGTCCGAGGCGCTGGAGGGGCTCGATCAGGTCGTCGCCGGCTGAGCCGGCGCGCTCAGCCCGCGACTCTGAGCGGACCGCTGACGACGGCGGTCCCAGGCGTGGTCGGCACAGCGCTCGTGCCCTCGCTCGTGACGAGCACGGTCGAGTAGGCCGACAGGTCGACGCTTCTCGGCAGCGCTGAGCTGACGGTGAAGGTGCCGTTCGCTCTCACCTGGTTCGGGACGAAGCCGAGGAACTTGTTCCCGGCTGCCCCTTGGAGCCAGATCGCGTAGATCTCCTGTGCGCCATTGCCGGGCAGTCTCGCGACCTCGACGGCGAGCAGCCGTCTGCCGTTCGCGGTCTGCTGCACGAGCGCGGCGCCGAACGCGCTGCCGCCGCTCGACATCGCTCTGAGGACTGCGCCGCCGACGGTTCTCGCCGCCGCTTGTCTGCTCGCGGCGCTGGTCGAGGTCTGGGTCTGCGCGCTCGTCTGCGCCTGGGTGCCGTTCGTGGATCCGGAGGAGCTCGGGCTGTCGTCGCCGCCGATCAGGACGATCGCCAGCACGATCGCCAGCACCGCGGCCCCGCCGATCAGGATCGCGCCGCCGAGGCGGGACGGGCGCGGACCGCTCGGGCCGCCGGCGGGTGCGGACGGCCCGCCGGTCGCGGGTGGGCTCGGCGGCGCGACGCGCGGTGCGGCGGGAGCCGGGGCGGAGGGCACAGCTGCAGCCGCGGCCGCCGGCGTGGGGGCCGGTGCGGTGGCGACCGCCGCGGCCGTCGGCACGACCACCGGGGTGGTGCTCGCGCCGCTGCCGTTCGTCACGGCAGCCGTGGCGGACGCGGGCACCTCCGGGAGTTCCTCGCTCGCGATGCCCGCGAGCTGCGCTCGCAGCTCCTGTGCCCAGCGGCAGGCGGCGGGCGACGCTCCAAGCTCGGCGAATGTGACGATCCGCTCGCCGTCGTCCTGCTGGCCGAGCAGGTAGTCGACGATGCGTCCGCGCGTGTCGGCGTCGACGTCGTCGCGACCGGGCAAGCCGAGGGCTCCAGCACCGGCGTGCGCCCGCTCGCGCACCGCCGCGGCATCGAGCCGCAGCGTCGCCGCAAGGTCGGCGTAGCCGCGACCCTGCACGAGGATCAGCTGCATGACGGCGCGCTGGTCGGGGGGAAGCGTCTCGAGCCCGCTCACTGCGTTCAAGCGTAGAGGACGGCGACGTTCGGCCGACCCGCTTGCGGCGTTCGCGGCGCGCCGGGCACGCCGATCGCACTATCGTTCCGCGCCGTGGACGCCCCGATCCCGCCCCAGCAGGACATGACGTTCGACGCGCTCATCGGGATGCAGGACATCTCGGTGAAGGACGACGGCTCGATCACGGCGGTCGTCCCGGTGAGAGCGGAGCTGAAGCAGCCGTTCGGGCTCGTGCACGGCGGCGTGTTCGCGTCCGTCGCCGAGTCGCTCGCCTCGATGGGCACGTTCATGGGCGTGCACGAACAGGGCATGCACGCGATGGGCCTCTCGAACAGCACGAGCTTCCTGCGCCCGATGTTCGACGGCACGATCCACGCGACAGCGCGTCCGTTCCACAGAGGCCGCACGACGTGGCTGTGGGACGTCGAGATCCGCGACGACGACGACCGCCTGTGCGCGACGACGCGCATGACGATCGCGGTGCGGCCGGCGAAGCAGTAGCGTCGCGCGCGGCTCAAGCGCGACCTCTCCGCCCGAGCCGTTATCGTGGCCTCGCACCGAGAAGATGAGCGACGCAGACGTCCCATTCGAGGCGCTTGGCGCGCGCCGCTTCCAGAGCTTCTGCCAGAGCTTGGTCTCCTACGAGTTCCCGGCGATGCGAGCGCTTCCGGTCGGTCAGCCGGACGGGGGTCGTGACGCCTACGTCGTGGACGACGGGAGGGACCTGCTCGTCTTCCAGGTCAAGTTCGTCGAGCGGCCGGACTATCTGAGAGACGCGGACGGATGGCTGCGCAAGACGATCGCCAGAGAGCTGCCGAAGATCCAGCGGCTCGCGCGCGACCGTCAGCTCATCCGCTACGTGCTCGTGACGAACGTTCCCGGAAGCGCGCATCCCGGTAGCGGCTCGATCGACATCGGCGATGCCTTGCTGGACGAGATGCTGCCCGTCCCCGCCCAGGTGTGGTGGCGCGATGACCTGCTCGTGCGGCTCGCGAAGCATCATGAGCTGAAGTGGAGCTACCGCGAGCTGCTGACCGGCCAGGACGTGCTCGACCAGCTCGTGCACTCTCAGCTGAACGAGGACCGCAACCGGCGCGGCGATGCGATCGCCGCCGCGCTCGCCGCCCAGTACGAGGCCGAGCGGACGGTCCGCTTCAAGCAGGTCGATCTCCACAACGACCTGTTCGAACTGTTCGTCGACGTCCCGCTGGCGAGCAGGACGACCTACATGGTCCGGGGGTTCGGGGACGACCTGGCCGAGATCTATGAGGGGGGCGACGACGATCGCACCGCCGCGATCCTGCTCGACATGCCGGTGGCCGCACACCGTCATCGCCGCCTCGTGATCGAGGGTGCGCCCGGCCAGGGCAAGTCCACGCTGGCGCAGTACGTCTGCCAGGTGCATCGGCTGCGCCTCGTCGGCCGTCCCGAGGAGGCGCCGGAGATCCGCGACCGCCACGCGGACGCCCCGCTGCGGCTCCCTTTCAAGGTCGACCTGCGGGAATTCGCGACCTTCCTGGATGGCAAGGACCCATTCGCAGAGGTGCCGGGATGGGGCGGCATTCCGTCGGGCTGGCCGCGCTCGCTGGAGGGCTTCCTCGCCCTGCAGGTGCAGCGGTACGGGGCAGGGGCGCGGTTCGACGTCTCGGACCTGTTCGCGGTAGCGCGCACCGGCCCGCTGCTGCTCATGCTGGACGGACTGGACGAGGTCGCCGACGTGGAGGACCGCAAGCGGATCGTCCAGACCGTGGAATCGGGGCTGGCGGCGCTCGATGGCGTCGCATCGAGCGTGCTGGTGGTCGTCACCTCACGGCCCGCCGCATTCGCCAATTCGCCGGGATTCTCGCCGAAGCGATTCGAGCATCTCGCGCTGATCTCACTGACGCGCGAGCTGATTCGCGACTATGCCGAGCGCTGGGTGGAGGCGCGGCGCCTCGCCGACGAGGAGGCGGCGGAGGTCCTCAGCGTGCTCGAGGACCGGCTCGAAGAGCCGCACATGCGCGAGCTCGCCCGCAACCCGATGCAGTTGGCGATCCTGCTCTCGCTCATCAGCACCAAGGGCGAGTCGCTGCCCGATCGGCGGACCGAGCTCTACCACGCCTACATGACCCTCTTCTTCGACCGAGAGGCAGCCAAGAGCCGCATCGTGCGCAAGCACCGAGCGCTGCTGTTCGGTCTGCACGGGGACCTCGCCTGGCGCCTGCATTGCGATGCCGAGCGCTCGGGCTCCGGCGGCACGATCACGCTCCAGGCGCTGGAGAGCGCCGTGCGTCGCTACGTCGTGAAGCAGGGCGTGGACGAAGGCATCGCCGACGACCTGTTCCAAGGCGTCGTCGAGCGGATCGTCGCGATCGTCGCGACGCATCAGGAGCGGTTCGAGTTCGAGGTCCAGCCGCTGCGCGAGTTCTTCGCCGCCCATCACCTCTACGCCACGGGGCAGATCTCCCAGTTCGGCGTGAGACGGCCGGGAACGCGCGCCGATCGCTTCGCGGCACTCGCCCGCAACGGCTTCTGGCTCAACGTGCTGCGCTTCTACGCGGGCTTCTACATGAGCGGAGAGCTGCCCTCGCTGGCGGACGGCCTCGTCGAGCTGGCCCGGGACGAGGGCTTCCAGCGCACGAGCACACCCCGCATGTTGGCCGCGACGTTGCTGCAGGACTGGTCCTTCGAGCTCGACCGGCGAAGCCGAGAGCGCGCCGTCGACGTCGCGCTCGAGGGCTTCGGGGCACGGCATGCGTTGGGAGCCCGCCTGACCTCACACCTCACGGTCGAGCCGTCCGCGAGACTGCCCGACGGCGCGGGACGCGAGGAGGTCGTCGCGCGGGCCTTGCGTGTGCTCGCGCGTCAGACGCTGCCGCGGGACCGGCGTACCCAGGTCACCGCTGTGCTTGCGGCACATGTCGAGCCGCGTGCGTTCGCGGAGCGGTGGACCGAGCTCGTGCTCGGCGCGACGGGATCGATGCGGACGGCGTGGGTGGAGGTCGGCTGTCGGATGGGCGCTGTGCGCCATGTGTCCGACGCGGTGCTTCACGAGGCGGCACGCGGAGACGGCGACGAGGCCGAGCTTGCCCGCCGCGTGACCGCGTTGCTGCACACTGGCCTCGCTGGCGTGCTCGAGCAGGAGCGTGACCTGGCGGAGGTGGCGACCGAGCGACTGCTCGCGGGCGACGGACTCGGCGTCGACGACGGCGAGATCTCACGAATCTCGTGGCTCCAGGCGTTCCAAAGCATCCTTCGCCTCTCCCGCCGTCCGTTCGATCACCAGTGGCTGCTGCCCGTCCACGACGTGCGCTCGCTGGAGCAACGCCCGCCGACCATCGCCCTCTGGCGCGACGTCGTGCTGAGCGTCAACGCCACCGTCGCGTCCGGCTGCACGCACCTCACCCAGCTGAGCTGGCGTCCCATCGTCGAGCTGTGCGAGCGGTCGTGCGGGGAGCGGCCGCTGCTGATCGCGCTCGCGTTGGCCGAGGCAGGATCCGAGGAATGGCTCGTGGGCAACAAGACGCAGCTCGTGGGCAACAAGACGCAGCTCGTCGGCAGCGCGGAGCCGCTCGTCGAGCGCGTGCTCGGAGCACGTGCCCGCACGGACGACGGGTCGTGGTGGTGCGAGCAGCTGACGCGTGCTGCGACACCGTTGGAGCGTCAGCTCGTCGCTGCCTGCGCCGGGACGTTCGTGTCCGGGCCGGCCTTGGAGCGCTGCCTCGTCCCGCTCGGCCGGTGCCTCAACGCGCTGTCGGTCGACGACTACCGGTCTGTCAGCCTCCTCGTCACGCGCTTCTCTCACTACGGAGCGCTGAAAATTTCGCCTGAGCGTCTCGCTCGGCTGACTCCGCGGCTCGCGCTTCTGCTCGCCAGCCGAAATCCGCCGACACGAGAGCAGATCTGGCGTGCGGCGCTGACGGGCTATCGCGGCTGGGACCCCGCCATCCTGTCGAGCTGCGCAGGAGTCGCGCTCGCTCAGGGCGATTGGAACACCGCGCTGCGGTACCTTCGTGCCGTTACGCGCCGCGACGCAAGCGGCCGCACGTACCTCCGGATCGAGAATGCGCCGGTCGATGTGGCGCGGCAGATCGTCGACGACGCGGCGCGCTTCCCGCTCGCCGCAGTCGACGCGGCCGAGCGCCGCTTGGAGGCGGCGCTGCGGCGGAGAGCGCTGCCGCTCAGCGCCGTCGCGAAACGGGAACGCTGGTTCGCCCGGACCGACTGAGGGCGGGCGGCTGACGCCGCTCAGCCGCCGTATCTGTTCGTGATCGGCACGCGGCGGTCGCGGCCGAAGGCGCGGCTGGTGATCTTGATGCCCGGTGGCGCCTGACGGCGCTTGTACTCGGCGCGGTCGACGAGTGCGATCACGCGGTCGACGTCGGCGGCGTCGAAGCCGCGCAAGAGCAGCTGCTCGCGCCCGAGGTCGTCCTCGACGTAGGCGTCGAGGATCGGGTCGAGCACGGCGTAGGGGGGGAGGGAGTCTTCATCGCGCTGGTCGTGGCGCAGCTCGGCGCTCGGCGCGCGCTCGATGATCGAGGCGGGGATCCGCTCGCCGTCGGCCACCTCGTTGACGTGGCGCGCGAGCGCATAGACGACGGTCTTCGGGCAATCCTTGATGACGGCGAGCCCGCCTGCGAGGTCGCCGTAGAGCGTCGAGTAGCCAACCGACATCTCCGACTTGTTGCCGGTCGCGAGTACGAGCCAGCCGAACTTGTTCGACAGCGCCATCACGAGGTTGCCGCGGATGCGCGCCTGGATGTTCTCCTCGGCGAGCCCGGGGTCAGTGCCGGCGAAGACCTCCTCCAGGGCCGCGTCGTACGCCTGCATCGCGGGCTCGATCGGCAGCTCGAACAGCTCGACCCCGAGGTGCGTGGCGAGCGCCCGCGCGTCGTTCTGCGTCTCGGCGGAGGAGTACGGCGAGGGCATCACGACCGCGGCGACGCCCTCCGGGCCGAGTGCGTCGGCGGCGATGCAGACGACGAGGGCGGAGTCGATCCCGCCGGACAGGCCGAGCACGACGCGTCTGAAGCCGTTCTTGCGGACGTAGTCCCGCAGGCCGGTCACGAGCGCGGCGTAGACCTCGGCGGCGGGGTCGAGCAGGGGCGCGATCGTGCCGCCGACGTGATCCTCCGTCCCGCCACCGCTGGCATCACCCGCCGGCGCGGGCAGCGCCAGTCGCGCGAGCGTCGGCACCGACTCGCGCGCCTTGCGCGCGGGCGCCCGCTGGCGCGCGTCGCGCAGGCGCTGCGTCTGCGCCGCCTCGAGGTCGATCGTCGCGATCAGCAGCTCTTCGGTGAACTGGCCGGCGCGAGCGATCACCTCGCCGTGGTGGTCGAGCACGAGCGAGTGGCCGTCGAAGACGAGCTCGTCCTGGCCGCCGACCATCGCGCAGAAGGCGATCGGGCAGAGGTTGTCGCGCGCGCGCTGGGCGAGCATCCGCTCGCGTTCGAGGCCCTTTCCAGCGTGGTAGGGGGAGGCGGAGACGTTGACGATCAGCGTCGCGCCGGCGCGGGCCTCGGAGGAGGCGGGCGGGCCGGGCTCCCAGATGTCCTCGCAGATCGTGAGCCCGATCTTCGCGTCGCCCAGCTCGATCAGCGCCGGGCCGGTGCCGCTCTGGAAGTAGCGCTGCTCGTCGAAGACGCCGTAGTTCGGCAGGTGGACCTTGCGGTAGACGGCCTGCACGGCGCCGTCGGACAGCACCGCGAGCGCGTTGTAGACGTCGTCCTCGCGCTCGGGGAAGCCGACGAGCGCGACGATCCCGGTCGTCGCCGCGGCGACGCGGTCGAGCGCCGCGCGGGCGTCGCGCAGGAAGTGCTCCTTCAGCAGCAGATCCTCGGGCGGGTAGCCGGTCAGCGCGAGCTCGGGGAACAGCACGAGCTGGGCGTCTGCTGTGCGTGCCTTCGTGATCGCGTCGAGGATTGCCCGCTCGTTGCCGGCGATGTCGCCCACGACGGCGTTCATCTGGCTGAGCGCGATGCGCAGGGGACCGCTCGAAGGTGCCATGGCCGAGATCATCGCAACCGCTGGTGTGCGATGGCGGGCGACCACGTGCAGGCGTGTCGTGTGCGCGGACCGGTCAGTCGCCGGCGCCGCGGCCGAGCCAGTAGTCCGCGAACTCCTGAAGAGCAGGGTCCGAGGCGCTGGGGACACGCAGCACGCGTCGCCAGGCAAGCGCGGTGACGCTGTCCGTCCCGGGTCTGTAGCCGAGGACGACGGCGGCGCCGTTGGCGGCGAGCACCGGGTCGAACGGGCCGCTGACGCGCTCCTGCAGTGCGCGCAGCGCCGCCGGCGGCGTGGGGGTCCCGTACAGCAGCACGACGTCGCCCAGTTCGAGGGCGTGCAGTAGCTGATCCTCGCTCAGGCGCGTGCCGTCGCGGTCGCTGCGAATCGGTGCCGGCGTCTGCGCGTGGCGCTGGTCGGCGACGACCTGCCCGGGGACGTCGCCGCCGCTTGTGGCCTGCGGCACCTGCGAATCGTCGCGTCCCTCGAAGAACAACAGCACGAGCACGAAGCCGCCGAGTGCGACGACAAGCGTCAGCAGCGCGAGGCCGATCCGGCGCAGACGGTTGTGCGACGGTCCCGGAGAGGGGGTGGAGGACTCCATGGCTGTCACCGTGGACGATGCCACGCCGGCCCGACGGAGCGTCAGGTCGCGGTGCTTGCCTCGACCGTCGCGCGCCCGTTGTCGGTGCGCCTGGCGCTGCGTCGCCTCGTGCGCGCCGGACGGCGCGGCGGCAGTCCGGCGGCGACTGCCAGCTCGTCGAGCGCTTCGTCGAGCTGCGCGGCCAGCAGCTCGAGATCGGGCAGCGCGTCGAAGTCGGCGTTGAGACCGAACGCGAGCGTGCCGTCGTAGCTCATGATCGCGATCCCCAGTGCGAGGTTCTGCGCGAGCGGCACCATCGGGTAGATCGCGCGCATGCGGCGCCCGAGCACGTAGAGCGGGAACTGCGGCCCGGGCACGTTCGTGACGACGAGGTTGAAGTAGCGCTGGCGCGCTTGCAGCCGCGCGGCCTGCGCCATCACGGTCGGCGGGGCGAAGCCGGTCAGCTCCGTCAGCAGGCGCGCGCCGACGGCCTGATGGGATTCCTTCAGGTTCTCCATCTCGCCGCGCACGAGCGCGAGCCGCTCGACCGGGTCGGTCTCGCCGACCGGCAGGCTCGCCCACACGGCGGCGACCTGGTTGCCGAGCGCGCCCCGCGCCTCCTCGCTGCGGACGGACACCGGGATCATCGCGCGCAGCACGAGGTCGATCGTCGGATGGCCGTGGGCGCGCAGGTAGCGCCCGAGGCCGCCGGCGACGGTCGCGAGCACGACGTCGTTGACGGTCCCGCCGAGTGCGTTCTTGATCGTCTTGATGCGCTCGAGGTCCTCGTCGGCCCACGTGAAGCGGCGGTGCGGGCCGATCGGCACGTTGAGCGGGCTCGGCGGCGCGCTGCGGGCGCCGGGCAGCGTGAAGGAGCTGACGGCTCTGACGTCGCCGAGCAGTTCCTTCGCGACGCGGCGCGGGCGGCGCACGACGGCGCGGAGCCCGCGGGCGATCTCGGCGGGCACGGTCGCGCGCTCCAGCAGCGCGTCGGCCAGCAACTGAGCGGAGCTGGGCAGCGGGCGCGGGACCCACGGCTGTTCGGGCGAGGGCGTCGGCGCGGGTTCCGCCGTGACGTCGAACAGGACGGTCGTGATGTCCACGCCGGAGATGCCGTCGACGAGCGCGTGATGGGTCTTGCCGAGGATCGCGAAGCGGCCATCTTCGAGGCCCTCGACGAGCCACAGCTCCCACAGCGGTTTGTTGCGGTCGAGCTGCTGCGAGAAGGCGCGGCCGGCGAGGTGCTTGAGCTGCTCGTCGCTGCCGGGCCTCGGCAGCGCGTGCTGCTGCACGTGGTACCGGGTGTTGAAGTGCGGATCGTCGACCCACACGGGGCGACCTTGGCCGAACGGCACGAACGCGAGCCGCTGGCGGTAGCGCGGCACGAGGTGCAGGCGCGCCTCGACGTGCGCGACGAGCTCGTCGTGCGTCGGCGGGGGGCCGTCGAACACCATGCAGGAGGCGACGTGCATGTGCGTCGCGGCGTCGTGCTCGAGGTGCAGGAAGGAGCTGTCGAGCCCCGTCAGGCGGTTGCGATTGGCCACGCAGCCATTGTGGCAGGAGTGCCAAGTGTGCGATTGGGCACACTTGGCCTTGCGCGAGGCCTGTACTCTGCCCGGGTCATCGACTTGCCGAGTCGTTGCAGCCCGGTGCTGCGACGAGCGGGGGAACCAGTGCCGAGCGAGTGCGATCCGCTTGGCTGGGGCGAATCGGCAGCTGTTGCTGCCGTAGCGCCATCGTCACGCCCGTTTTCACAGTGAAAGCGGGCGTAATCGAGACGGTGCCGCGAGCCCGACAGCTAACTCCGTAGGCGCGGTCGAACCGAAGGAGGCTACGACCTGTTGCGCTTGCAACCAGCGGGTCGCATCGCGCCGCGCAATGCGGCAGTCGGTGCGCTCGCACTTGGTACGACCCTGTCCGTCACGGCGCTCGCGTTCGCTCAGGCGACGCCCGCGCCTGAGTCGTCCCCGATCCTGCGCCCGCCCGCGGTGCAGGACGCGACGCTGCGGCTCGGCCAGCGCGCCGACGTACGCGGCCATTTCGCGGCGTCCGACGCCGGCCGCCAGATCGCGCTGCAGTACGCCGCGCGCGGTGCGCGCTGGCGGGCGGTCGCGACCACGACCGTCGAAGAGGGCGGCCGCTACCACTTCCGCGTGCGTCTGAAGCGCTCGGGGGCGCTGCGGATCACACTGCTGTCAGAGTCTGCTCCGGTCGCGGGCGGGGGCACCACGGCTCCGGCCCCGGGCGTCATTGCGGCGGAAGCGGCGCCGACGAGCTCGGGACGCCGGATAGCGGTTGCCGGCCGGCTCGTCGTCGGCCATCGCGGCCACGACGTGCAGGCGGGGGAGGCGGTCCACGTGCGTGGCACGCTGCTGCCCCGCACGCGCGGGCGCCGACTCGTCGTAGAGGCGGGCTCGCGCGGTCGCTGGCACGCCGTGGCCCATGCGCGCACGAGGGCGAACGGCCACTTCGACGCGCGCGTGGCGACGCACACGCCTGGGTCGCAGCGGCTGCGCGTGCGCTTCGCGGGGGACCGCCGCAACGCGGGCACTCGCAGAGGCGCCGGGACGTTGCAGACGTACCGCGCGAGCCTCGCGTCGTGGTACGGGCTTTACGGCGGCGCGCTCGCGTGCGGCGGAACGCTCGCCTACGACACGCAGGGCGTTGCGAACAAGTACCTGCCGTGCGGCACCAAGGTGACGCTGCGCTACCGCGGTCGCGAGGTCACGGTTCCGGTGATCGATCGCGGCCCGTACGTCGGCGGGCGCGAATGGGACCTCACGGGCGCGACGGCGCGTTCGCTCGGGTTCGACGGCGTCGGCGTGGTGTGGACCACGAAGTAGAACACACGTTCGTGTGATCTGACCGGCTGGCGGCGTACCCTCGGAGCTGCAGATGTCCGAGGGTACGCCGCCTTCCGCCGCACCCAAGCGCGTCATCGCGCACCTCGACTGCGACGCCTTCTACGCGTCGGTCGAGCTGCTGCGGCGCCCGGAGCTGCGCGGCAAGGCGGTGATCGTCGCCGGCTCGGGACCGCGCGCCGTCGTCACGACCGCGTCCTACGAGGCGCGCAGATACGGCGTCGGCTCGGCGATGCCGGCCTCGCAGGCGCGCCGCCTCTGTCCGCACGCGATCGTCCTGCCGCCGGACTTCGAGGCCTACCGCGCGACCTCGCGCGCGGTGTGGGAGATCGTCGTGGAGCGACTCGGCCCGCTCCAGCATCTCGGCCTCGACGAGGCGTACGCGGATCTGACGGGCGTCGAGAAGCCACTGCGTGTGCTGCGCGAGCTGGTCGCGGACGTGTTGGAGCGGACGGGCATCTCACTGTCGGTCGGGGTCGCGCCGAACCGCCTGATCGCCAAGATCTGCAGTGACCTCGGCAAGCCGCGCGGCTTCGTCGCGATGGGCCGCGAGGAGGCGGCCGAGCGTTTCGCCGCGGATCCGCCGAGCCGCCTGCCGGGGATCGGTCCGAAGACGGCGGAGCGCCTGCGCGAGCACGGCATAGAGACGATCGGCGCGCTCCAACGGATGCCTGAGGCCGAGCTGGCGGTGCGCTTCGGCGCGCGGCACGGGCGCGAGCTGCATGCACGCGCGTGGTTCCACGACGACTCGCCGGTGAGCACCGACCGCGTGCTGAAGTCGCGCTCGAACGAGCGGACCTTCGACGAGGACATCGCGTCGCTGGCCGAGCTGGAGGAGATCCTCCGCAGGCTCGCGCGCGAACTGTGCGAGGGGCTCGCCGCGCGCGGCAAGCGCGGACGGACGATTGGCATCAAGGTGCGGCTCGACGACTGGACCAACGTCACCCGCGCCCGCACGATCGACGCCCCGACCTGCGACGCGGAGGTCGTAACGAGCATCGCTCTGGAACTGCTGCGTGCCTACGCGCCGCCGCGGCCGGTGCGGCTGCTGGGCGTGCGGATGGCCTCGTTCGCGGACGACGACGCGGCGGCGCTGTCAGGCGAGCCGAGCGATCAGCTCGCGCTGCCGCTGGAAGCTGCGTAGCCGCACGTCGGCGTTCAGTACAGCGCCGCGGCGAGTCTGCGTCGCGCGTCGCGCGCGAGCGGATGCTCGACGCCGAGCTCGTCGAGTACACCGACGACGATCTTGCGGATGTCGTCCTTCGCGCCGTCGGCGCTCGGCAGCGCGCTGATCAGCAGGTCGAGCGCGCGCTCGTGCTCGCCGGCATCGAGCGCGGCGAAGGCGTCGCCGAGATCCGGCGTGCCGGCCTGCTGCAGCTTGATGCGGGCGGCGAGGCCGGCGCCGCCGAAGTCCCCGGGAGCCCGCTCGAGCAGCGCAAGCGCCTCGTCATCCTCGCCGCGCGCGTGCAGCAGTCGGGCAAGCGGGACGAGCGCGTCGGCGCGGTTCGGCTCCAGCTCCAGCGCCTTGCGCAGCGACGCCTCGTCGCCGGTAGCGGCGAGCGTCTCGGCCTCGGAGGGCAGCAGGCCGTCGAGGAAGCGGTCGACCTGCGCGCGCGGCTGCGCGCCCGTGAACTCGGAGACGATGCGGCCGTCCTTGAACGCCTTCACGGCCGGGATCCCTTGGATCCCGAAGGCCTGCGAGATCGACGGGTTTCTGTCGGTGTCGAGCTTCGCGAGCGCGACCTTGCCTTCGCGCGCGGCGACCGCCTGCTCCAGGACCGGCGTCAGTTGACGGCACGGTCCGCACCACTCGGCCCAGAAGTCGACGACGACCGGCATGGTGCGCGAGCGGTCGACGACCTGCGCCTCGAAGTCCTGTTCTGTGACGTCAAAGACCATGTCCTGAGGGTAGTGATATGACCTCGGCCATGACTGATCGCATCGTGGAGCGCGACGGCGTGCGGCTGGCCGTCGAGGAGGCGGGCGACGGGATCCCCGTCGTGCTGCTGCACGGCCTGACGGCGACGCGCCGCTACGTCGTGATGGGCTCGCGTTCGCTGGAGCGCGGCGGTCACCGCGTCATCTCCTATGACGCGCGCGGACATGGGCAATCGAGCCCCGCGCCGTCGCGGGACGCGTACGGCTACGACGAACTGGCCTTGGACCTGCGCGCGGTGATGGACGCGTGCGGAGTGGAGCGCGCGGTGCTGGCGGGCGCCTCGATGGGGGCGCACACGCTGCTGCGCTTCGCGCTCGACGCGCCGGAGCGGGTCGCCGGCGTCGTCGTCGTGACGCCCGCTTTTGATCCGGCGGCCCCGCGCGACTTCGCGCGCTGGGACGCGCTCGCGGAGGGGCTGCGGTCGGGCGGGGTGGAGGGCTTCGTCGAGGCGTACCGCGTTGAGGACGAGGTGCCGGAGGCATGGCGCGACACGGTGCGGCTCGTGCTGCGCCAGCGGATGGCTCAGCACGCGGATCTGGGCGCGCTTGCCGATGCACTTCACGCGACGCCACGCTCGCAGCCGTACGAGTCGCTCGCGGAGTTGGGTGCGTTGGACGTCCCGGCGGTCGTCGTCGCCAGCCGCGACGAGGCCGATCCCGGCCACCCGTTCGCCGTCGGTGAGGCGTACGCAGCCGCGATTCCCGCGGCCCGCCTGCTGACCGAGGAGCCCGGCAGATCCCCGCTCGCCTGGCAAGGCGGCCAGCTGTCGCGCGTGATCGTGGAGGTGGCCGCGGAGGCACGATAGCCTGGCTGCGTGACCAGCGGGATGAGCGCCGGATTCAGGTCGCTCAACGACCACAAAGCGACGCTCATCTCGTGATGGCCGTCGATCGAGACTTCCACGCGCTGCCACCCGACCTGCCGGTGCCGCTCGACGACGGGGCGGCGGACCATCTGCTGGGGATGCGGCTCCCGCAACTGGCGTTGCGCTCGACGCTTGGCGGGGAGGTGGGCCTGGCCGAGGCGGCGGCACAAGCTGGCATGCTCGTCCTCTACGTCTATCCGCGCACCGGCACGCCCGGCGAGCCATCACCGGACGGTTGGGACGCGATTCCGGGCGCGCGTGGCTGCACGCCACAGAGCTGTGCGTTCCGCGATCACGCAAGAGAGCTCGCGGCGCTCGGGGCGCAGGTGTTGGGCCTCAGCGCCCAGCGCGCCGCCGAGCAGGCAGCGTTCGCGGCGCGCGAGCACCTGCCGTTCGCGTTGCTGAGCGACCCGGGCCTGCGTCTCGCTGCGGCGCTGAGTCTGCCGACGTTCGAGGTCGCCGGCATGCGGCTCTACAAACGCATCACACTCGTTGTCGAGGATGGGGCGATCGTGAAGCTGTTCTATCCCGTCTACCCACCGGATCAGAACGCCGCTGACGTCCTCGTCTGGCTGCGCGAGCGGCGCTGAGCGCCGCCCGTCGCTGCCATCATCGGTCGCATGGCCGACGATCCCTTTGCCGGAGCGATCGAGAGCGAGGCAGCGCTGCGCGAGCTGTACGAGCCGCCGATGCCGCACGTCCTGCGCAAGCAGCTCGACCATGTCGACGAGATGGCAGCGCAGTTGATCGCGCTGACGCCGCTCGTGCTCGTCGCGAGCCATGACGACGAGGGGCGCTGCGATGTGACCCCGCGTGGCGGCCTGCCCGGCTTCGTGAGCGTGCTCGACGACCAGCACGTGGCGATCCCCGATGCCACGGGCAACAGACGGCTCGACACGCTCGTTAACGTCGTCGCCACTGGCCACGCCGCCCTGCTCTTCATGATCCCCGGCCGCGATTGGACGCTGCGCATCAACGGGCGCGCCTGTGTCAGCACCGATCCCGATCTGCTCGAGCGCCTCACGCCGGTCGGCAAGCCGCCTCGCACCGCGATCGTCGTGCGGGCGGATGAGCTGTACGCCCACTGCCCGAAGGCCTTCGTGCGCTCGAGACTGTGGGATCCCGACACGTGGCCCGCAGCCGACGACCAGCCCTCGCCCGCTGAGGTCGCGCTCGCCCACCTGCGCGACCCCGCCGTGACGCTCGCCGACGTCGAGCGCGCACAGGAGGAGTCGCTGAAGCACCGGCTGGCATGAGCGCCGGCTACTCCGGCACGCCGCTGCCGAGAAAGCTCGGGATCAAGCCGGGGCAGCGGATTGCGTTCCTCGATGCGCCGCCAGAGTTCGCGGCCGCGCTCGGAGCGTTGGAGCCCGAGGTCGGCCCCCCGCGCACGACGCTGCGTGGCCCGCTCGACCTCGTCGTCGCCTTCTTCCTCGAGCGGCGGCGGCTGGCACAGCGGTTGCCGAGACTGATCGCAGCGCTTGACCCGGCCGGGGCGCTGTGGATCGCGTGGCCGAAGCGCGCGTCGAGAGTCGCGACCGACGTGACTGAAGACGTCGTGCGCGAGTTGGGTCTCGCGGCAGGCGTCGTCGACGTGAAGGTCTGCGCGATCGACGGGACCTGGTCCGGGCTGAAGCTCGTGATCCGCGTGCAGGACCGCCCACCGCGGTAGCGAACGGTGTGCGGTGGGGTAGGCAAGACCCACCGACGACGACGTCGCGTGAGGCGGCGCCTGGCAAAAGGGACAGAACCCGCCCGGCCTGCTGACGGGCCGGTCCGGCGGCGGGCATCAAGCCATGTGCTTATGCAATGCTTAAGCAGATGGCCGGCGTCAACCTCACCCTCGGCGAGGCCGCGAGCGCGCTCGGCGTCAGCCCCGACACGCTGCGCCGCTGGGACCGCGCCGGCAGACTGAGAACGGTCCGCGACGAGCGCAACCGCCGCCTCGTGCCGCGCAGCGAGGTTGAGCGGCTGAGCGCGCGCCCGCGTCGCCACGCGACGGACGGCCGGCTGTCCGCGCGCAATCGCTTCACCGGCGTCGTGCGTTCCGTCGAGGTCGACGGGGTGATGGCGCTCGTCGAGCTGGAGGCCGGCCCCTTCCTCGTGACCGCGGCGATCACGCGCGACTCGGTGGAGGAGCTGGGCCTTGAGCCTGGCGTCGTCGCGACTGCGGCGGTAAAGGCGACGTCCGTAATGATCGACCGAAGGGACTGACGGTGACAAAACGTCTGACGGCCGCACTGCTCGCGGCGATCGTGGCAGTGGCGATGGCGGCGTGTGGCAGCTCGGACGACAGCAGCAGTAGCACGACCGCCGACGACGGCGGGGATCTGGTGGTCTCGGCGGCGTCGTCGCTGACGGACGCGTTTCCCGTCTACGCCAGATCGCTCGACGGCACCGTCCGTTTCCAGTTCGCCGGTTCCGACGAGCTCGCCGCGCAGATCAGACAGGGCGTCAAGCCGGACGTGTTCGCCGCCGCGAGCCCGAGATTCCCCGATCAGCTGCACGAGGAGGGACTCGTCGGCAGACCGGTCGTCTTCGCCACGAATCAGCTCGTGCTCGCCGTACCGCAGGACAGCGATATCCGCTCGCTCGCGGATCTGGCGAAGTCGGGAACGACGATCGCGATCGGCTCGCCAGAGGTGCCGATTGGCTCCTACACGCGTGACGTACTCGATCGGCTGGGTCCGGCGCAGTCGAAGGCGATCCTCGCGAACGTCAGATCGGAAGAGCCGGACGTCAAGGGCATTGTCGGCAAGCTCGCGCAGGGCGCGGTCGACGCCGGCTTCGTCTACGGGACGGACGTCGCGGCCGCGGACGCGCAGGTCAGAGCGATCACGCTGCCCGCAAGACTGCAGCCGCAGGTCGTCTACGAGGCGGCGGTCGTGACGGATGCTCCGCATCCGCAGGCGGCCCGCCGCTTCGTCACCGGCCTCCTGCGCGGGGACGCGCAGACCGCGCTGAAGGAAGCCGGCTTCGGGGCGCCGCAGACGGCTGCGAAGGGCTGACGCGGTGGGCCGCGCGGCGGCGATCGCGCGCCGGCGTCCGGGCTGGTTCCCGGCCCTGCTGGCGCTGTCGCTCGCCGTCGCGCTGACGTTCCTGACGCTCCCGATCGTCGCGATCTTCGTGCACAGCAGCCCGCGTGAGCTGCTCGACAGCCTCGGCGATCCGTCCTCGCGCGAGGCGCTGCGGCTCAGTCTGGAGACGACGACGATCGCGATCGTGGTGATCGTGCTGGTGGGGACGCCCGCGGCTTACCTGCTCGCGACCCGCACGTTCCCGGGCCACGCGCTCGTCGTGACGCTGCTGGAGCTGCCACTCGTCCTGCCGCCGGCGGTCGCAGGGATCGGGCTGCTCGCAGCGCTCGGCCCGAACGGCCTGCTCGGCGGCGCGCTCGAGGACGCCGGCATCCAGCTCGTGCTGCAGACGGCCGGCGTCGTCGTCGCGCTGATCTTCGTCGCGGCGCCCTTCCACGTGCGCGCGGCGCAGAGCGCCTTCGCTGCCGTCGACCCGCGCTGGAGCGAGGCGTCGCGGACGCTCGGGGCGGGGGAGGCGCGCACGTTCGCGCGCGTTGCGGTGCCGGCGGCGCTTCCCGGCCTCGGCGCCGGGCTGGCGCTCGCGTGGGGCCGTGCGCTCGGGGAGTTCGGCGCGACGTTGATGTTCGCCGGCTCGTTCCGCGGGATCACGCAGACGGCGCCGCTCGCGATCTACGCCGACTTCGCGACCGACTTCGACGGCGCACTTGCGCTGTCTGCCGTGCTCGTCGCCGTCTCGGCCGCTTTGCTGCTGTCGACCAAGCTGCTCGCACGCGGTGCTCTCGCTCGCGCTTGAGACGCGCGTCGGCGCGGTCGAGCTCGCGTTGGCGCTGGAGGTGCCCGACGGCGACTGCCTCGCGCTCGCCGGGCCCTCGGGCGCCGGCAAGACGAGCGTCTTGCGCGCTGTCGCCGGCCTGTTGGCGCCTACACAGGGCCGCGTCGCGTGCGACGGGGAGATCTGGCTCGACACGGACGCGCGGATCGCCGTCGCGCCGGAGCGGCGACGCTGCGGCTACGTCTTCCAGGACTACGCGCTGTTCGGCCACCTGAGCGCGTGGCGAAACGTCGCCTACGGCCTGCGCGATGTGCCGCGGGCGCGGCGCCGCGCCGAAGCGGTCGTGCTGCTGGAGCGGTTTGGCGTCGCTGCCCTCGCCGACGAGCGCCCGGCGCGGTTGTCAGGCGGGGAGCGCCAACGCGTCGCACTCGCGCGGGCGCTCGCGGGGCGTCCTCGCGCGCTGCTGCTCGACGAGCCGCTCGCTGCGCTCGACGCGCGCTCGGCCGCGTCCGCGGGCCGCGAGCTGGCGATCCTGCTGCGCGAGCTGCAGGTGCCGGCGATCCTCGTCACCCACGACTTCGCAGAGGCGGCGCTGCTGGGCGACGCGGTCGCGGTGCTGGACGCCGGCCGGATCGTGCAGCGCGGCAGCGCCGCCGAGTTGGCCGCGGCGCCCGCGTCGGCGTTCGTCGCCGACTTGACGGGCGCTGTGGTCCTCCGCGGCCACGCGCGCCGCGACACGGAGGGACTTACGCGTGTGACGCTCGACGGTGGCGGGGAGGTCCTCGCGCTCGCGTCGGCGGTGGGGGAGGTGGCGGTGTCGGTGCACCCGTGGGAGATCTCGCTCGAGCCCGTCGGCAGCGCGTCGGCGGGGTCGGCGCGCAATCGGCTGGAGGTCGAGGTGCTGTCGGTCACGGAGATCGGCAACCGCGTGCGTGTGGGCTTGGCCGCACCGCAGCCGCTCGCGGCCGAGCTGACGGGCGCCTCGGCCACGCGACTCGCCCTCGCTCCCGGTACTCGTGCGGTCGCGAGCTGGAAGGCCGCCGCGACGCGCGTCCTGCCGCGGTGAGCTGGGCCCCGGCGGACCGCGACTCTCTCGGGGCCCCGCACGCTGCCGCTAATGCGGAGCCCCGAGGCAGTCGCGTCAGTCGGGTGTGCCGTCGCGCGCGGCGCGCACGGCGCCCTCGACCGAGTGCGTGCGCACGAGCGCGTCGCGCAGCGCTTCGATCTCGGCACGCTTGAAGCGGGTGCCGGCGCCCGTGCCGGCATCATGCGGGAACGCGAGCTGCTGCGCCCACCGTTCGAGCGCCACAGGAGGGACGCCGAGTAGCGTCGCGGCTTCGGCGCAGGTGAGGTCTTCGACGTCGTGCTGCCGAGCGAAGGTTGTCGCGTAGCCGCTCATCGCTGTCACCGTAAACGAGCAAGTGTTCTTCTGCCAAGGGCAAACATGAATAAAAACGGCTGGAACCTCCACGAAACCTGAAAGAGTTACCGCTAAACACCTTTTAACCGTTCAGGAAAACGGTGAAGGCCAGTGAACGAAGTCATGTGACACGAGGTGGTGACACCTCGGTGCGGGTCAGATGCAGCATGTCCGAGGCGTGCCGGCGAGCGTCGCCGGGTACTCCGCAGGCATGGACCCGAACCCGGGAGAACCGATGAGCTCAGATCCGCGCTACGAGCAGGACGAGATCGACGCCGCGGCGGCAGAGGCGGCCGGAATCGGAGGCGTCGCAGGCGACGAGGATCTCGACCCGGCCCAGCGGCCTGTGGTGGAGGGCGGCGGCGGGGAGGCCGAGGGCTTCGAGGAGACTGAGGAAGCGCTGATCGAGCATGCGTCGCACGGCGACCAGCAGTCCGCCCACGCGATCATGCATGACGCAGGCCTGCCCGAGGACGAGGGCGCGACGCGCGACGACGGCGAGGCGGACCGGGAGCGCAGCAGCGAGGTGCCGCAGGACGACTGAGCGGAGACCGCAGGCGGGGGAGGCCGACGCGCGTGCGCGCTCAGCCGGCTTCGAGCGCTGCGAGATCGTCGACGATCTCGAGCCGCTCGTCGAGCCGCGTCATCTCGATGATCCGCTGGACCGTGTCCGAGCCGCGCACGATCACGAGCCGCCGGGCCTGCTCGCGGGCGCGGCCGTCGGCGGCCAAGATCACGCGCAATCCGGTCGAGTCCATGAAGGCGAGCGCGCGCAGGTCGAGCACGATCGTCGCCGGCGGTTCCTGCTCGATGCGCTCGAGCTCCTGCTCCACGCGTGAGGCGCCGGCGATGTCGAGCTCGCCGGTCAGGGCGAGGCGCACCGTGGTGCCCTCCGTTTCTGTCGTGAGCTCGAGGAGCTTCATGGCGCCTCAGCCAAGATAGCGATTTCGCTCACGCTGGTGCGAGATCTCCCATCCCGCGGGACGGACGGCGGGTCGGATCGCCCGCCGCCCAGGCAGATCGCTCAAGCGAGGCCCTCTGCCTCGTACTCGCGCAGGTAGCCCTCGAACAGCCGACGGTGGCCCTCCTCGTCGTGGAGGATCGCGATGACCATGTCCTGCGTGACCCAGTCGACGCCGTCGGTCAGCTCGATGATGCGGTTGTAGTGCTCGATCGCCCCCGTCTCAGCCTCGATCACGCCGCGGATCACGTGCACGATGTCGGTCTGGTGCTCAGGCGGCTGCAGATACGTCTGCTCGGCCGCAAAGTCGAGCGAGCCCGGAACGACTCCGTAGAGCTCCTTGATGCGGCGCGCGTACTGCTGCGCGTGGCCGAGCTCCTCCTGGATGTCCTTCGCGAGCGACTCGACGATCTCCTGAGCGCGCACGCCGTCCGGGTTGATCGAGTTGGCCAGATAGCTCATGACCGTCTCGAGCTCCATCCAGTACGCCTTCTTGAGCAGGTCGATGATCTCTTGGCGCTTCTCTGCGTTCTCGTCGGAGAGGATGCCCTGCGAGCTCGAGCGGACTGTCATCGTGGTCGCCTCCATCGGTTCGGATTCGTCGATGGCCGCATACCCGGGGTGGGACGGTGGAAATCTCGGCTAGAGCCTCACTCGGGCAATCTGCGGCGCCTCGATGCAGGCGCGACGGGCGGGCGGCGCAAGCGCGGCGAGACAGCGTCGGTCGCGCGGCGCTCCCACAGCTGGATGATCTCCGAGAGCGGCAGCTGCAGCCCGCGCTCGAGCTTGAGCAGGACGCGGAAGGTCGGGTTGATCTCGCCGCGCTCGATCGCGCCCACGTAGTTGCGGTGAAGGCCGGCGCGGAATCCCAGCTCCTCTTGGGAGAGTCCGCGACGGGCGCGTAGCTCGCGCACTGCACGACCGAGGCGTGCGTGATCGGGTGAATGCGTGTCGGGCTTCATGATGCCCGGCAGTCTCCAGCGGCGGCGCGGTGTGGTCTACAGCGCGGGTGACTGCAAAGGCAACCAAGTATCTTTGCCAATTGAATTATGGGCAAGACACGAATGGTGCGCGTCCCATTCGCTTGTTGCAATTTACCGTCGACGGCTCCGTTGCGCCTTCAGCGCGCATGCAGGCGGCCCGACGGTCCGCGCCAACGGGTACAACTTCGCCGTGGACCCGCTGACGCCCGTGCGCGCGCTCGACCGCCTGCAGCGCCGCCGCAGCGTGCTGGGCTTCCCGCTCGGCGTCTTGAAGAAGTTCGCCGACGACCACGCAGGCAACCTCGCCGCGCTGATGGCCTGGTACGGGTTCTTCTCGCTGTTTCCTCTGCTGCTCGTGATGGTGACCGTGCTCGGCTTCGTCCTGAGCGACAACCCGAGTCTCTACAGCGACATCGTCAGATCCGCCTTCGGGCAGTTCCCGGTGATCGGCGAGGACGTGAAGGTCAGAGCGCTCGGCGGCAGCACTGCTGCTCTCGTCATCGGCCTCGCCGCGGCGATCTGGGCGGGTCTCGGCATCACGCTTGCCGGGCAGCGTGCGATGGACCAAGTGTGGGACATCCCGCACCGGATGCGGCGTAACTTCCTCACGGCGCGCCTGCGCGGGCTCTTGATCCTGCTCGTGCTCGCGCTGCTGAACGTGGCGGTCACGACGGCCGTCGGACTGCTCGTCGGCGGGCTTGGCGGGATCGAGCTGAAGATTGCCGGCTTCGCCGCCTCGGCGGTGCTGGACGTCGTGCTGTTCTGGGCCGTCTTCCGCATCTACACGTCATCGACCGTCTCGACGCGCCAGCTTTGGCTCGGGATCGTGCTCGCCGCGGTCGGCTGGGCCGTGCTGCAGGCGATCGGCGGGATCTACGTCGACCGCTTCGTGCGCCGCCTGAACTCGACCTACGGCTTCTTCGCGATCGTGATCGGCCTGATGTCATGGCTCTACCTCGGCGGGCAAATGCTGCTGTACGCGGCCGAGGCGAACGTGGTGCGCGCGCGGCGCTTGTGGCCGCGCAGCCTGATGGAGCCCGTCACGGCCGCGGACGTGCAGGCGCTGCGCGCCGCGGCGCGGGTTGAGGAGCGGCGCGAGGGGGAGCGGATCGAGGTGACATTCGAGCCGCGGGAGTAAGAACCAGAAAACGGGAAACATCTGTGTGCAGCTACGAGGAGGCTGATCATGCAGGTGCGCGCAGGATTCCTGGGCGCGGCCACAGCTGCCGCGCTCGCGCTCGTCGTCGCCGGGTGCGGCGGCGGGAGTGACAGTTCCACCAGCAGCTCCGGCTCGAGCAGCGGCGGCAGCGAGGGCGGGACCGCGACCGTGCTGATGGGTACGGCGCCCGACTACCTCGACCCACAGCTCGGCTACACGACCCAGTCGGCCGAGCCGGACTGGATCACGTACACGCCGCTCGTGACGTACCGCCATGCGAACGGGACGGCGGGCGGCGAGCTGATTCCCGGGCTCGCGACCGCGCTGCCGGAGGTCTCGAGAGACGGCCTGACCTACACGCTGACGCTGCGCAGAGGGCTCACGTTCTCCGACGGCAGACCCGTGAGAGCGAGCGACTTCGCCTACACGATCCAGCGCGCCATCAAGGTCAACTGGGGCGGCAAGTCCTTCTACACGAACTACATCGACGGCGCCGCGGCCTACGACAGAGGCTCCGCGAGCTCGATCTCCGGCATCCAAACGGATGACGCGACGGGCAGAATCACGATCAGACTGACCGAGCCCTACGGCGCGTTCGCGAACGTGCTCGCGTTCCCGTCCTCCGGCCTCGTGCCGAGAGGGACCGTGATGAGAAACCTCTCGAACGATCCGCCGCCCGGCGTTGGGCCGTACATGTACACGCAGGCGTCGGTCAACCGCGGCTTCACGCTGCAGAGAAACCCGCGCTTCGCGAGATTCGGCATCCCCGACATCCCTACCGGTCATGTCGACACCGTGAAGGTGACGATCGTCTCGAACACACAGTCCGAGGCGCAGCAGGTGCTCAACAACCAGGCTGACGTGTTCGATGCCGGCGACACGCTGCCGCCGTCACTGCTCCCGCAGATCGAGAGCCAGGCAAGCGACCGCTTCGCACGCGTCCCGATCCCCTCGACCTATTACTTCTTCCTCAATACGACAAAGGCGCCGTTCAACAACGCGAAGGCGCGCCAGGCAGTCAACATGGCGATCGACCGTGAGGCGATGGTGCGGCTCGCGAGCGGCTTCCTGAAGCCGACCTGCTGGTTCCTGCCCGAGGGCATCGTCGGCCATCCAGGCGACGATGTGAGCTGCCCGTACGGCGACAGACCCGACCTGGCAGCTGCGAAGAGACTCGTGCAGGAGTCGGGCACGGCTGGTGCTGCGATCACGGTCTGGGGCCAGGAGCGCAGCCCACGGCGCGAGTACGTCGACTACTACACCGACCTGCTGAACAAGCTGGGCTACAAGGCCCAGGAGAGAATCATCGCGGACGAGGTCTACTTCCCGACGATCGGCAGCGCCCAGACCGACCCGCAGACCGGCTTCGCCGACTGGATCCAGGACTTCCCGAACCCATCGGACTTCTATCTGCTGATGGACGCGCGCTCGATCCAGCCGACGAACAACCAGAACTTCAGCAAGGTCGACGACCCGCACATCCAGAGCGAGCTGAACAAGCTCAACAGAGTGCCGGCGACGCAGCTCGACAGCGTCGCAGGCGAGTGGTCCGCGCTCGACCAGTACACGGCGAGAAGAGCCTATGTCGTGGTCTACGGCGCGGAGACGATGCCGAAGTTCTTCTCCGATCGCGTGAACTTCGACGCGGCCATCTTCCACCCGACGTACCTCAACGACTGGACGACCCTGCAGCTGAAGTAGGGGAGCCCCTTGGCGAGCGATCCGAGCATCAGCGCAAGCGCCGGCCCTGGAATCGCCTCCGGGGCCGGCGTCGACGTGCGCTCGCGCGAGGCGCAGCCCAGCCCGAGCACGGGCCTCGGCCCGTATCGGCTCGGGCTGCGGCGCCTGCGCCGCAACAAGGCGGCGCTCGCGTTCGGGGCATTGTTCCTGCTGATCGTCGTGCTGTGCCTGTGCGCGCCGCTGTACGCGGACCATGTCGCGAACACGACTCCGAACGCGAACCACGTGACGGACACGGTCACGGTCGGCGGTGTCAGAAAGGACGTCGTCTCGCCGACCGGCCAGCCGATCGGGCCCACCTGGCAGGGCAGATTCCTGCTGGGCGCCGACCAGAACGGCCGTGACATCGCGGTGCGGCTGCTCTACGGCGGGCGCAACTCGCTGGAGGTGGGGGCCGTCGCGACGCTGATTACGATGCTGCTGGCGACGCTCGTCGGCGTCGTCGCCGGCTTCTTCCGCGGCGCGGTCGACGGTGTGCTCGCGCGCATCCTCGACCTCATCTGGGCCTATCCGGTCGTGCTGTTGGGGATCGCGCTCGGCACCTCGCTTGCGCTCGGCGGGATCACGATCGGGCCGCTGGAGATCCAGGGCAACTCGTTGATGGTGCCCGCCTTCATCATCGGGATCGTCTACATCCCGTACGTCGCCAAGCCGATCCGCGGGCAGGTGCTCGGCATGCGCGAGCAGGAGTTCGTCGACGCCGCGCGCGTGGGCGGCGCGGGGCCGCTGCGGATCATGTGGAGCGAGATCCTGCCGAACCTGTCGTCGACGATCATCGTCTTCATCCCGCTGATGATCGCCAACGCGATCCTGCTGGAGGCGGCGCTGTCCTACCTCGGCGCCGGCGTGCAGCCGCCGAACCCATCGTGGGGGACGATGATCTCCGATGGCATCCGCCTGATCCCGAGCGCGATGCACCTGACGTTCGTGCCGGGCTTGATGCTCGTGCTGGCCGTGCTCGGCATCAACGTCTTCGGCGACGGCGTGCGCGACGCGCTCGACCCACGCGCGAAGATCCGGCTCGAGGACGTGCAGGAGCAGGCGGAGGTCCAGCGATGACGCGCTTCGTCATCCGTCGGTTCTTCTCGATGACGCTCGTGCTGTTCGCGATCTCCGTCCTGACGTTCCTGATCTTCCAGGCGATCCCGAACGGCGACCCGGCGCAGCGGATGGCGGGCCGCCTCTCCTCGCCGGAGACGGTCGCCGCGATCAGACGCACGTGGGGCTTCGACGATCCGCTGTGGCAGCAGTACCTGACGACGATGAAGAAGATCTTCACGGGCGACGTGATCTCCTACACGCAGCAGGTCAACGTGGTGCAGGAGATCTGGAAGGACCTGCCGGCGACGCTGTCGCTCGCGATCGGCGCGGGGATCATCTGGCTGTTCCTCGGCGTCGTCTTCGGCGTGCTGAGCGCGATGCGCGCGGGCGGCTTCACGGATCGCGCGCTGACGGTGCTCGCGCTCGCCGGCGTCTCAACGCCGGTGTTCCTGCTCGGCGCGGTGGCGCTCTACTTCCTCGCGTTCAAGGTCCAGCTGTTCCCGAATGGCGGCTACGTGCCGCTGACGCAGAACCCGGCCGACTGGGCCTACCACCTGATCCTGCCGTGGCTCGTGCTGTCGGTGCTGTTCATCGGCATCTACTCGCGCGTGCTGCGCTCGAACCTGCTCGACACGATGAGCGAGGACTACGTGCGCACCGCGCGCGCGAAGGGGATCACTGAGCGGCGCGTGCTGATCCGGCACGTGCTGCGCAACTCGCTGATCCCGATCGTCTCGCTGTGGTCGCTGGACTTCGCGGCGGTGATCGGCGGTGGCGCGATCCTCACCGAGTCGGTCTTCAACCTGCAGGGCGTCGGCCAGTACGCGGCCGAGTCGATCCGTCAGCTCGACGTGCCGCCGGTGATGGTGATCGTGATGCTCGGCGCGTTCTTCGTCGTCGTCCTGAGCGCGGTCACGGACGTGGTGTTCGCGCTGCTCGACCCGCGGATCCGGTTGACGGGATGAGCGCGGAATCCCACCCACCGGCCCCCGCCACTGAGCACCTGCTCCAGGTCGAGGACCTGAGCGTCGCCTTCCGCACCGAGGACGGCCTTGTGCAGGCGGTCGACGGCGTCTCGTTCCACGTCGACGCGGGCGAGGTACTGGCGATCGTCGGCGAGTCCGGCAGCGGCAAGTCGGTGACGGGGATGACGCTGATGGGGCTGACGCGCTCGCCGAACGCGCGCTTCGACGGCCGTGCGCTGTTCGGCGGCCGCGACCTCGTCGGCGCCTCCGACGACGAGCTGCGGCAGCTCCGCGGGGCTGCGATCGCGATGGTCTTCCAGGATCCGATGACGGCGCTCAACCCGGTGCAGCGGATCGGGCCGCAGATCGCCGAGCAGATCCACGCGCACGAGGACGTCGGCAAGGACGCAGCGCTCGAGCGCGCTCGCGAGCTGCTGGAGCGGGTCGGGATCCCGCGCCCGGCGGAGCGCCTGCGCGCGTATCCGCACGAGCTGTCGGGCGGCATGCGCCAGCGCGTGATGATCGCGATGGCGCTCACCTGCGGCCCTGACCTGCTGATCGCCGACGAGCCGACGACTGCGCTCGACGTGACGATCCAGGCGCAGATCCTCGAGGAGGTCAGACGCCTGCGCGAGGAGACGAACGCCGGTGTCATCCTCATCACGCACGACCTCGGTGTCGTCGCCGACGTGGCCGACCGCGTCGCCGTGATGTATGCGGGGCAGATCGTCGAGCAGGGCACGCTCGACGAGCTCTTCTACGACCCGCAGCATCCGTACACGTGGGGCCTGCTCGGCTCGATCGCGCGCGTCGACCGTCCGCGGCCGGCGCGCCTGCCGGCGATTGCGGGGACGCCGCCGTCGCTGGCCGACCCGCCGCACGGCTGCCGTTTTCGGCCGCGCTGTCCGCACGCGTTCTCGCACTGCATGGAGGTGCCAGCGCTGGAGGCGCGCGTGGGGGAGGACGAGCACCTCGACCGCTGCTGGTTGTCGGTCGAGGAGAAGCGTGAGAAGCGCGTCGTCGACGGCCAGATCGGGCTGGCGAGCGAGCGGACGGTGATCGCATGAGCGCTGCGGAGCCTCGGCCGGCAGAGGCGACCGCGCCCGCTCCAGCACCGCTGCTGGAGGTCGAGCACCTCGTCGTGCACTTCCCGATCAAGCGCGGCGTGCTGTTCGACCGCACGGTCGGCCACGTCCACGCCGTCTCCGACGTCTCGCTGACGCTGGCGGAGGGGGAGACGCTCGGGATCGTCGGCGAGTCCGGCTGCGGCAAGACGACGCTTGCGCGCGCGATCGCGCGGCTCGTCGACGCCACCGAGGGCACGATCCGCTTCCGCGGCGACGACATCACCACCGCCGGCAGGCGTGCGCTGCAACCGGTGCGCCGCGAGCTGCAGATGGTCTTCCAGGACCCGCAGGCGTCGCTCAACCCGCGCAAGCGCGTCGGGCAGATCGTCGGTGCGCCGTTGCGACTGCAGCAACGACACGGATCCCGCCCGCCCAACGGCGACGTCGGTGTGCGCGTGCGTGAGTTGCTGGAGCGTGTCGGCTTGCATCCGGAGCACGTCGGCCGCTTCCCACACGAGTTCTCGGGCGGGCAGCGCCAGCGGATCGGCATCGCGCGGGCGCTCGCGACCGACCCGCGACTGATCCTGCTCGACGAGCCGGTCTCGGCGCTTGACGTCTCGATCCAGGCGCAGGTCGTCAACCTGCTCGACGATCTGCAAGACGACATGCACCTCAGCTACGTGTTCGTCGCACACGACCTGTCCGTCGTGCGCCACGTGTCCAACCGCATCGCCGTCATGTATCTCGGCAAGATCGTCGAGTCTTCGCCCGCCGAGGAGCTGTACGTCAAGCCAATCCATCCGTACACCGCGGCGCTGCTCGACGCGATCCCGATTCCGGATCCGAAGGAGAACCGCGCGCGCGAGCGGCACGTCGTCGGTGGCGAGCCGCCGAACCCGATCGATCCGCCGAGCGGCTGCCGCTTCCGCACGCGCTGTCCGCGTGCGAGCGAGTTGTGCGCCCGCGTCGAGCCGCCGCTGGCCGTGTACCCGGGCGGACATCTGGCTGCGTGCCATCACCCGCTCAACGTGAGCGCCGCGGAGATCGCGACCGCGACTCGTTCGCCGTTGAGCCCCGCTGGAGCGGGGGAGGAGCTTCCGAGCGATGTGCACGAGCCTGCCGGGGACGCGCCGGTCGCCGGTTAGGAAGCTCCAAGGTGGGGCACTTGGCGTCGGTGACGTGCGCTACCTTGCGCCGCTCAGTGCGTTAGGACGCACAGAGCCCGCACCACCCGACCCCACACGCGGGCTCCCGCCGTTCGGTCGCGACTTTCGCGGCAACCCAAGTCAGTCGAAGGAGGACGCTTTCGTGCGCCATCGGATCCTGCTCGTCGTCGTGTCATGCCTCGCCCTGCTCGTGCCCGCTGCGGCCGCGAGTGCGAACGGCAGCCAGTTCACGACCGTCGAGGCCCCGTCCGAGCTGCTGTTCAGCGGCTCTCCCGACGCCGCACTCGACCAGATCAGAGACCTCGGCGCCACGGCGGTCCGCATCCAGCTGTCGTGGAGCCTCGTCGCCCCCGATCCGAACGCGAAGAAGGCCCCGTCGTTCAACGCGACCGACCCGAACGCGTACCCGCCCGGCAACTGGGCGCGCTACGACGCTGCGATCGACGGCGCGCGGGCGCGCGGCCTGAAGGTCTATCTGACGCTCGCCGGCCCGGCGCCGCGCTGGGCGACTGCGGCGAAGAAGGACCAACTGACGCGCCCGAGTCCGGAGGCGTTCAGCAAGTTCGCGACCGCTGCCGGGCGCCGCTACGGCTCGAAGGTCTCATGGTGGTCGATCTGGAACGAGCCGAACCTCGGCAAGCTGCTGAAGCCGATCAAGGGCTTGGAGAGCGCGAAGATCTACCGCCAGCTGTATCTGCAGGGCTACACCGGCCTGCGTGGCGCCCACGTCAGCGCTCCGATCCTGATCGGCGAGCTCGCGCCGATCGGCAACACCTTCCGTGACATTGGCACGATCAGCCCGCTGAAGTTCCTGCGCACGGTGCTGTGCCTCGACGACCGCTACCGCAAGTCGCGCGGCTGCGCGAAGGTGCCGACGCAGGGCTTCGCGATGCACCCGTACACGACGAAGTTCGGGCCGTTCTTCCAGCCTCAGAAGCAGGACGACGTGACGATCGGCGTGTTGCCGCGGCTCGTGAAGGCGCTCGACCGCGCCGCGAATGCGGGCGCGCTGCCCCTGCGCCTGCCGGTCTACATCAGTGAGTTCGGCGTGCAGAGCTTCCCCGACCGCGTCTCCGGCGTGCCGCTGCCGACGCAGTCGGATTTCCGCTCGATTGGCGAGCACATGGCCTGGAGCAACGCGCGCGTGAAGTCGTTCTCGCAGTACCTGCTGCGTGACGACCGCACGATCGACGGTGCCCACGGGGCGTTCGAGTCGGGTCTCTTCCTCTACAAGACCGGTGCGGCCAAGCCCGCCTACGACGGCTTCCGGCTGCCGCTCGTGGTGACGAAGGGGAAGGGCTCCCGCGTCGCGCTGTGGGGCTTTGTGCGGCCCGCGCACGGGCATGCCGGCAGCCTGGAGATCCAGGCCAAGGACCGCAGCGGCGGCTGGAAGAAGCTCACGACGAAGCGCTACGGCGCCAGCGGCTATTGGAAGGGCAGCGCGACGACGAAGTCCGGGCGCCAGTGGCGTGTCGTCTGGACCGATCCGTCGACCGGCACGGCGTGGGCCGGCTCGGCGACAGTCGCCCGGTAGGGACCGCCCACCGGCGGCGATAACGTGCGGCGCCGATGTCCGGCGCCGCACGTGACAGCCGCACGCTGAAGCTCGCCGCGATCGGCACCGCCGGCGGGCTCTTCAGCGGGCTGTTCGGCGTCGGCGGCGGCGCCGTGATGGTGCCGCTGCTGCTGTTGTGGCTCGCCTACGAGGAGCGCGGCGCGGCCGCCACGTCGCTCGGTGCGATCACGATCGTTTCGGCGTTCGCGGCGGGCGCGCAGGCGATCTACGGCAACGTCGACGTCGGCGACGCGCTGCTCGTCGGCGTCCCCGCGGTCGGTGGTGTGCTCGCCGGCACGTGGCTGCAGCAGCGCGTCCCCGCCGACGCGATCGCGTTCGCGTTCTCGATCCTGCTGGTCGCTGCGGCGATCCAGCTGGTGCTGTCGTCGTGATCCTCGCGGCGCTGATCGGCGTGCTCGCCGGCATCGCGTCAGGTCTGCTCGGGATCGGCGGCGGGATCCTGTTCGTGCCGGCGCTGACGATCCTGCTCGGGCACGGGCAGGTCGAGGCGGAGGCGACGTCGCTGCTTGCGATCGTGCCGGTCGCGCTCGTCGGCAGCTGGCGCCAGCGTGCCTACGGCAACCTGCGGGTGAAGGAGGCCGCGGTCATGGGCGGGCTGTCGGTGCTCGGCGTGCTGGCCGGCGTCGCGCTCGCCAACGCGCTGCCGGAGCGCGTCCTGCGGATCGGCTTCGCGCTGCTGCTGCTGAACATGGCGCGGCAGCTGCTGCTGCGCGGTCTGGCGGGCCGGCGTAGACGTCTCGCCACCTGACGCCGCTCAAGATCGGCGCACGCCTGCCGACTGATGAGGGCGTGAGAGGTTTTCTGGGTGTCCGTTGGACCGTCGGGCGCAAGCTCGGACTCGCCTTCGGCGGGGTCGTCTGCTTCCTGCTCGGCATCTCGATCGTCGCGCTGCACGCGATCGGGACGCTCACGCGCGACCACGACCGCGCGATGGACCAGCTCCCGGCGATGCTCGACGACCGCGCCGGCCGGATCTCGGCCGCGAACGACAGCTTCCACGCCACCGTCAGCTCGACCCGCCTGCTGATCGTCATCGCGACGATCGCGGGGGCACTGCTCGCGATCGGCGTCGCGATCTGGATCACGCTCGCGCTGCGGATGCGCGTGCGGCGCGTCCTCTCGCGCCTGCAGCACCTGCGCGACGACGACGTCCGCGGCCTCGCGGACGGCATCGAGGCCGTCGCTAACGGCGACATGACCGTCGAGGTCACGACCTCGACGCGGCCGATCCAACGCATCTCCAGCGACGAGATCGGCGAGGTCTCTCTCGCCGTCAACGCGATCCACGACATCACGCTCGTCTCGCTCGACGCCTACAACCGCATGCGCGCTCGCGTCGCCTCGATCCTCGGGGAGATCGCGCACAGCTCAGCGAGCGTCGCCGCCGCCTCGCAGCAGATGGCCACCACCTCGGAGGAGACCGGCCGCGCGATCGGCGAGATCGCGACAACGGTGGGGGAGGTCGCGCAAGGCGCAGACCGCCAGGTGCGCTCCGTCAAGGAGGCGCGCGAGCTGACCGCCGAGGTCGCCGCCGCCACGCAGCAGAGCGCCGGAGACGCGCAGGAGACGGCGAGCGTCGCGCAACAGGCGCGCGCGGTCGCCGAGGAGGGCGCCGCGACGGCGACCCGCCTGACCGCCTCGATGGACGCGGCGGCCGTCAACTCAGAGGAGGCGACCGGTGCGATCCGCGGGCTGGGGGAGAAGTCCGAGCGGATCGGCGGGATCGTCGACACGATCACCGGCATCGCGGAGCAGACGAACCTGCTTGCCTTGAACGCCGCGATCGAGGCCGCCCGCGCCGGCGAGCACGGACGCGGCTTCGCGGTCGTCGCCGAAGAGGTGCGCAAGCTGGCGGAGGAGTCCCAGCAGGCTGCCGGCTCGATCTCCGAGCTTGTGAAGGAGATCCAGCGCGAGACGAGCCGGGTCGTCGGCGTGGTCGAGCAGGGCGCGCGGCAGACCGAGGACGGCGTCGTCGTCGTCGAGCAGACGCGCGCGGCGTTCGAGCGCCTCGGCGGCTCGGTCGGCGACATGCACGAGCGCGTCGAGCGGATCGCCCTGTCGATCGAGGAGATCGCCGGCCGCGCGGCCCGCATGCAAGAGTCGATGGCCCAGGTTGCCGCCGTCGCCGAGCAGTCCTCGGCGTCGAGCGAGCAGGTCTCCGCTTCGACCCAGCAGACCTCAGCCGCCACCCAGCAGGTCGCCGCCTCCGCCCAGGAGCTGGCAAAGACGGCCGAGGAGCTCGACCAGCTCGTCGGCCAGTTCACGCTGGCCTGAGCTTCGCCGCGCCGCGGCGACGTCGCCCGTACGCTGACGGCATGGACGGCTCGATTGACGAGCGGATCGATCTCGGTCGACTCAAGGCCGAGCGCTTCACGTGGCGGCTCTTCCTCGCACACCCTGCGTTTGGCCTGGAGGAGACCGACGGCCACACCGTGATCGCCCCCGGCGCGGGCACGCTCGGCGTCGCATGGCTCGCGCTCGACGTCGCCGAGCAGCGGGCCCGCGAACGCGACCTTCTGCGAGAGCTGCTCTCTCGTGCCGCCCGGCACCCCGTAGCTCGCTTCGAGGCCGGCTGGTGGAGAAGAGAGGGCGCGACGGCCGATCTGGCCCGACGCTGCGGAGCTTCCGTCAGCGACCTCGACGGCGTCGCCTGTGGAGCCCTCACGGATGACGCGGTCAGCATCCTCGTCGAGACGCTGCCTCAGGTGATCGTCGTCGAGGCCCTGGAGGAGATGGCGCTGCAGGTCGACGGCGATCCGTTGTGCATCGGGGTCTGGACGGATCGCTGGAAGGCGCCGGCGCTTGAGCGGGAGCTGCTCGACCACGTCTGGGACGAGGCGAGACGCCGCGAGCGTCCCGGGACCTCGGTTGACGTGTCCCGCCGTCGCGAGGTCAATCGCGTGTTGCGTGCGAGCCTGGTCGTCGCCTGGGATCGGCACGGCGGCAAGATCGCCCTCGCAGCGTTCGGGCTCGCGGCGCTGTTGGGCTGGCATCCGCTCGGGAACGGCGACTGGGCGGATGCTGCGGTGCTGCTGGTGGGTGGCCTCGCAACGGTGTTGGGGATTGACCGGCTCATCAACCGTTGGTATCGGCGCACGCAACGCGAGCCGGAGTGATGCGGGCGGGCGGGGCATTCGCCCCGCCCTTTGCAAAACCCGCCCGGTCATAGATCGCCACTGAACTGCAACGTCCCAGGACTTGTGTCTGATGCCTGGGCAACCTGACACTCCCGACCGCCGAGACTGGCCGCCGGCCCGAGGGCTGGCGCGTTGCCCGGCTGGACTCCGAGGAGCCCCGGCCGAGTGGGCGATCCGCCGGACTACGAAGAATACTCCGGTCATGCCAATCGGTTCAGAGGCGCAGGTGCCGAGCTGGCGCGGCGGCACGAACGGCAACTTCGCCGCGGCGGTCTACGGGTCGATCCTGGCGGCCGGCGTGGTCGCCTCGCTCGACGTCGGCGACGTGTCCGACGGCAGAATGACCGTCGCGCTCGCCGGGACGATGTTCGTGTTCTGGCTCGCGCACGTGTGGTCCGAGGCGATCGGCGACCGCATGGACGATCCGCGGCCCTACACGTGGAAGCGCATGCGCGCCGTCGCGGCCTGGCACTGGCCGATGATCCAGGCGGCGCTCGGCCCGCTCGCGGCGCTCGTGCTCGCCGATTTCGGCGTGTGGTCGCTCGACACCGCCGTCACGGTCGCGCTGGCGATCAGCATCGCCCAGCTGGTGGCGTGGGGGATCACGGTCGGACGTCGCACGTTCGAGACCTGGCCGGCAGCGCTGCTGTCGGGCGCAGTTGATGGCACGCTGGGACTGATGATCGTCGTGCTGAAGACGCTCGTGCACTGAGTCGCCGCTCGTCGCGACGGCTCAGTACGCGTCGGGAGGAGGCGGGGGAGGTTGTCGCGCGCCGGTGCGCGCGCTCATCATCACCGCGAGGCCGATCACGAGCCCCACAACTCCGACGATCATCAGGATCACGCCAACGACCTGCAGGTCGACGCCTGCGACGTGGGCGGTCACCGCGTACTTGAGGATCGCGCCGATCGCGATCAGGAACAGGCTCGAGCCGATCGTCATGGGCCGATGCTGCCCGCCTCGCAGGTCCCTCAACCGACAATCCGTCCACGCCGCCCGCGCCACGGGTTAGCATCCGAAAACGTCCAACGCTCAAGCGGCCGCGGGTGGCTGCCGATCAGGAAAAGAGCGGATGTCCACGCAAGAGCACATGACGAACGAAGTCGACGAGCTTGCACGCAAGCGTGCCGAGCGCGAATCCGCGGCTGAGCCCGAGCTGCGCGAGCGCGTGCGCCAAGAGGCGCGCCGCACCGCCCGTCGCCTCGCCGCCGCCGAGCGCGCCCGTCGTCGCTCCGGCACGCCACTCCCGCCACCGCCTGACGGCGGCAGCGGCGGGGGCGTCAGCGGCGCCGCCTGAGATCGGTCAATAGCTTCTCGATCGTCGATGCCGACCCATCGCGACATGCCCGACGGCTTTCATGACGTCGCGCGGCGACGATCGGCGGAGATGACGGAAGCGATCGAGCGAGCACGCGTTGCACGCGAGGCAAGCGCGCCGAAGATCCGCGATCAGCTCGCCCGCGAGCCGCGAGTGCTGTTGGAGGCCCAGGACACCGCTCGGGCCGCGACGAGCGTCCCGCCTCCGCCTCCGGTTACATAACCCGCGCGGCCGTTGGGGGCCAGCTAGCGTGCTACGCTGTGCCACATGGATGTTTCCGTCCGCGAGCTGCGCAATCACACCGGCCGCGTCGTCTCGGCGATCGAGGCAGGGGAGCCGGTGGTGCTGACCGTCCACGGCCGGCCTGTCGCGGACATCGTCCCGCGGGTGCAGGCGAGCGAGCGGCGTCCAAGCGAGCTGCTGATGGCAGAGCTGGGGGCGATCAGAGCCCGCGCTGCCGAGTTGGGTGTCCAGTCAGACGCCGCGGACTTCGACGTCGGTTGGACCACCGACGATCTCGTCAAGTGAGCGGCTACCTCGCGGATACGAGCGTCTTCATCGCTGCCGAGCAAGGACGGCCGCTGGGGAGGCCCCCGGAGGGTGAGGCGCGCATCTCGGTCGCGACGCTGACGGAGCTGCTCGTGGGCGTGCACCGCGCTGGAGACGGGTCGCTGCGCGAAGTACGCGACGCGACGCTGAGATCGGCCCACCGCTTCGTCGCGTTGCCGTACGACACGCCGGTCGCCGAGCGCCTGGCGGCGCTGCTGGCAAAGGCACGCGCACACAGACGCCGAGCCGGGGCGATGGACGCGATCATCGCGGCGACGGCGCTCGCGCATGACCTGGCGGTCTGGACGCAGGACGACGACTTCGCGGTGCTGGCGGAGCTCGAGTCTGAGCTGCGGGTCCATGACGGCTGAGCGATCGGGCGACGAAGGTCTGTCCGAACTCGCAATGAGGATTTGCGCATGGGCGACGAGTCCCTCACAAGCATCTTCTTCGCGTTGCGAAGCAGCGTCGAGCTTTTCGAGGATCCGATGTCGCCGAGTGCAGCCACCCGTGCGAAGGAGGCGGCATGTCTCTACGATCATCTGGTATTCGAGCCTGGACTGCTCGAGGTAACGATCGCGAGCAACGGATGCATGCCGTGGTGGTTCCCGAAGGAGCATTTGACGCCAGAGCGTCGCGCTATCGCGCGACGCCCAGTTCCAGCCGGAGCACCGGTTTCGATCTCGATGGGTGTACAAAGACGGCCAGGAGAGCCGGCGCCCCCTGAAGCGATGCACGCAGTGTCGCTCGGGGAGGTGAACGTTCATTATGTGGCGGAGTTCTACACAGGTATCCTCGATGAGCTGTCTGAGTTCAAACTCGACTGGGTGCGCGAGGCGGGCGGGGGATCGATCGACCGCACTCATCCAGAAGGGTTGCGGGTGGCGCAGGAGATCGACGACCTCGTTCGCGAGGAACGGTGGGCCAAGAGCCCGATGCCGAGATCGGATTCTTTCTTGCAGGGGTACGTGACGGATTCGTTCTATCGCGACGCTGTGCTGGCCAAGGAACTCGGTGCTGCGTTCAACATCACTCCTTTGTTTGCTCCGATGATGGCGCGGCACGCGGTCTTGCCAGACCTCTCTGGCTCGGCAGCCTTTCGGTACGCAGTCCCGAAGATTGGGTGCTTGCCGTGGGAGGCAGTCATCGAGTTCCGAGAGCATGAGGCAGCACAGGAGGCTCGCACGAAACTGCGGGAGTTCGAGCGGCGTGCATCTGAGGATGCACGAGACGCCTGCGAGTTCTTCGAAAAGGCTGGACAGGCCGTGACCGCTGCGCTGTTCGACGCACTGAAGGACCAGCGCACATCATTGCCAGAGGAACTCGCCAAGGAAGCGTTGCTCGGAGCGGTCGAGCTGATTCCTGGCATAGGACCCGTGGCGGGCAAGTCAGCCGCTGTCGTGAGCGCCGTCAGGGAGCACCAGAAGGCACGTCGCCATTGGACGACTGCTCTGATGCGCTTGCGGGCGCACGGATGATGGAGAGGCGTCCCGCGCCTTCGGAGCAATGCTCGATAATCGATCTTATGTAACCCGGTAGGGGGAAAGGCCGCGCGGAAAAGCGGCTCAGCCGCCCCAACTCGGCTCGCTGCCGTGGCGCACGAGGACCGTCGCTCTGCCGCCGCCGAACGGGATCGTGGCGACGGACTGGTGTCTGGGATCGTCGAAGTAGCCGCGCTGCACGAGCACCGTGCTGCCGTCGGCCGACAGGTTCGCGCCGATCACGCCGTCGAATCTGCCGGTCAGGTCGCGCGCGCGACCGCTGCTCACATCGACAGCCCACGCCTCGCTCGTGTCCTGGCCGCCGTACTCGGCCAGCAGCCGGCTGCCGTCGGCCGACCAGGCGGTCGCCGTCAGGCCCGACAGCAGTCTCGGGATCCGCAGGTGCGTGAGCTGGCGCACGCCGCTGCCATCCGGACGCATGACGCGCAGCTGGTAGACCGGCGCGTCGGCTCTGCGCAGGCGCTCGTGCGTGTAGGCGATCTGCGACGGACCCCACAGCGGGTACAGGCTGCGGCCGTCGTGCGTGATTGCGTGGGCGCTCGAGCCGTCGGCCTGCGTGACGAACACGTTCACGCGCGCGAGCAGGCGCGCCGAGCGCGAGCGCGCATACGCGATCTGGCTGCCGTCCGGCGAGAAGCTCGCGCCTTGGATCTGGCCGCGCGCGATCGTGTGCTGTGCACCGGTCGCGACGTCGATCGCCACGAGTCGCTTCGTGTTCACGACGACGGCGAGCTGCGTGCCGTCAGGCGACCACACGAGTGGGCCGATCGAGTCACCGGTTCTGACGAGCGTGTGCGCCGCGCCGCCACCCGCAGGCCGCACGACCAGCGACGTGCCGCGACGCGTGTACGGCGTGACGATTGCGACGCTCGCGCCATTGGGCGAGATCAGCGCATCCACGCCGGCGCCGATCTCAACCGCGCCGCTGCCGTCGGCGTTCGCGACGTGCACCTGTGGATGCGTCCCGGCAAGGCCGGTCACGTAAGCGAGCTTGGCCGGCGTCGCCGCCCACGCCGCGCCTGATGCTGCGAACAGCGCCAGCAGTGCTGCCAACAGCACCGACCACATCGCCCATCGCCGATGTCCCGCACGCCGCATCTGTCTGCCTCCGCGTCGATCAGTCCGAACCATCTGGAGGCGCACACTCAAGCACGCCGCTCGGCCGGTCCTACCCGCGATTCGCCAGGCATCACGGCTACGCTCAACGTATGACCGATCCGAACTGCCCCAGCGGCGTCTGCGGCGCCGACGTGCCCCCGCTGGTCGGCAGCGTCCTGACCGGCACCGGCCTCACGCTTGCACAAGCCGCGGCCGCGCTTGAGCGCGGCGACACGCCCTCGCTGACCGATGTGCAGCGACGCATCGTCGAGGAGTGGGCTTGCAGGGAGCGTGCCTGAGCGCCGGGTCCATCTGGTCTCTGCTGCGCTCCTCAACTTGCGCTGCGAGCGATCGCCTTCGCATGCGTGACGGCGTCCTCGAGGGTCTGCTCCCAACGGTCGACATGGTGTTCGATCGTCTGGGTACGTGCCCAGCGCAGGCCCTGACGCCCGAGGCGAATGCGTTCGGTGCGATCGTCCACGAAGGTGCTGAGGGCCTCGTCCCAGCCATCGTCAGTTACGAGACGACCGCCCTGGTCCTCCCCCATGTCGCTGTAGGGACCTATCGACGACGCAAGCCATGGCACGCCGATGGCTGCGTACTCCTTCAGCTTCACGTCCGAGCGCGCGCGGTTAAACGGGATGTCGGTGAGCGGCGCGATCGCGACGTCGAAGTCTGCGATCGCCTCTGGCAGCGCGCCGTACACAAGCCCCTCGATGTGCCGGTAGCGGTCGCGCGGAAGTCCGAGGTTGACGCCGACAGTGACGACGGAGACACCCGGGTGCTTGGTCAGCAGCCGTTCGAACACCTCGCGCAGCCGCAGTTGCTCGATGTCACGATGGTGCTCCATCGCGGCCACCCAGCCGATCGTGATCTGCCCCGGACTGCTCAGCCGGCCGGGATGTGTGAACGTGGGTGGCAGATAGTTCCCCAACACCCGGGCGTCGCAGCCGCTCATCTCGCGGTAGCTCTCGGCGAGCACGGGACTCGGGGTGGTGACGACGTCGGCGAGCGTCGTCATCGCCGTCAGCAGGCGCGCGATCTCCCGCCTCACAAGCCCAGTCCGCTCCCGATAGGACGGATTTCCCTTCGGGGTCCTCAGCAGGTCGTCATCGTTGTCCCACACGATCGCCACGCCGGCGTCGCTGAGGCGCCGAGCGAGATGCAGCATCTCCTGATGGCATAAGCGCAGGAAGTGCACGACGTCGTACTCGAGCAGTGGCGCCGCATCGCGTACGTGGTCACGCTCCTCGACGTGAATGGAGTGACCGCGATGCGCAAGCGCCTGCATCGGCACCAGCGAGCGATATATCGAGTTCAGTATCCCCTCGGGCACGAGCGCCGCGATGCGCATTTCGCCATTATGCCAGATAAACGTTCATCAACTGACCGTTAAAAGCGCCTGGATCTGGCAATGTGATCGCTAGCCGAAGATCGATCTGCGGGATCGTCTAGTCTGCCCGCATGGCGAGAGCTCGCGGCGGGATCGACCTCGGCGGCACAAAGATCCAAACGGTCGTCGTCGACGCCGACAGCAGCGTGCTCGGTCAGGCGCGCCATCCGACGCCGACGAGCGGTGGACCGGCCGACGTCGCCGCGGCGATGGCCGCGGCGTTGCGCGAGGCGGCCGAGGTGGCGGGGATCGAGTCGTCGGCGCTCAACGGCGTCGGCGTCGGGTCGCCCGGGGCGATCGACGCGGACGCCGGCACGGTCAGTGGTGCGCGCAACCTTCCCGGCTGGGCCGGTAGCTTCCCGCTTGCGGAGGTGCTCGGCGAGCAGCTCGGGACGCCGGTCGAACTCGGGAACGATGTGCAGGTCGCGACCGACGCGGAGGTCGCGCTCGGGGCCGGGCGCGGCTACCGCTCACTGCTCGGGGTCTTCTGGGGTACCGGCGTTGGCGGTGGGATCGTGCTCGATGGCAAGCCGTGGCTCGGCCGCGGGGCCGCCGGCGAGGTCGGCCACATGGTCGTCAAGCGCGACGGCCGCAGATGCCCGTGCGGGCGTCGCGGCTGCCTCGAGGCGTACGCCGGCCGCGCCGCGATGGAGGCGCGCGCCCGCGAGAAGCACGCCGAGGGTCACAAGACCGACCTCTTCGAGCTGATGGAGCACCACGACCGTACACGCCTCACGAGCGGGATCTGGGCGCGCGCGCTCGAACACGAGGACAAGCTCGCGACTGAGCTGATCGACGAGGCGATCGAGGCGCTCGGCGCCGGGATCGCCTCTGCCGTCAACCTGCTCGACTGCGAGGCCGTCGTGATCGGCGGTGGTCTCGGCGTGCGCTTCGGCGAGCCGTACGTCGAGCGGATCCGCACGGCGATGCAGCCGCACCTGTTCGTCGACGCTCGCCCCCCTGCCGTGATGCTTGCTGCGCTCGGCGACCTCGGCGGCGCGATCGGCGCCGCCCTGCTGGCGCGCTGAGGAGAGCGGGCCGACCGCTCAGCCGACGACGTGCGGCGCGCGCGCCTGGGCGATCGCGTCCTGGAAGGTCCGCTCCCACACGTCGACGTGCGCTTCGATCGTCTCGCCGGCAGCCCATCTCATCGCGCGTTGAGAGAGCACGCGACGCCTGTCGACGTCGTTCATCAATGTCTCGATCGCGCTGAACCAGTCGCCGTCGGCCACGAGACGGCCGCCCTCCTGCTCCCCCAGACCGGCATACGGGCCTATCGGCGAGGCGAGCCAGGGCACGCCTGCGGCCGCGTACTCCTTCAGCTTGACGTCCGAGCGCGCCTGGTTCACGGCGTTGTCGGCAAGTGGCGCGAGTGCGAAGTCGAAGTGCACAAGGTTCTCCGCCATCGCTCCGTACGGGATGCCCTGCACGTGCACATAGCGGCGGCTCCTCAGTCTGAGGTCAAGTCCGACCCCCGTGATGTGGAGGTGCGCGTGGCGCGCTAGCAGGCGTTCGAGCGTCTCTCTCATGCCGAGCGCCTCGAAGCTCGGCGCATGCGTCGGCATTGCGAGCCAGCCGATGTGGAAGCCCTCATGCGGCATGACTCGCTCCGGGCGTCTGAATGTCGGCGGCAGCAGGTTCGGCAGGATCTGGACCTCACGGCGGCTGTCACGGGCGTGGAGCTGTGCGAGCGCCTCGCTTGGTGTCGTGACCGCGTCCGCGAGTCTCGCCATCGCGCGCATCGAGGTGAAAAAGCGCTGGGCGGCGATCCCGTCCTGTCCCGGGGCTCTGGCGGCTTCCTCGAGCAGCGCGACGCGCTGGTCGTCGTTGTCCCACACGATCGCGACGCCCCGCCGCTGCAGCTGTCTCGCGATCCGCACCATCAGCGGGTGGGCTATCCGCACGATGTGGATCGCGTCGTAGTCCAGCAACGCCGCAGGATCACGTATCTCGTCGCGCTCCTCGACGTGCACGCTGTGCCCGCGATGCGCCAGCGCCTGCATCGGCACGATCGATCGGTAGATCGACTCGACGGTCCGCTCCGGCACGAGTGACGCTATCCGCATGCGTTCGAGCATCTCAGTCCCCGGGGAGCCATTGCAACCTCCTGCTGTCGAGGACGGTCGTACGGGACCCGCTGTGGGTAGAGTCGCTTCATGCGGATCCTCGTCGTGGGCGCGGGCGGTGTCGGGTCTGCCGTCCCGGCGATCGCGCAGCGGCGGGACTTCTTCGAGCACATGACCGTCGCGGACGTCGCGCTCGAACGCGCACAGGCAGCTGTCGAGCGGCTCGGCGAGCCGGATCGCTTCGCGGCCGCTCAGGTCGACGCCTCCGACGAGGCGGCCCTCGTCGCATTGATCCGCGATGCGCGCGCGGACGCGGTCCTCAACGCCTGCGACCCGCGCTTCAACGAGCCGATCTTCGCGGCCTGTCACGCCGCGCGCGTGACGTACCTCGACATGGCGATGACGCTCTCACAGCGCCACCCGACGGACCCGTACGGCCAGACCGGCGTGATGCTGGGTGACCTGCAACTCGCGGAGGCGGAGGCGTGGGAGCGCGCCGGCCAGCTTGCGCTCGTCGGGATCGGTGTGGAGCCCGGCCTGTCCGACGTGTTCGCCCGCTACGCCGCCGACCATCTGTTTTCGGCGATCGACGAGGTCGGCGTGCGTGACGGGGCCGACCTGCGTGTCGAGGGCTATGACTTCGCCCCCACCTTCTCGATCTGGACGACGATCGAGGAGTGCCTCAACCCGCCGCTCGTGTGGGAGCGCGGCCGCGGGTGGTACACGACCGAGCCGTTCTCCGAACCCGAGGTGTTCGTCTTTCCCGAGGGGATCGGCGAGATCGAGTGCGTGAACGTCGAGCACGAGGAGGTTGTGCTGATCCCGCGTTGGGTCGACTGCGAGCGCGTGACGTTCAAGTACGGCCTCGGGCAGGAGTTCATCGACGTGCTGAAGACGCTCCACAAGCTGGGACTCGACCGCACCGAGCCCGTGCGAATGCGCGGCGGCGTCGAGGTCGCACCGCGCGACGTGGTCGCGGCCGTACTGCCCGACCCGGCCACGCTCGGTGACCGGATGACCGGCCGGACCTGCGCCGGGACGTACGTCACGGGCACCGGCGTCGACGGCAGACCGCGACGCACGTACCTCTACCACGTGGTCGACAACGAGTGGACGATGCGCGAGTACGGCTCGCAGGCAGTCGTGTGGCAGACCGCGCTCAACCCCGTCGTCGCGCTCGAGCTGCTCGCGAACGGGACCTGGAGAGGCGTCGGTGTGCTTGGCCCCGAGGCGTTCGACGCGGCGCCGTTCCTGGACTTGCTTGCCGAGTACGGCTCGCCGCACGGAACGGAAGAGATGTAGTTTCGCCCTCCCGCGCCCGCAAGCGGGCCGCCTGCGGGCGACGTCACTAGCGGCGTCTGTCCAGGAACGCCTCCGTCGCGGCGCTCATCACCCGCTGCAACGCGCGTGCCTCCTCCGTGCCGGCGCGCGCACGCACGACCTCGTGCGAGGCGACGGCACCGAACTGTCCGAGGAAGCGGACGACCTCTGCCGCCGACGCGCCGCCGAGCGTCGCCGCGTCGGCATACGCGGCGGTGGCGGCGAGTGCATCGCGCGGCGAGCCGGTCGCGAGTGCGCGGCTGAGCACTCCGAGCCAGGTGCTCGAACGCGCGAGCCCCTGCGGGGCGGCGAACCAGCCCGGTCGCTGCGGGTCGTAGAGAGCGCGCGCGGCACGTTCGACGAGCGCTTGGCCGTCGTGCTCCATCAGGTCTGCGGTCGCCGGCAGCGGATGCTGCGGAAGTTCCCACGGGCGCAGGGTCGGCGCGCGGCGCCGCTCCCGCGCGAGGCGCTGCACGTCGCTGCGGCGAAAGCGCCGATGCCCGCCTTCGGTACGAGTGCCGGGTAGCACGCCTTGGTCGGCCAGCCGGCGCACGGTGCTCGGTGACACGCCGAGCGCATCCGCGACGGCGCTGAGCGGCAGCAGTTCGTCGGGTGCGTCGGTCGCGGCGCGGGCGCCTCGTCCGTGGCCTGTGACGTCGAGCTCGAAGGCTTCGAGGTCGGCGAGCGACGTCGCCGGTGCCGGCCGAGCGATCAGATGCCCCTGCGCCGCGTCGACGTGCAACGAGCGCACGAGGGCGAGCTGTTGCTCAGTCTCGATCCCCGGCACCGTGATCGACAGCCCGAGCGTGTGCGCCAGGCCAACGACCGCTTCGGCGATCGCCGTCTCGCCGCGTGATCCCGTGAGCGGCCCGAGCAGCGAGCCGTCGAGCTTTAGCCCGTCGATCGGCAGGTGCGCAAGATGTGCGAGCGAGGAGTGCGCGCCGCCGAAGCGATCGAGCAGGATCCGCACGCCGAGGCGTCTGAGCGTCTCGAGCGCCTCCCCCGCGTCGGCGCGCTCGTCGAGCACGCCGGGCTCCGCGATCTCCAGTGCGATCGTCTCCGGCGGGATGTGGGCGGCCGTCAGGGCGGTCGTGACGCGGTGCGCAAACGCTTCATCGCGCAGCTCGCGTCCGGAGATGTTCAGCGAGACGGGCGGGAGGGCGTGCTCGGGATGGGTTGTGCTCCAGCGTCCGACCTGCGCGCAGACGGCGTCGAGCATCCAGTCGCCGATCTCGACGATCAGGCCGCTCTCCTCGGCGACTGGGAGGAACTGGGCCGGTCCGACCAGACCGCGGACGGGGTGGCGCCAGCGGACGAGCGCCTCGACCCCGATGAGCGTGCCGAGCCGCAGCGAGACGATCGGCTGGAAGTAGAGCGCCAGCTGGTCCTGTGCGAGCGCGGTCGCGAGCTCGTCCTCGACGCGCAGTCGCCGCAGCGTGCGCTCTTGTGAGGCCGCATTGGCGAGTTGCCATGGGTGCCGACCCACACTGCGGGCCTGACGCGCGGCTGCGTCGGCGTCGCGCAGGAGGCGAGTCGCGGTCTCCGTGCCTTCGAGCGCGGGCGCGACCCCGACGGTGGCGTCGAGTCGTACGTCGATGTCCTCAACGCGCAGTGGCGTGCGGGCTGCATCGGCGAGCGTCTGAGCAAGGTCGAGTGCGCTGGGATGATCTTCGAACGCGTCGGAGACGAAAACGAGTCGCTCCCGCGTGAGGTGGACAAGCGCAGAGTCGGCCGGTGCGATCGCGTACAGGCGTCCCTCGAGCTCGGCGAGCGCATGGTCGCCGGCCGCATGGCCGAAGGACCGGTCGATGCGGCCCACGTCCTCGGCGTTCACGAGCATGACCCACAGCGGGCGGCTACGCTCGCGCGCCTGCTCGAGCGCGCGCTGGACCGTCGTCTGCGCCTGCTGCCGAGTGCGCTCGTGGTCCGGCTGATGTGGGTCTGGCGTCACCGCCGTGCGCTGCCGGGGATCGGCAGCTCGGGTCGCTCGGCCCAGGCGCGCACCTGCGCCACCGGCAGCGTCACGAGCGCGAGCAGCTCGCGGACGTCGAGGCGGCGAAGCGGTTCGCCAGCCGGCCGTTCGAGGACGATCACGAGCGCTGCGTCAGGCTGGTCGTCGAACGTGACGCACAGGCCGGCTTCCTCGAGCACGGCCGCGCAGCTGGCGGCGGCCGCCATCTCCGCGTGCAGCTGCAAATCCCCGGCGGGCGTTGCGACCGCAGCCGGCTCCGGGCAGGTAATCGTCATCGGATCCTCTCGTGATCGGGGGGTGCGACCGAGACCCGCCATCGGACGTGGCGCGTTCGCGTTCAAGCGCCTGAGAGGTTTTTCAACTAGTTGACAGCCTGATACCCACTTCGGCGGCGGTTTCGGGAGATTCCTTTCAGAGGGTTCCGGGCCCAGGCAGCCAACGTTCGCGAACAACGGCAGGCGCCTCTCCCAACCTCACGCTCACTGGTTCTTCAGTGATAAACGTCTTTGCGAGCCTGGTGTTGCAGATTATCTGCAGGCGGAGTGTTTCGGTGAATCTCACGAACCTCGTTGTGTCACTGGCTGAGGTTCCGTTATGCGTACGTCGAAATGTGAACCCCGGTCACAGCGTGATCACGCTGCGGATCCCGTCCTGCGCCTCCATCAGCTCGAAGCCGCGATTTACCTCGTCGAGCGAGATGCGGTGCGAGATGAACGGCTCGACGTCGAGCTCGCCGGCCATCCAGCGGTCGATCAGGGCCGGCACGTCCTCGCGGCCCTTCAAGCCGCCGAACGAGGAGCCCGCGACGCGCCGGCCCTGGATCAGCCAGCGCGGGATCACGTCGAGCGTCTCCCCCTTGCCGGCGACGCCGGCCATCGTCGCGAGGCCCCAGCCCATGCGCGCGGCCTCGACGGCTTGTCTCATCACGCCCACGTTGCCGGTTGCCTCGAAAGTGTAGTCGGCGCCGAAGCCGTCGGTCATCTCGAGCACCTGTGCCACCGCGCCGGGGCCGCCGATGAACGTGTCGCTCGCGCCCTGGCCGGTTGCGAGCGCCAGCCGCTCATGGGACAGGTCGATGCACACGATCCGCTCGGCGCCCGCCAGCCGGCAGCCCGCCACCGCGCCGAGGCCGACCATCCCGGCGCCGAAGACGACGCAGGTCGAGCCGGACTCGACCTTGGCGGTCTTGAGCGCCGCCCCGAGCCCCGTGGAGAGACCGCAGGCAAACAGCGCGGCGCCCTCGAGCGGCGCCTCGGGGTCGATCTTCGCGAGCGCGATCTGCGGCATCACCGTGTACTCGGCGAACGTCGAAGTGCCCATGAAGTGGCGCAGCGGCTCGCCCTCGCGCGCCAGTCGCGTCGTGCCGTCCGGCAGGTAGCCCTTGTTCTGCTGCTCGCGGATCGTCAGGCAGAGGTTCGTCTTCGGGCTGCGACAGTGGACGCACTCGCCGCACTGCGGCGAGAAGAGCGTCACGACGTGATCGCCGGGCGCGACGAGCGTCACGTCCTCCCCGACCCGCTCCACAACCCCTGCGCCCTCGTGCCCGAGCACGCAAGGCGCGTAGCCGGACGGGTCAACCCCGCTCGCGGTGTAGAGGTCGGTGTGGCACACCCCGCACGCGACGAGCCGCACGAGCACCTCGCCCGGTCCGGGCTCCGCCAGCTCGACCTCTTGGACGACCAGGGGCGCTCCGAACTCCTCCAACACCGCCGCTCGGATCCGCATGCGCAGACAGTACCGTGCACGCAGGCCGCAACCCCGACGCTCAAGTCCGTGTTCCAGCGACCGATGCTTCTCTCAGTGACGCACGTCCGCCTCCTCACAGCCTTCGCCTGCACTTTGCTCCTCTGCGCCCTCTCTGCGACGGCGGGCGCTAAGCCGATCCAGAGATCTCGCTGGCTCCCAGGCGTGGCGGTAACGGAGTACTACCCCGTGCCCGAGGCGTGGTTCGTCGGCCAGAAGGTCGGCGCGCCCGGCTTGCCCGGCAAGCACCGGATCGACTGGCTGTACTCCGCCACCGGTGTCTCGATGGAGGGCGACGGGCTCGGGCTCGACGGCCGCCAGTACCACATCGACGCGCTCGGCTCGGGCGGCTGGGTGACCGACAAGGCCAAGCCGAGCGTTCCCGGCCGCGACGGCTGGAAGGGCGGGCCGCCCGTCTGGCGCGCCGGCGCCTACTGGCTCACGAGAACGCACCGCCTCACGTTTCCGCTCGATGGCGGCGGCTGGTCGAGCGGGACCGGCAAGCGCTATGTGCCGCTGCCGGGCGTGAGCTTCGCCGCGGGGCCGTCACTGCCACTCAGCTTCTACAAGAGCCTCGCGGTCGACCCCGATCTGATCCCGCTCGGCTCGCGCGTCTACATCGCCGCCTACCGCCGCACCGCCGGCGGCGGCTGGTTTATCGCCCAAGACACCGGCGGCGCGATCATCGGGCGGCACGTTGACGTCTACCGCAGCCCGCCGGCGAGCGCCGATATCGGCGGCAACTACTACGAGGATCAGCGGATCTACGTGATCCCGCCCGGTCGTTCGCCGGGCCGTGACGCGCCGACGGCTGCAGGCTCCTCCCAGACTGCGCCCGCCCCATCGGCGGGCGGCGGCGCGGGCGCGCCGTAAGTGTGTTTCGTCCTCCGGCGCTCCCGCGGGGAGCGCCTGCGGACGACGTCGCCACGAGACGCTCCCGAGGGGAGCGCCTGCAGACGACGTCGCCACTAGACTGCATCACCTATGGCGAAGCAGCAGAAGGCGCGCTCGGTGCGCCAGGTTCAGGGTGGCGGTCTGGCCGCGATGGAGCAGCTCGAGTCGCGCAGCGACGAGGAGCTGGAGGCGGAGACGCGCTTCAAGTCCGCCGCGTACGCGATCCTCGGCGCGCGCGCCGCCGAACGCTACGACGGCAGAGCCACCCGCGCCTACTACCAGAGAGCGATCGCAGCAGCTCGTCCCCAGGAGCGGATGCAACTGCGCCGCATGGCTGACGCTTCGACTGCGCTGGCCGAGCGCCGCGCCGGCGACCTCAAGGACGCCGTCACGCGCCTCGGACAGACGCCTCCAAGCGATCGTCAGCTGCTGATGTTGCGCTTGATGGGGCTTATCGCTCCACCCCCGGGCTCGAGCGTCCTGCTGCGCCTGCGCGGCTACGCGCTGATTCTCGCGATCGTGGTCGGCCTGCTCTTGATCGGGCTCGGGCTCGCGGAGCTCGTCTCGCTGCCGTTCGGAGGGGTCTCGCTGATCGGCGGGCTGCTGCTCGGCGTCCTGATCGTGATCGCCGTGCTCGGCGTGCTTGCGCTGTTCGGCAGGCGCCGGCAAGCGCGCGCAAGAGCGGCCGCCGGCCGCGGCTGAACCCGGGCAGCGGCGCTGCTTGCCCGATGTGCGGTCGCTACACGCTTGCCTCCACGACGCCGGCGCAGCTGCGTGCGCGCTTTCCGCTGGGTGAGTCGGTCGCGATCGCGCAGCGCTTCAACGTCGCCCCTGGTGACGAGGTCCTGTCGGTCGTGATGCGCGAGGGCGGGCCGACCGGCGCGCTGCTGCGCTGGGGGCTCGTGCCGCCCTGGGCGGAGGATCCGAAGGTCGGCTTCAGAATGATCAACGCGCGCGCCGAGACGGTCGCCGACAAGCCGGCCTACCGCGGCCCGTTCCTGGGAGGCCGCTGCCTGATCGTCGCCGACGGCTTCTACGAGTGGCAGCGCGACGGTGCTGCGCGACAGCCCTTCCACATCACCCGCGGCGTCGGCGAGCCGTTCGCCTTCGCGGGCCTGCGGACCGCCTGGCGCGATCCGAGCGACCCGGACGGCGAGCTGCTGCGCAGCTGCACGATCGTCACGACGGCTGCCAACCCGGTCGTCGCCCACATCCATCCGCGCATGCCGGTGATCCTCGACCCGGCCGACGAGGAGGAGTGGCTCGACCCGGGGACGCCGCCGCAGCGCCTGCACGCGATGCTACACGCGCTGCCGGACGAGCAGACGCACGCACGCGCGGTCTCGAAGGCCGTCAACGACGCGCGCTACGACGGGCCGGAGTGCCTCGCCCCGCCTGAGCCGGAGCCTGCGCCGCCGCAGGGCGAGCTGTTCTGAGCGCAGACGGTGCGGCGGCTCAGTGCGAGCTGAGCGTGGCCGATTCGATCACGATCGGCTCGGCCGGCGGACCGTCTGTGGAGCTGGGATCCTGCAGGGGTACCGTGGCGATCGTGTCGGCCACTTCGAGGCCCTCCACGACTCTGCCGAGCAGCGCGTACTGCGGCGGCAGTTGCGCGTCCTGGGCGGTGACGATGAAGAACTGGCTGCCCGAGGCGCCGTCCGGCTCGGACGCGTTCTTCGCCATCGCGACGACCCCGTGCCAGTACTTCAGGTCGCTCGGCGGCTTCTCGACGACCGTGTAGCCGGGGCCGCCCGAGCCGGCGCCCTGCGGGTCGCCGCCCTGAACCACGAAGCCCGGCGCGATGCGGTGGAACGTGAGGTCGTCGTAGAAGTCCTGCTTCGTCAGCGAGGCGAACGAAGCGGCCGTCTTCGGCGCTCGTGCGACATCGAGCCGGATCGTGAACGAGCCGCAGTTGGTCACCATTCTCACGTCCCAGGTCTTGCTGGGATCGAGCACGAGCGTGGGCTTTCTAAGGTGTTGCTCGGGCTTCGGCGTCGGCGCGTCGACCGCCTTACAGGGGCCGCTGTCCGCAGTCGTGGTCGTCTGCGCCTGCGTGTCCCCGCCGTCGTCCGAGCTGCCGCAGCCGGTCATGAGCACAAGCGTGAACGCGCCAAGGAGGGCGAGCAGCACGAGCGGTGAACGGCGTCCGGACACGGTGGCGAAGCATAACGATCGGCCTGACCTGGAACCGCATCATCAAGCGGGACGGGCTCCGGTCGCTGCGACGCAGGACGCTTCCACCCCGGCCGTCAGTACCGTTCCGGGAATGGAGCGCGACGTTGTCCTGATCGTCAACCCGTCGGCCGGCGGCGGTCGTGCGCTGCGGGCGCTTCCTGCGGCGGAGCGGGCGCTGCACGACGCCGGCCTGCGGGTGCGCCTGGAGCACACGCGCGACATCGACCACGCGCGCGAGCTGGGCCGCGCCGCGGCCGCGGCGGGCGCGGTGGCTGCGGCGCTCGGCGGCGACGGCCTGGTCGGCGCCGTCGCAGACGGGCTGCGCGAGACGGCCTCTGCGGATGGCGGCTTGCTGGCGATCCTGCCGGGCGGCCGCGGCAACGACTTCGCCCGCACGCTCGGGATCCCGCGCGACCCGGCCGGCGCGGCGTCACTGATCGCAAACGGCCGCGAGCGCGCGATCGACCTCGGCGTCTGCGGCGAGCAGGCGTTCGTCGGGATCGCCAGCTGCGGTTTCGACTCCGATGCGAATCGCATCGCCAACGAGACGCGCGTCCCCGGCGACGCTGCCTACCTCTACGGTGCGCTGCGCGCACTTGCAGCCTGGCGTCCGGCGCGCTTCGAGCTGGAGCTCGACGGCGAGGCGCTGGTGCATGTCGGCTACAGCGTCGCGGCCGCCAACGGCCGCCAGTACGGCGGCGGGATGCTGCTCGCGCCCGACTCCTCGCTCGAAGACGGCATGTTCGACGTCGTGACGGTCTCCGACGTCCCCAAGCGCCGCTTCCTGCGCGGGCTGCCGAGAGTCTTCCGCGGCAAGCACGTGCTCAACGACGAGGTCGACGTGCGTCGTGCGCGCGAGCTGCGAATCGCGGCCGACCGTCCCTTCACGCTCTACGCCGACGGCGACCCGATCGCCGAGCTGCCCGCGACGGTCCGCACCCTGCCCGCCGCCGTGCGGGTGATCGTTCCGTGAGCGCTCTGCGGCCGAAGCTGACCGTCGCTCGCGCGGTCGGCGGCCTTGCGCGCGCCGCCGGCCGTGGCGGCGGCACCTCCCTGCCCGGCAAGGTGCTGATGCGGCTCGACCCGCAGGCGATCCGCTCCCTCGCAGCACGGTTGCCGCAGGGCTCCGTCGCGATCTCGGCGACCAACGGCAAGACGACGACGGCCGCGATGGTCGCCGCGATCCTCGAGCGGCGCGGAACACGGCTCGTGCACAACCGCGCTGGCGCGAACATGGCCGGCGGGATCGCCTCGACGCTGCTCGAGGCGGCTCGTGGCGCGGACGGGATCGACGGCGAGCTCGGCCTGTTCGAGGTCGACGAGTTCTGGCTCCCACAGCTCGCCGATGAGCTGAGGCCGCGCGCGCTGCTGTTGAGCAACCTGTTCCGCGACCAGCTCGACCGCTACGGCGAGCTGGAGACGATCGCCGACCGCTGGGCTGAGGTCGTCGCAGACCTGCCGGTCGGCACGCAGCTCGTGCTGAATGCCGACGATCCGCTCGTCGCCGATCTCGGCCGCGGACGCGCGCACGTCACGACGTTTGGCGTCGAGGACGACACGATGGCGCTGCCGCGGATGCAGCATGCAGCCGACTCGAAGCACTGCCGCAGATGCGGCCACGCATACGAGTACGAGGGGATCTACCTCGGGCACCTGGGCCGCTACCGCTGCCCCCGGTGCGGTCAACGCCGCCCTGACCCCGACGTCATCGCCGAGCAGGTGCGGCTCAACGGGACACGGGACGCGTCCTTCACGCTGCGGATCGGCGGGGACAGCGCGACCGTTGCTCTCCCCCTCCCCGGTCTCTACAACGTCTACAACGCGCTCGGCGCGGCCGCGCTGTGCCACACGCTCGGCGTTCCGCTCGAGCAGATCGTCGCCGGCCTGGGTGCGGTCGAAGCGGCGTTCGGCCGCGCGGAGACGATCGAGCTCGACGGGCGACCGCTGTCGATTCTGCTGATCAAGAACCCTGCGGGCGCGAACGAGGTGCTGCGCACGCTCGTGCTCGAGGACGGTGAGATCGACCTGCTTGCGGTGCTGAACGACAACGTCGCCGACGGGCGCGACATCTCGTGGGTGTGGGATGCCGACTTCGAGTTGCTCGCCGGCCGCGTGCGACGGGTCGTCTGCGCCGGCACGCGCGCGGGCGAGCTGGCGGTGCGGCTCAAGTACGCCGGCGTCGACCCGGCGCGCCTCGTCGTCGTCCCGGAGCTCGCAGACGCGCTCGACGCGGCGCACGCGGACGGCTCCGGCCCGCTCTACGTCCTGCCCACCTACACGGCCCTGCTCGAGCTGCGCGATCTGCTCGCGCGCCGCGGCGTCGCTCCGGAGTACTGGCGATGAGCGAGCGGGTCCCCCACCCCGCCGCGCCGGTCGCTCACGGTCAGCCGCTCTCGCCCGAGCAGCTCCACGTGCTGTGGCACGAGCTCGAGTGCGGCCGCTACGCGCAGGACCTGGCGCTGTGGCGCGAGCTGGCGGCCGAGGCCGGCGGCCCGATCCTCGACCTCGGCGCCGGCAGCGGCCGGGTCGCGCTCGACCTCGCCCGCGCCGGGCACGAAGTCGTCGCACTCGACGTCGATCCCGTGCTGCTCGCCGCGCTTGGAGATTGCGCGAAGGCCGCCAGGCTGTCCGTCGAGACCGTCCTCGCCGACGCGCGCGACTTCGCATCGGCGCTCGCCCCGCGCGACTTCGCGCTCGTGCTCGCGCCGATGCAGACGATCCAGCTGCTCGACGGCCCCGGCGGTCGTTCCGGGTTGCTGCGCAGCGCGCTCGACCGCCTGCGCCCCGGCTACCTGCTCGCTTGCGCGCTCGCCGACGCGTTCGAGGGCTTCGACGCCGAGCACACCGAGCCGCCGCTGCCTGACGTGCTCGAGCGCGACGGCTGGGTCTACGCGAGCCACCCGGTCGCCGTGCGTCCCCACACCGACGCCACGACGATCGAGCGGATCCGCCAGACCGTCGCGCCGGACGGTGCGCGCACCGCCGACGGCGACGTCGTGCGACTCGACAAGCTCGACGGCGACACGCTCGAGGCGGAGGGCGTCGCGTCCGGCTTCGCCGCTGCCGGCCGGCGCTTCATCGAGATGACCGACGAGCACGTCGGCAGCGAGGTCGTGCTGCTCGCTGCGCCGAGCGAGGCCGACCGTGCCTGAGACGTTGCGTGTCTGCGCGCTCTACCCGCAGCTGATGAACATCTATGCCGACCGCGGCAACCTGCTGTTGTTGCAGCGTCGTTGCGAGTGGCGCGGGATCGGGTTCGAGCTGTCGGCGAGCGACCTCGGCGAGCCGCTCGACCCCGACGCGGCCGACCTCTTCTACATCGGCGGCGGTCAGGATCGCGACCAGCGCTTGTGTGCGCTCGACCTCGCCGAGGTCAAGCGCGACGGGCTCCACGCGGCGGCCGAGCGCGGCGCCGCGCTGCTCGCTGTCTGTGGCGGCTACCAGTTGCTCGGCCACTCCTACGAGCTGGGCGAGGAGACACTGCCGGGCGTCGGTTTGGTCGACCTGCGGACCGTGCGCCGCGACGGCCCGCGGCTGATCGGCAACGTCGCGATCGAGGTCAAGCTGGACGGCGAGCAGCGGATCCTCGCCGGCTTCGAGAACCATGGCGGGCGCACGCAGCTCGGTCCTGGCGCTCAGCCGCTCGGGAAGGTGCTGCGGGGTCATGGAAATGACGGTGCCAGCGGCTACGAGGGTGTCCGTCGCGGCAACGTGATCGGCACGTACCTGCACGGTCCGCTGCTGCCGAAGAACGTGTGGCTCGCCGACTGGCTGATCGCCCGTGCGCTGGGCTATGACGGGCCGCTGGCGCCGCTCGACGACACGTTTGAGGCGGCCGCGCACGTCGAGGCGCGGCGCGCCGCCGGCGTCTGATCCGGCGCCGCGGGGATTGACACCGGTCGTCCGGAGGCAGACTAGGATCGAAGGCTCCCCTGGTACCGGGATCCCCTTCCCCAGCCGCCCCCGTGAACAGTGAGAACACCGCCCAGACCGAGGGGCCGCCCGCGTACCCCCGCGCGGCGTCGCTGGAGCTGCGCAACGTGCGCAAGCAGTACCCGGGTGCCTCCCGCCCGGCGATCGAGGACCTCACGCTGACGGTGCCCGCCGGCGAGGTCTGTGTGCTCGTCGGCCCGTCCGGCTGCGGCAAGACGACGGCGATGCGGCTCGTGAACCGCATGATCGACCTCACGAGCGGCGAGATCCTGCTCGACGGCGCGAGCGTGATGGAGCGCAAGCCGCCCGAGCTGCGGCGCGAGATCGGCTACGTGATCCAGCAGATCGGGCTGTTCCCGCACCTGACGATTGCCGACAACGTTGCGACCGTGCCGCGGCTGCTCGGATGGGAGAAGGACCGCGTCACGGCGCGGGTGCAGGAGTTGCTCGCGCTCGTCCAGCTGCCGCCGGAGCTGGCTGACCGCTATCCGGCTCAGTTGAGCGGCGGGCAGCGCCAGCGCGTTGGCGTCGCCCGCGCGCTTGCCGCCGACCCACCGCTGCTGCTGATGGACGAGCCGTTCGGCGCGATCGACCCGATCGCGCGTGCACGCTTGCAGGACGAGCTGCTGCAGCTTCAGCAGCGCGTCAAGAAGACGATCGTCTTCGTCACGCACGACATCGACGAGGCGATCAAGCTCGGCGACCGCATCGCAATCCTGCGCGAGGGCGGCGTGCTCGCGCAATACGCGCCGCCCGACGAGCTGCTCGCCGCCCCTGCTGACGACTTCGTCGCGCAGTTCGTCGGCGTCGACCGCGGGCTCAAGCGGCTGGCGCTCAGCCGGCTGGTGGACGTCGAGCTGCTGCCGCTCAACGGCGACCACGCGGCAGGCTCGGTCGACGTCCAGACCTCCCTGCGCGACGCCGCTTCGCTGATGCTCGCCGATGGCAACCGGCCGCTCACGGTCGTCGACAGCGACGGGAAGCCGCTCGGGCAGGTCACCCTCGAGCTGATCAGCGCCGCGCTCGACCGCCATCCGCCCACCCCGGATCCCTCCGCCACATGACTGGCGCACTCCCGCTCGCGGCCGCGCAGCCGGTCATCCCGGACTTCGGCAGAGGCAGCACCTGCGTGCGCGAGAACGGCGCCTTCTGCTGGGACTGGGTCAGCGACCACTGGGGCGACACCTTGCGCCCGGCGCTCGTGCAGCACCTGCAGCTGACTGCGATTGCGATCGTGCTCGGCTTCGCGATCGCCTTCGTGCTTGCGCTCGCTGCGCACCGCCGCGGCCGACTCACGACGCCGGTCGTGCTCGTCACCGGTCTCCTCTACACGATCCCGTCGCTCGCGCTGTTCCAGCTGCTTGTCCCGTTCACCGGCCTCTCACGCACGACGGCGGAGGTGGCGCTCGTCTCCTACACGCTGCTGATCCTCTTCCGCAACACGCTGGCAGGCCTCGCGGGCGTGCCGGAGGAGGTGCGCGACGCCGCGCGCGGCATGGGCCTGACGCAGCGCCAGCTGCTGTGGAGCGTCGAGCTGCCCCTCGCGCTCCCCGCGATCGTTGCCGGCTTGCGGATCGCGACCGTGACCGTCATCAGCCTGGCCACCGTCGCCGTGTTCGTCGTGAACGAAGGGCTCGGCGCCCCGATCTACGCCGGCCTGCAGCAGACGTTCAAGACCGAGCTGATCGCCGCCGGCGCGCTGTGCGTCGCGCTTGCACTGATCGCCGACGGGCTGCTCGTGCTGCTGCAGCGCGTGCTCACCCCCTGGACCCGGGTGGCGCGGAGCCGATGAACGACTTCACCGACGCGTTCCGCTTCATCGCCGACAACACGGCGCTGCTGTGGACGCTCACGCTCGACCACCTTGCGCTTAGCGGCGCCGCCGTCGGGATCGCGCTCGCGCTGGCGATCCCGCTCGGCGTCACGCTCGGCCATCTGCACCGCGGCTCGTTCGCGGCGATCAATGTGTCGAACGTCGGCCGCGCGCTGCCGTCTTTGGCGCTCATCTCGATCGGCGTCGCCGTGCTGGGGATCGGCTTCGTCAACGTGATGGTCGCGCTGATCGTGTTGGCCTTCCCGATCGTCCTGACAAACGCCTATGTGGCGGTCGAGGGCGTCGATCAGGACGCCGTCGAGGCTGCGCGCGGGATGGGCATGAGGCCGCACGAGGTCCTGTGGAAGGTCGAGCTGCCGCTCGCGCTGCCGCTGATCTTCGCCGGCATCCGCACCGCCGTCGTCTACGTGATCGCGACCGCGACGCTGGCGGCTGTCGCCGGGGCGCACAGCCTCGGTGACATCATCGTCGACCAGGCGACGTACCGCCTGCCCGGAGTCCTGGGCGCGGCGATCTGCGTCGCCGTCCTCGCGCTGGTCGCGGAGCTGTTGTTCGCGGGCCTGCAGCGAGCTGTGACACCGCGCGCGCTGCGTTTGGAGGAGCGCGGCGCACCGTCGGTGCTGTTGGGGGAACCCAATCCAGAAAGGACCGCACAAACGTGAAGCAGGGTACGTTGCGCACCATTCTCGCCCTCGTCGCCGCGCTTGCGCTGACGACCGGGGTTGCCGCCTGTGGCGGCTCCGACGACAACGACAGCAGCACGAACGGCAGTACGCAGGCCGCCGCCACGCAGCCGGGAAAGGGGAAGCCGGCCGTCACGCTCGGCACGAAGAACTTCACCGAGCAGTTCGTGCTTGGACAGCTCTACAAGCAGGCGCTCGAGGCGAAGGGCTACAAGGTCGCCCTCAAGCAGAACATCGGCTCGACCGAGATCGCGGACAAGGCGCTCCGCAGTGGCCAGATCGACCTCTACCCCGAGTACATCGGGATCTTCAATACGGCTGTGGCGGGCGATACGAAGGCGTACCCGAACGTCAACGCAGCATTTGCGGCCGGGCAGGCGTACGCCCGCTCACACGGCTACACGCTGCTGCCGCTGACGCCCTTCACGGACGTCGACGCGCTCGCCGTGACGCCCGACTACGCGAGCGAGCACAACCTCTCCAGCGTCGCGGACCTCGCCACGATCAGAGGCCTCAAGCTCGGCGCGCCGCCGGAGTTCCGCCAGCGTGCGACGGGCCTCCCCGGTCTCGCCCGCGTCTACGGGATTAGAGACGTTGACTTCGCGCCGCTGACGATCGGGCTGCAGTATCAGGCGCTCGACGACGGCAAGATCGACGCGGCCGACGTCTTCACGACGGACGGCCAGTTGCAGAGCGGCAGATACGTCGTGCTGAAGGACCCGAAGAACGTCTTCGGCTTCCAGAACGTGACGCCGATCGTCTCGACGAAGGTGCTCAGAGCCGAGGGGCCGGAGTTCGCGGCGACCCTCAATGAGGTCAGCAGAGCGCTGACGACGAGAGCGATGCAGCAGATGAATGCGGCGGTGGCGATCGACAAGCAGTCGCCTGCCGACGTCGCCAAGCAGTACCTGCAGGCGAACGGCCTGTCGTAGGGAGTCGCACCGGGGCCGATGCGCCTGACCGCACCGGCCCCGGCGTTCCCCTCCGCGCGGCGTCCCCCGGCGCCGCACTTCCCGGTCGTTCCCCCGGCGACCAGGCTTTCGCGTATCAAGGTAGCGAGCTGTTCTCGCGCGTCCAGTGACGAGGTCGTGAAAAAGACGCGGACGTTCTGTGAAGCTGGCGCGCGTGCGCTAAGTCAGCTGCCGCTGGAGCCGAAGCCACCTTCGCCCCGCTCGCTGGCGGGCAGCTCCTCGACCTCGATTGTCGCCGGCAGCTCCAGCTTGACCAGCACGAGCTGGGCGATGCGGTCGCCGACCGCGATCTCGCACGGCGTCTCGCGGTCGGTGTTGAGCAGCAGCACGCGGATCTCACCGCGGTAGCCGGCGTCGATCAGGCCGGGCGCATTGACGAGCGCGATCCCGTTGCGCGCGGCGAGGCCCGAGCGCGGCAGCACGAGGCCGCCCTGACCCTCGGGGATCGCGACGGCGATGCCGGTCCCCACCGAGGCGCGCGCGCCGGGCTGCAAGGTGACCGCCTCGGTTGCGTGCAGGTCGAGGCCGGCGTCGCCGGCGTATGCGCGTCTCGGGAGGATCGCGTCTGGATGAAGGCGCTTGACTGCGAGGGGAGCGTGGGTGGCCGCGCCGCCCGTTGTGGTCTCCGCGAACGCGCCGTCGGTCAATCCGCTCACAAATGTCTCCCTCGATGCTCGTCCCACGTGTTCATTACGACTCGCGCGCCTGTGCGGGACGCCGCCGGCCGCCGGGCCGCCTCGGCCTGCCCGCTCACGCGATCCGGCCGTTCCCGTTCACCGCGTAGCGCTCGAAGCGTGCCGCCACCGTCGCCGGCACGCGGGCCTTCACGAGCACGCCCTCGGGCGTGTCCTCGCGCAGCAGGTCGCCGGCGAGTTCATGCAGCTCGGCGAGCCGATCGCCGTCGCGGTATGGGAGCAGCAGCTCGACATCGCGCAGCGAGCGGGCAAACTCGGCCTCGATCCGGTCGCCGAGCTCGGCGAGCCCGTCGCCGGTGAGTGCCGAGACGAGCATGCCGTCCGGATGGCGCAGACGCACGTCCTCGCGGGCGTCCTCGTCGAGCGCGTCGGCTTTGTTGAGGACAAGGATCCGCGGCCGGTCGCCGGCGCCCAGCTCCTCAAGCACCTCGTGCACGGCGCGCATCATCTCGGTCAGCTCGTCCTCCGGCGCGGAGGCGTCGACCACATGCAGCAGCAGGTCTGCGAGTCGCGTCTCCTCCAGCGTCGCCCCGAACGCGTCGACCAGTTGGTGCGGCAGCTTGCGGATGAATCCAACCGTGTCGGTCAGCAGGTAGTCGCGCCCGCCGAGCTTCCAGCCGCGCGTGGTCGGGTCGAGCGTGTGAAACAGGCGATCGCGCACACCGACCTCGGCGCCCGTGAGCGCGTTGAGCAGGGTCGACTTGCCGGCATTCGTGTAGCCGACGAGCGCGACCTCGGGCAGCTGAGCGCGGGTGCGCTCGGCGCGCATCGTTCTGCGCGCGCCCTTCACGCGCTCCAGGCGGCGTCTGAGCGCCGTGATGCGGTCGCGGGCAAGGCGGCGGTCCGTCTCGATCTGCGACTCGCCCGGTCCGCGCGTGCCGATGCCGGGACCGCCGGCAGGCCCGCCCGCGCCCGCGCCGAGCCGCTCCAAGTGGGTCCACAGCCCCCGCATGCGCGCCAGGTTGTACTCCAGCTGCGCCAGCTCGACCTGCAGCTTGCCCTCGGCCGAGTTCGCGTGCCCAGCAAAGATGTCGAGGATGATCGCCGTGCGGTCGACGACCGGGGTCCCGAGCGCCTCCTCGAGGTTGCGCCCCTGACGCGGTGAGAGCTCGTCGTCGCAGGCGACCACGTTCGCGTCCTGCGCCTTGATCGCCGCTCTCAGCTCCTCCAGCTTGCCCGGTCCGAAGTACGTGTTCGGATGCGCCTGCTCGCGGTGCTGCACCATCTGCCCCACCGTCGCGACGCCGGCGGTCCTCAGCAGCTCCTCGAGCTCGCTCAGGTCCTCGCCGGTCTCCAGCACCCCAATCGCCAGCGCACGCTGACGCGCACGCCCCACGGGCGGTTCGCTGCGCCCCGGCGTCGGGGTCGCGCGACCGTTGCGGCCTCTCACAGTCGTCACACGTCTGAGTCTAGATCGTTGCGAAGCGAGCCCCACACGCCGCAGCTCGCCTGGCAACGTCGGGGCATGCCCGAGGACCGCGAATCTGACCCGCTCCCACCGGGTCAAACTCGCGGTCCTCATCGAGATGAGCTGATCGCAGCGCTTGCGAGAGACCAGCACGGTGTGGTCACCCGGCGCCAGCTGCTCGATGCGGGCATCCCGTCCACCACGATCGAGGATCGCGTGAGTCGCGGCCAGCTGATCCCCCTCCACCGCGGCGTCTACGCTGTCGGGCACGCTCATCTGCGCCCGAACGGTTACCGGCGCGCGCTCGACGCTTGCGACGTCACAACGGTGGAGGGCATCCCGGTGACCACCGTGAGTCGCACGCTCCTGGACCTTGCGGAGGTCCTGGCGCACCAGGCGCTGACGAAGGTCTGCAGTGAGGCCGAGCGGCAGCGAACGGTCGACGTCAAACGCATCGAGGAGGCGATCGGGCGCGTACGGGGTCGGCGGGGACCGGCCACAGCCAAGCTCCGAGCCGCGCTCGAAGAGCTCGGTCTCCACGGCACCACACTGACCCGCTCACCTCTGGAGGACCAGTTCCTCTCCCTCCTCGATGCCTATGACCTCCCCCGCCCCGCGACGAACGCGTACGTCGTGGGCTACGAGTTCGACGCGGTCTGGCGCCTCCACCACGTGGCGGTCGAGCTGGACGGCTGAGACGGGCACAACACCCGCCAGGCGTTCCAGCGCGATCGGACCAAGGGAAACGCCATCCAGGCAGCCGGCTACGGACTGCTGCGCTTCACCCACGCCGACGTCATGCGGCGACCTCACGAGGTCGCCGCACAGATCGCACAGCAGCTCAGCCGAGCTGACGAATCCGCTCGACGGCCTCGAGCAGCCGGTCGTCAGGCGTAGTCAACGAGATGCGGAAGAAGCCCTCGCCCGAGGCGCCGTAGGCGCCGCCTGGAGAGATGACGACGCCAGTCTCCTCGAGCACGTGCTCGCAGTACGCGGCGGCGCTCTCGTAGCCGGTCGGGACGGGCGCCCAGATGTAGATCGTGCCCTTCGGCGGCGTCACATCGACACCCGCGGCACGCAACGCGTCACAGACGAGGTCGCGACGGCGCTTGTAGACATCGTTCATCGCGGCGACCTCGGCGTCCACGGCCGGGTCCAAAGCGGCCACACCGGCCAGCTGCACCGCCTCGAACAGCCCGGAGTCGACGTTCGACTTGAGCCGCCAGTACTGCGAGATCGCGTCCGCGTTGCCGGCGATGAAGGCGCAGCGCCAGCCGGTCATGTTGTAGCCCTTGGAGAGCGAGAAGACCTCGACGCCGACCTCCTTCGCGCCGGGGGTCGCGAGGAACGAGGGCGCGACGTAGCCGTCGTACGTCGTCTCGCTGTAGGCGTTGTCGTGCACCACCAACACGTCGTGCTCACGGGCGAACGCGACGACCCGCTCGAACAGTCCGTCCGGCACCACCGCGCCGGTCGGGTTGTTCGGGTAGTTGAGGAACATCAGCTTCGCGCGGGCTGCATCGGCCGCCGAGATCGCGTCGAGGTCGGGAGCAAAGCCGAGCGACGGCACCAAGGGCATCAGCACCGACGACGCACCCACCAACGTCGGCCCGCTCGTGTAGACCGGATAGCCAGGATCGGAGGCGAGCGCGATGTCCTCAGGGTCGAGGAATGCCAAAGACAGGTTGAAGATGCACTCCTTCGCCCCGATCGCCGGCATCACCTCGGTCTCCGGGTCCAGCGTCACGCCGAAGCGACGGGCGTAGAAGGCGGCAACGGCGTTGCGGAACTCCGCCCGCCCGCGGTTCGACGGGTACTGGTGCGTCGACGGGTCGGCCACCGCCGCTTGCGCGGCAGCGACGATCGGCGCGTACGTCGGCGTATCCGGATCCCCGATGCCGAGCGAGATCACGTCGACTCCCGCCGCCTTCCTCTCGGCGATCTTGCGCTCAAGCTGGGCGAACATGTACGGCGGGATCTGATCGAGGCGCTTACTCGGTTGCATGGAGCTCCTTCAGGAAGTCGTCGGAGATCGTCCCGGCGAACACCGGGACCGCCCAGCCGGTCAGGTTCACGTGCAGGTCCTCGCCCGCCTCGACGGTCAGCTCGCCGCCGTCGAGCTCGACGATGACGGGCGAGTCGCCGCCGCGCAGCACGTGCGCGATCGCAGCGCCGGTGGCGCCGGTACCGGAGGAGAGCGTCTCGCCGACGCCGCGCTCGAAGATGCGCGCGCGGATGCGGTCCGGCGCCAGCTCGGCATACCAGGAGACGTTCGTGCGGTTCGGGAACAGCTCGCTGCTCTCAATGAACGGCCCGAGCGCTGGCAGGTCCAACCCCTCCAGCTCCTCGACCGAGTCGACGCGCATCGAGCACTGCGGGTTGCCGATCGAGACGTGCTGGAACGCCCACAGCCGTCCGGGGGTCCCGATCTCCCCTCCGCCGTCCTCGGCGCCGCTCGGGTAGTCCTTCGACGTCAACCGAGCACGACCCATGTCGACGCGGCACGTCGTCGGCCCCGTGATCGTCGGGCGGATCTCGCCGGCGGCCGTCTCGATCGAGAAGACGTCGGAATCGGTCCAGCCGCGGTGACGGAGGTAGAGAATCGCCTCGCGCGCGCCGTTCCCCGACAGCTCGGCCTCGGAGCCATCTGGGTTAAAGATCGTCAGGCGCGCGACGAAGCCTGCCTGCGTGGGCGGTGAGAGGAGCAGGATCCCGTCGGAGAAGACGCCGAAGTGGCCAGCGCAGATCGCGCGCACGCGTGCTGGCGTGAGCACGAACGGGAGCTCGCGCTCCTCCACCACGATGTAGTCGTTCCCGAGCGCCTGCCACTTCTCGAACTTCACGTCGATGCCTCCGGGTGCGGGTCGAACGCCGCGAAAAGGGGCGGCGGCGCCGCAGCCTATCGAGTGAGGAAATCCCCGCGCCCGCCGATGATCCCGATAGCTTTGCTCAAGCTGATTCCCTCATTCCCCCACAACGGAGGGCTGCATGACCCCCATCTTCGCCGACTACGGTCTTGGCGAGGCGCTCCTGACCGTTCTCTCGATCTTCTTCATCGTGATCTGGATCTGGATCCTCATCACGGTGCTGATCGACCTCTTCCGCGATCATGAGCTGTCCGGTTGGCTGAAGGCTGTCTGGGTCTTCTTCCTCGTCTTCCTGCCCGTCATAACGGTGCTGATCTATTTGATCGCCCGCGGCGGCGGCATGCGCGATCGCGCGATCGCCGAGCAGAAGCAGATGAAGGAGGCAAGCGACGACTACATCCGCTCGGTCGCGGGCGCCTCGCCGGTCGACGAGCTGCACAAGCTTGACGCGCTGCGCGAGAGAGGGGCGATCAGCCAGGAGGAGTTCGAGCGGCTGAAGGCAAAGGTCCTGGCGTAACGTCGACTCGAGGCGGTCGCTTGCGCCCGCCTCAGGTCGAAACGATCATCGCGGCGACCGCCTCCGGCGACCGCCCTGTCACATCGATCGTCCGCACGCCGGCCAGCTTGCGCATCCACGTGAGCTGCCGGCGTGCGTAGTTGCGCGTGCGGCGCTGCATCGCCTCGATGTCGCCGGCCAGCAACTCGTCGAAGCCGAGTGCCTTGCGTGCGGTCTCCGACGCGCCGGCAGCATGCGCCCGCCGCACCTCTTCGCGCGCGCCTGCCGCGACCATCTCCTCCACTCGCGCGTCGATCCGCGCGTAGAGCGCCTCGCGCTCCATCGTCAGTCCCGCGAGCAGCGTCGGGTGGCGGACTTCGTCAGTCCACAGCTGCGACGGACCCTCGGGCGGTTCCAGCTCACCGGCGTCGAGCAGCTCGTGCGCGCGCACGATCCGCTGGCGGTCGTTCGGATCGATGCCCTCGGCTGCCCAGGGCGCCCGCCGCGTGAGCTCGGCGTGCAGTGACGCGACTCCCCGCAGCTCCAGCTCGTGCTCCCAGCGCTCGCGTACGCCCTCGGGCGGCGGCGGTCGCAGCTGCAGGTCGGTCAGCGCGGCGCGCAGGTAGAGGCCTGTTCCGCCAACGACGATCGGGCGGCGCCCGGCTGCCAGGGCAGCATCGATCTCGGCGTGCGCGAGCGCCGCGTATTGGCCCACGCTGAACCTCGCGTCGACCGGCAGAAATGACACCAGTCGATGCTCCAGCGCACCCCGCTCCTCTGCGCTCGCCACGCCCGTCAGCAGCTCCAGGCCCGTGTAGACCTGCAACGCGTCCGCCGAGATCGCGACGGGATCCTGTCCCGCTGCGCGCAATCGCGAGGCGAGCGCGACCGCTACGGCGGTCTTGCCGATTCCCGTCGGACCGAAGATCGCGATTACATCTGAGACCACGCGCCGCAGTATGCCCTGGACCCGCCGAGACCCGTCCAGGCGGCTCGCGCACCGGAGTATGGTGAGACGCAATGGGCGTTCAGATCGGCACCGGCATCTCCACGCACGAGGACCCGCGCGTTGGCGCGATCGAGGCGGCGCAGGCCGCCGGCGCCGCGCTCGACGGCGCGACCGCCGACCTCGTCGTGCTGTTCGCCTCCGGCGGGCACATGGAGAGCCCGGAGTCGACGCTCGAGGGCGTCCATGAGGCGCTGCGCCCCGGGGCGCTCGTCGGCTGCGGTGCCGGCGGCGTGCTGGGTTGCGGCGCGGAGCACGAGGAGGGCATGGCCGTCGCCGTGTGGGCTGCCGCACTCGACGGGGGGAGCGTGCAGACGTTCCACGCGATGGCGTCCGTCCATGAGGACACGGTCACCGTCATCGGCATGGAGGACCTCGCCGGCTCGCGCGGCGCGCTCCTGCTGCCCGATCCCTACACCTTCCCGACGGATCCGCTGCTGCAGGACCTCGCGACGCGCGCGCCCGGCGTCCCGGTGCTTGGCGGGCTTGCGAGCGCGCGCCGGCCAGACGAGACGAGCGTGCTGTTCTTCGGCGACGAGGTCGTGGACGGCGGCGCTGTCGGCGTCCGCTTCGACGACGTCGAGATGCTGCCGTGCGTCTCGCAGGGCGCGACGCCGGTCGGCCCCGAGCTGACGATCACCGAGGCGGAGGGCAACGTCATCAGCGAGCTGGCGGGCCAGCCCGCGCTCGACCGCATACGTGCGGTGATAGAGGAGCTCGACCCGGTCGACCGCACGTTGATCGCCGGCGGCCTGCTGATCGGGCTCGTCGTCGACGGCGGCCGCCCGGAGTACGGGCACGGCGACTTCCTCGTGCGTCAGCTGATGGGTGCGGATCCCGTCGGCGGGACGCTGGCGGTCAACGCGCCGGTGCAGGCCGGCCAGGTGCTGCGCCTGCACGCGCGCGATGCCGCCTCGGCCGACCGCGACTTCCAGGAGCAGCTGCGCCTGCGCGTCTCCGCGCTCGGCGGGACGCCGGCCGGAGCGCTCGCCTTCTCCTGCAACGGTCGCGGTCGCGCGATGTTCGGGATCGAGGACCACGACGCCGGAGCGCTGTCGGACGAGCTGCGCGGGGCGCCCTCGGCCGGCTTCTTTGCGGCGGGCGAGATCGGCCCGGTCGGCGGAGCGAGCTTCCTGCACGCCTTCACGGCGACCGTGGCGCTGTTCGCGTAAGTCGGATCCCGCCCGCCGACCTCCGACCGGCCCCCGGCGAGCGTGCCTGTGACACGCTTCGAGCCATGACTGCGATCAACGGAACCGTCCTGCTGACCGGTGCCAGCGGCGGCATCGGCCACGCCATCGCCCGCGCGCTCGCCGCACGCGGCGCACAGCTCGTCCTGACCGGCCGCCGCGCCGACGTGCTCGAGCCGCTCGCCGCCGAGGTCGGAGGCCGCGCGCTCGCCGTCGACCTCGCCGACCGCGATGCTGTGCCGCGGCTCGCCGAGGAGGCCGGCGACGTGGAGATCCTCGTCGCGAACGCGGCGCTGCCGGCGAGCGGCACGCTCGACGACTACACGCTGGAGCAGGTCGATCGCGCGCTCGACGTCAACCTGCGCGCGCCGATCCAGCTGGCGAAGCTGCTGTCCGAGGGGATGGTCGCGCGCAGACAAGGCCACCTCGTGTTTATCTCCTCGCTGTCGGGCAGAGCCGCGGCCGGCGGCAGCGCGCTCTACTCGGCGACGAAGTTCGGCCTGCGCGGCTTCGCGCTGTCGCTGCGCGAGGACCTGCGCTCCTCCGGCGTCGGCGTCTCGACGATCTTCCCCGGCTTCATTCGCGACGCGGGCATGTTCGCCCGCGCGGACGTCTCGCTCCCGCCAGGCGTCGGCACACGCAGCCCCGAGGATGTTGCTGCGGCCGTCGTGCGCGGGATCGAGCGCAACAAGGCCGAGATCGACGTCGCGCCACTCGGCTTGCGCGCCGGCTCGATGCTGTCCGGCATCGCGCCCGAGTTCGCCTTGAACAGCAGCCGCCGCATGGGCGGCGCGCGCATCGCCGACGGCCTCGCGGCCGGCGGTCGCGACCAACGCTGAAACCCCACGGGGGCCCGCCTCCGGCGGCCACGTGGCTGCCTCCGGCACCCCTAGCCGCTCAGGCCGAGGCGCGCTCGCCCGCGACCTGCATGACCGCGGCGAGGATCTGGTCTGCCAGCGTCGCGCCGTCGCGTGCGTGCTCCGGTGTCGCCTGGATCCGCACGACGACCTGGTCGCCGTCGACCTCCTCCAACGCGATGTGCGGCAGCGCGCGCAGTGGCACGGCGATCACGTCACGCAGCAGCGCCTGCACGTCGCTCGGCTTCGTGCCGTGGCGCAGCACGACGCGCACGTCCACGGGCTGCGGCTCGCGCAGCGGCACGACGGCCGCGCCGAGCACGACGCTGTTCGGGACCATGATGCGGTCCTCGCCGCGCGCGAGCGTCGTGTAGAGCAGTCCGAGCGAGCTGACGACGCCCTCCGCCTGACCCGCCAGGCCGCCCGCCTGCAACCGTACGCGCTCGCCGACGCGGAACGGGCGGGCGCTCAAGAGTACGGCGCCTGCGATCAGGTTGCCGAGCGTCTGTTGTGCGGCGAGGCCAACGACGACGGCGGTGAACGCACCGCCGACGGCGAGCGTCCGCGGTGTCAGGCCCGCGATTCGCAGCGCGACGACCGTCACGATCGCGATCGTGACGAGCCGCAGCAGGAAGCCGACCGTGCCGGCCGTCGCCGGATCCATGCGCCGCATCAGGTCCGGTCCGACAACGCGGCCGAGATCGCGCGCGAACGCCCACCCGAGCGCGACGAGCACGACCGCTGTGAGCAGGCGCACGACCGTGTCGAGCTCGGGGCCGAAGATGCGGTCGCGCTCGGAGTAGACGACGAGCACGGCCGCGAGCAGCGGCAGCAGAACGAGCGCCTCGCGCCGCGCCTTGCGAACGGCGTTGCGGCCGAGCTGCCGCGAGAGGCCGACCTCCTCCCAGGCATGGGTGCGCGTCTGGAGCATCGCCTCCAGCGCGCGCTCCCGGCTTCGTCTCAGGCGCGTCCGCATCACCTCTTCTCTACCGCGTGGGACCGTCGAGTTGCGGTCGCGCGACCGTGCGATCGGTCACAGAGGCCCTCTACCCCGTGTGCGGAAGGCGACACTGGTCCGCGCGGGCCCGGCGTCTGGCAGGGTCACGAGCGCTTGAGGTAGCGCAGGCCGAAGTCGTGTCTCCAGCTCGTACCCTCGTCCTCCGACAGCTCCCAGCGACCGTCGATCGTCATGCCGTCCTCGCTGAACCGACCGCTGAAGCGCTGGTGGAACTCGAGCGGCGAGAAGTCCGGCGTGCGCCGCCACAGCTGCCACAGACCGTTCTCGAAGCTCATCTCGTAGATGCGAGCCACACCGCGCGTGTCGAAGTAGTGCTGAAGGTACGGGGCGTCGCGGCCCTCGCCGAGACCGATGACCGCCAGCCCGTCGGGCGCCTCCGGGACCGGTACCTCCCAGCGCTGCACGAGGAACCGTTTCCCCTCCATCCATTCGAACGACGTGCGCCCACGCAGCTCGCTCGGCAGGGCGTCCTCGAAGACGGGCTCCAGTTCCCACGTGCCGACGAGCGGGAGCAGCGGTTCAAGCACGGTAGTGGAGGTCATGATCGAGAAGCTCTCCCGGAAGCGGTGCTGCAAAACGGCGAGTCGCGCGCGCCGTACTCACGCTGCCAGCTGCGCGGGCAGGTCCGCCATTTCGCTCAGCGGCTCGGCGCCGAGTGCGGCAAGCTGCTCCGCGACCGCGGCATCGCCGCCGTTGTAGCCGAACGTGCGCATCCTCGCGGCTCGGCCCGCGGTCACGCCGGGGGCGCTGTCCTCGACCACGACGCACGCGTCGGGCGTGAACCCACACGCGGCGGCGGCGTGCAGGAACAGGTCCGGTGCGGGCTTCGGGCGCGCCACGTCGTACGCGGAGAAGATGCGGTCGTCGGGGACCGCATCGCGCAGGCCGGTGACGCGCAGCGTCAGCTCCATCTTCTGCAGCGCGCCGCCGGATGCGATGCACGCGTCCCACCCGGCCGCCCGCACGCCGGCGAGTGCCTCGGTCGCCCCGTCGATCGGCTGCAGCTCGCGCTCGAACGCGGCGGCACGGTCGGCGAGGAAGCGTTCCATCCAGTCGTCCGGGACCGGCCGGCCGAGGTGCGCGGCGACGCCGCGCTCGATGTCCGCAAGCGCCACCCCGTGGAATGCGTCCTCGACCTCCTGCGCCGTCATCGTGCCGCCGGCCGCGACGATCGCGCGCAGCAGCTCTCGCATGTCGATGCCCATGCTGTCGACGAGCACGCCGTCGCAGTCGAATATGACGAGGCCGCGCGCGCTGCTCACCGCGCGGCACGCGCAAGCAGCGATTCCTCGCCCGCCAGCGTCTGACTCGTCGCGCTCGCGATCTCGACCTGCACGTACTCGCCGGCCTGGGCGAGCCCGCTGAAGTTGACCGCCTTGTTGTGGCGCGAGCGGCCCCGCAGGCGCGTCGGGTCGGTGCGCGAGGGACCCTCGACGAGCACGTCGAGCGTGCGCCCGACAAAGCGCTGCGCGCGCTCGCGGGCACGCCGCTGCACGACCTCGACGAGCCGCTCCATCCGCTCGACCTTCACCGCGTGCGGGACCTGGTCGGGGAGCGTCGCCGCCTCGGTCTCGCGGCGCGGCGAGAAGACGAACGTGAACGCACCGTCGTAGGCGACCTCCTCGCACACGCTGAGCGTCTGCGCGAAGTCCTCCTCCGTCTCCCCCGGGAACCCCACGATGATGTCCGTCGTGATCGCGACGTCGGGCACCTGCTCGCGCAGCAGCGCGACGCGGTCGAGGTAGCGCTCGCGCGTGTAGGTGCGACGCATCGCCTTGAGGATTCGCGTGGAGCCCGACTGCAGCGGCAGGTGCACGTGCTCACACAGCGCGGGAAGTTCGGCGTGCGCGCGGATCACGTCCTCCTTCATGTCCTGCGGGTGCGGTGACGTGTAGCGGATGCGCTCAATTCCGTCGACCGCGTCGACCGCTGCCAGCAGCTCCGCGAAGTTCGCCGCCGGCTCGCCGCGGCGCGGCAGGTCGCGTCCGTAGGCGTTGACGTTCTGCCCCAGCAGCGTCACCTCGGTTACGCCCTCGGACGCCATCCGCTCGACTTCGCCGACCAGCGCGGAGAGCGGGCGCGAGACCTCGCGCCCCCGCGTGCTCGGCACGATGCAATACGAGCAGACCATGTTGCAGCCGACGGAGATCTGCAACCAGCCCTGGAACTCACGCGCCCGTTTCTCCGGCAGGTCGCCCGCGAAGCCCTCGAACTCGAAGTAGCCCTGCGCGCTCAGCGAGTCGCTCGTGAGGAACTCTGCGAGCTTGTGCACCTGGCCGGGCCCGAACGCGACGTCGACGAATGGGAAGCGCTCGAACACCTCGTCCTTGACCGACTGCGCCCAGCAGCCGCCGACGCCGATGACCGTGCCCGGTCGTTCGCGCTTGACCCGCTTCGCGACCCCGAGGTGCGAGAGGAAGCGGTTGTCCGCCGCCTCGCGGATCGAGCACGTGTTGAAGAGAATCAGATCGGCGTCCTCGCGGGCCGCCGCCTCCACGTAGCCGAGCGACTCGAGCATGCCCTTCATGCGCTCCGAGTCATGCTCATTCATCTGGCAGCCGAACGTGGTGACGTGGTAGCGCTTCATGCCGGCCTAGGGTACCTCGCCCCTATCTCGCGTACTCGACCGAGCGCGACTCGCGGATCACCGTCACTTTGATCTGGCCGGGGTACTCCAGTTCCTTCTCGATCTCGCGTGCGATCTCGTGCGACAGCATGGCCGCGCGGTCGTCGTCGATCGTTGTCGGCGCGACCATCACGCGGATCTCGCGGCCGGCCTGCATCGCGTAGACCTTGTCGACGCCGTCGTGGCGCGTCGCGATCTGCTCGAGGTCGCGCAGGCGTCTGACGTACTGCTCGAGCGACTCGCCGCGCGCGCCGGGCCGTGCGCCGGAGAGCGCGTCGGCCGTCTGCACGATCACCGCCTCGACTGTCTGCGGCTCGACCTCGTTGTGGTGCGCCTCCATCGCGTGCGCGACCGCCTCGGACTCGCCGTGGCGTCGTGCGATGTCGCCGCCGACGAGCGCGTGCGGACCCTCGATCTCGTGCGAGACGGCCTTGCCGATGTCGTGCAGCAGCGCTGCGCGCCGCGCCGTTCTCGGAGAGGCCCCGAGCTCGTGTGCCATCAGCGACGCGAGGCGCGAGCACTCGATCGAGTGAGCGAGCACGTTCTGCCCGTAGCTGGTGCGGAACTTGAGCCGGCCGAGCAGGCGGATCAGCTCAGGGTCGAGGCCTTGCACGTTCGCCTCGAAGACTGCCTCCTCCCCCAGCTCGACGATGTGGTCTTCGAGCTCGGACTTCGCCTGGTAGTACATCTCCTCGATCCGCGCCGGATGGATCCGCCCGTCCGCCAACAGCTTCTCCAGCGTCATGCGCGCGATCTCGCGCCGCACCCCGTCGAAGCCGGACAGGACGACCGCGTTCGGCGTGTCGTCGATGATGAAGTCGACGCCGGTGAGGTTCTCGAGCGCGCGGATGTTGCGGCCTTCGCGGCCGATGATGCGGCCTTTCATGTCGTCGGACGTGAGCTGCACGACGGCGACCGTCGTCTCGGTGGCATGGCCGGCGGCGATCCGTTGCATGCAGACGGAGAGGATGTTGCGCACGCGCCGGTCGGCGTCGCGCTTCGTCTCCTCTTCGATCTGCCGGATCAGCTTCGCCGAGTCGTGGCGGACCTGGTCTTCAAGCTCTCTGAGCAGCAGCTGCTTCGCTTGTGCGGCGCTGACGCCGGCGACGCGCTCGAGCTGGCGCTCGAGATCGCGGTGCCCGTCTGAGAGCTCGGTCGCCTTGCGGTCGAGCCCTTCGGCGCGCTCGTCGACCCCGCGCTCGCGGCGGGCGAGCTCGGCGCGTTGGGCGTCGAGCGCCTCCTCCTTGCCCAGCACGCGTTCCTCGATCCGCACGAGCTCGGCGCGGCGCGCGCTCAGCTCGGCGTCGCCCGCCGCGTCCGCGTTCGCAAGCGTACGGCCGTCGTGCGGCGCGGCCGGTCGTCCACGTCCGTAGAACACGGCGGCGAGCACGAGCCCCACTGCCAGCACCGCTGCCGCGATCACCATCTCCATTGGGTGTTCCTCTTCCTTCAGTCCGGCGGGGGAGCCGGGCTGGTCACGATCCGTTTGGGTAGCGTCGGACGGGCCGCGCGAGGCGCACGAAGCGAATCCGGGTGCGGCGCGCCGAGACGCCGCCAGTCACGTGCCGGCTACGCCGGTTGTCGTGTCTCTGGCGCTCGCCGGCGCATGTGCGCGGCGGGCGAGCTGAGCGGTTGGGTCGCGGCGATCAAGGGTCAGATTCCGGGGATTCGGGTTATTTGCTGCCGTTTCATGCCCTTGCGGGCCAGTCGTTCGCTGCCCTGGATCGTAGTACCGGTGCCCGGGAGGCGCAATCAGCCGGCTTCGCACCCGCCGGCGTGCGCGCGGATTGCCTCCCACGCGAGCTCATGGTCGTAGCCTTTGCGCACGAGCACGCCGTACGCACGTCGCCGCTTGCGCTGGTCCTCGTCGAGCGCCGGGAAGCGGCGCTGCAGCAGGGCGCACGCCGCCTCGAGCTCGTCGTCGCGACCGCGAACGTCGACAGCGTCCCGCACGAGCGCCGCCGGGACGCCCAGCGTCAGCAGGCGCCGCTCGATGCGCTCGGCACCCCATTCGTCGAGCAGTCGCTTGTCCTCGGCGAACTGGCGTGCAAAGCGTGCGTCGTCGAGATAGCCCTCGCGCTGCAGATGCGCGAGGGCTTCCTCGATCGCGCATGGCTCGACGCGCTTGCCTTCGAGGTAGCGGCGCATCTCCAGCATCGTCCGGTCGCGTCGCGTGAGATAGCGGAACGCGAGGTCGAGCGCGTGCTGGAGGCGCTGCTCCGGATCGAGCGCACGCGAGAGCGTGACGGCCGGATCCTCCACGGTGACGCGGCCCCTACGCCGCGGCCGCCGGCTCCAGTGCGTCCTCGGCGCCGTCGGCGCCCTCCACCGCTTCGATCGGCGCGACGAGCTCGCGGCTGAGCTCGAGCGCGGCATAGATTCTGTCCTCGATCGCTCTCGCGGTCTCGGGATGCTCCCGCAAGAAAGCCTTTGCGTTGTTGCGGCCTTGCCCAAGCCGCTCGCCGTCATACGAGAAGAAGGAGCCCGACTTCGTGACGATGTTGTGCTCGATGCCGTAGTCGATCAGGCAGCCGGTCGTCGAGATGCCTCTGCCGAACTCGATCTCGAACTCCGCCTGCTTGAACGGCGCGGCGACCTTGTTCTTGACGACCTTCACGCGCACGCGGTTGCCCACTGCCTCGGTGCCGTCCTTGATCGTCTCGATGCGGCGGATATCAAGGCGCTGCGAGGAATAGAACTTCAGCGCGCGGCCGCCCGGCTGCGTCTCCGGCGAGCCGAACATCACGCCGACCTTCTCGCGGATCTGGTTCGTGAACATGCAGAGCGTCTGCGTGCGGTTAAGGTTCGCCGTCAGCTTGCGCATCGCCTGCGACATCATGCGCGCTTGCAGGCCCACCGTCTGGTCGCCCATCTGCCCCTCGAGCTCGGCGCGCGGCGTGAGCGCGGCGACGGAATCCACCGCCACGACGTCGACGGCGCCCGAGCGCACGAGCATGTCGGCGACCTCGAGCGCCTGCTCGCCGTAGTCCGGCTGCGAGACGAGCAGCGAGTCGATATCGACGCCGATCACCTCCGCGTAGAGCGGGTCCATCGCATGCTCGGCGTCGATGAAGGCGCACGTGCCGCCGAGCTTCTGCGCCTCGGCGAGGATGTGGTAGACGAGCGTCGTCTTGCCGGAGGACTCCGGGCCGAAGATCTCGATGATGCGGCCGCGCGGCACGCCGCCGATGCCGAGCGCGACGTCGAGCGACAGCGCACCCGTCGGGATCGCGTTGACGCGCACCTGTGCACCCGGATCCCCCATCCGCATGACCGTTCCCTTGCCGAACTGGCGCTCGATCTGCGTCAGCGCGCCCTCCAGGGCGGCGCCGCGGGCCTTGGCAGCCTTGTCTTGCTCGGTCATCGCTGGAAGCTCCTTCTGCTCACGTGAGGGCATGACGGTACGCTCGCCGTCGGACGGAACCGAATCGAACGTCCGTTCGCGCTGGTGCACCGATAGTAGGCCCCAACCTGTGGCGCCACAACACGACGATCGCGACGATTCTCAGGCGAGTCTGCTCACGGACAGCGGCTCATAGCGCGCGCCGTCGGGATGCAGGTGCGAGCGGTAGAGGGTGAGCGCTGCGCCGTCGAAGACAACCGCCGGCGGGGCCGGCAGTGCCCCCGCGCGCGGCACCGCATCGTGGCCGCGCACACGCGCGACCGTGACGTGCGGGAGATAGTCCCGCCCGCCCCGCGCCTCGGGGTCGTGCCAGCCGTCGGCCGTCAAGCGCTCCACGAGCTGCTCCTGCAGCGCGCCGAGCTGTCCGTGACGGTCGTCGAGGGCCACAGCGAGGACCCGTGGTCGCCGGCGCGGCAGCCACAGCGGCCCGCCGAACGCCAACCCCGGCACGCCGCCTGCGCCCGCTGCGCACGCCTCGACCAGCGCGGCGAGCGGCGCGATCGCCTCCTCCGGCTTGGTGCCGAGGAAGCACAGCGTGACGTGCAGCGCCTCGGGCACGACCGCCCGCAGGTCGTCACGCTCGCGCAGCAGCGGTGCCCGCCACGCCACGAGCTCCTCGACAACGGCGCCAGGCAGGTCGAAAGCGACGAACAGCCGGGCGGTCAATGCGCCGCTACGAGTCGAGCTGGCCGAGCAGCAGACGGCGCAGCAGATGCAGCGCGACCGTCGTCGTGCGGTCGCGCACGTCGGGACGCGAGCCGGGCAGGTCGAGCTTGCGTGCCACGCGCGCGCCCGAGCGATCCGCGACCGCCACGTGCACGCGCCCGACCGGCTTCTCCGGCGTGCCGCCGCCGGGGCCGGCGATGCCCGTGACGCCGATGCCGACATCGGCGCCGAAGCGCGCGAGGGCGCCGTCTGCGAGCGCGTCGGCGACCTCGGCCGAGACGGCGCCGTGACGGTCGATGAGGCTCTCGTCCACCTCGGCAGATCTGACCTTCGCGTCGTTGGAGTAGACGACGACACCGCCCAGCACGTACGCCGACGATCCGGGACGGTCGGTCAATCGGCCCGCCAGCAGCCCGCCCGTGCAGGACTCAGCGACGGCGACCGTGCGCAGCGGCGGCCTGCTCAGCAACGCCGCGACCTGGTCGTCGATCGTCGTGCCGTCCTCAGAGAACAGCTGCGCGGCGTGCCGCGTGCGCACGAAGTCGGCGAACGCGGCGTAGACGTCCGCCCCACCCGGCTCGTACAGCGTCGCGATCTCGATCTCGCCGCGGCGCAGGCAGGTCGTGATCTCCAGCGGAGCGAGGTCGAGGCCGGACTGCTCGGCGACGACGAGCGTCTCGGCGATCTCCGACTCGGGGATCCCCATCAGTCGCAGGATCGCCTGCTCGTAGACGGTCGCGCCGGCGGTCGCAGCGCGGAACGCGTCCGTCTCGCGCGCGGCCGCCCACATCGGCTGCAGCTCGCGCGGCGGGCCCGGCAGCACCACGACGGTGGGATGCGAGGCACCGTCGAGCGGCGGCACGACGACGCCCGGCGCCGTCCCGACGGGCTCCAGCACCGTCGCCCCCTCCGGCACGTGCGCCTGCTTGCGCGTGCCGCGCGCCATCGCCGCGCGGTCGATGTTGGGCCAGCGCTCGGCGAGCGGCGCGATGATCGCCGCGATCCGCTCCTCCAAGCCCTTGTCGAGCACCATCGGACGCCCGGCGAACTCTGCGACCACCTCTGTGGTCAGGTCGTCGGCGGTCGGCCCCAGGCCGCCGCTCGTCACGATCAAGTCAAGCCCTTCGGAGGCGAGGAAGCGCAGCGCTCCTGCCATGTCCTCACGCCGGTCGCCGACGATCGTGATGTGGGCCAGGTCGACACCGATGCCCCGCAGCCGCTCGGACAGCCACGGTCCGTTGCGGTCGGAGATGATCCCGCTGAGGACCTCGGTCCCCGTGATGACGATGCCGGCGCGCGCGCTCACGTGCACGTCGGCGCTTGATCGACCGGCAGGGGGCGCGCCCCCGTGGGCGTGATCTCGTACGCGATCGCGGTCGACGAGGCGGACACGGACAGCGGTCTGCCGTTCACGCGCACCTGCACCTCGTTGTTGCCGAGCGTCATGCGCAGCTTGCGCGCGCGGTAGACGGGCACCTGCTGGCCGGCAGTGAACTGGCTGCCCGGGATCAGGACTCTGCCGGCGCCGTCGACGAGGCACACGTACACGGTCCCGGTTGGGACGAGCTTCACGCTCGCGCGCGTGGGCGTCGCGGTCGCGGGGGTTCTCGTGGTGCGCTGGGAGCTCGCAGTCGTCGTCGTGCGCGCGCGCGAGCCGGCGGTCGATCCGTCGGTGGAGCCCGATCCGTCGTCACCGCCGCCTGTGAGCGAGCCGACGAGTCCGAGCACGAGCACGATCAGCACGAGCACTCCCCCGACGATCAGCCAGCGCGGCGCCACGCGCGGACCGCTCGGTCCCGACCCCCGCCGGTCGCGCCCGAGCTGCGGGCTGATCGGCGCGAGCTCGTGCTCGCTGGGGCGTTCGTAGCGCAGCTTGTACTCCTCCACGAGCGAGCGCGCGTCGAGACCGAGGTAGTCGGCGTACTCGCGCAGGAAGCTCTTGATGAAGGTCGAGCCCGGAAGCAGGTTCCACTCCTCGTTCTCGAGCGCGCGCAGGTACTTGGCGCGGATCTTCGTGGCCTGCTCGACCTCGGTGATGTCGATCCTGGCGCGCATGCGCGCCTCTCGCAGGGTGGGACCGATCTCCGGCATGGGGACGGGAAGGCTATCGGTCCGCGTGTCCGGACTGTGACGGATTTGGTGCAGTGCCGGGGAATTCGTGCTGTCGCCGCTATGCGGCGGGGGCACCGACGGCGAGGAAGTCGAGTACCGCGGCGTTGTAGCGCTCGGCGAGCTCCAGGTTTGCGCCATGCGCTGCGTCCTCGAGCACGGTCAAGCGCGCACCCGGGATCAGCCGCGCCAGCTCGCGCGACTTCCATACGGGCACGAGCACGTCGTGCTCGGCGCCGATCACATGCACTGGGAGGTCGAGCTCGCCGAGCCGGTCACGCACCTCGTGACGCGTCGTCGCGAAGAGCTGGCGCACGAACGCGTCCGTCTGCTGCTCCGGTCCGGCCAGCAACGCCTGGCGCACGAACGCGAGCATCTCGGCGTTCTCGTAGAAGGCCTCGCTGAAGCACAGCAGCATCAGCTCGTCGACGCGGTCCTCGCGCGACATGGTCTGCACGCGCTGGGACCACAACCGCCCTTGCGTCTGCCCCCATGCCCCGCCACCGCCGAACGTCACACAGAGCGTGAGCGTACGTACCCGCTCCGGCGCGGTGAGCGTGAGGCGCTGGGCGATCGCGCCGCCCATCGAGTAGCCGAGCAGGTGGAACGTGTCGAGGCCGAGCGTGTCGGCAAGTGCGAGCGCGTCGGCCGTCATGTCGGCGATCTCGTACTGCTCGCTTGCGCACGAGGACTGTCCCACGTCGCGATTGTCGAAGACGACCGTCTTGTACCTCTGAGACCAGACGGGGATCTGCGGCAGCCAGCCGAGCGTGTTGGCGCTCAGGCCGTGGATGCAGAGGAGCGGCTCGCCCTCTCCATGGACCTCGTAGTAGAGGCGCTGCCCGTTGCAGTCGGCGTGCGGCACGCCGTCGAGTCTAGATCGCTGTGTCGCCGGGCGCGCCGGGTTCCGGCATGACAGGGTCCGGCAGCGGCTCGGGCTCGGCCGCCGGGACGGCGGCTGCTTGCGCGCCCGGCTTCTCGTTCAGCGCGACGAGGATGCGCGGCACGTCGGCCTCGGTGATCAGCACTTGGCGCGGCTTGGAGCCCTCGTAGCCGGAGATGATGCTGCGCCGCTCCAGCATGTCGATCAGGCGCCCGGCGCGCGTGTAGCCGAGCCGCAGGCGGCGCTGCAGCATCGAGGTCGAGGCGGTCCCCATCTGCGCGACGAGGCCGATCGCCTCCTCCAGCAACGGATCCTCGTCGGGATCGAAGCCATCATCGTCGCCGGAGCCGGTGCCGGACTCGTCGACGACCTCCTCCAGCAGCTCCTCGTGGAACTCGGGCTCGCCCTGCTTGCGCCACGACTCGGTCAGCTCGGCGATCTGTGCCTCGTCGACGTAGGCGCCCTGGATGCGCTGGAGCTTCGAGGTGCCGACGGGCGAGAACAGCATGTCGCCCTGGCCGAGCAGGGACTCGGCGCCGTTCTGGTCGAGGATCACGCGCGAGTCCGTCTGTGAGGACACTGCGAAGGCGATCCGCGACGGCACGTTCGCCTTGATCATGCCCGTGATCACGTCGACGCGCGGCGACTGCGTCGCCAGCACGAGGTGGATGCCGACCGCGCGTGCCTTCTGCGCGAGGCGGATGATCGAGTCCTCGACGTCGGCCGGCGCGACCATCATCAGGTCAGCGAGCTCGTCGATCACGCACAGGATGTATGGCAGCGCGGGCTCCCCTCGCGCCGCCCGCGCCTTGTTCAGCTCCGGCAGCGAGCGCGTGCGCGCGAGCGACATGATCCCGTAGCGCTCCTCCATCTCCTTGACGAGGTTCTGGAGCGCGTTCGCGGCCTTGCGCGGGCTGGTGATGACGGGCGTCAGCAGGTGCGGGATCGACTCGTAGTGGTTGAGCTCGACCTGCTTGGGGTCGACGAGCACGAGCCGCAGTTGGTGCGGGTCGGCGTGCAGCAGCAGGCTGGAGAGCATCGCGTTGATGCAGCCGGACTTGCCGGCGCCGGTCGTGCCGGCGACGAGCAGGTGAGGCATCTTCGCGAGGTCGACGCCGATCGCGCGGCCGGCGACGTCCTTGCCGAGCCAGACGGTGAGCGGCGACCAGTCGGCCGGCGGATCCTGGAAGACATCGCCGAGGTGGACGATGCGCCGCCTCGCGTTCGGGACCTCGACGCCGACCGCCTGCTTGCCAGGGATCGGCGCGAGGATGCGGATCTCGGTCGCGGCGAGCGCGTAGGCGAGGTCGTCCTTCAGCTGCGCGACTCTGCCGACCTTGATGCCGGGCGCGAGGCGGATCTCGAAGCGCGTGATGTGCGGGCCGGCCGTCATGCCCACGACCTTCGCCTCGATCCCGAAGTGGCCGAGCGCCTCGATCAGCTGCGCGGCGATCTTCTCCTGCCCGGCCGTGTCGGGGCGCGACTGGTCGGCCGTCGAGCGCTTGAGGAAGCGGCCCGTCGGGATTCTCCACACGAAGGAGGGGTCGTCGGTGACGGACGCGCGGTAGCGGCCCTGCGGTGTCAGTTGCGAGGGATCGACGTCCTCTGCGCCCGTGGTGACACCGGGCTCGTCGGGCTCCTCCAGCTCGAGCTGCTCGATCTCCTCCACGACCGCCTCGTGCTCGGCGGTCGGCGGGTCCTGTGGAAGCGGCTCGTCGTCCACGTCGGCGCTGAAGGCATCCTCGACCGCGGGGGTGTCGTCGCCATAGAGGTCCGGATAGCGCTCGCGGCCGTCGAGCGACGGCGCCTCGACATGAGTGGCGCGCACGACCAGGCGCTCGTCCTCGGGCTCGGGTGGAACGACCGGCGCCGGTGCGCGCGTGACGGTCGGCGCCGACTCGGGAGGGGCTCGCCGTGGGGCCAGCGTCGCCGCACTGCGCGTCGTCTCTGCGGCGCGCTGGAGCACGCCGGCGATCGTCACGCCGCTGATCAGCAGCAGGCCGGCGAGCAGCAGGAAGATCGCGATGATGTGCGAGCCAACCTCGGAGAAGAGATGCGACGTCGTCCAGTACAGCGTCGCGCCGACGGCGCCGCCGTTGGCGTCGAGCGTGGACTGCGCCCACAGCCTGTCCCCGGTCTCGGTGCCGAGCCCGAGCGTCCCTGCGGCGAGCGCGAGCGCGACGCCTGCGAACAGGCATGCGACGCCCGCACGAACGGGCTGCGCGGCCGGGATGAGCGTGCGCGCGACGATCAGCATCCCGCCGATGACGAGCGTGACGGGAACGGCGTAGGCGACTTGGCCGAGCAGCAGGCGCAGGCCGTCGCTGGCAGCCCCGCCGACGGAGCCGCCCGCCGCGCCGAGGTAGAGCACGAATGCGAGGAAGACGCCAAGCGCCGCGAGGCCAAGCCCGAGCAGGTCGAGTTGGTGTGGTGACAGCTCCGGAAGGCGAGGACGCCACACTGCGGCACCTGCCTTGCGGCGAGCACGCGGTCTCGTCGAGGGGCGCGATCGCGACGCGGGCGATCTCGGCCGTCTGGGTGCGGCTCTCGGGCGGCGTCTGGTCTTCGTGGCCATCTGTGCGCTTGCTTCGACGCGCACCGATGAGCCCCTGCCGACCGGTGAGCCCGCAAGAACTCCTCACCGGTGAGCGCCTCTTGTTCACCGCTCACCGCTAAGGAGTGGCTAAAAAGCAGCCATACCGCCCGCGCGGGCCTTTAGGATCGCCCCATGAGCGATATCTCGCGTCCGCCCCGCGTGCTCGTCGTCGAGGACGACGACGAGATAGCCCAGACACTGCAGCGCTCGCTGCGGATGGAGGGCTACGAGGTACGCATCGCCAGCGACGGTGTCAGCGCGCTCGACGACGCGCACGCCTTCCTGCCCGATCTCATCGTGCTGGACCTCGGTCTCCCTCGCCTCGACGGCATCGACGTCGCGAAGACGCTGCGCGAGAACGACGACGTGCCGATCCTGATGCTGACCGCACGCGACGCGCTCGACGCGCGCGTCGAGGGACTCGACGCCGGCGCAGACGACTACCTCGTCAAGCCGTTCGCGCGCCAGGAGCTGCTCGCGCGGCTGCGCGCGCTGCTGCGCCGCCGCCCGCCCCGCGGCGCTGCTCCATTGGTGTGCGGCGACCTGCAGCTCAACCCTGACACGCACGAGGTCGAACGCGCTGACCGCTCGATCGAGCTGACGCAGCGCGAGTTCGAGCTGCTCGAGTACCTCATGCGCAACGAGCGCATCGTCATTTCGCGTCAGCGGCTGCTGGACGAGGTGTGGGGCTACGACCCGTTCTCGACGACGAACACAATCGAGGTGTTCGTCTCGAACTTGCGACGAAAGCTGGAGGCCGGTGGCGAGTCGCGGCTCCTCCACACGATCCGCGGCGCGGGCTACGTCCTCCGCGCTTAGCGGCGCCGGTCGCGCGTATCGCCGGCTGCCGACGCGCTGGCGGCTCGCCGGCGGCTCGGCCGCGCTGACGTTCGTGATCCTGTGCGGCTTCGCCACGATCGTCGGGCTGCTGACGACGCGCCAGATCCGCATCCAGTTCGATGACTCGGTGCGCGAGACGGCGAACTACCTGCAGTCGCGCGCGCAGGTCAGATTCGACCTGGAGACAGGCGTGGCGAGCTGTGGCCGGCTCGGCGACCTCGCGAGCGGTGAGGGCGCAAAGGTGCGCGTGTACCTGCTCGCGCAGCCCCCGCACCTGATGTGCGCCTTCGGTGGCGGCCGCCCGCTCTACCCCAGCTTCTCGCTCGAGCACGCCTTCCCCAACGACCAGCTCGGCTACCGCGTTGAGGTGCGGCAGGTCAACGTCGATCCGATCGGCCAGGCGGTTCTCGTCTATGCCCGCCCGCTGTCGGCGATCGACCGCACAGCGGCGAAGGTGCGCTTCTTTTTGATCCTTGGCGTGTTCGGCGGCACCGGCCTGGCACTGCTCGCCGGTGTGATGGTCGCCCGCCGTGCGATGGCGCCGATCGCGGAGCTGACGGCGAGCGCACGCGAGATCGAGCGCACGCGAGATCCCGGGCGTCACATCCCCCAGCCGGAGGCCGACGACGAGGTTGCCGAGCTCGCACAAACGCTCGAGGACATGCTGCAAGCACTCGACACCGCACGGGAGGAGTCGGAGGCGACGCTGCTGCGCCAGCGCCAGTTTGTCGCCGACGCCTCGCACGAGCTGCGCACGCCGCTCACCAGTGTGCTCGCGAACCTCGAACTGCTCGCCGAGCAGGTCGACGGCGACGACGCGCAGGCAGCGGTCGCCTCCGCGCTGCGCTCCTCGCACCGCATGCGCCGGCTGGTAGCCGATCTGTTGCTGCTCGCGCGTGCCGACGCCGGGCGCAGCGTCCCGCACCGCCCGGTCGACCTCTCGCAGGTGCTCGTCGAGGTGGCGGCCGAGCTCGAGCCGCTCGCCGATCGCGGCAAGCACCACTTGACGATCGCGGCGCACGAGCCGCTCGTGATCGACGGTGCGCGCGACGAGCTGCATCGCCTCGCCCTCAATCTGATCGAGAACGCGCTGCGCCACACGCCGCCCGGCACGCACGTCCATGCCGCGCTGAGAGGCGACGGTGACGACGCCGTGCTGACGGTCGAGGACGACGGCCCTGGCATACCCGACGAGCTGCGCCCGCGGCTGTTTGAGCGCTTCGTGCGGGGCCGCGGCGATAGTGGTGGCGGGTCCGGCCTCGGGCTCTCGATCGTCCGTGCGGTCGCCGTCTCGCACGGAGGCACGGTCGCGATCGAGAACGCATCCTCCGGCGGCGCGCGCTTCGTGGTGCGGCTGCCTCAGACCTCGACGACGACTGGGAGCACCATCGGGCGGCGCTTGAGCTTGTCGTAGACGAACGCGGCGAGGTCATCGTGCAGCTCCTGCTGCACGAGGTCGGACTCGCGGATCCCGTCGGATGCGGCGCGCGCGAGCGAGTCCTCGACTGCGCCGCGGATGTCCTCGATCAGCTCGTCGGCCTCGGCGACGAACGGCACGCCGCGGAAGATCACCTCGGGAGGGGCAACGGACTTTCCGTCCTGCTCGGAGATCGTCGCGACGACGATGAAGATGCCGTCCGCCGACAGCATGCGCCGGTCGCGCAGCGCGACGTCGGCCGGGTCGCCGATGTCGACGCCGTCGACGAAGATCATCCCGGCCTGCTCTCTGGCGCCGAAGCGCGCGCCTCTGGCGTCGATCTCCAGCGGCAGCCCGTTCTCGCCGCGGAAGATGTTGTCCGGGTCGATGCCGACCGCTTCGGCCAGCTGGGCGTGGAGGTGGATCCGCTTGAAGTCGCCGTGCATCGGCAGCACGTAGCGGGGCTTCGTGAGGTTGAGCATCAGCTTCAGCTCCTCGCGGTACCCGTGGCCGGAGGCGTGGATCGGCGCGTCGGCGGTCGTGATCACGTCGCAGCCGATGTGGTAGAGCCGGTCGATCGTGTCGTTGACGGCACGCTCGTTGCCGGGGATCGGCGTCGCGCTGAAGACGACGGTGTCGCCGTCGTGGAGCTGGATGTGACGGTGGTCGTTGTGGGCCATCCGCCGCAGCGCCGACAGCGGCTCGCCTTGCGATCCCGTCGAGATGATGACGAGCTTGTGGTCCGGGAAGTCGTCGATCTCGCGCGGCTGGACCAGCATCCCGTCCGGCAGGTCGATGTGGCCGAGCGAGCGGCCTATGTTGACGTTCTTTCTCATCGAGCGCCCGACCAGGGCGACCTTGCGCCCGAGCGCCGCGGCCGCGTCGACGACCTGCTGGACGCGGTGGATGTTCGACGCGAAGCTCGTCACGACGATGCGGCCTTCGCAGCGCGCGAACGCCTCCTCGAGGTGCGGTCCGACGCCGGCCTCGGAGGGCGAGTAGCCCGGCCGGTCGGCGTTCGTCGAATCGCCGCACAGCAGCAGCAGCCCCTCACGCCCGAGCTCGGCGAGCCGCGACATGTCCGCGGGCCTGCCGTCGACCGGCGTCTGGTCGAACTTGTAGTCGCCGGTCAGCAGCACGGTCCCCAGCTCGGTCGTCAGCGCGACCGCGTTCGAGTCGGGGATCGAGTGCGTCATGTGGATCAGCTCGATGTCGAACGGCCCGGCTTCGATCGTCTCGCCGTCGGCGACGTCCTCGAGGTCGATGTTTTTCATGCGGTGCTCGTCGAGCTTCGAGCGCGCCATCGCCATCGGCAGCGGGCCGCCGTAGATCGGCGGCGGGTCGCCCTTGAGGCCCAGCTCGCGCAGCACCCACGGGAGCGCGCCGAGGTGGTCCTCATGGCCGTGCGTGATGACGATCGCCTCGATGTCGTCCGCGCGTTCTCGCAGATAGGAGAAGTCGGGCAGCACGAGGTCGATGCCGAGCATGTCGGCGGTCGGGAAGCGCAGGCCGGTGTCGACCACGACGATGCGGTCGTCGTATTCGACGACCGTCATGTTTTTGCCGATCTCGCCCAGGCCGCCGAGCGGCAGGACGCGCAGAGGTCCGCTCGCCACTAGTTGACCGTCGCCAGCAGTCCGTGCCGCTCGAGCGCGCCGCGCACGACGCTCAGCTCGTGCTCGTCCGCCTCGACCATCGGCAGCCGCAGCCCACCGACGCGGTGGCCGAGCAGCTCCAGCGCGGCCTTGATCGCGATCGGGTTCGTCGTCACGGCCAGGGCCTCGTAGAGGTCGCGCAGTCCGGCGTCGATCGCCCTGCGGTTGTCCGGCTCGTCGACCATCCGGCGCATCTCGTCGCCGACGACATGGCTGGCGACGCAGATGCCTCCCGCGCCGCCCATCTCCAGCGTGTCGCAGAGGATGTCGTCGTTGCCGGCGTAGAGCGCGAGCCCCTCGATCGGCGCGAGGTTGTCGTTGTTCGCCTGCTTGACCGCGACGACGTTGTCGATGCGCCCGGCCAGCTCGGCAAGCAGGTCGTTCGGCATGTCGGTGCCGGTGCGCGCGGGGATGTTGTAGAGGATGAGCGGCTTGTCGGTGGCCGCCGCGCATGCCTCGAAGTGGGCGACGATCCCTCGGCGGTTCGGGCGGTTGTAGTAGGGCGTCACGTGCAGCATCGCGTGTGCGCCGAGCGCTGTCGCGCGCTCGGTCAGCTCGACGGCATGGCGCGTGTCGTTCGAGCCGACGCCGGCGACGATCGTCGCCTGCGAGCCCATCTCCTGCACCGCCAGTTCGACGACGCGCAGATGCTCCTCGTCGGTCAGCGTCGTCGCCTCGCCGGTCGTCCCGCAGACGACGAGCCCGTCGGAGCCGTGTGCGACGAGGTGCCGCATCAGTTGCACGGTGGCGTCCTCGTCGACGCGCAACTGCGCGTCGAACGGGGTCACCATCGCGGTGAGGATCACTCCGAGGTCGGCCATCCGCGCCATTATCGCAGGGCGTCCGTGAAACGCCGCGGGACCCGCGGCGTCCCGACGCGCCCCTCCTCCCACAGCGAGATCACGACCAGCTCGCTCGCCTCGCGCCGGCAGACGAACAGCAGGTCGCGATCGACGAGGTCACGCACGTAGACGGAGCCGCGGGCGCCGCTCGCTCCCGCGGGCGCTTCATCGCTCCAGCGCCCCGCTTCCCACGCGCTGCTCACCCGCCCGGCTATCTCCGGTCTGGGGTCGAGCGCGCCGGTGCGCGAGCCGACGCGCTGGCGGAAGCGCTCGACTGCATGGTCGGTGACGGCGACGAGCACTACAGAAGGTGCTCGAGCCCGACGAGCGGGGACTCGGTCAGCCCAGCCACTCTGCGTACGGCGAGCAGCACGCCCGGCATGAATGAGACGCGGTCGATCGTGTCGTGGCGGATCGTGAGCGTCTGGCCGACGTCGCCGAGGATGACTTCCTGGTTGGCGACGATCCCGGGCAGCCGCACGGAGTGGATCGGCGGCGCCTCTCCCCCGCTCGCCTCGGCCATCAGCTCCGCTGTGTGCGCCGCTGTGCCGCTGGGCTTGTCGAGCTTTCTGTCGTGATGCAGCTCGATGATCTCCGCCTTCGCCATGTGGCGTGCCGCCTCGGCGGCGAACTTGATCATCAGCACCGCGCCGATCGCGAAGTTCGGCGCGAAGAAGACGTTCGCTCCGCTCGCACCACGCAGCGGCTCGATGTCGAATCCGGTTGTGCCGATCACGACGTGCACACCTGCGGCGACACACTCCTGCGCGTTCGCGAGCGCGGTGTCGGGGCGCGTGAAGTCGACGACCACGTCGGCGTTCGGCAGCACATCGGCGAGCGTCGTCCCCAGCGCGGGATCAGCGCGTCCCGTCAGCTCCATGTCGTCGGCGCCGAGCACGGCGTCGCAGACGGTCGCGCCCATCTTGCCGGCCGCACCGGCCACTGCGACGCGGATCACGAGGGCACCCCCGCAGGCTCCAGCGGCGCAATTGCGGCGGCGAACGCATCGTCGTCCGGTCCGATCCCGGCGACGGACAGCTGCTCCGGGGCGAACAGCTCGCCGGCAAGCTCGACGAGGTCATCGTGTGTCACGGCATCGATGTGGGCGATCAGCTCGTCGACGGTCAGCAGCGGCACGCCGCCGAGGATATGCGAGCCGAGCCGGTTCATGCGCGCGCCGGTTGACTCGAGCGACAGCACGACGCGGCCCTTCAGATTCTCCTTCGCACGCGCCAACTCCTCGGCGCTCGCCGGCTCGCGGCGCAGGCGCTCCAGCTCTCGGGCGATTACCTCCAACGCAGCAGCGAGGTTGTCCGGGCGCGTGCCGACGTAGAGGCCAACCTGCCCCGTGTCGGCGTACTGCCCGGTGAATGAAGAAACCGCATACGCAAGCCCGCGCTGCTCGCGCACCTCCTGGAAGAGGCGCGAGGAGGAGGTGCCGCCGAAGATCGTGTCGAGCACGCGCAGCGCGAAGCGGCGCTCGTCGTCGCGCGCGAGCCCGAGCCCGCCGAGGCAGACGTGGTACTGCTCGGTGTCCTTGCGCTCGAAGCGCACCTGGCGCGCGAGCCCGCCGTCGACCGGCGCGGGATCGCTCGTGAGCGCGTCGGATGCCGGCACGCGTGCGGCGGCCAGTTCGACGAGCGCGTCGTGGTCGACCGCGCCGGCGGCCGCGATCACGACGTTGCGCGGCACGTAGCGCGCGCCGTGGAAGGCGGCGATCTGCTCGACCGGCGTGCCGGCCACGACCTCCGCCGTGCCGATGATCGCGCGTCCCAGCGGATGCGCGCCGAAGACCGCCTCGCCGAGCACGTCAAAGACCTTGTCCTGCGGGTCATCCTCGTACATCGCGATCTCCTCGAGGATCACCTCCCGCTCGGCGTCGATGTCGCGGAAGGCCGGACGCCACACCATCTCGCTCATCACGTCGAACGCGTCGGCGAGGTGCGCGTCAATCACGCGCGCATACAGCGAGGTGGTTTCCTTGCCGGTGCCGGCATTCAGCTCGGCGCCCATCGCGTCGAACAGCTGGTCGATCTCCAGCGAGGCGTACTTGTCCGAGCCCTTGAACAGCAGGTGCTCGATCAGGTGCGACAGGCCGGCCTCCGGCTCGCGCTCATGGCGCGAGCCGGTGCCGATCCAATAGCCGAGCGAGACGGATCGGACGGAGGGCATTGCCTCCGTCACGATCCGCACGCCCGAGTCCAGCTCGGTGATCCGGTGGTCGGTCACCCGGAGGTGACTAGCCGCGCTCGGGATCGCGGTCGCGCCGCGGCCGGTCACGGTCGCCGCTGCGGCCGTTGCGGTCGCCGCCGCTGCGCCCGCGGCCACGGGGGCCGCGGTCACCGCGGTCGCTGCCACCGCTGCGCGGCGGACGGTCGCCGCCGCCGCTGCCGACGGCCGCGAGCTCCTCGACCGTCTTGCCCGCGACGTCCGGGTCGTCGGCGAGGCGCAGGCCGATGCGGCCGCGCTCGCGGTCGACCTCGACCACGCGCACCTGGATCTCGTCGCCTCTGTTGAGGACCTCCTCAACGGTGTCGACGCGTCTGCCGGGCGAGATGTTCGAGATGTGCAGCAGGCCGTCGGTGCCCTTCGCGAGCTCCACGAAGGCGCCGAAGGTCGTCGTCTTGACGACCTTGCCGGCGAACGAGTCGCCGATCTCGACCTCCTTCGTCATCGAGCGGATGCGGTCGGCCAGGGCGTCGCCCAGCTCACCGTTCTGCGCGTAGATGAGGACCTGGCCCTCATCGTTGACGTCGATCTGCGACTCGAACTCCTCGCACAGGCCGCGGATCGTCTCGCCGCCCTTGCCGATCAGCAGGCCGATCTTCTCCGGGTCGATCTGGACCGTGGAGATGCGCGGGGCCCACTTCGACAGCTCCTCGCGCGGCTCGGTGATCGCCTCGGCCATCTTGCCGAGGATGAACGTGCGGCCCTCCTTCGCCTGCGAGAGCGCGTCGCGCAGGATGTCGAACGAGACGCCCGTGATCTTGATGTCCATCTGGAGCGCGGTGATGCCGTTCTCCGTGCCGGCGACCTTGAAGTCCATGTCGCCGAGGTGGTCCTCCACGCCGGCGATGTCGGACAGGACGATGTAGTCATCGCCCTCCTTGTTGAGGCCCCTCGCGATGCCCGCGACCGGCCGCTTGATCGGCACGCCCGCGTCCATCAGCGAGAGCGACGAGCCACAGACGGAGGCCATCGACGACGACCCGTTCGACTCGAAAATGTCCGAGACGACGCGGATGACGTAGGGGAACTCCTCCTGCGACGGGATCATCGGGACCAGCGCGCGCTCGGCGAGCGCACCGTGGCCGATGTCGCGGCGCTTGGGGCCGCGCATGAAGCCCGCCTCCCCGACCGAGAACGGCGGGAAGTTGTAGTGGTGGAAGTAGCGCTTCGACGTCTCGAGACCGAGCGTGTCGAGCCGCATCTCCTCGCGGGTGGTGCCGAGCGCCGCGACGCTGAACGCCTGCGTCTGGCCGCGCGTGAAGAGCGCGGAGCCGTGCGTGCGCGGAGCGACCGAGACGTCGATCGAGATCGGACGGATCTCGTCGGCTCTGCGGCCGTCGGGACGGACCTTCTTGATCGCGATGCGCTCGCGCACGAGCGTCTTCTCGAGCTTGTCGAACGCGCGCTGGACCTCCATGCGCGTCAGCGCATCCTCGGCGTCGGGCGCGTGCTTCTCGAGCACCTCCGCCTCGACGGCCTTGGTCGCGTCCTGGCGATCGAGCTTGTCCTGCACGGACGTCGCTCTGTCGAGCTTTCTGCCGTGCGATCTCTGGATCGCTCTGTAGAGCTTCTCGTCGACCTGCGGGACGACGACGTCCTTCTTGGCCTTGCCGGCCTTTCTCTGCAGCTCCCACTGGACCTTGCAGAGCTTCTTGATCGCGTCGTGCGCGATGTCGAGCGCGTCGAGGATCTCCGCCTCGGGGATCTCGTTGGCGCCCGCCTCGACCATCAGGATGGCCTCCTCGGTCCCGGCCACGATCAGATCGAGGTCGGTGTTCTCGAGCAGGTCCTCCTCGTCGGGATTGACGACGAAGTTGCCGTCGATCTTGCCGATGCGGACGGCGCCGACCGGGGTCGGGAACGGGATGTCCGACACCATCAGCGCGGCGGAGGCGCCGTTCATCGCGAGGATGTCGTACGGGTTCACGTGGTCGACCGAGAGCGGGATCGAGACGAGCTGCGTCTCGTACCGCCAGCCCTTCGGGAACAGCGGACGGATCGGCCGGTCGATCAGGCGCGCGGTCAGCGTGCCCTTCTCGCCGGCGCGGCCCTCGCGCTTGAAGAACGAGCCGGGGATCTTGCCCGCGGCGTACATCCGCTCCTCGATGTCGACGGTGAGCGGAAGGAAGTCCACGTCGCGGAGATTGCCCGCGGTGGCGGTGCCGAGGACCATTGTCTCCCCGGCCTGAACGACAACTGAACCGGAGGCCTGCTTGGCCATCTTGCCGGTTTCGAAGGAGATCTCCTTGCCCGCGATCTCCACGGCGACGCGCGTAACGGCGTCAGACATATACGTACTCCTTTTGAGCTCCGCCCGTCGGTCGGCGGAGTGCAGCTCGAGTCTTTTCGGTATCCGAACCCGTCAATCGTAGCGATCCACCCACGAACTGCATCCGGACTCCCTGCATGCGCGCGCAATTGGCGCTCAGCCGAGCGCGTCGGGACCGCTGCGCGCCACCCCGTCGACGAACGCGGTCGGCGTCGTCACGACGCCCGCACGGATGCCGGTCTCGAAGTCGCGGCGCACGCGTGCGACGACTGCCTCCGACCGACGGTCGGCGTCGAAGCGGGCGAGGTCGAGGTCGAGCCGCTCGGCGCGCTCCCACAGGTGCGGATCCTCGAGCCGCGCCTGGTCGCCGAACAGCGACAGGTGCATCGGCTCGAAGGCGCCCTGCAGTGCGGCCGCCTCGGCCGCGCACGCGGCCGCCCAGGCACGCGGGTGCTTCGATCTGACAGGAAAGTGACGGAACGCCCAGCGTGCCCGGCCGGCGAGCAGCCGCTCGTGCAGGACGGCGCAGTAGGGGCACTCGTAGTCCGCGTAGACGACGATCGCGACCTCTCCGGGCGGACCGAGCAGATGATCGTCCTCGCCGACCGGCGGGAGCGGTGCGCTGCCGAGGCCGCTCACCGGCGACCGCTCGCGCTCAGCGCGCGGCGAGCGCGTCGAAGATCAGGTTCGCGCCGGGCAGCACGCCGGGATGCTCGCCCTCCCAGCTCCACTGCACAACGCCGTCGGGGCCGATCATCACGAGCGCGCGCTGCGGCATGCCGCCCTTCTCGTGGTAGACGCCGAACGCTCTGCACGTCGCGCCCTTCGGCTCGAAGTCGGACAGTTGCTCGATCGTGACGCCGAGCTTCTCCTTGAACGCTCTCTGCGCCCACACCGAGTCGCACGAGACGCCGTAGAGCGTCGCGCCCTGCGCGGCGAACTGGTCCAGCACCTCCTCGTAGAGGTTGAGCTGGTCGGTGCAGACCGGACTGAACGCGTGCGGATAGAAGACGAGGACCGCCGTCTGACCGACGAGGTCCTCGTTTGTAAAACGTCTGTAGTCCTCGCGGCGGAGCTTGAAGTCGGGCGCCGGTGTCCCGGGCTCGACGATGCTCACTTGCGCAGGCCGAGCTCTCTGATGAGCGCGCGGTACCCCTCGAGGTCCTTGCGCTCCAGGTAGTTCAGGAAGCGGCGACGCCGGCCGACAAGCATGAGCAGGCCGCGGCGTGAATGGTGGTCCTTCTTGTGGGTGCGCAGATGCTCCGTCAGGTCGTTGATCCGCTCGGTCAGCATGGCGATCTGGACCTCGGCCGAACCGGTGTCCGCATCGCCCTTGCCAAACTTGGAGACCAGCTCCTGCTTGCGCTCGCTCGTAAGGGTGCTCATCGGCGGGGAACCGTAGCAGAACGCCGGCTGCGCGGGCGCCTCAGGCCCCGCAGATATCGCGGGTTGCCGCGACGTCGGCGTGCATCTGCTCGATCAGGGCATCGACTGAGTCAAAGCGCCGCTCGCCACGCAGCCGCGCGACGTACTCGAGCTTCAACTGGTGGCCGTAGAGGTCGCCTTGCCAGTCGAGCAGGAACGCCTCGACGAGCACGACGAGATCTGTCTTGAAGGTCGGGCGCACCCCCACGTTGACCGCGGCGACGCGCGTCTCCTCGCCGAAGGAGGCGCGAGCGGCATAGATGCCGTGGCCGGGCTGGATCAAGGCTGGATCGGGCACGAGGTTCGCGGTCGGAAAGCCCAGCTCGCGTCCGCGTCTATCGCCCGAGACGACCTCGCCCTCCATCGTGAACGGCGCGCCCAGGAAGCGCTCGGCGAGGTCCACCTCGCCGGCCAGCACGAGGCCGCGGATGTGCGAGGACGAGACGACCTCGCCGTGCGCTTCTACCAGTGGCACGACGCGCGTCTCGAAGCGGTCCTCGGCGCGCAGCAGCGCGGTGTCGCCGCTCGCGCGGTGCCCGAAGCGGAAGTTCTCCCCTACCGACACGTGCGTCGCCTGCAGCATCTCGACGAGCACGTGCTCGATGAAGTCCTTCGCGCTGCGCTGCGCGAATGCCGCGTCGAACGGGATCACAACGAGCTCCTCCACGCCGAGCCCGGCGAGGAGCTCTGCTTTGCGCTCAAGCGTGGTCAGCAGCTTCGGGGCTGCCTCCGGCTTGATCACGGCGAGCGGGTGCGGCTCGAACGTGAGCACGGTGTCGTTGCCCTGGATGACGGCGCGATGGCCGAGATGGACGCCGTCGAACTCGCCGACGGCCACGCGCCGCGGGCGCTGCTCGACATCCGGCAGGAGGGTGATCCGCATGGCGCGGAAGCGTATCTGTCAGCCGCGCAGGCCGACGACGGGCTTCAGCAGCGCCTCGCCATCAGGCGCCGTCCGGGGCTCCGCGAGCGCGATCAACCCGTCGGCGTCGATGAGACGCACCGCCGCGCCGACCGCCCGTTCGGCGACCGCTGGGTCGGCGACGGCGACGCCGTGCGCCGCGCGGCGGGCGTCGTCACCCGTGAGCACCAGCTCCGGCAGGAACGAGATCGCGTCGTTGAGTGGGACGATCCGCTGGGGATCGGCGTCGGCGACCTCGAACTGCCCGATCGCCGTGCGGCGCAGCTCCTCGCAGTACGCGTCGCCGAGATCGGCGACGAGTGAGCGCACGTAGGTGCCGGACGAGCAGCGGATCGCGAACGTGCGGCGGGCGCCGTCGCGCGCGAGCTCGTCGAACGCGTAGACGGTCACCTCACGCTCCTGCAGCTCGACCTCCTCCCCCCGGCGTGCTCGCTTGTAGGCGCGCACGCCCGCGACCTTGACGGCCGAGTACGCGGGCGGGCGTTGCCTGATGACGCCGGTCGGCAGCGGCAGATCGCCGTCGGGCACGCGGCCCGTCTCGACGATCTCGCCGTCGCGGTCGCCGGTGGTGGACGTCGCGCCGAACCGCGCGACCGTCGCGTACGACTTCGGAAGTGCCATCAGGAAGCGCTGCGCGCGCGTCGCGCGACCGACGAGCACGAGCAGCAGACCCGTGGCGAACGGGTCGAGCGTGCCAGCGTGGCCGACCTTTGTGCCCTTGCCGAGCCGCCGCCGGGTTTGGGCCACCACGTCGTGCGAGGTGACGCCCGGCGGCTTGTCGAAGAGGATGACGCCGTCCATGCGGCGCGAGGCTACTCGCTGCGCTCCGTTCCGGCGGCCCTGTCGGTTGGGGCGTGCGCTGCAGGCATCGAGGGGGACGCGACGGAGGCCGGGCGTCGCCGGCACGGGCTCCTCCACGGTCTGGTCATCTATGCCCTCAGGAGACGCACAAATGGCCAGACTTGCTTCCGGTCCATGACACAGCGGGGATCCCACCCGCTCCCGGGGGACCGAACGCTCAACCTGCTCCCCTCCCCAGCCGACCGACCAACGTGCCGCGTGGGCGGAACGGTACGAGCGGAGCGCTACGCGAGCTGCGCAGCGACCTGCTCGCGCAGGAACGCGACGAGCTCGTCCCACGGCAGCGTCGTCGAGAAGCCGGCAGCCTGGCGGTGGCCGCCGCCGCCCTGCGCGCGGGCGATCGCGGACACGTCGACGCGGTCGTCGCTCGCCCGCAGCGACACCTTGCGCTGGGCGGGATCGGGAGCGCCGAGGCGGTCGCGCACGAGCGCCGCGACCGCGGTGCCCTCGATCGCGCGCAGATGGTCGACAACGCCCTCGGAGAAGTTCTCTTCAGCACCGGCGGCCGCGAAGTCATCGCGGCTGAGGCGGGTGAGCGTGAGCCGCCCGTCGTCGTGGCGCTCGATCTGCCCGAGCGCGCACGCGAGCAGCGCGACCTTCGCGTACGGCACGCCCTCGTAGATGCGGTGGTAGACGTCGTGGACGTCGACGCCCGCTTCGATCAGCTCCGCTGCCATCAGGTGCGCCCGCGTGCCGGTGTTCTCGTACATGAACTTGCCGGTGTCGGTGATGAGGCCGACATAGAGCGCCTCGGCGATCTTCACGGTCGGCGTGACGCCGAGGCCGTGCATCAGGTCCCACACGATCTCCGCCGTGCAGGAGGCCTCGGGGACGACGTGGTTCACCGTGCCGAAGTGCGTGTTGTCGTGGTGATGGTCGAGGTTGACGATGTGCGCGTCTTCGACGTCGAGCGCGTCGGCCGGGTTGCGATCGATGTTGCCGCAGTCGAGGAAGACGACCGCGCGCTCGACGACGTCCGCCGGCGGCACGCTCACGAGCCCATCGAAATCGAAGAAGCGGTACTCGTACGGCAGCGGGAACTCGTCGGCTGCCATGAACATCGTCGAGTCCTTGCCGAGCGCGCGCAGGATCTCGTGCATCGCGAGCAGCGAGCCGAGTGCGTCGCCGTCCGGGTGCTCATGCGTCACGAGCAGGAAGCGCTCGGCGCCCTGCAGCTCGGCGAGCACCTCCGCGCGCGTCGCGCGCTTGCCGCGTTCGGTGACGGTCACGGCGTGTCCTCGTCGTCGTCGCTGCTGGCCGCCGGCTCGTGCTCGTCGAGCAGCTCGGTTATGCGCATCCCGTGGTCGATCGTGTCGTCGTAGGCGAAGTCGATCGTCGGCGTGTGCTTGAGTCGCAGCTCGGATGCGACCCGCTTCTGCAGGAATCCGTGCGCGGAGTTGAGCCCGAGCAGGCTGTCGGCGCGCGTCTCCTCGTCGCCGAGGACGCTCACATACACGCGAGCGTGGCGCAGATCAGGGCTTGTCTTGACGGCAGTCACGGTGACGAACCCGACCCGCGGGTCCTTGAGCTCTTGGGTGATGACGTCGCTGAGAACGGCCCGAACCGCCTCATCGACACGACGCATGCGACTGCCGCTCATCCTAGTCCTCGCATCGGATTGGCGCATGCCCACTTCTTTATTAGTGAGACAACGCGCGCGGACCGGCCACGTGCGACGAGCGAAGGCCGAAACTCGATCATCCGCGCAGATCCTCCACGGACACCACGATCCGCTCGACGCGCACCCCCTGCGGGAGTCGCTCCTCGAGCCAGCGCTCGACTCGCTCCGCAGCGGTCGTGAGCGTCGGCAGATCGCCGCTCACGAGCGAGGCCGTCAATGTGCTGCGCTGCCACAGGTCTTGATGTCCGGTCTCCGCAACGGCAAGCCCGAGCCGCGTCTGGAGCTGCGCCTTCAGCGACGACAGCTCCTTGCGCTTGCCCTTCAGGCTCGCGGCGTCGGGGAAGTGTACGTCGATCACGAGCACGGCAACGAAGCCGCCCGCCTCCGACATCCCGCTCAGGCGAGCTCGCGCTCGACCTTTCGCGTCGCGTACGCCTCGAGCACGTCGCCCTCCTTCACGTCGGCGAAGTCTCTCAGCACGATGCCGCACTCGAAGCCGGACGCGACCTCTCTCGCGTCCTCGTTGAAGCGGCGCAGGCTCTGGATCTCGCCGTCCCAGACGACCGTTCCCTCGCGCACGAGGCGGACTCTGGCGCCGCGCACGATTCTGCCGTCGGTGACGTAGGAGCCGGCGATCGTGCCGATTCTGGAGGCGCGGAAGATCTGGCGCACCTCGACGGTCGCGGTCTGATCCTCGACCTCCTCGGGCTCGAGCATGCCCTCCATCGCGGCGCGCAGCTCGTCGATCGCGCGGTAGATGACCGCGTAGGAGCGGATCTCGACGCCCTCGCGATCGGCGACCTGGCGTGCGTCGCCGACGGGCCGCACGTTGAATGCGAGCACAACCGCGTTCGACGCCGCTGCAAGCATCACGTCGGACTCGTTCACGCCGCCGACGCCGCGGTGGATCACGTTGACCGAGATCTCCGACTGTGGCAGCTTCGCGATCTCGTCCTCGATCGCCTCGAGCGAGCCGGCCACGTCGGCCTTGAGCACGAGGTTGAGGTCCTGCAGCTCGCTCTTGAAGATGTCCTCGAGCGTGATGCGCTTGCCGGAGCGGCGTGCGAGCTGCTCGGTCTTGAGGCGGTTCGCCCGTTCCCCGGCGAGCTGGCGCGCCTTGCGGTCGTTCTCGACGACGCGCACGAACTCGCCCGCCTCGGGGACGGAGTCGAAGCCGAGGATCTCGACCGGCTCGCCCGGCTCCGCCTTCTTCACGCGGTTGCCGAGGAAGTCGTTCATCGCGCGGACCTTGCCCCAGTGCGGGCCGGCGAACAGCGCGTCGCCGACGTGCAGCGTGCCGCGCTGAATCAGCACGGTCACGACGGCGCCGCGGCCCGGGTCGAGCTTCGACTCGACGATCGCCCCGGACGCGTCGGTGTCCTTGTTGGCCTTCAGCTCCTCGACCTCGGACATGACGAGGATCGTGTCGAGCAGGTTGTCGAGGCCCTCCTTCGTCTTCGCCGAGACGTCGACGAACTCGACCTCGCCGCCCCACTCGACCGGCTGCAGGCCGAGCTGCGTCATCTCGGTGCGGACGCGGTCGGGCTGCGCGCCCTCCTTGTCGATCTTGTTCACGGCGACCAGGATCGGAACCTCCGCGGCCTTCGCGTGGTCGACCGCCTCCTGCGTCTGCGGCTTCACGCCGTCGTCGGCGGCGACGACGATCACGGCGATGTCCGTGACCTTGGCGCCGCGGGCGCGCATCGCGGTGAACGCCTCATGGCCCGGCGTGTCGAGGAACGTCACGACTCTGTCGCCGTGGTGCACCTGGTAGGCGCCGATGTGCTGCGTGATGCCGCCGGCCTCGCCGGCGGTCACCTCGGTGTCGCGGATGGCGTCGAGCAGCGACGTCTTGCCGTGGTCGACGTGGCCCATGATCGTGACGACCGGCGGGCGCTCGACGAGCGAGTCGTCGGCATCCTCGAAGACCGGCTCGGCGTCGACGTCGTCGGCCGCATGGACGATCTCGGCAGTCTTGCCGAACTCGGTCGCGAGCAGCTCGATCGCCTCGTCGGACAGCGTCTGCGTGAGCGTCGCCATCTCGCCCAGCGCCATCAGTCTCTTGATGATCTCGGGGACCGGGACGTCGAAGTACTCCGCGATGTCCTTGACGGTCGAGCCCGAGTTCACGCGCACGTGCGCGGGACCGCTCGGCTGGCGTGTCTCGAGCGGAGCCGGCTCCTCGTAGGTGCCGCGACGGCGGCGCCCGCGGCGCTGGCGGCGCGGCGGCTGGTTGGGACCGCCGCCCGGGCCGCCTCCACCCGGTGCGCGGCGCGAGGCCTGGGAGTCGATCACGACGCGGCGGCGCCCGCCGGCCGCGCCGGGAGCGCGCTCGCCCTGGAGCGAGTCGCGGGTCGGACGCTGTCTCGGGCCGCCGTCGCCGGCTGCGTCCGCCTTCTCTCTGGAGGCGGCCTCTGCACCGGCGCCGTTGTGGCCGAGCGCTCTCAGTGCGAGGGCCTCGTCGACCGTCGCGGAGGGAGCCGCGGCATCGATGCCAGCAGCCTGCAGCTTGAGCAGGAGGTCCTTGACGGACATTCTCTGCTCTTTCGCGATGTCGTTGACGCGCTTCTTGCTCATGTCTCGTCCAAGTGTACGTTCTCGCCGCTGAGCGGCGCGGTTACCGCGCGTCGGAACGCGCGGTTGAAGCCGCCGCGGCGCGCGGCCCGCTCGAAGCAGTCGCGCGTGCGGCAGGTGTAGGCCCCACGGCCCGGTAGACGGGCGGCCGGGTCCGCGACGACGGCCTCGTCGCGGGCGATCCAGCGCAGCAGTGCGGGCTTCGGCGCCGTTCGGCCGCAGCCGACGCAGCGCCGTTGCGGCTCGCCGCCTATGAGGCCGCGTCCTCGCCGGCGTCGTCGTCGCCCGCAGGCTGCTCTGCGACGGCGACTTCGGTCTCGCTCGGAGCCTTGGCGGCGCTGGCGCCATCGTCGGTCGGCTCCCCGCTCACCTCGACCTCGGTCGCGACCGGCTCCTCGGCCACGGCCTCGCCGGTGGCCGATTCCTCGACGGCAATCTCGGGCCCGTCTGCAGGCGCCTCCGTGGTGTCGTCGGCCGAGGCGCCGTTCTCCGACCCGCCTCCGTCGAGCGCGGCGACTTCATCGCCCTCGATGGCGTTGAGCGCCTGGTGCGCGTCGAGCCCGCAGTAGCGCGAGTTCGGCAGCGCGGCGTTCGGGCAGCGGCGGCCGTTGGAGAGGATCGCGGCGCAGCGGCCCTGCACGGCGTCTTCCTCCTCGTAGCCGTGCTCGGCCTCCTCCTGCGCGAACTCGGTCTCCGAGCGGATGTCGATCCGCCAGCCGGTCAGGCGCGCGGCGAGGCGCGCGTTCTGGCCTTCGCGACCGATCGCCAGCGACAGCTGGTCGTCGGGGACGATCACCGTCGCCTGCTTGGCCTCGTCGTCGACGAGCACCTCGCGCACGCGCGCGGGCGAGAGCGCCTTCGCGACGAAGCGGGCGGGCTCTTCGTTGTAGGGGATGATGTCGATCTTCTCGCCGCGCAGCTCGGAGACGACCATCCGCACGCGCGAGCCACGCGGGCCGACGCAGGCGCCGACCGGGTCGACCCCGTCGGCGTGCGAGACGACCGCGATCTTCGAGCGATAGCCGGGCTCGCGCGCGACGTTCGTGATCTCGACGAGGCCGTCGGCGATCTCCGGGACCTCAAGCTCGAACAGCGACTTGATCAGCTCCGGATCACGGCGGCTGACGATGATGCTCGGGCCCTTGGTCGAGGCCGAGACGTCCTTGATGACCGCCTTGATGCGCTGCGAGTGGTCGTAGCGCTCGCCATCGACCTGCTCGGACTTCGGCAGCAGCGCCTCGACGCGCTCGCGCAGCTGCACGAGCGTGTAGCGCGAGTCGGACTGCTGGACGATGCCAGTGATCAGCTCGCCGACGCGGTCGCGGTACTCCTCGAACATCATGTCCCGCTCGGCTTCACGGATCCGCTGGAGGATCACCTGCTTCGCGGTCTGTGCGGCGATGCGACCGAAGTCCTCGGGCGTCACGTCGACGCGCTCGATCTGGTCCTCGTACTCCTTCAGCTTCTCGAGGTCGAGCTCGGGGGCCACCTCCTCGCGCACTTCGCCCGTCTCCGGGTCGACGTTCGCGAGCGGGCCCTGACCGTCTTCGGCGGCTTCCGCCTCGGCGGCCTGCTCCTCCTCTTGCTCCTTCAGCAGCTGCGCCTCGAGCTCCTCAGGGATGTTGAGCTGCCAGACGGTGAAGTCGCCGAGGTCGCGGTCCATCTCGACCTGCGCGTAGGGCGCGGCACCCGGGGTCTTCTTGTACGCCGACAGCAGGGCGTCCTCGAGCGCGACCATGAGCTTCTCGCTCGAGATGTTCTTCTCGGCGGCAAGGGCTCTGACGGCATCCAGGATCTCTTTCGACATGCGGCTTACTCTCCTGGGACGAGGTTGGATCGGGCGATGGCGCTGTACGGGATTGCGACGACGCCGTCATCGACGGCGATCGTCACCTCCGCGTCGGTCGCGCCGACGAGCTCGCCGGTGAAGGACGTGTGGCCGTCGCGTGCGTCGCGCGTGCGGACGCGGGCGCGGCGACCGAGGAAGCGGTGGAAGTGCTGAGGCTTGGTCAGCGGCCGGTCGGTTCCGGGCGATGACACCTCGAGGGCGTAGCGCTCGCGCAGCGGCGCGAGCGCGTGCGTGACGCGCTCGCAGAGCGCGAGGGTGACGCCGTCCGGATGGTCGACGTACAGCCGCACGGTGTCGCCGGCGACCTCGGCCAGCACAACCTCGACGTCCGGCTCGGCGGTCGCGAGCTGGGCTTCGATCTCGGCTTGCACGGTGGGCTTGGGGGAATGGGTCATCTCAACAAAAAAAGTGGGCGAGCGCCCACTTTCGGTACTGCCGCCGGGCGAGGCCCGACGCGAAAGCTGTGCGATGAGCTTAGCACCACCCTCCTGAGGCCGTTGACCATTTCGTTGCAGCACCGGTGCAGTCTCGTTGCAGGAACGACGCGTATCGTGTCCCCTCCGTGTCAGGAGATCCCCGCACCGTCGTCGAGGCGTACATCGCCGATCTGGAAGGCGAGACGCGCCAAGTCGCCTTTGCCGAGTGGGGCATCACCGTCGACGCAGCGGGCTGGCCGCTGCACGTCGGCGTGGCGATCCGCGACGGCGTGCTGCGCGCGCAGGCGCAGGTGATCGAGGCGGACCGAATCGAGCCGCACGACCTGCTGCGGTGGAATCGCCAGATCCCGTTCATGCGCTTCGCCCACACGCGCGACGGCGAGGTCTGGATCCAGGGCGACCTCCCCCTCGTCGCCATCTCCCCCGGCGAGCTCGACCGCTTCCTCGGTCTGTTGGTGCTGAGCGCCACTCAGGCGCGGCAGGCGGCGCCGGAGCCGGCCGGCGAACGGGCGTGACTGCCAGGTCGGGCTATCGGGTCGTGGCTGCGGCGGACGCCTTCTGGCGTCCGTCGAACGCGACCGGCGTGCTCAACACCGACCTCGGCGCGCAGCTGGAGGCCGAGACGCTCGGCGCACGGTTGTGGCGCCTCGCGCCCGGGCAGACGATCACGCGCCACCGCCACGTCTCGCAGACCGAGCTCTACGTCGTGCTCGAAGGCACCGGTCGGATGCGCGTCGCGGACGAGCTGCTGACGCTCGCGCAACTGTCCGCGGTGCTGGTCGAGCCGCGCACCGTCCGCCAGCCATTCAACGACACCGACACCGACGCCCTGTGGCTGGTCGTCGGCACCCCGCGCGAGTCCGTGTCGAGCACGCTCGAGATGACGCCCGAGCAGCTCGCCGACCTCTATCCGGACGGACCGGGAGCGCTCCCGCCGGAGCTGGGCGGCTGAGCGAGCGGCACCCCGGCACCCGGCGTCTCAAATGCTGCAGGCGTCCCGCCGCCGAGCCCGCGTTCGCCCGAGCCGCCGTCTCGTCGTGTGCAGTGTCGCATCCTCCGGCAGCAGCACCGCGAAGCCGGCATCGCGCGAGACGAGGTCCCTCACCCCGCTCGCCAGCAGCGTCGCTACGTGCACGGCGTCGTAGGACTGCAGGCCGTAATTGCGCATGAGGTCGGGGACCGCGTCGGCTACCTCGTCGACTTCGACGCAGCGCCAGTCGAGCGTTCCGAGCAATTCCGAAGGCGACGACTGTCGAGCGACGGCGGTCAAATCTTGCCGGCATCGTCAGTACCGGCCTCGCCGACGCACTGTGTTAGCCCCAGGTCCGAGTCTGAGACCGTTGAAGATGCGATCGAAGATCTCCTCCTGCTCTCTCGG